>NZ_BSQU01000003.1:0-237809 GCF_030268505.1 Akkermansia sp. NBRC 115031
GCTCGGAGGCGGTGGGCATCTGCCCACCCCAGAAGAGAGGGCTGGAGTGCTGCCATGTCTTGGCGCGGTAGTCCTTGCCTTCCGGGTAGGCTCCGATCACCGGAGGCTTGCCCCATTTGACCGATACCCCGTAGTAGGCGATGAATGTGGAATCCAAAGAGGGAGTTCCGTATTCGCCCGCCTTCTTGGCTTCTTCATTGGTGCCTTCATTATGTTCCCACATTTCCGCCGGAAGTTTAATCTGGTCGACCAGAGGTTTTTCCCACGCGCCCCAGTTCAGGTTGAGGATAGCCGGCATGGTTTTGGCGAAGATGTCGATTTCAGCCGTGTTTTTCCCATTCAGGGAGGAGGAGCTGTTCATCTTGTTGGGATTCATGAGACCGGCCCCCATGACGAAGGTTCCCAAGGCCTTTGATGCTCCCTTGTCCCCGTATTTGACGGCGAGGACATGATTATCGGGCGTACCATTGAGTTGGCTGGTATCTTCCGCGAAGATAATGGAAGCCTTGGCGATGCCCTGCTGATTATATCCACTGCCGTCCAGCAGTTCGTAGCGAACACCGTCCGTCAGGTTGACGGCATAGGAGCTGACCTGGCCAGGCTCCTGGGACCAACCTTCCTTGAGCGGGAACCTGTCCGGTTTGAAATCACCGCTGTTGGGTTTTGTCTTATAAACCTCATTGCCATTGGCAATGTTGGAAACGACCGGCTGGGCAAAGACAACGATTTCTCCAGCCTTCAAGGTAGAAGGTTCTCCCTTGATCGTGGCCCCATCTCCACTGAGTTTGGATGTGGTGCGGAAAGAGGCGCCAAAGTCGGCTACCTGGCGGTTGTTATAAGAGGCGTTTAAGTAGGGGACCAGGCAGGATTCCCCGTAATTGGACAATTGGCCTTCATCCAGCTGGTTCCATGCGAATTTGATATTGTGGGAAAGCAGCAGGGGCATGAAACGATGTTCGCCGAAGTAGGCGCCCCAGACGCCGCCGTCGGCTCCGGTCAGTTTCATATCCACATTGTAGGGGTTCCACCAGACGTACACCGGAATGACGGCGATACGGAAGTCAATCCATCCACCGCGGTTGGGATGCTTGTTGCCGTGTTTGACATAGTTAAGTCCCACGAAAGAATAAAAGCGCAGCAGGATGGGATGGCGCATGTACGTGTAGCGGTTGTCCATCATTTCCATACTGGCCGCAGAGTCCGCCGCAATCAATGTGCTGGGGGAGCGCCCATTCCATTGCAGGGTGGCGGAAGAATCTTGTCCGTCCCTCTTCGTGGAGGAGTCCCACACGTTGGCCCACAGGTAGAGCTGGTTCCAGGAACCGATCGGGCGGTTCTGTTCCGATGGGTTTCCGTCCTCGGACGTATACGGCCGGAGACCGATATCCGAGGTGTCTCCGCGGAAATCTTCAGGCAGCTTTTCCTGGGAAAACATAATGTTGAGGTCCTTTTTAAGACCTCCGAATTTAGAATCCGTCAAGAGACTGGAAGAAACCAGGGAGATGTCATGGTACACCTCTCCCAAGTCTTTCAGCCGGCCGTTTTTACTGTTAGCCAGTATCGTATCAAGGGAGATGAGTTTTCTGACTGTGGACATGTCGTTTCCGGAACTCGATGCCATCATGGAAGAAAGGTTGAGGGGCTCCAAA
This sequence comes from Akkermansia sp. NBRC 115031, assembly GCF_030268505.1. NCBI lineage: Bacteria > Pseudomonadati > Verrucomicrobiota > Verrucomicrobiia > Verrucomicrobiales > Akkermansiaceae > Akkermansia > Akkermansia sp. NBRC 115031. The sequence goes on from NZ_BSQU01000003.1 coordinate 1,650, forward strand.
TCAGGACCGGGCGTGTCCCACGTGGAGCGCATCACCGTCAGGGCATCCGTGCTTTCTTCCGAGGCATGCGGCATCAGGTTGATGCGCGCCTTCTGGTTTTCTCCCGTTACCCACCACGCAATGTATTTGCGCACGCTGGAATTTCTTTTAAGGCCAATGGTTTTGGATGAATCGTCCACACGCACCATACGGGCGTAGATTTCCTTTTTGTCTTGGTTCTTGGCGCCTACGGGCGTTCCTACTGTGCCATGGTCCACCAAGGCGACACTGCGGAAATTCTGGTTGGTAAGGGAACGTTTGCCCAGCAGGCTTTTGCCCGCTTCCAGCGTGCTGAGCCTGCGCAGGTCCGGATCGGAAATGAGCCAGCGGCGGAACATGGACTTTCTTCCCGTATCGTAGGTGGAAGAAATGTTCATGCCCTGGGAGTTAGTCTTGTTGAGCCAGGTGTCCCAGCTGTTCCAGACGCCCAGGATGTACGGGGCGTTGCCTTCGCTGGCGCCGGAGGAAAGGATGCCCGAGTTGGCGGAAACGCGCTGGTCGGGTCCCAGCTCACACTGGAGCTGCCCGAGGGCCACTTCCAGGGAAAACCTGGCGAGGGATTTGGCCTCCGCGGCAAAGAGCTGTTTTTCGGAAATGCGGACCTGTGAGGATGCAATGGTAAGAAGGCCAACGCTGAGGAGGGCCAGGAGCATCATCAGGGTGATGGTGGCAATCAGGGCAAAACCCTTGCTTATATGTTTAAATCTTTGGGTTTGCGGAATTGTTCTTTTCATCGTAATTTTCCTGAAAATTATTAAAATCTATTATAAAAACTGGGAGACGCAAAGCTGCTGCCAATAGGTTTTCCGGCACGTCATATCAACATACAAAATAGTTCTTTCCGGGCAAGAAAAATAGTTCTCGTTTTGCAAGTAAAAACGTATCTCTAAAAAGAAAAGACCAAACGTGTTTTTGCATTCACACTCATTTAGTTTTATAGTCAATTAAAAGTAAACGGATTCTAAATCCGCTGCGTGTTTTTCTTTTTCTCAAAAAGCCAGGTTAAGAAATTGTCACAAACCCGTAGTAGACCTGGAGCTTCGTTTTTGGGATACCATGCGGTCAACGGCGCAGGACGCGCCATTTGACCGAACATGACTCCGCATCCAGCCGCCGCCGACCAGACCGCCGTAGAGGTGGATTCCCTGGATTTTTGTTATGGGAGCAAGCAATCCCTGTTCCATGTCACCATGAAGGTTCCCAGGAACCGGGTGACGGCGTTCATCGGCCCTTCCGGATGTGGAAAGTCCACGCTGCTGCGCTGCATCAACCGGATGAATGACCGCATTCCGGAGGCCCGCGTCACGGGCGGCTCCATTCGCATTGACGGGGTGGACGTGACTTCCCCGTCCCTGGACCCCATCCATTTGCGCCGGGAGGTGGGGATGGTTTTCCAGAAGTCCAATCCCTTCCCGATGACTATTTATGAGAACGTTTCCTACGGGTTGAAGCTGGCGGGGGTAAGGAACCGCGGCATTCTGGATGAAGCGGTGGAGGAAAGCCTGAGGCATGCCGCCTTATGGGATGAAGTGAAGGACCGCCTGCATGCTTCCGCCAACGGCCTTTCCGGGGGACAGCAGCAGCGCCTGTGCATCGCCCGTTCCATTGCCGTGAAGCCTCGCATCCTGCTGATGGACGAACCTTGTTCCGCCCTGGACCCCATTGCCACAGTGCGGGTGGAAGAGCTGATGCACCGGCTCAAGGAGGAGTTCACCATCATCGTGGTTACCCACAACATGCAGCAGGCCACCCGCGTTTCCGACCTGACCGGTTTTTTCATGCTGGGAAGGCTGGTGGAGTTTGATTCCACGGAGAAGATTTTTTCCAATCCTTCCATGAAAGAAACGGAGGATTATATCACGGGAAGATTCAGTTAACAGAGAGTTGTTTATGGTTTTTTCAAAGTTTACTTCCAGAAAGGGAGCCGGGCATTTTTCCCTTTCCTCCGGCGTTGTACGGAGGCTGGCCGCATCCTCCGCCAAAAGGAACAGCCTGCGCCGCCAGCACATTTTTTACCATGCCGGCAAAAGCGCCGCCAGTCATCAAGCCAATATTCCTAATCATGAATCACGACGCGCACACCCTGAGGGAGTTTGACGCCGCCCTTTCCTCCCTGAATACGCATTTGCTCCAGATGGCCTACAAGGCGCAGAGCGCCCTTGACCTGGCTGCCGCCGGGCTGCTGCAGCAGAATGAATCCGCCTCCAACCAGGCCATTGCGGAGGATGAGGAGCTGGATGAGCTGGAAATGACGGTGGACCGGGAAGGCCTGCATCTGCTGGCTTTTTTCAGTCCCGTAGCCTCCGATCTCAAGGTGGTGCTGGCTTCCATACGCATGTCTTCCATGTATGAACGGATCGGGGATGAGGCCGTGACGATCGCCAAGAGGGCCAACAAGCTTAACAAGCGCCCCCGCATCCGGGAGGCCGCCCAGGCGGACCCCGTTTACCGGGAGATGGCGGAGCAGTTCAGAGCGGTGAACAAGGCCGTCTCTTCCTGGGACGGGAAGGCTCTGGCGGAGCTGGTTCCCGCGCTGGAGACGCTGGCGGAGCATGCGGCGGCCATGACGGATACGTTCACCCGCCTGCCGGAACAGTATCAGGACAATCTGATTTCCGTGGCGGACCTGATTTTTGTGGGCCGTTCCATGGAACGCATGGCGGAAGGCCTGCAAAAGGTGGTGGCGGAAGCCCTTTATGCGGCGTCTTGACAGCGCACGCCTGAAAAGCTGAAAGACGGGGTTCCGGAGTTTGGCGCGCCGGAACATTTCCTGCCTTTCCCGCTCAGGGGACTGCGGATATGCCTTTTACCTGACGGTCCAGGTGATATTGCGCGTGGCTGACTGGCCGGGACGCAGGATGACGCTGGGGAAGTGGGGCGTGTTGACGGCATTGGGGAAGCCCTGGGCTTCCAGCGCGATTCCCTGGCGCGCCTGGGGCAGGTATTCCCCGGTATACACCTGGAGGCCGGGCGCGTCCGTCGCCACGATCAGGCGGTGGCGGGATTCCGGGTCCAGAAGGATGGCGGCGATTTTGTCGCCGGGTTCGGAATCCAGCACGTAGTTGTGGTCCAGTCCGGCGGCGGTGTCCGGATGGGCGGCGGAGTTGCGTTCTCCCAGCAGGGCTGCCTTCCGCAGGTCAAAGTCCGTTCCTTCCACGGGAAGGATGCGGCCGTCCGGAATGTTGGTGGCGTCCACCGGGGTGTAGGCGGAAGCCCGCACCTCCAGCGTCATGGAGTCAATGGTGAGCTTGCCGGAAAGGTTCCAGTAGGCGTGGTTGGTGAGGTTGACGATGGTGGCCGCGTCCGCGTACGCTTCCAGCCGGAGGTGGAGGGTTTCTTCCACCACGGTATAGGTGGCTACCACTTCCAGATTGCCGGGATAGTTTTCCTCCCCGTCTGCGGAGTGCAGGGTAAGCACCAGCGTGTTGCGCGTGGCTTCCTGCACCTGCCAGATTTTGCTGTCGAAGCCCTGCACGCCTCCGTGCAGGTGGTTGGGGCCGTTGTTGACGACCACGGAATGGGAGTCTCCGTCAATGGAGAACCTGCCTTTTGCGATGCGATTCGCGACACGGCCGCAAATCGCACCGCAATAACAGGTGTCTTTCAGCATGTCTTCAAAGTGCTTGGGCCCTACGATCATGTCCATGCCGTCCTTGACGACGGAGATGATGCGCCCCCCGTAGTTGCTGATGCGTACCGTCAGCTTGTCGGAAGACAGTTCAAACAGTTCTACTGGAGCGCCGCCGGGTAAGGTGCCGAAGATCATGCCGGTATGTAGCTGGTCAGTGAAGGAGGGCCAATTAGTAGGCCAGCACGCGGGAACCGTTGTTGCCGATGATCACGCGCACGCGCTGTCCGACCTGGATCGGGTTGTTCCTGCTGGCGACCTGCACGACCGTGTAGTTGCGGGTGCCGTTCCTTTTCTGGTCCAGGCGCACGGTGATGCGTTCCCCGGTCGTGTTGTTCACGGCCTTGTCAATCTGGTTGCCGGCGATGCCGCCCAGAATGGCGCCGCCCGCTGCCGTAGCGTACTTGGCGTTGCCGCCGCCGAACATGGCGCCGGTCAGGCCGCCCGCCACTGCACCGATGCCGGTGCCGGTATTGGCGTTATTGGCCTGGATTTTGACGTTTTCCACACTGGTGACCGTACCGGTATAGGTTTCCTGTGCGCCGCCGATTTCGTTCAGGTTGTAGGCGTTCGGGGAACCGAAGTTGGTGCAGGAGGTGATGGACAGCGCAATGGCCGCACAGCCGATGGTAAGAATGGAAGTCGTTTTCATGATGACAGTTTATAAAATGGGTTGAAGGTTCAAATCAAGTAATTTCATGGTCAACGGGACGGACGGTTTTACGCCCACCCGGTGGAGAAAACCCTTGCCGAAAGGGTTCGGCAAGGGTTCGCGTTCATTGTGATGGTTTCCGTGAGGTTAGGCCTTGGGAGCTTCTTCCTTTTTGGAGCAGTCGCAGGGCTTTTCACCTTTGCTGCAGGGCTTGTCGCATTTTTTGCCGCACTTGCCTTCCTTGTCGCATTTCTTGTCGCACTTTTTGTCTTTCTTGCAGCACTTCTGAGCAGCGGGGGCGGAGGAATCGGCCGGAGCGGCGGCTTCCTGGGCGTAACCGTTGACACTGAATGCGAAAGCAAAGGCTGCTACAGCGAGGATCTTTTTCATATGATGATGTGTGAGGTTGGTGTTGTTGATGATAAACGGCACATAATCTGCCGTTCTACGACTGATAGAGTAACAGAGTTTAAGATTTGTTCAAAAAAATGTGCAGTCAGCATGTTTTTTTTAGGGAGGTTTTCGATTCAACTGCGTTTTTTAAAACCGGGGTAAGTCTGACAGTGCCGCGGCGTGGACGGAGCGGCGGCTTGCATGGCCTGCCGTCTTAAGGCACGCTAAGAAACATGAGTTCAGCCAAGGAGCCTGTGACGCGCCGTTTCGGAAACGGTTTGACGGTTTTGATCAAGGAGGACAAGTCCCATCCCGTAGTGTCCCTTCAGTACTGGGTGGGCACCGGGTCCATGAATGAGGGCCACTGGCAGGGGAGCGGCCTTTCCCATTTGCTGGAACACCTGGTGTTCAAGGGAACGGAGCATTATTCCGGGCAGGACCTGGCCCGCAAGGTCCAGGAACGCGGCGGCCACTGGAATGCCTATACCAGCGTGAACCGCACCGTGTATTATATAGACGGCCCTGCGGATTCCTGGCAGATTTTCCTGAACCTTCTGACGGAGCTGGTGTTTTTCCCCACGTTCCCGGAGGATGAACTAGAGCGGGAGAAGGGGGTGGTGCGCCGGGAGATGGCCATGTACGCGGACGATCCCGATTCCGTGGCTTACCAGCTTCTGATGCAGACATTGTATCTCAAGCATCCGCGCCGCTGGCCCGTGCTGGGGGAACCCGCCGCGTTTGACTGCCTGACGCGCCAGGACGTGCTGGATTACCATGCCAGCCGCTATGTTCCGAACAATGTGGTGCTTTCCATCGCGGGGGATGTGGATGCCGCGGAGATTTTTTCCCATCTGGAACTGCTGGTGGAAGATTTAAAGTCCCGCCCCCTGAACCGGGAGCTTATTCCCCATGAACCGCACCAGTTCGGTTCCCGCAGGGTGCGCAAGGAATTTGCCGTGCCTTATTCCAAACTGAACCTTGCCTGGCGCCTGCCCTGTTCAGGCCATCCGGATACGCCGGCTCTTTCCGCCCTGGCCAGCATCCTGGGCGGGGGCCGTTCCGCGCGTTTTTATGAAAAGTTCCACGACCGCCTGGGGCTGGTGTACAGCATTGAGGTGCATTCCAACCAGTCCGAGACTGACGAAGGGGCGTTCACCATCAGCATTGACGTGGACCGCGCCCAGCGTGACAAGGTGCGGGACCTGGTGCTCCAGGAACTGCGGAATCTGGCACAGGAGGATTTTACGGAGGATTTGAAGAGAGTTTGCAAGCAGACGCGGGTCAGCCGCCTGCGCCGCAGGAGTTCCGCCGCCGGAGTGGCCTCGGAAATGGGGGCGGACTGGTTCGGGGCGCGCAATTTGAACCTGTCTTCAGAATGGCAGGAAGCCATTGAACAGGTGACCACGGAAGACCTGCACCGCGTGTGCTCCACCTGGCTGTCCTCCCCGAATGTGACGGAAGTCAGCCTGGATCCCGTGGGCAGCAACGCCGCGGAGGAAGACGGTTCCGCCGCCGGGACGGAAACGGCCCTGAGCGAGCATGTGCTTGGCAACGGCATGAAGGTGGTGATTCGTGAGGACCACCGCCTTCCGCTGGCCTATGCCTGCCTGGCCTTCAAGGCCGGCTGCCGTGCGGAGAATGAACATGACGCCGGGGTGACGGATTTGATGTCCGAATGCCTGCTGAAAGGGACCGCCACGCGTTCCGCAGGGGACATAGCGCGTTTTCTGGAGGACATCGGAGGGGCCATCAATACCTCCACAGGCAACAATTCCCTGAGCGTGGGCTGCCAGATTCTGGCGGAAGACCTGGATTCCGGACTGGAGCTGATGGCGGATGTGGTGATGAATCCCTCCTTCCCGGAGGACGCCTTCCTCCGGGAGAAGGAGTCCTTTGTGGCGGATGCGGAGGAGGATTTGGAAGATCCGCTTTCCGTGGCGTTCCGGCAGGAACGGAAGGTGGCCTACGGCCATGTTTCCTACGGGAATTCCCCGTCCGGCACGCCGGAGAGCCTTTCTTCACTGACAGTGCGGGACGTGAAGGAACAGTATGAACGCATCATCTGCGCCTCCAATGCCGTGATATGCATTTCCGGAGATGTCAGGAAGGAGGAGGTTCTCCCTCTTCTGGAAAAGCGTCTTGGCGGAATGAGGGCCGGAATGCCGCCGGTCCTGACTCCCACGCCCGCGCTGCGCGCTGGCCGGGAGGTGTCCGTGCTGGATAAGCAGCAAGCCGTGCTGGTGGTGGGAATGCCGTGCGTGGACGTGGCTTCCCCGGAAATGGCGCAGGCGCTGCTGTTCCAGGCCTGGTGCAGTGACATGGCCGGTCCCGTTTTCACCAACATCCGGGAGGAAGCCGGGCTGGCCTACTATGCCAGCTCCTCCCTGTTCATCGGCATGGACGCCGGAGGCATCTGCTTCTACTTGGGCACCTCTCCGGAACAACTGGAGGAAGCCGGGCGGCGGCTGGAAAAGACTCTGGAGATGATTCATGAGCGCGGCATGACGGAAGAGGAGCTGGAACGCACCAAGGCGTCCGCCCTTTCCTCCCGCCTGCTGGCCATGCAGTCCAACGGAGCCCTGTGCCAGATGCTGGCTCTGGATATCCTGTTCGGGCTGCCCCTGGATGCGTTTGAACGGCAGACAGTCGCCATCAGGAACATGGAGCTGGACCAGGTGAACGCCTTTATCAAGAAGGTGCTGGACCCCGCGCAGCCGCGTTCCTGGTCCATCGTGCGTCCGCCCCTTTCCTGACTTTCCTGAGGAAGCGGGATAACGGAGCGGCTTTTGCTCCACCTCCCGTTTTTTGCCCTGTTGGCGGCCAGGTTCCACCGGAGGCCTGGCCTGCCTGCCGCAAAAGTGGGAATCGGCGTTCCGCCCGGGAATGAGGGCCTTCCGGTCCTCATCAAGTGCGGCTGCGGGAGAAAGGGAAGAAAGCCCAGCTTTGCTTCGGACGGACGTAAATGCGAAAGGCGGGAGCCTTCCGCTCCCGGATGGGAGTTTTCCGTCTTTACCGGTTTTTCAAGCGGAGTATTCCTCTTTTTCTGCCGGGCTGCCCTGCCACCGGGCGTAAAAAAGCCGTTCCCTCGCGCAGGAAGGAACGGCTTGATGAAAAAATGAGGTTCGCGGTTTTAACCGATTTCCGTGCGGCCCAGCAGGTGGGCGCCTTCTTCCATGGCGAGGCTGCGGGTCTTCATGTCCCCGACGACGCGGGCCTGCTGCTTGAGTTCGCAGCGGTCGGAGGTGACCTTGCCTTCTACGTTGCCGTAGATGCGCACGTCTCCGGCGGTGATGTCGCCCTTGATCTGGGCGGTTTCTCCGATGGTGACTTTTCCCTTGTCGGAAATGATTTCACCTTCGATTTTGCCGTCGATGTGCATGTCGTTCTGGAAACGGATGGTTCCCTTGATTTCAATGCCGGAGGCGAGGAAGTTTGTTACGTTGTCTGTCATTGTCGTAAAATGGTTGGGGATGGATGGTTCTGGCTCAGATGGTCATGATGTCCTTTTCCTTGACGGCCACCAGCTCGTCAATGTCCTTCACGTACTTGTCCGTGAGCTTCTGGATCTGCGTTTCCAGATCGCGCTGGCCGTCTTCCGTGACGATGTTGTCCGCCTTGAGCTTTTTGGCGGAGTCCATGCCGGCCTTGCGGGCGCCGCGTACGCGCACGCGGGCTTCTTCCGCCTGGGATTTGACAAGCTTCACGAGGTCCTTGCGGCGTTCTTCCGTGAGGGCGGGAATGGGCAGGCGGATGGAGCGGCCTTCCACCAGCGGGTTGAGGTTCAACTTGCTTTCATTGATGGCGCGGCCGATGTCATGGACGGTGCTCGGGTCAAAGGGCTGGATGAGAATGAGGCGGGGTTCCGGCGTGCTGATGACGGCCAGGCCCTTCAGCTTCATGACGGAGCCGTAGCTGGAGACGTGCACGTCCAGGTTTTCAACGAGGCCGGGGGAGGCTTTTCCCGTGCGCACGCCGGAGAATTCCTGTTTGGCGAAGTCCACGGCCTTGAGCATGGATTCCTCCGTTTCCAATATTAATGTTTCTGCGTCCATGATTGTGGTGGGTGCTAAGTGTTTTTTGTAGGTTGGAAAAAGGGGCGTGCGGAGTTCAGCTGATGGTGGTGCCGATGGGTTCCCCGAGCAGGGCGCGCGTGATGTTGCCCGGCGTGTGCATGTCGAATACGATGATGGGCTTCTTGTTGTCCATGCACAGGGTGAAGGCCGTGGAGTCCATCACCTTGAGCTGACGTTCCAGGCATTCCTGGTAGGAAATGGCGTCAAAGCGCTTGGCGTCGGAAACCTTCTTGGGGTCCGCATCATAAACGCCGTCCACGGAGGTGGCCTTCATGACCACTTCCGCATTGATCTCGCTGGCGCGCAGGGCCGCCGTAGTGTCTGTGGAAAAGAACGGATTGCCGGTGCCGGCGGCGAAGATGACGATTTTATTGTTGTCCAGGTAGGTGCGGGCTTTCAGGCGGATGAAGGATTCCGCCACGTTTTTCATTTCAATGGCGGACTGCACCACGCAGGGGACTCCCGCGCGTTCCAGCGCGCTTTGGAGGGCCAGGGCGTTCATTACCGTGGCGAGCATGCCTACGTAGTCCGCCGTGGCGCGGTCCATGCCGCGCACGCTGGCTTTAGCCCCGCGCCAGAAGTTGCCGCCGCCCACGACCAGGCCGATCTGCACGCCGGCGCGGTGCGCCTGGGCGATTTCTTCAGCAATGCGGGCGACGATTTCCGGGGAAATGTTGTCCATGCTGCCGGGGCTGCGCAGGGCTTCTCCGCTGAGTTTCAGGAGGATTCTTTGATAGGCGGGTGCGGATGTGTCAGACATAGATGCGGATTTTACGCAGACAAGATTGAAATTTCACGGGGCAAAAAGAAAGCAAAAAGAGAGCACCTACTGATTTTTCTCCGCCGTGCCGGAGATTTCCACCTGGATGGGGCTTCTGCTCTCCAGACTGCGGGTGGGGAAGGGGAAGGAAATGCCCTCTGCCGCAAAGCGGTGCTTGATGTCGTGGGCAAGCGTTTTCTGGCAGTCCAGAAAGTTGTCCTTCAGGCACCAGGCGCCGATTTTGAATCCCAGGGAGGAATCCTGGAATCCGGTGAACATGATGACGGGAGCCGGGTCGTCCAGGCAGAGCTTGTTCTGTTTGACCACTTCCTGCAATATGCTCACGACGTGTTCAATGTCGCAATTGTAGTCCACGCCCAGGTCCAGGTCACAGCGGCGCGTGGAAAAGCGGGTGATGTTGCTCACCGGGTTTTTGATGATCATTTCATTGGGTATGCGGACCATGGTGTTGTTCGGCAGCCGGAGCTGGACGGACATGAGGTTGATGGAGTCCACATTGCCGGTGATGCCGCCCACTTCAATCATGTCCCCCAGGTTGATTTGCTTTTCCCCCACCAGGAAGAGGCCGCTGATGATGTTGGACAGGGAAGTCTGGGAGGCGAAGCCGACCGCCACGCCGATGATGCTGGCCGCGCCCAGCAGGGTGAGGATGTCGAACCCCATCAGGGCGAAGGCTTCCACGCCGATGATGATGTAGCCTGCCTCCTTGACTATTTTAACGGTCAGGCGGGACGCCTGGGGGGACATTTTCAGGGCGGTGATTTTCCGGAGCACCTGGCAGAGCAGCTTCAGGAGAATCCAGCTGACCACCAGCCATATCACCACATGCAGGATTTTGGCGCCCACGGACTGCACCATCTCCAGCTTGAGCCAGTCCGGCATGTTCAGAAAATCCATGGTTCTTGTCCAGATATCTTCCCTGGAGGATGCGGCTGCCATGAAATCCATATTCATGCCAAGGATGTAGCAAACACCCCTGTGCGGCTCAAGGGGCGTGCGCGTATTCCTCCTGATTTATGACAGTTCCGGCATTTCCGGAAAGGGAGAGGCCGCGGCCGGGGAAGGAGGGATAGCCGGGAATGTGCGCCTTAAAGGGCCGTCAGGTACCGGATACGCGCGTCAAGATAGAGAAAAAGCGGGAGGGCCTGTTCGGAATGAGGTACACTTTTCCTCCGGCGGAAAAGAAAATGACTTCCATGCCCTTTTCCGTCCCCCGGTCCACACGAGCCATTTTCCATTCCCCTGCAGGACTGGCGGACGTATAAACCAGATAAAATTTCAGGGAACCGTCCGGGCCTTTCTTGGCCGCTTTTGATTTATTGGAAAAGTCATACAGCTCTCCCGCCTGGTTCTTCCAGATTCCGTTTAACAGCTGGTCCACCGGTCTGCCCTCGGAATTGAATGGCTTCATGTAATTGTGGATGGCGATCGCTTCCTCCATGCTTCCCTGCTGGGCCAGCTGCTTCTGCCTTTTTTCCACGGCGGCCAGATATTTCCGGGTTAACGGCTGGCACGCCTTGGAGTATTCCGTCAGGAATTCCTGATGCAGGTTGTTCAATCCCGGCTCCGGTGATTTGATGATGTTTTGCCTGCCGTCTTGCAGGGTGAGCCAGTCAGTACTGGAGTCCTTGTAAATTTGAATGATGGTGGAGTCGTCTTTTTTAACCCAGATGCGCAGGGGCTCCCCGGTGAAGACCACTATTTCCCGGGAGGATTTCCCGGGAGGATTTTCCGGGGTCCGCCCACTGGTCCTGGGGCTGGAATGCTGTTTGTTTAATGTCTTTTGAGAACCGCCTCAGTCCGGCATCCAGAAACTGCGTGAATTCGTTGCTGTCCCCGTTCTTTTTCCACGCCTTTCCTATGAAGAACGGGTCGATGGTGTTGGAAGAAGGCGGAGAGAGAATATCTTTTTTGATGTTTTGAAGAACGGATTGAATCTGTTTGGCTTTTTCAAAGTCGGATTGATTGACCGCCTGCTGCTGGAGGGCGAGAAGTTTTTTTGAAAATGCGGGAAGAAGAGCTTCCCCGCGCCTGGTGCAGAATTTTTGATAGGCTGTTTCAAGGTCCCTGATGTTTTCAGGCGCTTGGGCATTTGCGGCCCAGACGGAGCCTGCAAGGGCAGAAATCAACAGGAAAGCCGGCATGAAGTAGTTCATTCCGGGTAAATTAGAACGGAAGGGTCCGTTGTCAATACTTATATGTTAGAGAAAAGCGGCAAAAAGGCCGTTCCCCGGAAAAGGGAACGGCCTTGAAATATTGCCGGGGCAGCTTACTTGCTGAGGTAGGAGGCCACGCCTTCGTGGGACGGGGTCATGGCCGCTTCACCCTTGTGCCAGCCAAGGGGGCAGACTTCTCCGTACAGTTCGAAGTGCTGGAGGGCGTCTACCACGCGGATGGCTTCATCAATGGAGCGTCCCAGCGGGAAGTCGTTGATGAGCTGGTGGCGGACGATGCCGTCCTTGTCGATCAGGAAGAGGCCGCGGTAGGCGATCAGTTCCCCGTTGACTTCCACGTTGCCGTCTTCGTCAATTTCCTCGTCTCCGGCCAGAACGCCGTAGTCGGCGGAAATGGTCTTGTTGATGTCGGAAACGATGGGGTAGCTCACGCCCTGGATGCCGCCCTGGTCACGGGGGGTGTTCACCCAGGCCCAGTGGGAGAATTCGCTGTCCGTGGAGCAGCCTACGACGGCTACGTCACGCTTGTCGAATTCGCCCAGGGCTTCCTGGAAGCCGATCAATTCAGTGGGGCACACAAACGTGAAGTCCTTCGGGTAGAAGAACAGGATCACGTACTTTTTACCCTTGAACTGGTCAAGACTGAAATCCGGTACGATGGTACCGTTTACAACTGCGTTTGCACTGAAATGAGGTGCCGGTTTTCCTATGAGGAGCATGGTCGGTTTTTTGGTTTGGTTCTAAAAGAATGATTCCAAAAAACGAACGAAAGTCAAGTGGCAATGATGCCTTCTCTGTGGCAAAAGGGCCTGTTTTCTCTTGAAAATGAAGCTTTTTTTGTCAGTATTGCCTGCATGTCATCCTCAAAGGCGCAACAAGACGAGTGGTCCGGCAAAATTGGCGTGATTCTTGCTGTGGCCGGAAGCGCCGTGGGGCTGGGCAACTTTCTGCGTTTTCCGGGGCTGGCGGCCCAGTACGGCGGGGGCGCCTTCATGGTGGCGTACGGTCTCATGCTGGTGCTGGTGGGCGTGCCCGTGGCATGGGCGGAGTGGTCCATCGGGCGGCGCGGCGGCCAGATGGGAGCCCACTGCGCCCCCGGCGTATTCTGGTACCTGACCAAGGGGTCCAGGCTGTGGAAGTTCCTGGGGGTGCTCGCGGTTCTGGGCCCTTCCTCCGTGGCCTTTTACTACATGGTGGTGGAGGCGTGGTGCTGCGGCTATTTCTGGAAGATGCTGACCCAGCCGGAGGTATTTGCCACGGCTGAGGGAACGGCGCAGACCTTTTTCAGTTTCACGGGGATGTACGGGGACGGGAGCGCCCTGCTGTCCGACAACGGGCTGCTCTGGATCGTCGGCGGGGTCATCCTGCTGAACCTGGGAATCATTTACCGGGGCATCAGCAAGGGAATCGAGATGTTTTCACGCTGGTTCATGCCGATACTCCTGCTGATTTCCCTGGTGCTGCTGGTGCGCATTTTGTGCATCGGCACGCCGGACCCATCCTATCCGGACCGCAGCATTGAGCAGGGGCTGGGGTATATGTGGAATCCCAGCAAGGTGCTGGTGGAGGAGCAGGACCGGGACAGCGGGGAGTGGAAGACGGTTTCCATGGTGTCCGCCTCCCACCGGGGGGCCATGGATGAAGCCGTGCGGCAGGTGGAAATGTCCGGCGGAACCCGCAGGCTGACCGAGGTGACGTTGTGGGACGGTTTGAAAAACATTGAACTTTGGATAGCGGCGGCCGGGCAGGTGTTCCTGAGCCTTTCCGTAGGGACGGGGCTGATCCTGACTTATGCGAGCTACGTCAGGAAGAAGGAGGACATCGCATTGAGCGGCCTTTCCGCGGCCGCCTCCAACGAGGTGTGCGAGGTGGGCATTGCCGGCATGATGACGGTGCCTGCCGCCGTGGCGTTCCTGGGGGTGGCCGGAGCCGCCGGGCAGGGAACTTTTGCGCTGGGGTTCATGGTGCTTCCGCAGGCCTTTGCCAAGATGGGCTCCAGCGTGATCTTCGGCAGCCTGTTTTTCCTGCTCCTGACCGTGGCGGCGGTTACCAGCTCCATTTCCATGATGCAGGTGGGCCTGTCCTTTATTGAAGAATTCATGGGGTTGAAACGCAAGATGGCCGTGGTGGTGCAGGGTTTTTTCACGGCCACGGGCACGCTGATCGTCGCCTGGTACAGCGGCAACCTGCTGGCGATGGATACGTATGATTTCTTCCTGGGCACCCTGTGTTTCTTTGTAAGCGCCATGGTGATGATGATTCTGTTTTCCTGGAAGCTGGGAGTGGACCGGGGGCTGATGGATCTGGAAGACGGTTCCGTCATCCGCATTCCCAGAATCTACCGCTTTATCATGAAGTTCGTGACGCCCACGCTGCTGCTGGCGATTTTCCTGACCTGGCTGGCCCAGAACATCTGGGTGAAGCAGGCCGCCCCCATTGAAGCGCTGGGACGCGGGGAGCATGGCGCGGTTATTCCGATGGGCTTTCTGGCGGCCTACACCCTGTTCCTGCTCTTTATCACCATGGCGTCCGGAAGGCACAAGGTGTACCACGGCCCGCGGTAGGCGGGGGAAAACCGGCGCGGATGTCCGTTTATCCGTGGCTTGCAGCAGCCGGAGGTCCAATCCGGAGGCTTGACCGCCGCCGGATTTGATATAGTCTGTTACCATGTCCAGAATGAGGAGGATACGCAGGAAAAAGCCCCGTGCCGGAGGCATTTGGAAAAAGCTGCTGCTGTGGGGCGTGCTGGGGGCTCTGGTGCTGGCTGTGGCGGCGGTAGCCGGCTCCTACCTGTATGTCAGGTCCTATTTGAAGAGTGACGATTTTTTAACCATGCTGGGGCAGTCCGCCGTTGACGACATGAATGTGGATGCCGCCAGGATAGCCCCGCTGGACTGGGACGGTTCCGGCATCCGGTGCGACGGCGTGACGATGGAGGGGCATGAGTTCTTAACCTCCCTCCAGGCAAAAAACATTGAAACGGAGTTCAGCCGCTGGGATTTGCTGAAGCGCGCCTTTGTGATTACCTCCGTGAATATTGCGGAGCTGAAGCTTCAACTGGCCCCGGCGCCCTTCCGTTTCCGGGAAAAGGAAGAGGGACCCAGGAGCTGGGTGGAAAAGAATATCCTGCCGGATATGTTCCGCCTGGAAAAGGGGAGCATTGATTCCCTGTCCGTCTCCTACGGTGTTCCCGGCAAGCTGTATGCCCTGAACGGAACCCGTGTGGAGAGTACCCATGATGCCGGGTCCAGCCAGTACAAGTTTGACGTGCAGGGGGGCAGGCTGCTCCTTCCCTTCAAGGGCTGTCCGGAGTTTTCCCTGATGTCCGGCACGGCGCAGTTCAACCATTCCAGCAGGCGGGTGAACGTTCCCTCCTGCCGCCTGACCACGGATGCCGGCGGCTATGTGGACATCAAGGGGGACTGGGACGGCCTTTCCTCCTCCTGGACGGCGAATATGGTGGTGAACAGCGTTCCCGCCTCTTCCATCCTGGAAAATGACTGGAAGAAGCATGTCCAGGGCAGTGTGAGCGGCGGGGTGGACCTGCGCGGCGGCCGGGACGGCGTGACGCATGTGGCCGGGCTGGTAAGATTGCAGGACGGGATGCTGACCGGGCTTCCCGTCCTGGACAGGCTGGCCCTTTTCTGCGGTTCTTCCAGATTCCGCCAGCTCCCCCTGCACAAGGCGTCCGCCCAGTTCCGCTATAAGGAAGCCGCCTGGCATGTCTCCGACATTCTGGTGGAGAGCGAAAATCTGGTGAGGGTGGAAGGCTGGCTGGAAATCGGAAAAGAAGGCGAGCTTAACGGAAGGTTGCAGGTGGGCCTGCGGTCCGACGGCCTGTGGAGCGCCCTGCCGGGCTTTTCCGACGTGTTTTCCGCTTCCCGCCAGGGAGCCGGAGGCAATCTGGTGTGGGCCAATGTGAACATTGGCGGCACGCTGGACAACCCGTCGGAAGACTTGTCCGCGCGGCTTATCAAGGCGGCGGGAGACCGCCTGACGGAGATCGGCATGGGCAAGGTGGCGGAAGTGGCTGACGTCGCGTCGCGCCTGCTGAACAAGGGGGCCGGGGAAGGCAGGGGGAAGGATGGCACGGAAAAGGGTAACGGGGGGTTCAGGATTCCGGCCGCAGACCAGGTTCCCGCTCCCGTCATGCCCCAGCTTCAGGACGCCGCGGAGAAGGGGCTCAAGACCGGGAGCGACCTGATGAACGGATTGATGAATTTGTAACCTGATTTTTCCAGATGAAACTTTATCCCTACCAGACGGTGCAGGCAGTGGCCGTTATTGCGGAGCGCATCGCGGATACGGCTTTCCGCGCCACCCTGCCGAACGGCAAGACTACTGTGGCTTTTGTGGAGAAAAAGAACGCTCCGTTAAGAGATGTGCTCAAGCCGGGCGACCGGGTGAACGTGACGATTTGCCCGGCGGATTTTGACCGCGCCCGCGTGGACGGCCTGGCGGAATGACGGGGGATTGAGGTTGAAACGGCATATTTCAAGCTGTTTTCATTCCCCTCCTCATATTTGGGAACGTGGACTTTTTGGCACACGGCGGGGGTACGTTTGTGCAGATCCATTTTATTTGCGGGATGGATTCTGCCATGCGGGCTCCGTGGCCCCTTCCTCCGGATTTTTATTCTGTTTTTAGCCGTTATGGCATTTTCATGTGGAAAGGCATATCCATTTTCCCACCGTTTTAAAGCGTCTGAGGATGTTGAATACAAAGACTGAAACAGCAAAGACAAGAACTGGTTCAAAGAATTTCAGGATGGAGTGCAGCGTGCTGTTTTCAATGCTGGCGGGTATGCTGTGATAGAATAGCATAATGCCTATGGGGTGGAAGACATAGACGAAAAAGACGGAAGGCGCCAGGCTGGATAGTTTAGTAGCCGTTCCCGGAGATAGCCGGGTGCAGGCTATGGCGCATACCATGGGGAAAATGACCATGAAGATGTTTTGGACGGATATCAATATGAGGGCGGCATGCTGGCTGTCTCCGGCATCCTGCATGGCGTATTTGCCTACTGCGGCGCACAGCAGCATTACCAGCGTCAAGAATGAAACAAGGGCAAGGTGCTCGCAAATCCATGCGTGAAGACGGATGATGCGCTTCCTGCGCGCGCAAAAAATACCAAGCAGGAACCAGGACATGCCGTACGCTCCCTGTGCTTTAAATAAAAAGGGGATGCCATCTAAACCCGCATGGTAAATTAATTCGGGGGCAGCCCCCAGAATTTGGAAAATGACGGTAAATAACAACAGTGCCGCATCATTCAATTTACTTAACAGAGGGCTGACAAGGCTTAACAGCAGCAGTTCCCTCAAGAACCACAGTATTCCGTAGGCGGGGAAGGTGTTGAAGATATTACAGCCGAAAACGGCAACCATGTTGGCATAGATGGCATGAAGATTGAATTTGAAGTAGATCAACGCTCCAATCAGGCACCAGAGAAGATAAGGAATGAACAGTTTGAGAAAACGGCTGTAATTGAGCGCCTTTTTACTGTCCTGCTTAATAAACAAGGCTGAAATGAAAAAGAAAACGAAGACGGACCAAGCGCCTATTATATTATCGCTGAAATAGTTCCATACATTGGCATGGGATGCTATAATACACAGCATGGTGAGTACCCGGCAGATGTCAATCCAGACAATACGCCCGTGAGATTTAATCTGCTGTGTATTAATGAATTGGTTGTCAGCGATGTTGCTACATGCGTGACTGATTGTTTTCAAAGGGAGTCCGGGTTTGTTTTTAGAGCGTTTTCAAAGGGCCGTCCTGCCTTCCAGCGCTTTCATCAGCGTCAGCGTGTCCGCATGGCTGAGGCCGGCGCCGGCGGGCAGGCCCTGGGCGGGGCGGGAAATCTTGCAGTCCAGTTCTTTGAGCAGGTGGTGGAGGTAGGTGGCCGTGGCTTCCCCCTCCACGTCGGACCCCGTTGCCAGAATGACTTCACAGCCCGGCTGCCGGGTGACGCGTTCCACCAGGGACTGGATATTGAGGTCTTCCGGCTCCACGTCGTCCAGCGGGGAGAGCTTGCCGCCCAGGCAATGGTACAGCCCGCGGTAGGCGCTGCTGCGCTCAATGGGAATGACGTCCGTGGCCTGTTCCACCACGCAGATGAGGCGGCTGTCCCGTTCTTCATCCCGGCAGGCGGCGCAGGGTTCTCCGGCGGTGCTGAAAAAGCCGCAGACGGGGCACGGCGTGACGTGTTCCGCCGCCTGGCCGATGGTGCGGGCAATCGCCTCCGCTTCCCCCATGTGCCCCTGGAGCATCCACAAGGCCATGCGTTCCGCACCGCGGGTGCCGATGCCCGGAAGCTGTTTGAGGGCGGTTACCAGTTCAAGCACGGGAAGGGGATAGTCCAGATTATTCATGAGTGGGGGGAGGTTCGGAATGATGCGGGCCGGGTGACGGCTGGGGCCACAGGATGGCGAGCGCACCCGCGCTCCCCGCGGAGAGCAGGCACGGAACGGCGTTGAAGAAGATGCCCCACAGCCCCAGCACCGGGGTAAAGCAGGCCAGCAGAAGAAGGAAGGCGGCCAGAACGGCCGTTTTACGGAGTGTTCCGCGGATCAGGATCAGGTCGTAAACCAGGGCCAGCGTCAGCGCAATGCACAGCAGGAAGCCCATGCCGGGGGAGAGGGCCGGAGCATCTGCAGCCAGCAGAAACGGAGCGGAGGCCATGGCTCCCTTCAGGGCTTGCGCCCAGGCGGGGGTGACGCCCAGGGAATACAGCACCACGATCAGGATGATCCCCGCTACGGAGAACAGGGCCCACCGCATGAGCAGAATGTCCTGGTGCGTTTTGGAAGGCATGGCTGTGAAATGAAGAAGGCGGAAGCGCGATGGCTGCGGTGGACACAAACATCAGCGCTTCCGCCGGGAAGGGGTTTCCTGAAAGGGTCAGGCGAATCTCTTCACGATGACGGAGGAGTTATGCCCCCCGAAACCGAAGGAGTTGCTCAGGACGGCGTCCACTCTGGCCTCGCGGGCCTTGTTGGGCACGCAATCCAGGTCGCATTCCGGATCCTGGTTGTCCACGTTGATGGTGGGCGGGATGATGTTTTCCTGCATGGCCATGAGGCAGGCTGCCAGTTCCACGCCGCCGGCGGCGCCCAGCAGGTGGCCGGTCATGGATTTGGTGGAGCTGATGAGCAGCCCGTTTTTGGCGTGGTCGCCAAAGACGGCCTTGATGGCCTTGATTTCGCAGATGTCCCCCAGCGGGGTGGAGGTGCCGTGCGTGTTGATGTAGTCAATGTCCTCCGGCTTCATGCCTGCGTGTTCCAGGGCCATCTGCATGCAGCGGGCGGCGCCGCGGCCTTCCGGGTCCGGAGCGGTGAGGTGGTGGGCGTCTGCGGAGATGCCGTAGCCGACGAGTTCCCCGTAAATCTTGGCGCCGCGTTTCTGGGCATGTTCCAGCGTTTCCAGAATGACGACGCCGGAGCCTTCGCCCATGACGAAGCCGTCGCGGTCCACATCATACGGGCGGGAGGCGCGCTGGGGTTCTTCATTGCGGGAGCTGAGGGCTTTCATGTTGCTGAATCCGGAGACGCCCGTAGGCAGGATGGTGGCTTCCGCGCCGCCGCAGACCATGACGTCCGCATCGCCGAATTTCATGATGCGCCAGGCTTCCCCGATGTTGTGGTTGGAGGTGGCGCAGGCCGTGACGATGGACATGTTCGGGCCGCCGAATCCGTATTCCATGGAGATGAGGCCGGAGGCGATGTTGCTGATCATGTACGGGATCATGAAGGGGGACACGCGGGCCGGCCCCTTGGAAAGAAGCGTGGCGTGCTGGCTTTCCAGCGTGCCGAGACCGCCGATGCCGCTGCCCACCATGACGCCTATGCGGGTTTTGTCCTCCGCTTCCAGATCCATTCCGGAGTCCTTGAGAGCCATTCCGGCGGCGCCCATGGCAAAGTGCGTGAAGCGGTCCACGCGGCGGGCGTCCTTGGGCGTCTTGAAATACGGGGTGGGATCGAAATCCTTGACTTCACCGGCGATTTTCGTGGAGTAGTCGGTGACATCCATGGACTTGATGGTGTCAATGCCGCTGCGGCCAGCCTTCATGGCTTCCCAGGTGGATGCAAGATCATTGCCCAAGGGGCTGATCACTCCGATGCCGGTGATAACAATTCTGCGGTCGGTCATAATAAGTGTGAGTGGTTGCAAATAATGCTTGAGTCAGAATAGGCGACATTACAGGAAAGTCAAGCTAATCCCCCCCGTTCCCCAGTGCGGGGCGAACGGGGAATGCGGAAGGGGCTTTCCTGCTGGGGGACAAGGGCTTTCCGGATACGGGCGTTCCCTGTTCCGCCGCGGCGGAGCCGGTCCCGCGAACGGATTTCAGGATAAATTCCACAATGGGAGCCGGGTCCGGCAGGCTGTGGGGATGGTGGCCTGCTCCCGGTTTATGGATCACCCGGATGCTGCCGCCCATGGCGCGGTATTTCCGTTCCACTACAGCCATGTTCTCCTCCAGGGGCACCACGTTGTCCGCGTCCCCCACCACGGCGAGCACCGGAATGCGCGCGTTGGCGAGCGGCGCCAGCCTGTTGACGGGGCTCAGCTTTCCGCTCAGGGCTTCCTGTTCCGTAGCGCCGTAAACGTCCAGCAGGCGGAGCCAGTCTTCCGGGGAGCCTGTTCCCTTCCCCCTGCCGCCGGGCCAGCTCGCCACGTCGCAAACGGGGGCGTCCGCATAAATGGCGGCCACCCGGCCGGGATGCAGGGCCGCCCAGTTGAAGGAAAAGAGGCCTCCGCGGCTGAACCCTTCCAGCACCGTTTTTGGGGAAAGGCGGTAGTCCCGGACCAATGTTTCATAAAACCGGTCCATGATGTCCATGGCTGCGTGCGCGCCGTACATGTTCTGCACGTCCACGTAAGCCACATGAAACCCTTCCTTGAGCAGGGCTATGTCCGCCTGCGGCTCGTTCCCGAAGAATTCCTGCCGCCAGATCCACGGCCTGTTTTCCGCCGGGGTTTTGGGGAGAACGAGGGTGGCGTTCCTGCCCGCTACCTTGAAGTGAAGGGATGGGAAGCCGTGCCAGTCCGAGACGGCCACTCCCTCCCGGATGCAGGGAAGAACGGAAACCGGAACCCCCTTCGGGATGCCGGGGCGGCGGTGGCCCGTTTCCGTCAGCCACGCCAGCTTGTACAGGTTGTGGCGCTCCAGGGCTTTCCTGAACTCGTCCCCTTCCGGAAAACGGACGCGGGCGGGCACGCGGAGGATGGAGGCGAGGGGAGGCCAAATGGCCCTGGCAATCATGAAGTGGCCCTCCTGCCCGGGATGGACGCCGTCCCCGGCGTAAATGAAGCGGGGATTCCTTTTCTTCGCTTCCCGGATTTGGCGGCCCAGCTCCGGGCGCATGTCCACAACCTTCCAGCCGTCCTTTTTACGGCTGGCGAGCCATGCGGCATAAGTGTCCAGCACCTGGTTGTAACGGGCCGCATCCTTTTCCGGGGTATCCGCCATATAGGGAGGCGGCGTGATGGCGATGAATTGGGCCCCGGCGTCTTCCACTCTTTTTTTCAGCCGTTCCATGCCTTGTTGATAGGCCTGGAAGCCTGATTCGGAAAAGGGCTGCATCATGCCGTCGTTCATCCCATAGCAGGCAATGACGAGGGTGGGCGCGTATTTGGAGAGAATGGAATCCAGGCGGTCATGAAGGCACGGGCGGGGGAAGGCGCCCCCGGCGTGGCCCGGTTCCGACAGGCCGGAGACCGTTTCACTGGGGAGCGCCATGCTGACGATTTCCGCGTGCCGGTAGGCCGGAGCCTGCCGCAGGGCCGCTTCCACCAGGGCAGGCCATTGTCCGGAATAGGGGATGCTGTCCCCCAAAATGGCGATTCTGGGCTCCCCGCCCATGGCGTGCGCCAGGAAAAGGGCCAGCAGGACCGGGATGATGCGCAGGGTGGTCATTCTCATGATACCACATTACGCAGGCGCGGGAATGAATGTTTCAGAGGCGCGTTTCTTCCGGAAAATAGAATTTTTCCGGAGCTTTTATCCGGTTCCCGGCTTTTCCGTCCGGTCCTTTTTTCCGTGCCGTGCGCGTCAATGGGGGCTGTTCGCCATGGCCGGCTGCGGCGCAGCCTGGAATTCCAGGGAAAGGGAATTGACGCAGTAGCGCGTGTTCTTCGGCGTCAGGCGTTCTCCGGTGAAGATGTGCCCCAGATGGGCTCCGCACCGCGCGCATGTGATCTCCGTGCGCCGCCCTTGGCCTGCGTTGATGCTTCTGACGGCGTCCGGCAGGGAATCGTCAAAGCAGGGCCAGCCGCATCCGGCGTCGAATTTGTCTTCCGACCGGAACAGGGCTTCCCCGCACTTGCGGCAGCCATAGGTGCCTTGTTCAAAGAAGCTGACGAACTGCCCGGAAAAGGGCGGTTCCGTTCCCTGGTGCTCGATGATGCGCTTTTCCGTTTCCGTGAGGGGACGGCGCGTTCGGGATGGGCCGGGATCAGGCACGCCCTGGGAGGCGGGAATTCCGCCGTCCACAGCCATGACGCCTGCCACCCCTTCCGCAATCGTTCCTATCCATGATGCCCAGTGTCTACGTTCTTCCTGATTCATACGTACCTATGACCAGGTTGGAGCGGATTTCGCTCATTCATACACCAATATCTTGTGGATAAGGTTGATTTTAAGGGGAGAATACTAAAAATATGGGAGTCTGTGGGAGGATTAGTACTCTAAATCCAGCCAAAGCTGCTCCCAGATTCCTTGCCGCTGTTCTTCCTGGGGGTGGGAGATGGACAGCCCCAGAAGGCGGAACGTGCGGTCCCCGGAATCCAGGTCTTCCATCAAAGTCCGGGCCAGGGGCAGGATGTCCTCCTTCTCCGTCAGGGAATCCGGAACGGTCATGCAGCGGGACTTCTGGACGAAGTCCGGGAATTTAACCTTCAGGGTAAGCGTGTTGCCCCGGAAGCCGGAGCGCGCCAGGCGCCCCGTGAGCTCTTCCACCAGCAGGGGAAGGTGTTGTTCCAGGGCCTCCGCCCTGGTGACGTCTGCCCGGTAGGTTTCTTCACAGCCCACGGATTTGCGGATGCGGGAAGGTTCCACGGGGCGGTCGTCCATGCCGCGGGCGAAGTTGTAGAAGATCCCCCCTATCTTGCCGAAATGGCGGAGCAGGAAATCCAGGCTGCGTTCCCGGAGCTGCGCCCCGTTGGTGATGGAGAGGGCGCGCATGCGTTCGGCGGTGGCGTGGCCGACGCCCCAGAAGGCCTCAATGGGGAGCCGCGCGATGAATTCCTCCGCGCGGGAGGGATGAATGGTGAACAGTCCGTCCGGCTTGCGGTAGTCGGAAGCGATTTTTGCCAGGAATTTATTGTAGGAAACGCCAGCGGAAGCCGTCAGATGAAGTTCCTGCCTGATTTCCCTCTTGATGCGCCGTGCAATGTCGACGGCCAGCGGAATGCCCGGCTTGTTTTCCGTGACGTCCAGAAAAGCTTCATCCAGGGAAAGGGGTTCCACCAGGTCCGTGTAACGGTGGAAGATGGAGCGTATCTGCGCTGAAACGGATTTGTACACGTCCATGCGGTTGCGGGTGAAAATCAGCTTGGGACAAAGCTTCATCGCCTTCATGGAAGGCATGGCGGAACGCACGCCGAAGCGGCGCGCCTCATAGCTGGCCGCCGCCACCACGCCGCGCATCTCCGGTCTTCCTACGGCGATGGGCTTGCCGCGGTACTCGGGATGGTCGCGCTGTTCGATGGATGCGTAAAAGGCATCCATGTCCACATGGATGATTTTTCTCTGTTTCATGGGTACGCTTCATGATCCCGGTTAAAGCGGAAATCATGAGGAAAGGAGCGGCCGCATCATAACGCGATTTGCCTGCCAAGTCCAGTTGGACAGGGTAAAGAAAGGCTTGAAAATGAAAGAAAGGGAGGTTTTTGGAAAAGGCGGCGATTTTGAATGAAACGGTTTGGAGGAAGGTGGTTGAGCACCGGAATTTCCAGAGGAAAATGGAGCGCCGTCAGACTAATAGGGAAAGTATCTCTTTCTCCGGTCGCGCCGTGCTGAAAGGAACTTCTCTTCTTCCTAGTCCGGAGATTCGTTTTTTTGCCGGGAACCCGATAAAAGAGGGAGTGGCTGCGCTTGATAAGGAAGCGGAAAAATGAAGGGAACGGGCTGGAGGGAAAAACAGCAGGCAGTTTCCCCTCTGCACGGAGGAAACGGCCTTGTTGGCGTTGGGGCATGGAAAAGGCGAAGGACGCGGACGCCTTTGCCTTTTCCCTTGATGGCAGTGCGACTTTCGCCATCGTCCGGAACAAGGGAGATTTTTTAAAAAAGATCAGAGGCTCTGGCTGCCCACATTTTTTTCTTGATCACGGGGTATTTGAGGCGAAGGTGTTATGTTCATGGCATGAAGGAACGGCATGCTCCGGATTTTTTCCTAAGAAAAAAACTGCCGGGCACGGAACCAGTTGGAGAAATGGTGACTTCATGATAAAAACCGAACATCAGGAAACGGCGATGAAGAGGTATTTTTCCGGAGAGGAGATTGAAATAGGCGACCATATCACCACGGACGGGGGCGAGGATCATAACGTGATTCTGAAAATCATCGATTGTCCCGCAGTCAGGGACGATTATGGCCTTGATTGTTTTGGCGCCCTGATGTCCAGCTCTCAAACCGGGGGTATCATCTTCGTGTCTTTTGATGAAATTTGTTCACCAGATACCAGGCTGCTTCACCGGAAAACGAGTGATGACCATTTGACGGCGATATGAGGGGCATGAATTTCTTGGCCGGAGGAAAGGATAGTGGCCCTTCCTCCGGAACGGGCCGGGATGGCGGCGCATTACTGGAGCGCCAGTTCCATCTGGATATCCACCCTTTCATAGGAGGGGCGGTAAATCTCCACTTCCCTGAATCCCGCCTTCCTGTATAGCTGGATGGCCGGGCGGAGCAGGGTATTGCTTTCCAGAAAGATTTTTTTGCAGCCCAGTTCTTTCGCCTTGGCGATGACGGTCCGGCACAGCAGCATGCCGATGCCTTTGCCCTGCGCGCTGGGGCTGACGGCAAGTTTGGCCAGTTCATACTGATGTACGGGGTCATCCTTCCTGCACAGGGCGCATACGCCGACAGGCTCTTCCCTGTAAAGCGCCACGAAGATGTGGCCGCCCTTGTCCAGAATGTGCTCCTGCGGGTGGTCCAGCGCGTGATGGTCCGGTTCTTCCATCCGCCAGTGCGCCGTAATCCATTCTTCATTGAGGGTCTTGAAAGCGGCCTGGTGGCGGGGTTCGTAGGGAACGATGGAGACGTCCCTGCCTTCCCGTTCCTTTTTTGCTTCCTTCACCCGTTCCAGCAGCGTTTTTTCCGCCAGCAGGCCTTCCCATTCTTCAATGGCGCGCCACAGATCGTTCCGGGTTTGGCGGGAAATTTGCTCCACGGCGGCTTCCACGTCGGGATATTGTTCCGCCATGATATCGGACATTTTCTTTCCCTTGGCGGACAGCATGACGAGGTTTCTCCGTCCGTCCGTTTTATCCTTCTTTTCTTTCACCAGCCCCCTGGCGCCCATCTCCTTGACAATGTTGCTGACAGACGGGTGTGAATGCCCTATTTCCCTGGCAATGGAGGTGATGGTCTTGGCCTCTCCCCGGGACAGGACAAAGAAGACGGGAAACCATTTGGGGCGGATGTCCACGCCGTACATCCGGAAGATCAGGGCGGCGTCATTCGTTATTTTATCCGTCAGCATCCGCAGTCTGCTTCCAATGGCCATTTTGCCTGTCTGGTTGAAGAAATCCATATTCCCGTCTCTTTTTGTATTGTTAAAAACGTAACTGATTACGTAATTGGTTATATGATTATTTCCCAATGTCAAAATAATTTTTTTGGATGCATGTCCGAAAATGGCGGGAATCATGTCCGCGGTTTGCTATAATGGGCCTCAACCGTAGAGTTTGCCAAAACCATGAAAGGAAATGAAAAGGCCTGGTATGCCGCGTTTAAATCCAAGGATGCCCGTTTTGACGGCCATTTCTTCGTGGGGGTGGCGTCTACGGGCATTTATTGCCGCCCCGTATGCCGGGCAAAGCTGCCCAGGGCCGGGAACTGCACCTATTATGCCACGGCGGCTGAAGCGGAACGGGCCGGGTTCCGGCCTTGCCTGCAATGCCGCCCGGAGCTGGCGCCCGGAACCGCCCCGGTGGATGCCGCCGCTTCCCTGGCGCGCCGGGCGGCCAGTTTCCTGGAGGAGAATTGCGGAGACATGGAAAGCCTGGAAGAGCTTGCCGCCCACCTGGGCTGCACCGGACGGCATTTGCGCCGGGCTTTTGCCGCAGAGTTCAATGTTCCCCCCATCCAGTACTTGCAGACTCTCCGGCTGCTGCTGGCGAAGAATCTCCTGACAAGCACGAGGCTTTCTGTTCTTGACGTTGCCATGAGCGCGGGGTTCGGCAGTTTGCGGCGATTCAATGAATTATTCAAAAAAGAATACAGGCTTTCCCCGGCGGCATTGCGGAAGCTGGGGAAGGGGGGAAAAGAGGAGGACGGTTCCGGAATAACGCTGACGCTGCCTTACCGCCCTCCCTACCAGTGGGAGAAGCTGCTTGAGTTCCTCGCGCTGCGGGCCATTCCCGGCGTGGAGGCCGTACGCGGAGGGGAGTATGGCCGCACCGTGCGTCTTGCAACCAGAAGGGGGAAAGATGTTTATGGCTGGATACGGGTGGGCCATTGCCCCGTGAAAAATGCGCTGGTGGTGGAGATCGCGAGGTCTCTGCTTCCCGCCTTGTCCCAGGTGCTTGCAAGGGTGCGGCATTTATTTGACTTGTACTGTGACCCTGCCACGGTGGATGAAACGCTGGCTGCCATGAACGGCCTGTCTCCGGGGCTGTATGTTCCGGGAACCCGTTTGCCCGGCTGCTTTGATCCTTACGAGCTGGCGGTACGGGCAGCGCTGGGACGGCAAATTTCCATGAAAGCCGCGAATGCTCTGGCGGGGAGGCTTGCGCGGAGCCATGGCGAGCCCGTGCGGACGGGGATGGAGGGGCTGACGCATGCGTTTCCTGCGCCGGGGAAGATTCTTTCCCTGAGCGGCCCGGGAAGCGCCGGATGGGGCATTTCCGGAATGACCGCGTCCAAGGGCAGGGCAGTTGTCGAGCTGGCGCGCGCGTTTGAAGAAGGGAGCATTGATTTCAGTTTCCGGGCCGATCCTGATGCGGAAATGAAAAAGCTGACGGGGCTCCCAGGCATCGGAACATGGATGGCGCAATATATCGCCATGCGGGCCTTTGGATGGACGGATGCCTTTCCTTCAACCGATCCCGGCATTAGAAAAGCGCTCGTCCCGCGCACGCAAAAGGAAATTCTTGCTCTGGCAGAAGGCTGGAGGCCGTGGCGCGGCTATGCCGCAGTCAATTTATGGAATTCACTGAAACAACACTGAAACGATAGAAAGATGATGTATTACTTAACACACTATTCGTCACCCCTTGGGCCGCTCACGCTGGCGAGTGATGGGGAACATCTTGCAGGCTTGTGGCTGGAGGGCCAGAAGTATTTTGGAGGTACCGTCAGCGGGAACATGGAGGAAAGGGACGGCCTGCCGGTATTTGCCGCGGCAAAAGACTGGCTGGACAGATATTTTGCGGGCGGCAAGCCTCCGATAGCCGAATTGCCGCTGGCCCCCGTGGGGGGAGAGTTCCGCCAGGCCGTATGGAAGATTCTCTGCGATATTCCCTACGGAGAAGTTACCACTTACGGAGAGATTGCCCGGAAGATGGCTGCGCGCGGGAATAGAAGGAGCATGTCTGCTCAAGCAGTAGGAGGAGCAGTGGAGCATAACCCCATTTCCATCATCATCCCGTGCCACCGGGTGGTGGGCACAGGCGGGAGCCTGACGGGCTATGCTGGCGGAATTGCCGCGAAAATCAGTCTTCTGAAGCTTGAGGGAGCGGACATGTCCCGCCTTTTCATGCCGAAGAAAGGGACCGCCCTTTAAGTGGGCGGGGAATGTCCTGCGGTTGATGTTTCCGGGAGGCCGGCAAGATGTGGTGCGGAATAACCTGCACAGGCGGAACGTTGCCGCCAGACGGTGCGGAGGGGTAATCAAACGCCGTTCCGATGTCTTGCGATTTCAATCAAACAAAAACCGCAGGCACTGATAAACAGCAGCTTGCGGTATGAAAAGTCTGGTAGGCCCGGTAGGAATCGAACCTACATCGTCGGTACCGGAAACCGATGTCCTATCCATTGAACGACGAGCCCATGTTCCCAAGGAACGAGAGAGATAGAATAGAAAAAACGGGCCGGATGCAAGTATTTTTATACGGGTGACGGGATTGGCGTGATGAAAATATTAAAGACCAAAGACTAATGGCAAAAGGGCGCCAGAATGTTCCGGGCTCGGGAGAGCAGAGTTTTCCGTCAGGAGATTTTATGGTGGAAGGAGAAGATGGCTGCCAGAACGGCCACCACCGTAACAGTCATGATGGCCGCAAAGAGGGGCCAGAGGTCCAGGAATCCGGCCCCTTCCAGAAAGATGCGCTGGATGAGCTCCAGGCCGTACCTCATGGGGTTGAGCAGGGTGAGGTCCTGGAAGATTTCCGGCATGCTGGAGATGGGCGTGGCAAAGCCGGAGAGCATGACCATGGGCACCAGCAGCAGGAAGGTTCCCACAATGGCCTGCTGGAGGGACTGGGCAAAGGAGGAGATGCACAGCCCGATGGCCGCCGCCGTGACGATGAAGAGCAGGAGCGCGGCGGAGAGCAGCCAGACGGACCCCTGGAAGGGGATGCGGAACCAGAACATGGCTACCAGCACCACGAAGACGGCCTGCATGATTCCGGTGATGACGGAGGCAATCCCCTTGCCGAGCAGGATTTCTCCGGGGGTGTACGGGGCGACCAGGAGCTGGTCGAAGGTGCCTTCCTCCCGTTCCCGGGCGATGGAGAGCGCGCCGGAGAGGATGGAGTTGATCAGCACGAGCACGGCAATGAGGCCGGGGACGATGAACCAGCGGGTGATGAGGTTGGGGTTGAACCAGGCGCGGGATTCTATTTCCACCGGGGAGGAGCCGCCGCTTTTGGCCAGCAGGTCCGCCCCGTAGGCGGAGGCGATTTGCTGGCCGTAGCTGAGGGCGATGGCCGCCGTGTTCGTGTTGCGTCCGTCCGCAATGAGCTGGAGGGAGGCGGGGCGCCCGGTCTGGAGGTTGCGGGAGAAGTCCGGGGGGATGGTGAGCCCCACGACGATTTCCCGGTTGTCGATCATGCGGTCGATGTCTTTTTCCGTGGCCGCCGTGGCCTGCCGCCGGAAGATGCCCGTGCCTTCCAGGTCCGCGATGTACTGGGCGGCCGTTTCTCCCCCGTCCTTGTCCAGCACGGCGTACGGCACGCGGGTGACGTTCATGGTGGCGGCATAGCCGAAGATGGCTATCTGGAGGATGGGCGGGATGATGAGGGCCATCCGGCTTTTTTTGTCCCTGAGCACGGCCAGCAGTTCCTTTTTGACGAGGGAGGCTATTCTGACGAGGAAGTCCATGGCGTTATTCGAGGGATTTGGGGGCTTTCAGCCGGGCGATGCCCATGAGCACCACGGCAAAGACGCCCAGCGTGATGCAGCACGGAATGATGACGGAGGGGATGTCCCCGGCCAGGAAGAGGGTCTGGAGCAGGGTGACGTAGTAGCGGGCCGGGATGATGTAGGTGATGGCCCGGACGGCGGAGGGCATGTTGAGGATGTCGTACAGGAAGCCGGAGAGCATGAGCGCCGGCATGAAGGTGCCCATGATGGCGAACTGGCAGGCCAGGAACTGGTTTTTGGTGGCGGTGGAGATGACCAGCCCCAGCCCCAGGGCCACGATCAGGAACAGGGCGGAGACCGCCAGCAGCAGGATGAGGGAGCCGCGGATGGGGATGTCAAAGACGAAGGCGGCGAAGATCATGGAGATGGCCAGGCTGACCATGCCCAGCAGGAAGTTGGTGGCGGCCTTGGCCGTCAGGATTTCTCCGCTGCCCACGGGCGTGACGAAGAGGCTTTCCAGCGTGCCCCGTTCATATTCCCGCGCCATGACCAGGGAGGTGAGCAGCGCCCCGATCATGGTCATGATGGTGACGATGACGCCGGGGACCAGGTAGTAGTGGCTGTCGTTGGCTTCATTAAAGCGGGTGCGCGTCTGCACGTCCAGCACGGGGGCGGCCTGGCCGTTCAGGGAGGCTGCCCAGGACCCCACGACGGCCTGGAGGTAGTTGCGGATGAGGGTGGCCTGGTTGGCGTTGACGCCGTTGACCACGATCTGGACTTTCGTGACTCCGCCGTTGAGCGTGTCCGGCGCGTCGCTTTGCAGGGCGATGAAGGCGTCCGCCTCATGGGTGCGCAGCTTTTCTTCCGCCTCCCGGGTGGAGAAGACGCGCGCGGTCTGAAAGTACCTGGAGAGGGTGAGCCGCGTTTCCAGCTCCGTGGACTGGCTGGAGGCGGGAACGGCCAGGTACGCGATGCGCACGTTTTTGATGTCCATGCTCATGCCGTAGCCGAAGAGGAGCAGGAGCACGGCCGGCAGGATGACCGCAATGCCCACGTTGCCGGGGTCCCGGACCACCTGGTGGAGTTCCTTGACGATGAGGGCTCCGATTCTTTTAAGGGAGGCGATCATGCTTCTTCCCCTCCTTTCTTCATGTGTTCCTCCGTGATGGACAGGAAGGCGTCTTCCAGGGAAGCGGGGGCGCCGTCCTCCCGCGGAGGGGCGTGTTTGCGGATGTCGTCCGGGGAGCCTTCCGCCAGCGTGGTCCCGTCCATCATGATGAGCATGTTGTCGCAGAATTCCGCTTCTCCAAGGAAGTGCGTGGTGATGATGATGGTGACGCCTTTTTCCGCCAGGGCGTTGATGCGCAGCCAGAAGTCCCGCCGGGCCAGGGGGTCCGCGCCGGAAGTGGGTTCGTCCAGAAAGAGGATGTCCGGGGAGTGGAGGAGGGCGCACGCCATGCTGAGGCGCTGCTTGTAGCCGCCGGGCAGGTGCGCGGCGGGGGCGTTCATGTACGGGGTCAGGTGGAATTCCTCTTCCATGGAACGGATGGCTTCCTGCCGTTCCTTTCCGGCCATGCCGTAGGCCCCGGCGAAGAATTCCAGGTTCTGCCGCGTGGTGAGCATGCCGTACATGGAGAATTTCTGGGCCACGTATCCCACTTTCCTGCGCGCCCGCGCGGCGGCGGTCCTCAGGTCCGCCCCGGCCACGTTGAGCGTGCCGCCGCTGGCGGGCAGCAGCCCGCAGAGCATGCGGAAGGTGGTGCTTTTTCCGGCCCCGTTGGGACCCAGCAGACCGAAGACCTGCCCCCTGCGGACGGAGAAGCTGACGTGGTTGACGGCAATGAAGCTGCCGAATTTCCTCACCAGGTCCGTCACCTGGATGACGGTGTCCCCTTTTTCCGCCTGTTCCGGTTCCGGCGGTCCGGCGGGGACGGGGATGTCCTGCGGAGCGAGGTCCATTTGATCGGCCAGCAGGGTCATGAAGCCGTCGGAGAAGTCCGGCTGCGCGGGTTTGGGGTGGTATTCCTCCAGCTTTTCCCGCGCAGGGTGGCCGGGGGGAACGATGATGCGGACGGTGTTGCCCTGCGGGGTGGCGTTGATGATGCCGGGCACGGCGGCCAGCCTGCTCTGGAACTGGCGCGCATGCAGCCCCTCCGGCGTGCGCACCGTGACGCACATGCCTTCCGCCCGGGCAATGACGTCGGAGGGCGGGGCGTCCATGAGCAGGCGCCCTTCATACATGATGAGGGTTCTGTTGCAGTAGGCGGATTCGTCCATGTAGGAGGTGCTGACCAGCACTCCCACGCCTTCCTCCCCGGAGAATTGCTTCAGGATGTTCCACAGTTCCCGGCGGGAGAGCGGGTCCACGCCCACGGTGGGCTCGTCCAGCAGGATGAGGGGCGGGGAGGAGACCAGGGAGCAGCACAGGCCCAGCTTCTGTTTCATGCCGCCGGAGAGCTTGCCCGCCAGGCGCGTGGTGAAGCGTTCCAGATTGGTCATGGAGAGCAGGCTGCGGAAGCGTTTTTCCCTGTCCTGGCCGTAGACGCCGTGCATGCGGGCGTAAAGCTCCATGTTTTCCTGCACGGTGAGATCCTCGTAAAGTCCGAATTTCTGCGGCATGTAGCCTATGGAGGCCTGGATGGCCCGGCTTTTTTTCACGGAGTCCAGGTTCAGCACGGAGATGGAGCCGCCGTGCGGTTTCATCAGTCCCGTGATGAGGCGGATGAGGGTGGTTTTTCCCGCGCCGTCCGGCCCCAGCAGTCCCACGATTTCCCCGGCGGAGAGGCGGAAGGAAACGCCGTCCACCGCCGCGAAGGGAACGCCGGCGGGGTCCGGAAACATTTTCCGGACGTTCCGGCAGTCAATCAGGGGCTGGGAGTCCGTAGTCATGGCCTGGGCTGTTCCGGAGGCTGCGTTCCGGCGTTCTGGTCCAGGGGGATGGTGACGGTAGCGGGGGCGCCTAGGCGCAGCCGGTTGTCCGGGTCGTCCACGATGATGCGCACTTCATAGACCAGGGCTGTTCTGAGGTCCGGCGTTTCCACGTTTTTAGGGGTGAATTCCGCCACGGAGGAGATGAAGCCCACCGTTCCCTTGAAGTCCGTATCCGGGAAGCTGTCATTGTGCACGGTGGCGGAGAAGCCGGGCTTCACTTTGCCGAGCTGGGATTCCGTGAGGTAGGCCCGCACCCATTTGGTATGGTTCAGGGAAAGGTTGTAAACGGGTTTCTGCGGGGAGGCCATGTCCCCCTTTTCCAGAATGCGGTTGCGCACCACGGCATTGCTGGGGGCGTAAAGCACGGCGTCTTTCAGGTTCTGTTCCCTGATGGTCAGGTTGGCTTTGGCCTGGTTGTACTGGGCCAGGGCCTGGGCGATGTCTTCCACGCGAGAACCGGCCAGCAGCAGCTCCAGTTGTTTTCTGGCTACGTCCAGATTGGCGGCGGCCACCTGCTGGGAGGCGATGGCGTCGTCCGCCTCCTGGCGGGAGATGGATTTGGTTTCAGCCAGAGCCACCAGCCTCTTGCTGCGCACCCCGGCGTTGTTCAGCGTAGCTTCCGCCGCCTGCACGTTCGCCCTTGCCTGGGCTATTTCTTCCGCGCGCGGTCCGTTTTTAACGCGCAGGTAGTTCTGGCGGGCGGCCTCCGCGGTCTGCCGGGCCTCGTCCGCGGCCTGTTGCAGCCGCACCGTTTCCAGCGTGGCGAGTTTCTGGCCCGGAACGACCGTGTCCCCCTCGTCCACCAGCACGGAATCAATGCGTTCGGAAATCAGGAAGGCCAGGTCCACCTGGCGCAGGTCCACATTGCCGTAAAGAACGGCTTTGTCCTCAGGCCCGGACGGAGCTTCCCGGTAGATGAACCAGGCTGCCGCTCCTGCCGCACAAAGAAGAATCAGGAGGATCACCAGCTTTTTCATGTCTTTATTTATACGCATGTATAATTTATTACAAGCAAAAATGCAGCCGTCATGACGGAGAAGGAATTAGCGGTTTACTAACGGGGGCGGAACAGGCATAATCCGGCGACTTTTACTTTTCCTATTATTGATATGATGACCGCCACCGAGATACGCCAAAGCTTTCTGGACTTTTTCCGCGAGAAACAGCACACGGTCGTGCCCTCCGCTTCTTTGATGCCCCAGAGCCCCGGTTTGTTGTTCACAAATGCCGGCATGAACCAGTTTGTTCCGTATTTCCTGGGCGTATGGACTCCCCCCTGGACGCCCGCCCGCGCCACGGACACCCAGAAGTGCATCCGCGCCGGCGGCAAGCACAACGACCTGGAGGATGTGGGTTATGACTCCTACCACCACACGTTTTTTGAAATGCTGGGGAACTGGTCCTTCGGGGATTATTTCAAGAAGGAAGCCATCCGCTGGGCCTGGGAGCTGGTGGTGGAACGGTGGGGATTCCCCGCGGAACGCCTGTACGCCACCGTGTACGCCCCGGACAAGACCAAGGGCGACCCCGGGGAGTTTGACCAGGAGGCATGGGATTACTGGGCGGAGCTGTTCCGTTCCCGCGGGCTGGACCCGGACGTGCAGATCGTGCACGGGAACGTGAAGGATAATTTCTGGATGATGGGGGAAACCGGCCCCTGCGGCCCGTGTTCCGAGCTGCACGTGGACCTGACCCCGGAGGGGAATACGAAGGGCAGCCTGGTGAACAAGGATTCCGACCAGTGCATTGAAATCTGGAACCTGGTGTTTATCCAGTATAATGCGGAGAGCGACGGCTCCATGCGCAATCTGCCGGCGTGCCACGTGGATACGGGCATGGGTTTTGAACGCGCGTGCTCCATCATGCAGTGCACGGACGGGTTCAAGGATTTTTTCCGCAAGCCTTCCAATTATGCCACGGACGTGTTCCGCCCCCTGTTCGACCGTCTGGAGGCCTTGAGCGGCCGGAAGTACGCGGACGTGTATCCGGCGCCCGGTTCCAAGAGAGTGGAGGCGGGGGACGACACCCTTCAGGAGGCGATTGCCTTCCGCGTGATTGCCGACCATCTGCGCACGCTCAGTTTTTCCATAGCGGACGGCATTCTTCCCGGCAACAATGGCCGTAATTACGTGCTGCGCCGCATTCTGCGCCGCGCCGTGCGCTACGGGCGCCGCCTGGGCTTCACCCAGCCGTTCCTGGCGGAACTGGTGGATACGCTGGTGGAATCCTTCGGCCAGGTGTTCCCGGAGCTGTCCGCCCGCGCCTCCACCGTGAAGGAAGTTCTGAACCGTGAGGAGGCCAGCTTCAATGA
The DNA here is from genome assembly GCF_030268505.1 of Akkermansia sp. NBRC 115031. Taxonomy (NCBI): domain Bacteria; kingdom Pseudomonadati; phylum Verrucomicrobiota; class Verrucomicrobiia; order Verrucomicrobiales; family Akkermansiaceae; genus Akkermansia; species Akkermansia sp. NBRC 115031. The sequence goes on from NZ_BSQU01000003.1 coordinate 36,103, forward strand.
AACGCTGGACCGCGGCCTGGAGCTGTTTGACGCTGAGACGGCTTCCGCCGGAAAGGTGAGCGGCGAGTTCGCCTTCAAGCTGTATGATACGTACGGCTTCCCCATTGACCTGACCGCGCTGCTGGCGGAGGAACGCGGCCTGGACATCGACATGGAACGGTTCAACAGGCTGATGGAGGAGCAGCGGGAACGCGCCCGCGCCGCCCGCAAGAGCGAGGTGGTGCGCGCCCTGGATTTGAAGACGGACGCCGTGACGGAATTTACGGGATACGATGTGGACGAATGCGCCGCCACGGTGCTGGAAGTGAGCCGCCAGGGGGATTCCCTGTTCATCATTACGGACAAGACTCCGTTTTATGCGGAGATGGGCGGCCAGGTGTCTGACGCAGGGTTGATTGAAATCGGCGGGGAGAGCTACCATGTGATGGCCGTCCAGCAGATCGGCAATGCCCGCGCCCATGTGGTGGAAGCCCGCGAAGGGCTGGACGTGAAACCCGGCGACCGCGTGCATTTGAGCATTGACGCGGAACGCCGCCGCCGCATTGAGGCGCACCATACCGCCACCCACCTTCTTCACTGCGCCCTGCACCAGGTAGTCAGCCCGGATGCGGCCCAGCAGGGTTCCTTCGTTTCGGAAGACCGCCTGCGTTTTGACTTTAACAGCGCCGCCGTGGCGCCGGACCAGCTCCGCCTGATTGAAGAGAAGGTGAACGGCTGGATTGAGGCGGCTCTCCCGGTGCACTGCACGGAACGCGCCTATGCGGACGTAAAGGGCAATTCCGCGATTGCCCAGTTCTTCGGCGACAAGTACGGGGACGTGGTGCGCGTGGTCCAGGTGGGCGGCTGCAGGAATGAACTGGACGGCGTTTCCATGGAATTCTGCGGCGGAACGCATATTGCCAATACGAAGGATATAGGCCTGTTCAAGATCAAGAGCGAGGGGGCCATCGCCTCCGGCGTGCGCCGCATTGAGGCCATGACGGGGGACGCCGCCCTGGAAATGATCCGCCAGCACGTCGTCGCCAGGAGCCTGGAAATCGCCAAGGCGGTGGAAAAGATCAAGGAAGTCAATTATGAGCTGGCGGACATGGGGCTGGAACAGGTTCCGGTTCCCACGATTGAAGACAAGCCGGGGCTGTCCGCCCTGGGAGCCTCCGACATCCGGACGGTGAATGATTCCCTGGCGCGTTTCGACGCCTCCGTGGAGCATTTCAAGCAGACAGCGCTGGAGGCGGAAAAGAAGCTTAGGAAGGCCCGCGCCGGGCAGTCCGCCGCCAGGGCTGACGCCCTGCTGAATGAATGGCTTTCCGATGACCCCGCCTCCCTGATCCAGGTGGCGGAAGGGGCCGGGGAATTGCTTCAGGAATTGCTGAACGGCCTGAAAAAGCGCCAGTATGCGGGCGCCGCCTTCCTGCTGTGCGTGGACAGTTCTTCCTTGCTCCTGGGCGCTTATTGTGGCAAAGATGCCATTGCGGACGGATTGTCCGCCGGGGATATGATCCGCGAGGTTTCCGCTCTTGCCGGAGGCAAGGGGGGCGGCCGTCCGGACCAGGCCCGCGGTTCCGCTCCGCAGGATGCCGATCCCCAGGCCCTGGCCGCGGCGGCCCGCAACATCATTAACGGGTAAGCCCTTCACGGGGCGCCCCACTGGACACCGATCATGGACAAGAAGATTTTTCCGGACGAACCTGAGATTCCCATTCTGCCGAACCTGTTTACGGCAGGGAACCTGGTGTGCGGGTTTTTCGCCATTCTGACGATTTTTGAAGGGATCAACCAGGCGGACAGCGACGCCGTGGCGGCCTTCTCCTATTACCAGAATGCCACGTTCCTGATTTTCGCGGCGTGCCTGTTTGACTTGTTTGACGGCCGCATTGCCCGCATGCGCGGGCAGGACGGCCCCTTCGGCCGGGAATTCGATTCCCTGGCGGACATCGTCTCCTTCGGCATTGCCCCTGCGCTGCTGGTGGCCAAGGCCGTCCTGTTCCAGCTTTCTCCGCCGGAGGTTGGCTGGGGCATAGGCATCCTGTACCTGCTGTGCGCCGCCCTGCGCCTGGCGCGGTTCAACTGCATGGCCGCCGCTCCCCGCAAGGAGGGGCAGAGCAGCGACTTTGTGGGGCTGCCCGTTCCGATGGCGGCGGGAGCCGTGGTTTCCACCATGTACCTGGTGATGTACCTGGCGGGAAGGGCTCCGAACGGGGCCATGGACCTGGGCGTCTTCAAGTACGTGATTGCCCTGGCGATGGCGGGGGTGTCCGTCCTGATGATGAGCCGGGTGGTTTATCCCAGCTTCAAGCACATCAACATGCGCACGCGGGGGACTATGTACGCGATCGTGCTCATTGTGCTGACGGTCATCTGCATCTTCAAATTCCCGTGGGTGATGCCCGCGGTCATTTTCTCCATTTACCTGCTTTACGGGCTGGTGCGCCCCTGGGTGGCCCGCCGCTGGCGTAACAGGCTGGAAGCCAGCGATGGAGAATAAAAGGGCTTTTTAGGAAGCTGTTCCTCCTTTAAATGGGCCGTCGTGCGCCTGGCCAGGGTGGTTGGCGCGGATTTGCCGTGTTTCAAACCTCGGGCATGCCTTTGGACCAGGTCTTTTTCTGGGGAAAGAAAACGTCCGTCTCCGGAACTCGCCGCAATTTTCCCGCATGGCGGTATAACGTCAAACCGGCCGCGCATCACAGAGACGGCGGCCGGTTGAAAGACGGAGAAAACGGATGGCATGCGCGAAGGGGGGAACCATTGCCCCGAGGGTCCGGCGCTTACTTGCTCTTCTTTTTAAAATCGTCGGCAAAGGGGTCCTTTTCCGGAGCGGTGGGAACGGCGTGCGTCTCAATGTCCTTGGTGCTCTTGACCAGCGTGATGCACACGGGCTTGCTGCGGTTGCCCATGTCGTCATATGTGTAAAGGAAGCGGCGCACGAGTTCCTTGCTCTTGGAATCGAACATTTGCTCCTCCCTCAGGTTGGCGTTGCCGTCGTAACCGTAGCGTACGAAAAAGAGTTCGTTCTTCTGCCCGTCAAAGATCAGGCATGAGCGCAGTTCTCCAAAGGGGCCTCTTTTGTAGAGGGTTACGGAAACGAGAACGTTGTGGATGTTGTAAGTGGTTTTTTTCATCCCCTTGCCGTCCCCGGTCTTTTCAAAGTAGCTGCGCGACCCGTCTTCATGCTTGACCATGCGGGAGGAAGCGGTCTGGACGTTGAAATCATCCTGGCTGGCCGCCAGGGCTCCGGCCGTCATGAGCAGGGGGATGATGAGAAGCAGGGGCGTTGTTTTCATGGTGAAAAAAGTGTTTCTGACTTATTAAAGTGATGTATAGTGCCTTTGACAAGAACGTAATTAGATGAACTGGCTTGTAAGGCGAGACATATTGAATGTGGCGCGCGGCGGCGTGCTGATGGGAATTGTAAACGTCACTCCGGATTCCTTTTCCGACGGAGGGCGTTTCCATACGGTGGAACGCGCCGTTTCCCATGCAAAAGAGCTTGAGCGGCAGGGAGCCCTTATTCTGGACATTGGGGGGGAATCCACCAGGCCGGGTGCGGCGGAGGTCTCCGTGGAGGAAGAACTGGACCGGGTGCTTCCCGTGGTGCGGGAACTCCGCCCATGCACGGACGCCGTGATTTCCGTGGATACGCGCCATGCCGCCGTGGCGGCGGCTGTGCTGGAAGCGGGAGCGGACGTGATCAATGATATTTCCGGATTGCAGGAGGAGGGAATGGCGGAGCTGTGTGCGGAGGCGCGCTGCGGCGTAGTGGCGATGCACATGCAGGGACGGCCTGAAACGATGCAGAACGCGCCTTTTTATGAAGACGTGGTGCGGGAGGTGCGCGGCTATTTTGAGGAGCGTTATGATTTTCTGCTGGGCCGCGGCCTGGTCCCGGAGCAGATTTGCTGGGACCCCGGCATCGGCTTCGGCAAGACGCTGGAACACAATCTGGCCCTGCTGTCCAATATGGACAGGCTGGAGGTGGCGGGACGTCCGGTATTGCTGGGCCTTTCCCGCAAGCGCATGCTGGGAGCCGTTCTGGGTGATGCGGAGCAGGGGCGGGCGCCGCTGAGCACCGCCGTGATGACGGTATGGGGACATTTGCACGGCGCCCGTATTCACCGCGTTCATGATGTGGAGGAATGCGCCCGCGCCCTGCGCCTGGTCCAGGCCGCCGAACCGTTTGTCCGCTGATTGAGCCATGGAACCCGCTTCTTCCCGCCCGGTATTGACGTCTCTGGCGTCTGTTGCGTTCGCCCTGGCCGTTCTGTTCCTGTTCCTGGCGGTGCGCGGAATTTGGCCGCTTGGCGGCCATTACCTGGAATACATGGATAACGGGCAGATGGTGTATCCCACCTTGAAATATTATGCCTCCGCCCTGATGACCGGAGCGTTGGACGGATCCTTCTTTTATGATGTCAATGGAGGAGCGGGCATCCGCGTGAGCCCCTCCCTGCCGCACCAGCTGCTGGTTCCCTCCACCTGGATTGTGGTGGCGATGGGAGACTCCTTCCTGTTGAAGGACATGGTATGGGTGATGCTGGCGGACGCGGCCTGCATCTGCCTGACGGCTTCCTGGTTCCTGAGACGCGTCTTCCCCTCCCTGCCCGTATGCTGGACCGTGCTGCTGACGGCGGGTTATGCCCTGGGGGGATTTTTCCAGACCAAGTACGGGTTCATGCAGTTCCTGGACCACGCCGCCATGTTCCCCCTGTTTGCCCTGGGCCTTTACCAGCTGGTGAACGGAGGGAGGGGGTGGCTGTATGCCGTCGGCCTCTTTCTGCTGGCTACCTCCATGTACAGCGCTTTCATGGCCGTCGTGACCGGCTGGCTGTTCGCGTGGGCCTTTACGCTTCCCCTGAAAGGGACGGCAGAACGCCGCGTCCGGCTGGCGCGCGTGTTCTGGTACACGGCGGCGGTGACGCTGGCGACCTGCTATTACTGGCTGCCCATGATGGAGATGAGCCGGGATTCCATGCGGTCCCTGTTCATGACTCCCCCCACTTTTTTTGAACTGTCCTGGCCGTTTGACCCTCCCAAATTCCTGGAACGCCTGTATGCCTGCCTGCCGGGAATGGCGTGCGCCGCTTTGGCTGCCGTCTATCTGGTTTACGGGAGGAAGGAGGCTCCGCCGGCGAACAGGGGGAGGCGGCTGTTTCTTCTCCTGCTGGCGGCGTCCATGCTCCCTGCATTCATTGAACCCCTTCACCGCGCCGCCCATCTGTGGAGCTACGTGGATTTTCCGGTCCGGTTCGGGTTCATTCCCAATCTGGTGGTGGCGTCGTTCTGCGCCTGGATCCTGTCCGGTGGGAGGCTGCCGCAGTCGGCGGGGCGGCGCTGGGGCTGGGGATGGAGTCTTGGCCTTCCCGTGGCGGCGTTTGCCGTCTCCCTGATTGTCCTTCACGTGACGGATATGGACCTGGTGGCGCGCCTTCTGCCTCTGCTGTTTTTTTCATGCGCATGGCTGTGCTGGAGGCATGTGGAAGGCAAAAGGCTGGTGTGGTCCATAGCCGCCGTGATGCTGCTGGGGCTGCCCGTGGGGGCTGCCGCGTTCTGGAAGCAGGGAGAAGAGGAAAAGGCCGCTGTACTGGCCCTGAATGCGGAATGGCTGGCGCGCGGAATGGACGGGTACGCCGGGCTTCTGCGCGTGAAAGATAGGGACCGCCTGCTGGTGGACAACGCGGATTGCCTGGGGCCTGTCCCGAGCATCGGCAACTTCCGGCATACCACGAGCATCAGCCATTTCCGTTTTCTGAAAAACCTGGGGTACCGGGATGAATTCACACGCACGTACGGTCAGGGGGGCACCCTGTTTTCCGATCTGCTGCTGGGCCATGGCTTTTTGCTGGCGTCCCGTCCCGTGGAAGGAATGGAGAGCGTGCTTTCCCGGGAAGGCATGTATTTATACAGGCTTCCGGGCGCCCGCTGGGGGCTGGTGGTTCCCCAGAGCGTGCTGGGGCTGCGGCTGGATGCGGAAGCCGGCGTGTTCAGCAATCTCAATGCCCTGCATGCCGCGCTTTGCCCGTCAGCGGAAGGCCCCCTGTATGCTCCCGTAGAAGTGCGGACGGAGAGGAATGGCAACTTTTACCGGATGAGCGTGCCGGAATATCCCGGCGCGGTGTACGGCTTCCCGCAGACGGATACGGAGGAACTCCGCGTCAATGGCCGCGCGGTGCCCGTCATGGCGGAAGCGCAGAAGGCCCCCGGCGGGACGTGCCGCACCTATAATGGAGCATTGGAATTAAAGCGTGCGGGTGTAACCGGGGAAACCGTGGTGGAGGGAAGGATGCGGCGGCTGGTGGAGGCTCCTCTTCTGGCGGCTGCGGCGCGAATGCCGGAGCAGGATGTTCCGGTTCTGGGGAAAGGCCAGGATCAATACGGGTTGGAGGCGCACGGACGCGGAGGCCATGTGGAAGTGTCCCTCTCTGCCGGAAAGGGGGAGGCGCTGATGGTTCCGGTGGTGCATGACCGTGGATGGAAGGCCACGCGGAACGGGGTGGACGTGCCCGTGGAAAAGGTGGGGGAATTGATGGCGGTGCGCCTTCAGGAGGGGCGGAACAGGGTGGTGTTTGATTATTATCCGCCTCTGTTGAAAGAATCTCTGTTTGTTTCAGCCGGAACGGCTGTGCTTTTTCTGCTGTATGCGTGGTGGGCGCGGCGGCATCCGGAATCCCAGCTCAGAAGGATGGTACTGGCCTGTGGATACAGGCTCTTCCTGTGTTGCGCCGCCGTGGTGCTGGCGGCCGTTTATGTGGGGTCTGTCGTGTTGTTTGTGGTGCAGTCCATGCTGTAACGGTTTCCGGGGAATGGAGAAAACCGCCTTCCGCCGGTTCATGTACAGGATTTGACCGCTCCTGGCGGTCCCGGGAAGCGTTGCGGGAAGACGGGTAAAACAGCGTGATTGAAGCGGTGAGGCCAGAAACGTATACGTCCCGCGGATTGTTTTCCATGCTGGGAAAGGTGACGGGGCCCGTCGTCCGGTACTGTCCGTTCCTCTGTGGGCCGCCTATGCCGTCGCCGGCATCATGGGGATGCTTCATCGTGACGTGATGCTGACCAGGGATGAAATCCTCGGGCTGATGGAGGACAGGCCCTGCGTTGAAGGCATTCCGCCTGCCGGCTCCATCCGGCTTTCCGCAGGGGCGGAAAAGCATGCCGCGGATTTGGGAAAAGCTTATGCTTGTGAAATGTCCCGGAGGAATTGTTGATGATGAAATTAATGACTTAAAAACGGCTTAGACTATTTCTCGCGGAGTCAAGTTCGATGTCGTTGACATCTTCTACGTTTATTTCCAATGAATTAATTTTCAACAAACCGGGGGGGAGGAAGCGTGTTCCTCTTTTCAGGGGTTCATTTTTAGTTTAGTTATTTTTCAGCAGACTGGGCCGGTTTCGTTGAACTGGATCTGTACCAGTGGCTCAGTCATCTTTTTTGCGCTCCTTGGCAAGTAGACTTAACAATTGACTTTTTACGTGTTTATTTTACTATTTTTTTATGTTTCTGATTGTTAGATCTTATTTATTTATTTGGATCTATTGTTTTTTATACATGGGCATTCCTTCAAATGGCGGAGAATTGCCTGCTTGTCCAGCTTCCTTTATTACGTCTATCGTTTGCACCCGTTCAGGAGATATTTGGGTTGCGACGGAAGGGAAGGGATTGATGCGCTTGCCATACGGAGGGGAAAAATGGGAGCAGCAGAAAGGAAACGGGCTGCCTGATACAACAAATTTCTATGCTCTTCTCGAAGACAGGCAGGGGCGTATCTGGGTGGGGACAGACAATAAAGGAGTGGCTGTGTGGAATGGGAAATCATGGCAACAGTACAACCAGTCAAATGCCTTGCCGGGGGAGAGGATCTTCGCCATGGCTGTATCTCCTGTCAGTGGAGATGTGGCTATTGCTACTTCCGGCGGCCTGACTGTTTATCAACCGGAAACGGAATCATGGAAAGATTACACAAGGGCGGAAGGTTTGCCGGAGGACCAGATTGCTTCTCTCTCCTTTGATCGAAAAGGAACTCTTTGGGCAGCTTTTCAAACTTCCGGAGTGGCTTCAGCAGAACCTTCCAACGGATATTCACGGTGGAATGTAGTGCAGACAAAGTGGTATTGGGATACGCTGCAGAGAGTTCGCCAACCATTTGAAGCCAGAGGGAAAGGCCTGCCTTCAAATTTTTGCAACGCGATTTGTGCCGAATCGGGCTGGATTTGGGTAGGCACCAATTCCGGACTCGGGTACTCTAAAAATAAAACAGACTGGAACTTTCTGAGGGGCAGGGACTATGGGGCGAAAAATGAAGGACTATGGAAACCGGATGAGAAAACGTCTGTCCGGCATGCTCAAAAACTCTTGAAAATGAACCGTAGGGAAAACAATGACGATTCTCTTTTGCCGGAGGATTATATCACCTGTTTTTATCCGTCTTCCCAAGGGATGTGGATAGGATTCAGGGAAAAGGGCGTTTCTTTTGTGCGGAAAAATTTACAAAAAATTCAGACTGTGGATATGCCCTGTGACGATGAAGTGGAAAAATTGGTCAGCGTGACCAGTTTTGCTTCTCTGCCGGATGGCAGCTTGTATGCCGGAACGTATGGAAAAGGATTATTGCATTTGGGCCATGTAGAGAGAAAACGGATTTTCCCGTTGAATGATGTGAAGCATCCTTCTTTCCCGGGCATTGGACAACTGTCGGAACTTTTAAAAACCAGGACAGCAATTGATGGAATGAAAAAAACAAATCCCCCTGCAAAAGCCCTTTTCTGGTATGAAGACTGGGCTACCCGGGGCGACTGGTGCGAACACTATGGACGGAGTTACATGCTCCTGTGCGGAGCTGCCGGTCCTATGGGTTCCGTCCTTGAGGCTTTTGACAATGCATACAGATGCGAATCCGTCAAGGGTCCACACGTCAAAGTGGGTGAAAGCGGTGTATCCGGAAAAGTTATCTGGGAAAATGAACGGGGTGACGAAAACATCCTTTACTGCCCCATCAGCACGACCAGAACGCTTGCCCGGTGGAGTGACCGGGGAGAATCCGTAGACAGAGACTTTGACGGTCCGGACCTTGGCGTGCTGATTCAGGTTCCGGACAAAAAACAGCTCCTCTCCTTTTATTTTTATGATCCAACCCCGCTTGCCGACAATGATCTGGACAACAGCCTCAAGGATTACATACTCGAAATCAGAAAACTACCTGCCAATTTTGATTTTGACTCCTTCCTGGGACTTGGAAAAGAGGAGGAAGTTCAGGAAGAAGACTTATTCCGGGAACCTTCCTATGACGGGCTTAAGGATTACATACCCCTGCCTGTTCTGGCGCGAAGCAGGGTTAAATCATTTGCCGGATGTGGAGTTTACAAGAATTTCATCGTCGAAGGCTCAGGGTGGTACTACGTCAGAATATTGAAAAACTACTCAGTTTCTACAACCCTCAACGGAGTATTTATCTCATCCCTGGACGAAACGAAAATTGCTGTCGACAAACTCCTGGAAAGACTAAATCAAAAATCATTCTACTATGGGCTTTGCATACCATCTCCCCCTCCTTTGAACTCCGAGCAGGCAAGTAAACTTTCTTCTAGCCTCTTAAAATTATGGGCTGCCAGCCAAGACATGAGGCTGTTAAACGGGAAAGAAATCTTCTCATCAAGAAAACTTGGAATTTATGCCTACAGACACCTTCTTGCTACCCAGGCTCCAGATGAAATCAAAAAGAACTGGAGATGGAGACTGAAAATATGGGAAACGGAGGACAGGAAGGACTTCCGGCAACAAATGAAAAAAGCGTGGGCCAGTTTGCAGGATACGGTCTATTTCTACAGATCTTCTGAATGGGCTACATTCGCGCCGGATACCACCATTCCCTTTTCAGTCGATGAAGTCAGAAAAATGTCCGCTTTGAAAATTGATTGGAAACAGTATTTGCCGGGTTCAAACAAGAAACCGGAACTTGACGTTCAACAAATGAAAGAATGGTTAAAGAATAAAAAATAATGAGCATTAAATTATTTACTGCCATCTTCTTGCCGGCATTACTGTTTCATCTGATGCCGTTACACGCGGCGGAGGATTACAAGTGCGAAGTAAAAATAACTCCTGGCGAGAATGTCGCCATGTCCGAAGATGGGGATAAAGCCATACTGGACAAGCAGGAAGGCAAAGTTTACAAATTTAAAGCTGTTGCCAAATTTACTCCTGACTCAGAACAGGAATGGGTAGAATACCGATATGGTAAAACAAGAAAGTATATATGGGAACCTGCGCCAATCATGACGAGCGACCCTCCCAGGGGAAAGGGAGGATTTTCTTCTACGGGAATTTGCTCTCCCAGTGAAGAATACTGGGGAACTGAATTCAAGGTCAAAGTTAAGGTGAACATGGGGGTGGTCGGTCCAAAGAGAAAAAGAGAGGTGGCCGAAGATGAAATGGATGCCATAGCTCCGTTAATTCAAATACAGTTCGCCAAGTTCAGGGAAAATGCCGGGGGCAATGGTTTCACCATTCACGATCAATTCAGAGGGAAGCCTGTTCCGGTTCCGGAATTCAAAAGGGAGGATAAAACACCGGATGACGATAAATCACCCGTAGGGTACTATGCAGGGGATATTCCTTCCTTTACTGTCACCTTCAAGGCGCTGCCGGACTCCATGAAAACAATCAAGGCAACGTGCACCGACGGAATATTTGCCTCTGAAGCAACTGAATTGTCCATTGCCAATGGAAAAGCCGAGGGTGTCGTCACCGCCAAGGAAGCCGTGGAGAGAAAATGCCGGGGACGCGCAGAAAATGCATCCTGGAGTTTCTCTGTTCTGGGAGTGAAGTTATCCGCCAAGGAACAAATGACCATCAGCAAATGCTATGTTCTTCTTGACAGGGGTAATCTGGACAAGCCTTGGAAAACCCTGCTGAAAACAGCTTTTGGGAAGTGGAACTTCAGCGGAGCGACCACCCATGATCAGCTTATGGACAGGCTTAGTCGCGGTATATCCAACAGTGCTTCTTATTACGATGAATGGAACCCGGAAGTGGGAAAAACCGGCTCCCTGTATGTGGATCAGAAACAAAACCCCATGCCCTTGTCGGTAGCCGGAATGGTAGATGCCATCGACAAAGGAACGGCAAAAATCATCTGTGTGGAAGCTGCCGGTCTTATGGAATATTCTGCGTCGGTTCTCGGCTCGGGCGGAGTCAGTTCCAGAGGAGTCGGGTGGACGGAAACTAGAAAAACAACAAACGCACAAGGACAGGAGGAGACAAAATCCTGGCGCTCCGGCCATGCCTGGTGCCTTTATGGAGGTAAAGTACATAACCCTGTTCCCTACAATGCAGGTCCTACCAACAAATCGGAAAGTGATTACATAAAAGACGATTTGAAATCCGATGAAAACAGGAGTAATTTTACCGAACCTGGCGGCTGCTACTTCTCATTTAACAAATAACCATCATGACTTGCACGCACAGTATGAAAATTCTCCCCTTTTTCTTCATTGCCGTAACCCTCATAGGGCAGATTCTTCATGGGGCGCCTGTTGCAGGGAATGACCTGTATCCCGGCCAAACAGTCTGGGAAATAAAACCGGCCGCAGTATGGAACCAGACCACCATAAAATCCAATCCTGCTGAGCGCAAGGCCCGTCTGTATAACCTGTATGAGGAAATTAAACCAGGCGGGAATCCTGTTCCTGGACAGTCCGAGGCGGCAAAAGACATGGAAGGGCTCAATATATCTCAGTACTACCTGGGATGGGACTATGAGCAGAATTACTGGGTCATTGTCGATATCATGGGAAACGTCTACATGGCCGTCAAAATGTTCTACTCCCCAAACCCCGTCTACAGTCGTCAGAAAGCAGTAGATGAAATGCTTGTCTCACAAAAACAGGGACCTCCGGTCAACCGTAACCGTGAATACCGATGGACCATGTTTGGTGACGGTATAAAAATGGCATTTCTGCAAGTCCCGTTTATTTTAGACGAAGATAAAAAATTATGTGGGGAATTCTTTGCAGAACAGGAGGGGTTTTCCCTCATTGCCGCTGACCACTGGTTCTTTCCGCTTATTAGAAAAGAGCTTAAGGATAAAGAACTTTTTGAAATATCAGAGACCATACTCGCCGCACTTAATGGAAAACGCCAATTCGGGTATTTTCCGAAAAGGACGCGGCAGGCGGTGAAAAAGTGGAAGGATATTTCAAAGATGCCTTATCAAAAGAGGACCAGGCGTGAAGAAGAATTAAGGAAATTAACAAAAGGCATGCCCGAGGGCTTATACGACAGGATTGATCGGAATGCTCGCGAGCTGCAACGGAATGATAATATTCTCAACCTGAATATGCCGGACGGGAACGAAGACAAGGGGCCTGAAATGATACCCAATATTAATAGCGGCATCGGAACGGTGCGCTGGCTCAAGAAGCACGTAAATATCCCTTTTATTGCGGAAAAAGGTCATGACGAATCTCATATCAACGGATGTTCCGGTACTTTTAGCGTGAACAAGAATGGACGGGATTATCCCGTCACCTACACGATTCTGCATCTTCATACGAAAGACCAGGCCTTGAGAGCGATGTTCGCGATGCAGGCGGAGCAATCAAAACAACTTATCAAGCCGGATATCCTGAAAAAAATCCTGCAGGTACATCCCGGTCTGGTGGGAGATTACGATGTCTGCCTCAAACCGGTAATCAATGAATTGGGAGTCCCCGTACCCCAGGGAGAATACTCCTCAATTAGTTTCATACGGGGTAATACGGCCGTTATGCTGAAAAACGAGACGATGGATATTTCCGTTTTGCCATTGGCAAAACAAATGGACGAAGCTTTGCTTAAGAATATGCAGTTGTTCATGAAACCCGAAGAAACACGGTAGGTTTCTTGTGATTGAAATTTAATTGCTTAGCGAATATTGGCAAAATAGCTCAAGTTTGGAAGTGCGTCGATTGGTGATTCGAGTCCGGGCAATGGGAAGAAGCGCCAAAGAAATAACGCAGCCCTATGATGTTAAAAGGAACCACTTTATACAATCTGCCCAAACGATGCAGGGAAATAGGGAAGTGTAACCGCATTTCCCAGGTTGTAACCCGGTTCCGGATTCAGAAGGGCTTTTAGTTGCGGAAAAACTTGTCTGATGCCCGCTCTTTTTCCTGATGCCGTTGCCGTTATGGGTAACTTGAGAAGTTACAGGGATTGATGAAATGATGCGATTAGTGGGAACCGGCAGTGCTTTATCTTTTTTAGAGTCCTGCCTTGACTCCTATGGAGGAAATGTGGTCCAGGGTTAATTTTTTGTGTGTCAAGCCAAAGCTTGTTCCCGGTGTTGTTGAGGGGAGTTTTACCTGCTCTTTTTCTGCTATTCGCATGAAGACATTCCTGAGCGGTTCAAACATGATGGTTATTCTTGGTTATAGTTAATTTGCTGTAAAGCGTATCAAGTCTTCGTGCAGCGGGAACGGCTCCGTTCCCTTTTCAATGTTGATGGGTTGACGTGAAAAGGCTTTCCGTTTTTGAAGGATGGTTGACAGGGGAATCTGGCGCGGTAGAGTGGTTTCATGCAGTCTTCCTATTGTCCGAGTCCTTACCGTTATACGCGCCGCGTGACCCGTGAAGTCATGGTGGGGGATGTGGGGGTGGGCGGCTCCAATCCCATCCGGGTCCAGTCCATGCTGACGTCCGATACGCGGGATACGGATGCCTGCGTGAAGGAGGCTCTGGAATTGGCCGCGGCGGGGTGCGAGATTATCCGCCTGACCGCCCAGACCAAGGCGTATGCGGCCAATCTGGAGAATATTTCCCGTGAATTGCGCGCGGCGGGTTGCCATGTGCCGCTGGTGGCTGATATTCATTTCAAGCCGGACGCCGCCATGGAGGCCGCCAAGTGGGTGGAGAAGATACGCATTAATCCTGGCAATTTCATCGACAAGAAGAAGTTTGAAGTGAGGGAGTATTCCGACGCCGAATACCGTGAGGAACTGGACCGCCTGAGGGAGGAGTTTACGCCCCTGGTGCTGTTTTGCCGGGAGCATGGCCGCGCGATGCGCATCGGGTCCAACCACGGCTCCCTGTCCGACCGCATTCTGAACCGCTTTGGCGATACGCCGGAGGGGATGGTGGAGAGCGCGATTGAGTTTGCTCAGATTGCCCGGGACCTGGATTACCATTCCCTGGTGTTTTCCATGAAGGCTTCCAACGTGAAGGTGATGGTGGCCGCCTACCGCCTGCTGGTGGAACGCATGAATGCCCTGGGGCCGGACTGGAATTATCCCATTCATCTGGGGGTGACGGAAGCCGGGGGCGGAGAGGACGGCCGCATCAAGAGCGCGGTGGGCATCGGGTCCCTGCTGACGGACGGCATTGGGGATACCCTGCGCGTTTCCCTGACGGAGGACGCCGTGCGGGAAGTGCCTGTGGCCTACCGCCTGTCCAATCCGTTCCAGCCGTCGGAGCGTTCCGATGATCCCGTTTCTTCCTTCCCCGAACCGGAGTTGAGCTATGATCCCCTGAAGTTTTCCAAAAGGCAGGGAGGGCTGGCGATGTGTTACGGGGTGCGCCTGGGCTGGGAGCAGCCCGTGCGCGTGGTGGTGCCGGATGCGGGGTTTTACGCCCTCCAGACGGAACGGGATGCGATGGGGGACATGATGCCGGAGCTGGCCTTCGGCCAACTGGAGGCCATTGAGGTGGACCCCCGCTGCGGTGACGAGCTGGAGCCGCTGAAGGAACTGGCCGAACCGTCCGTTGTCACCGTGAAGAACGGCCTGGACATGGAACCCGTGTATGCGTTCCGCCTTCTGGCTTCCCGCATGGAAGACAGGCACCTGATTCTGCTGAAGGATACGCTGGTGCCCGGTTCCGTTTCCGATGAGGACGTGCCGCTGGTGGCCGCCCGCAATATCGGCTCCCTGCTGAGCGACGGCATTGGAGATGCCGTGCTGATTCAGGGGGAATCGGATCCCCGGCTGGCTTCCTTCCTCGGATTCAATATTTTGCAGGCTACGGGGACGCGCCTGACGCGTGCGGATTACGTTTCCTGCCCGTCCTGCGGACGCACCCTGTACAATATTCAGGAGGCTACGGCCCGCATCCGGAAGGCCACGGAGCATTTGAAGGGCGTGAGGATTGCCGTGATGGGGTGCATCGTGAACGGTCCCGGCGAGATGGCGGACGCCGATTTCGGCTATGTGGGCGGCGCGCCGAACAAGATCAACCTGTACGTGAAGCACACCCCCGTCAAGTTCAACATTCCCCAGGAGGAGGCCGTGGAGCGGCTGGTGGACCTGATCAAGGAGTACGGGCGGTGGGTGGACCCCAAGTGAGGCTTTTAACGATTCCGGAGAGGTTCCAGCATGGGAAGGATGTTTATCAGCGGCGGCCACGGCGGTTTGGCGCGGGCTGCCGTGGAGTGTTTTACCGCCGCAGGATGGGAGGCGGATGCTCCGTCACACGCTGAACTGGACGTAGGGGACCGTTCCGCCGTGCGCCGCTGGTTTGACGAACATGCTCCGTATGACCTGGCGGTGTGTGCCGCCGGAATTACCAGAGACAGGCCATTCCTGAAACAGACGGAAAAGGAGTGGGACGAGGTGATGAACGTAAATGTGACGGGAGCCGCCTGGTGCGCCCGCTGTGCCGCCGCAGCCATGGCGAGGGAGAAGCGGGAGGGGCAGGTAGTAATGGTGGGGTCTTATGCGGCGCTTCGCCCGGCTCCGTCCCAGGCGGCCTATGCCGCTTCCAAGTCTGCGCTGGAAGGCCTGGTGAAGAGCCTGGCGCGGGAATGGGGAAGGGAGGGAATACGCGTTAATCTGGTGCTGCCGGGGTTCATGCTGACGGAGATGACGGCCGGGTTGAGGGAGAGCGTGAAGGAGTCTGCTTTGTCCAGGCATGTTCTGGGCAGGTTCAATACGCCGGAGCAGGCCGCGGCGTTTATTCTGTTTTTGCAGGAAGTCCTCACGGCAGCCTCCGGGCAGGTGTTCGATTTGGACAGCCGGATTGCCTGATCATGGGCAGCGGATTTCTTATCCGCGTTTTCATCAATGATGGAAAGGTTTTCCGAAAGAAAAGCCTTTCTTCACAGGGATGCAGCATGATCCGCCATGTGTAAAAAGAATAGGAAAGCCCTGGGAACAAGGGCCTCCCGGTCCTTGAAAAGATATATGAACAGGAGGATATGCCGCTTTCCCCCTCCTGGGATTTTATGCTTTATCCGAAAGCCGGAAGCCTGCCGTTCCCGGCGGAATACCCTTAAACCAGCGGAGGTTTTTTCTCAAATACTTTTCCCTCAAGCTTGGAACTTGACCACGGATAAGAAATCCGTTGAAATATCCCCATGAGCTTGCTGTCGGCTGGTGATCAGGGAAAAGGAAAGCCTTCTTCCTATGGTGGTCTGGATATTCCCCTGTCGCGGAATTATGGAATAGACGCCTTGCGCATTGTCGCCATGATGCTGGTTTTGGTTCTTCATCTTTTGGCCGCCACTCATGTATTGCCGCTGGACAATCATGATTCCGCTTCCTACCGGGTAGGGTGGCTTCTGGAGATTGCCGCCTATTGCGGGGTGAATTGTTATGCGCTGATTACTGGGTATGTATGTTGTGACGGGACGTTCAGGTATGAACGCGTGGTTACCTTATGGTTCCAGGTGATTTTTTATACGGCGGGCAGTCTGCTGCTGGTGCTGCTGTTTTCCTCCCAGGTGGTTCATTTTAATGACGTCCTGAATTCGTTGTTTCCCGTTTTAACCGTCCAGTATTGGTATGTGACGGCGTATGTAGGGCTGTTTTTCTTTATTCCTTTCCTTAATGTCCTGGGGAACCGGCTTACCAAATCACAGTTCCAGTATCTTCTGGTTACCGTTTTTGTTCTGTTTTCCGTGGTTCCCACCTTGCTTCACAGGGATGTGTTTCCTGTAGAGGGAGGGTATTCCATCTGGTGGCTGGGCGTTCTCTACATGCTGGGAATGTATATTAAAAAGCATGGCCTGTTGACTGGAATGAGGACGGGCGCCTTATGGATGCTTTATGCCGGGTGTGTATGTTTTGTCTGGGCGTTCAAGATGGTTCTTGACGTGGTGTCCCCGTACCTGATTGGACAGATAAGGGGCGGCGGAACGTTTATTGCCTATAATTCTCCGTTCATTGTAGGAACGGCGGTTGCCCTGTTCCTGATTTTTTCCCGCATGCGTTTTTCATCCCGCAGGACGGTTGCCTGCATTTCATGGCTGGCGGCCGCCTCGTTCAGTGTTTATGTGCTGCATTGCAATGTTTTGATAGGCAAATGGTTTTTATGGGATGTCTTTGAATGGGCCGCGTCTTCTTCCCCTGCGTTGATGGTCGTGAAGGTACTGGCAATGGCTGTTGCGGTGTATGCAGGCTGCTCCCTGGTGGATGCCGTACGGCGTTATTTATTCAAGACTATGGACGTTAACAGGGAAGCCCGTGCAGTCGTCGGCTTTTTCGGGAAGCTGGGCCGTGCCTTCCGGAAAGTGTGCCGTAGATTGTTTCTGCATTCCTGAAGGCAGGGGAAACGTTCTGTTCCGTTATTCCGCACAACTCGTGTTTGAGAACGGAATGGTTTTCCCGCTTATTGCTGTCCCCTGCCTAAAAGGCCCTTGAGCCAGGGAATGACCAGGTCTTTTTTGAAGAAGTGGTTGCTCGGGTCCACATTGGCGAGGCGGAAAAAGGCGTCTCTGTCCAGCCCTGCGGGCAAATGTTCTCCGTGCCAGCGTTGGGCCGGGTCTGCAAAGCGGGGCTGGTGGCGGTACTGGAAATGGTCCGGCGCTCCGGCTGTGCGGTAGGCCGCGGAGATGAGTTGGAAGTCCCTGTCCAGACCGCCTTCCGTACAGATTACGGGACGGGGAGCCAAAGCGGCCACAATATCTGGAAAGTCAAACTGCTTCCAGAAACCCGGAATGAGGTGGCGGATGGAGTTGGGCGCGGAGCGCACTCCCCTGCTGCTGGGCATGGTCATGACTTTGGCGCGTTCCAGGGTACGGCACAGGAAGTCATTGTACACAAAGGCAAAGATGTCCGGATTCAGGACGCCCAGCACCATCATGGGTTCCGTTCCCAGGGAGAAGCCGCTCAGGATGATGCGGTTTTTCTGCACCCAGGGGCGTGTTTTTACCCAGTCCAGAACGCATTGGTCCATATAGGAGGTGTAGCCCAGCCAGCTCCAGTCCATTTCCAGCAGGGAACGGGCCAGGTTTTCATAGTCGTGGGAAGAGCGGCCGGCGGCGTGCTCGGCGTCGCCCTCCTCTCCCGTTCCGGCGTTATCCACCACAACGGCGGCCCAGCCCTGTTTGACGTAGTGGCAGGCCATGGCGTTGCTGCCCGGCTGCGGTACGGGGGGCTGGGCCAGGTCCGGAGACGTTTCCGCCGCCAGTTCTTCCTTGGTTTGATCAGAACCGGGGATGCAGAATAGCACGGGAACCGGATTTTTTTCTGAAGCGGTATCCGGAACAAGTACCAGAAACGGTACGGCAGCGCCCGGGAGGGGATAGGCTTCCCATTTTTCTACCCGGTAGTGTTCCCTCTGCACGGTTTTTACCAGGACGGGTGCGGGAAGGTTGTCATGAAGGGGGAATTTCATCAGTTTTTCCATGGCTTCCCGGACTTTCTTCTGCCAGGCGGGGAAGTCTTCCGGTCTCATGTCCGGAGAGAATGCGCATGACGGCTGAATGTTTTCCAGCATTGTTTGCACGACGCCGCGGGAGGAGACGTGCCGCTGGTCGTTCCGGGAGGAATGGAGTACCGCCCAGTCAGCCGCCTGGAATTTTCCTTGCGGTGAGGAAAAGGAGAGGGAGGGAAGGCAAATGGCCATGAAGAGAAGAGATAAAAATCCGGCGGTCTGAATGGTCATGGGACTATGATTGCCATAAAAGGAAACCCGTTGCAAGACGGCAGGGGTACCGTTTTTCCTGGCTGTTCCTGACGTACCGGAAGCTTGAGTTTTTCCGGGTGCGGCAGTAGTCTGGCCGCCGTCATGATTGCGGGGGGAAAAAGTCACGGAAGACCGGAGCCGCGGGTATGCGGCCTGGGGCTGGCTTCCGGCTTTGGCATGGGGGCGGCAGCCCATCTCACCGGAGTGAGGGAAGGGCGCAGCGTGTTGAAGCCGTTGAGGGAACTGTGGGGGGCGGGGCATCCGTGGGGCGATGTTTTGAGCGGGTGGATTCCGGACAGGAAGCTTTTATGCAGCCGCAGGAACGGCCCTGCCTCCCAGTTGGCGCTGCTGCTGGCGCGGCAGGCCGTGGAGGAAGCCGGTTGGGGAGAGGAAGAATTGAAGGATGCGGCCCTGATTGTGGGCAGTTCCCGCGGGAACGCCTCCGGCTGGCTGAGCCCGTGGCCCGGACGGCGGTCCATGAAGATTCTGGCCGTTCCCAATTCCCTGCACAGTGAGCTTGCCTCCTGCGTCAGCATTGAACTGGGGATTCGCGGGCCTTACCACGTGCTGGCGAGCGGCTGCGCCGCCGGTCTGGATGCCGTGGGCATGGCGGCCATGCTAATGCGTCAGGGAATTGTCAGGAGGGCGCTGGCTATCGGGCTGGATTTGCCCTTGTGCCGGGAGCTGCTGGGGACGTACTGGGCTTCCGGGATGCTTTCCCGCAACGGAATGAATGATCCCTACGGTCCCCATGCCGACGGCATGTGCATTTCCGAGGGAGGGGCGGCCATGGCGCTGGAGTTGTCTTCCGGTCCCGGCATTTACGTGAAGGATTATCTGGTGAATTCAGATGCCTACAGCCCGCTGGGAATGCCGGAGGATGGAAAGAGCATTGCCGCCCTGCTGGATGCCGCCCTGCGGAATTGGGATGGAAGGGTTCCTTTGACCGTCTGCCCCCATGCCAGTGGAACGGCGGGGAATGCCGCTTCCGAGCGGGCCGCTTTAAAACGGGTTTTTGGAACCGGCCTTCCGGATTTAAGGATGATGAAGCCCTGGACGGGTCATGCCATTGGCGGCAGCGGCATTCTGGAACTGGCCCTGATGCTGGCTTTTATCAGGGAGGGGGCTTTGCCACCTAATCCTTTCTGGGTAAGTTCCCCGGCAGGTGCGGCTTGTGTTGCGGAAGAATTGCCTTTGGATGGGAGGCGGATGCTGGTTAAGTCCGCCGCTTCCATGGGCGGCCATAATGTAGTGCTGAGCCTTGACGTGGACGGCTAACATGTTTCTGTAGCGAGAACGCTTATGAAGAATCCTGGACAGTTTTTATCAGAGTTGAAGTCCGCGGGACTGCTGCGCGCTCTGCGGAATGTGGATTGCCTGCCCGGCGGCATGGCCCGCATGGAGGACGGCCGGGAGGTAGTCAACCTGGCAAGTAATGATTACCTGGGCCTGGCTCATCATCCGGCCCTGGCGGAGGCTTTTTCCCGTGCGGCGCGTGATGGCGGAGCCGGGGCCATGGCTTCCCGCCTGGTCACGGGGACGCGCCGGGCGCATTCCGGTCTGGAGGAGGCCCTGGCTGATCTGAAGGGGACTGAAGCGACGGTCAGCTTTTCCTCCGGTTACGCAACCTCCCTGGGGGTGATTACCTCCATTGCGGACCGGGAGGATACGGTGCTGATGGACAAGCTGTCCCATGCCAGCCTGATTGACGGGGCGCGGCTGTCCGGTGCCCGCTTGTCCACGTTCCTGCATAACGACATGGAATCATTGAGAAAAAAGCTGGAGCATTTGCGGAGCGCGAATCCTTCCGGCGGAATCCTGGTGGTGACGGAATCCGTTTTCAGCATGGACGGGGACCGCGCGCCTCTTCAGGAAATCGTGCGCCTGAAGGATGAATTCGGCGCTCTGCTGCTGGTGGATGAAGCACACGGATTCGGTGTGCTGGGAGAACACGGGGCGGGATTGGCGGAGGAACTGGGCGTCTCCTCCCGAATAGATTTTCAGATGGGGACCTTGAGCAAGGCCGCCGGGGTGAGCGGCGGTTATGTAGCCTGTTCCCGCGCCTGGGCGGATGTGATGATCAATTCTGCGCGGTCCCTGATCTATTCCACGGCTCCGCCTCCCGCCCTGGCCGCCGCCGCCCTGGCCGCGGTGGAAGTGATCCGGAGTGCAGAAGGGCAGGAACTGCGCCGTCATGTTTCCGTGCTGGCGGATGCCTTGTCCTCCGCGCTGGGAATGCCCGGCAGGCCCGTTTCCTCCATCTTCCCCGTGGTAATGGGAGAGAATGATGCCGCCCTGGCCGCAGCGGGTACGTTGCTGGAACGCGGTTTTCTGGCTCCCGCCATACGTTATCCTACGGTCCCCCGCGGAACGGCCCGTCTGCGCGTTACGGTGACGGCGGCCCATCGGGACGTCCAGATCGGGCGGTTGGGAAAAGCGTTGGCGGAGTTGCTTCACGGATAATAACATAATTACTTGAATAATGATGAAAGCGTTGTCTTCCCATTCCCTTCATTTGGTCCTGAGCCTGTTTTTCCTGCCGATGATCGTGGTGTATGCCGTGACCGGCCTGCTGTACATGGGCGGCGTGGACCAGCACTTCACTTCCCATGTGGCGGTGCATGAGCTGAATGCCGCCGACCAGCCGCCCTATGAGGATTCCTGCAGGGAACTGGAACGCCGCGGAGTGGCATTGCCGGAAGGAAAGGTAAGGCCGTTCAAAGGGAACTACCTCCTGGGTCCTATGACGGATACGCATGTGCTGTTCCTCAGGAAAGGCCATGCCCTCCGGGCGGAAGTGGTGGAGCCCGGCATTTACCCCAATCTGATGCTGGCTCACAAGGGGAAGGCGGGATGGTGGTTTACTGCGTTAGGATACGGGGCGGCTCTTTCCCTGATTATACTGTATGTTACCGGAATTCTGCTGATGTGGAAAAACCGCGGGAAGCGGAAATTGATGCTGGTCAGCGCCTTCTTGGGAACAGCCGCTGTGGTGGTGGGGTATCTGATGCTTTGAGGCGTGGAATGACAGCCGGATGTCCGGAATGGCAGAGCTTGCATCTTGACAGGAATGCTCTCTTCCAGTAAGGGAAGGGATGAAGGTTCCAAAGGGAATTTTCACTGAACTCCATAGAATAACACGATCATGAATGCTCCTGATTCTTCTCCCCCTCCGTCCTGCTGCAGCGGTTCCCCTTCCTGCACGGCTGCTTTGGTCCTCGGCATTATTGCCCTGGTGCTGGCGTTGATCGGATTTTTCCCGTGCCTGGGCTGGATTACCCTGATTCCTGCGGCTCTGCTGGCCATTATTGCCCTCATCATGAGTATTGTGGCTGTGAGCAAGGGCTCTCCCAAGGGCGCTCTTGTCGTCGCCATTATTGCGTTGGCGGCATCTGCCGCAGCAGGCATTGTCCAGGCATGGATGGCCAGCGCGACCGTGACTTACATGGAACAGCACCAGGATTATGTGGAAAAGAAGGCGCAGGAGATCCAGAAAGAGCTTCAACAGATGGAGCAGCAGAACCAGGAGCAATTGAAAAGGCTCAGGGATGCGGAGGATTCCTCCCCCGCTGATGAAACGGGTTCCCAGGACCTGTAGTTTCTGAAACGCTTTCAAGGGAGCACGGCGATGAATTGCATGCGCTCTGCGTGGCGTTCATGCCGCAATAGCTGGATGATCAGGAAAGTGTGGCTGCCTGCATGGGCCATCCTGTCCTTACTGTTGTTGGCGCCGTCCCTCATGGCCCTGGCAGTCAGTCCTGCCGGGATGAATTCACTGGCGGCTTCCGTGGCCGTGCCTCACCGGGAATGCCCTTTGTGCGGCATGACGCGCGGGTATGTGGAAATGGCCCGCGGGAATATACGCGCCGCATGGGAGAGGAACCGGGGCGCTCCGGTCTGGTTTATGGCTGGGCTGCTCAATGGAGGAGCTGCCGTGTTTTATCTGGCATGGTGTTGGCGGAGGAGGGCAGGCTTGGGGAAGAAAAATGGTCTTCCGGGATGAAAAAACAGCAGGCGGAAAGGGAAAAACAACTTCCTGACCGGTGCAGGGCCATGGATGTGTCATGCGTTTTTTGTCATACTGGCGATGTTCTGAAGAAGGCATGCAGCTAGGGAAGCAGTATGATTGACCATGCAATCATGGTATTTATTTTTAGCGCATTGAGAAGCGTTCGGCCTTTGTTTTGACATGAGCCGGGGATGTTGGAACAGGAGAGAGCCGTCAAGGGGCAACAGGGAGGTTCCTTGACAGATTTTACACGCTTTCTTTAACATTAGAGCGTTTCCGTGTCTGGAAATCCAATGAAAAAATGAAAGATGAACAAAATAAACTACTCGGATCCCCGCCGTTCCGTCCCCGATACCGTTTCAACCATTCTTGCATTGGTTCTGGGTATTGTAGGATTGATTCTCGCGTTGCTCGCCTTTCTTCCATGTCTGGGGTGGGTAGCAATTGTTCCCGGCCTTCTCTGTGCCATTCTGGCTATTATTCTGGGAGCGGTAGCGGTAAAGAGGAGTGATGACAGGACGTATGGTTCTGCCAGGGGCGCGCTGACTTGCGGGTGTGTCGGCCTGGTGATCATTATTGGAGCGATCATTTATCAGGGCATGATTCTGGCGCCTGTGATGAAACAGGCGGATGCCCATACGGAGGAATTCACATGGACGGCTTGCAGCGCTGTGAGGGAGGCGCGGAAGGAAATGCACCCCAACGCATGCGAGGCGGTGGACCGTGTTATCTCTTTGATCGACCATCCGGAGGAAAGAAAAGAGACGGTGACGGAGAGGTTCCTGGAGGTAGCGCCACCGGCTCCAAGGGGCGCTACTGCCGTACTGGAAGGCCCGGTGCCTTCTGTTTCCGGTAAATGAGGCGGTAAAATCTTTGAAGGCAGGGCACCCGGTGTTCGTTTACCGGCTGTTTCTTCTGTCATGGAAATCCTGCAGGCAGGGCGGTTTGAAGGGGATTGCATGTCCATTCAAACCGCCCTTCTTCATGCACGCGGCAAAGAGGCTTTGGCTGGCGGAAACGTACAGGGCGGAGAAGGGCCTTTTTATGGGATTCAGCATATTGAGTCTTCCGTGCGGATGAGAGGAAAGAGATAATTTGACAGGCGGGAGGACGGAATGGATGCAGTTGCAGACTTTTCCGGCAGTCTGAACGGCTGGTTGGAGAAGAGGGTATCCCCTGCTTGTGATAATGTCCATATCGGTGGAAATGGGGCCAGGTATTCATTTTCTTTTCTTGCCGAGGGGCAACGCGGAGGAAGGGCCGGAAGAAACGCATGAGAGGAAAAGACAGACTCATTACTGCCACCGTGAAAATGCCTCAATTTATTTGAAACCAATGTCCTAGGCCCGTTAAAACAGCGTGCATTCATACAGGGTAATGATGAAGGTTGGAACTGATGCAACGCATCATTTCATTACAACTCACGATTATCTGTATGAATGAATCCATATCAAATTCTCCGCAGCCTGATCCTGTGGAGCAGCCGGGAATCATCTTTTTCATTCCCTGCAAGGCAAACAACGCTCCTCTGCTGGTGGAAGCTGTACAGGGCATCCGCCGTGCCGTTCCGGAAGCGTCTGTCATTATTCTGGACGATGACCGGGCACGCTGTCCCCAAACCGTCAGGGAAGTGCTGAGGAACATGTCCGTGGAATGGAAAGTGCTGAAGAAAACTGATACGTCCTCCGAACATGCGGCCGCTATTCTGGCTCTGATGGCTCAGGCTGTGCGCCATGAACATGATGTGCTGGTGCGCACCAAGCCGGACAATCTCATTCTCCATGCCGGTTTTTTAAGGGAATTTGCCCGTTCCGAAGCGGGATTATCCGGAACCTGTCTTCGGTCCGGCCTGCTGTGCAATGAGCTTTATGCCCTGAAGCCTGCTGTGCTTCGGGCCATTCTCCAGCATCTGGAGCAATCCTCCTCCGTGATGAAATGTCCGGAGGGCGCCGTCATCCTGGGAGCGTTTACCGCCCTGTTCCCGGATGGGGCCCCACTCCTCGCCAGGGCATGGACGCGAGGAACCGGAGGCCCCCTGTGGGGGCATTACAACTGGACGACCTTTCCGTCTGCGGAATCCCTGGCAGACATGGACATGATCTCCATGAGCCGGCGTTATCAGGACAAGGTGGCGCGTCGCGCCCGCATCTCCGTCATGAGATGCCTGCGGAACGCCATCTGTAACCGTCCTGTTTCCGTGGACCGTCAGCCTGCCGCCTGAACCTGACCCAAAGCATCTGCCGGGAATGGGGCCGGGGAAATTCCATGGCGGCGTTTTCCCTTATTCCCGGCAGATGCATCAATGACAATAAAACAATGAAAGAAATTAATGATCAGTCATCCGCTCCGGAACAATCCGGAGAAATGCCCAGCCACCCCGTGACATTTGTCTCCAATGATGAACCGTCTCCGATGCCGTGGCCCAATACGTGGTACCCTGTCACTCCCATAGGGCCGGAGACGGAATACCCGTGCCCGTGTTCCGAGGGCGACTCCGGTACGGGAAGTACGGACAACAACAGCGTGGACTTCTCCATAGAATTCGGACGCTTTCCCAAGTGGCCGGAATTGAGTGGAGGCCGCCTGATGCTGAACCTGAACATGATGGATGCCGGGTTATGCTGGGGGACCGCTTTCCAGTACGAGCACATTTCCCAGCGCCGTCTGGAAGTGGCTGAAACCCTCAATGCATCCATCAGCCGCCCGGAAGAACCGGAAGACGTTTCCCGGGCGGTGGTGAAGACGGAAAAAGGATTTCCGCGTTATTACAGCTTTGCCTCTCCAAATATTTCCGGGGCAGAGGCGCTTGGCGGTAGCCAGATGTTCCAGGACAGGATGCGGCGCGTTGTGGTGGATGGCGTTTCCTATCTGGAAGAAGTTCAGGAAGACGGCATGACCATGCGCTTCCGCCCCAATTCCGCCTTATTTGATCATATCGTAACGCCGCTCGGCGTGAAAATCACCTTTGCTGAACTGGCCGCGGAACTTCAGGTAGTCAGGCAGGATGTCTCTGACGAACCCGGCAGTGCGGTGGAAACCTTCAATTCCCTTTCCCTGTTCATGCTGAAGCAGGTGTGGAATAAGACGGACGGCTTGCTGGACCTAAGCGATGTTCAGAGCATTAGATGGTATGCCCCCGCAGACGTGACAGGGCGGCACAACGATGGCACGTATATCATTCGCAAAGGAGCTGTTCCCATCAAGACATGGAAGCTGTCCTGGACGTTCGCGGATACGGAGACGATGGTTGCCAGGGCTGTGGATGAAGAAAATCCGGAAGTGACCCAGATGCTGTTGCAGACATTCCGTATTGAAGAACCGGGAGGTTTTATCAGCGAATGGCGCGCGGGTCTTTACCCGGATGACCTGACTCTGGTGAAAGGCGAGGGGGATGATGCCATCAGCATCGTCACCAGATGCCTTCCGGCGGCCGGCCATGAAAACCTGGTTGCCAAGGATATTAACGGACAGGCCATGGTGGCGGGAGGGTACTACACAGACAAGAAGGAAAAATTCAAGTATGTATACAGCGGCGTGGCCGGAACCGGGCATGCCGTGCTGTGTTCCGCAGAAAAGGAAGTATACCAGCGCCGTTTGTACGGGGACGTCATTATCTCCCGCACGGAAGGATATGGAACCCCGCTGGAAAGAACATGGACGTACGGATACGGCAGCGATCCTTCTTCCCCCAATTATGGCAAACGCATCAGGGAAACGCGCCCGGACGGAGCCGTGGTGGAGATGGAGTATGATTCCAACGGGAACGTGATTCAACGGACGGAGCCGTGGTATGGAGACATTCAGAAGAAAATTACGTATGAATATATAACTGACAAGTTTAATGACCGCCGCGTGAAGCAGGAGACTGTAATGTTGGTAAGCCCTGTAAGCAGTTATGACCTACAGAGAACATCATACTCTTATACTGAAGATTCAGGAGTATATTCCGAGGAACGGCAACGTTATTTTTTAGGAAACTGGTATGGTCTTAATTTGAATCGTTCGTGGTATAGGGATCATGCAACTTGTTGTTATGCCAAGGGACGGCTTAAAAAGGAATCCCGGGAGGACGGGGTTGTGGTTAATTATGACTATGCCCTCTGTTCTGATTATGGAGCCGTGTGGAAATGTATGGAGACTCTTCAAAATTCCGATGGGCCCGTAGCGGGTAAATCTGCTCGTTTAGTGCATTATTATGGGGAAAATGGGGATGAAGTAGCTGTAGATCATCAGGTTCATGTGGAGAAAGAAGGCTTTGTCTCTGTGGATTTTCAACAAATGACATACGACGCATCCCATCGGGTGATCCGAATAGACTACGCCAACGGTCTGTATTCCATGGCTGAATGGAGTTGTGCCGGTCCCTTGTGGAAAACGGATGTACGCGGCTTGCAGACCCGTTATACCTATGATGGTGCCAAGCGTGTGGTGTGTGTGGAACAGGATGCCGCTATTCCGGTGGCAGACTGGAACGGCCCGGAAATGACAGAAATCTGCCCCGATACTATTACAAAAATGAAGTATGACGGTACTGGCCGTACGACTTCCATTGAAACTCTAGTTGGGGGAAAAAAAACGTCTGTTTCCATGCAATATGACATGGTGGGACGTATCATTCTAAGTACGGATGAACAGGACAGAAAAACCTCCTACACCTATTCCGAGGATGGATTAACGACGACGGAAACTCTTCCTTCGGGAACGACTTTAATTTCCCGGTATTTTCCTTCAGGGTTGATCCGGGAGGAATCAGGAACAGCCCGTGAGGCCAGGTACTATACTTACAGTGTAGAGAGCGAAGGTGTATTGAAATCTACGCGGTTGGGCGCTTCTTTGGAAACAATTGTAGAAGACCGTTTGGAAAAAGGAAATGGAAATGTGACTCGTATCAGGCGCCGTTCCGCTTCAAATGGTAGTTCCCTCTCAATGGAAATAGTGTATGAGGCTGCCTATGATACTCATGAAAGGGTCATTACGGCTCGGGAAGGAGGAAGCAATAAAATGATATACGGATATGATTTATTGTCAGGCGAGTTATCACACAAGGTCCGTGATCGAGTCAGTGAGGTAAGTACCAGAGCAGGTATTCAACAATGGGAAAATTCCTACAAAAGGTTAGGAGAAAATATTCCGGGAATACCTGTAGGTGCAGGATCGTCGGTATACAGGGAAAAACATTTTACGGTATACATATCAGATGAACATATAATTCATACATATACCTATGAACTTATTTCTAAAAAGAATGCTTCTTTGTCCAACCTTGTTTCTTTGATTCTTCATCAAGATGAGTATGGACGCTGGTCTTGGGAAAAGATTTATAATGAAAGAGGGAATATGCGCTTTCTGAAAGGCCGTGAAACCTCTTCTGTTGAAGTGGAAGAAGTTAGCTTAAATGGAGATATAGTGAGGCACAAGGGAGAGGATGGTAAGGTAACCAGGTACAAACGTACTTATCATGTTAATGGTGATACGCTTACAGTCCAGGATGCCCGTGGCGGGGACATAGTCATTATCAATGATGTTGCTGGACGTGAAATTACCCGTACAGACCAGGACGGTAACGCAACTACCACGGTATATGATTCTGTTACGGGAAAGCCAAAATGTATCACAACGCCGGATGGCAAACAAACGTGGTTTTCCTATGATTCCCGCGGGCGTTTGACCAGCCGGTACGGCACAGCTGTCCAGCCCATGAAATGGGAATATGATACGATGGATCGAATGGTGGCACTACATACATATCGCTCCTCTGGTACTATTCTGGATACGGTTCCCTCCTCCGGTTCTGATGTGACACGCTGGAACTATGATCCAATTAAAGGCGTGCTACTGGATAAAACCTACGCGGACGGCTCCAAGACCTCCTATACTTATGATAGTTGGGGACGCCTTTTAACACGTAAACAGGACAGAGGGGTGCTAACTACCTATGGATACGATGTAGTTACCGGTCAATTAACCAACATCAGGCATAGTGACGGAACACCTTCCGTTTCCATCACGTATGATGTTATGGAACGTATTTCCGCGATACAGGATGCTTCTGGTTCCCGCATCGTGGAATACAACGGTCTTGGCGATGTGAGTTCGGAAACTACATCCGGATTGACGGAAAGCGCGCTTACCTACGCGTATGATTCCCTGGGACGCCCATCAGGCTATACGCTGTCCTTGAACGGAACAAAGATACAGCAGACAACCTTGGCGTATGATTCAATGGAACGGATTTCTTCGGTATCAATCAATGAGAACTCTTTCTCATACGGTTATGATGAAACTTCCGGATGGCTTAACCATTTGGAATATCCGAACGGAATGATCAGGAAAACGGTTTTTCATGCCACTTTGCCGTTGATATCATCTTTGGTTTATTCGAACGGAACTTCTTCGGAGCCTCTGCTCAAGCATACCTATACCTGGGACAATATGCAGCGGCCTTCTATGCGGGAGGACTATGTGGACTCCTCTGCGATGCTTTCGCGTCGCCATACATATGGCTATAATGCACGTGGAGAACTAATAGAAGATATGATGAATATAGGCGGTTCCTTCAACTATGCCTACGATAACATCGGTAACCGTCAGACTGCAGTCAGACGTGGAGTTTTCAGTTCTTATGATAGCAACAAACTGAGACTGTATGAGAACGCGGAACATTCCGGTGTGGTCTTTACACCCACATATGATACCGACGGCAATCAGACTAGTGTGAAGACAGCCACAGGAGTCTGGACTGTCCAGTATAACGCGGATAACCGTCCAGTGGTCTTTACACAAGGCATCAAAAAGGTGGAATGTGTGTATGACTATCTTGGACGGCGTGTGGAAAAATTGGAATATGATGGAAACACCTTGACCAAACGCACCAGATTCGTGTATAGGGGATACTTAATGGTAGCAAGCATGGACTGCACGCAAAATACCTCCAACCCTTCCTTGTTGGGTACGTGGTTCTGGGATCCTGTGGAACCGGAGGCAACGCGTGTGTTGGCCATGTGTACACATAACGCGGACAAGAGTGTGTCCTCTACCCGATATGTGGCGCATGACCTGCTCAAAAACGTGAGTGCTTTATTTGACTCTTCGGGAACTCGGCAGGCGAAGTTTGAATACACGCCCTATGGAGAAATTCTGACTGTAGAGGGAGCTTGGGCTTCGACAATGCCATTCCGCTATTCCTGCGAATACTGTGATGAAGACTTGAGCTTGATCTATTACAATTACCGACATTATAATCCGCAAGATGGAAGGTGGCTTTCTAGAGAACTTCTGGGAGAAAGAGAAAGTATGAATCTTTATAGGTTCATGGTGAATTCTCCTTCTTGTTGGAATGATTTACTCGGCCTCAAGCGGATAACCGGTTATCAGTCAGATGGATCGATAATAACCAATATGAAACATGATTTTGATGCTGAATTTTATAAGGAAAGTTGTCATATTGAATTCATTGTGAACATCGAACTTGATGGGTTTGATCCATCCAATGAGAAACATATTGAGCTGTGGAATAAGCTTGATAAAAAGATGAAAGATGAATTGGGTAAGCTAAATGTGGCAGTAGAAAATCCTGATGATCCCAAATGTTGCTGTAAATCTGTAAATATTATTGTTGCCGTGATTCGGGCAGGTTCCCCTGCAGCTGGGTTATTGAGAGATAAGAAAGCACATGCCAAAGTCAAGTTTGAGCCGACTGGCACTTTTTTACCAACTCCGGAAAGTAGATCGTTGTCAAACCACTGGGTTAACCCTAATCCTGATGTTATGGCTCACGAAGTATTACATTTGTTTGGAATTAAAGATGAATATTTAGATAAAAAGGTTTATCCTGAGAAAACTGAGCAAGATATTCCAGAAGATGCAGATACATCTATTATGGGGGCAAAATTTGGAAACATAAAACCCAGACACATAGAAAAAATGTTAGAATTAGCAAAACTAAAAAAATTAGAAACATGCAAATTAAAAATATCATAGCACTGATCATTTTAGCTTCACTCCCTAATGTTTCTTGTCAGAGCATAAGAGAGGCGGAAGAAATTAATGTTTATCATTGTAAGGGAGTGGTCGATCCAGGTACATCATCATATTATTATTTTTATCAAATAAATGGTAATGCAATAAATGTGAAAAAAATGATTCCAGATATTTATGCCCATTCTTCCAAGGATAAGCTGGAATTTGATGTAAAAGAAAATTCGAATGAATTTATTTCAAAATTGAATGATTTAATAAATAATGTAAAAAGTTCAAAGGTTGATTTTCAGCAAAGAAAAGAAATAACAGTCAATATGCCGGGAAAAAGTTTCATATATTATGCAAAATCTGATGAGGCGGGACAATATATTGATGCAGTTGTAGATGTCGTTCTTAACATGTATAAGGATAAAAGTAGAATTACTGTTAATAAAAGAGACTGAAATATCATGTTTTTATCCAGGGTTTAGAATAAAATAAAACAAATACCGAGGCATGTTCATGCCTCGGTATTTATTTAAAGGCCGTTAGGTTAATAGTTAGCAAGCTGGGTATCAACGAAGCCGTTCCGTTATTTTAGCGAATACTGTGACGAAGATATGAGGTTAATCTACCGTCACTGCAATCGCTGGGAGGAATGGATTTCTAGGAATCCGATTGGAGAATTGTTTTGTTAGCAACAACGCATGATGAATTACATAGAGAATTACCTCGAGAAAATAGGAATGATACCAAATATGTTGGATGGGTTCTTTATATTATAGATTTTGAATAAATATATTATTAATGATTTTTATATGAAAAGATTTTTGATTTTTGCAATTCTTATTTTAGTAAGTGTGGCAGGAGTATTATTCGTAGCTCTAAAATTGAGAGAACCTTCCGAAGTTCCCACACCCTTTATAGGTTTCACTAATTTTGAAAAGAGGGGAGGATCTACCCATGCGTATGTTGTTTATGCAAGACATTCCTTAGGGAATGGCGAGAAACGCCGAACGGTTACATTACCTGAAAATGCGACAACAAAAGATTTTTATGATGTTGTAGCACAGTCGGCTCTTAATAACGAATGTGTTGAATTAGATTTTGTACACACAGGAAGCGAAGGGAGTATTTATTTTGTTAATTATGCCGTGGGAAGCAATCTGATTGTTGACACTGCCATGGATTATTTATCTGAGCCTGCTTATACAGAAAAGGATGATTCCGGTTTAGAAATTTTTAGATTGAATTGTTATCACGATCATTATATAGCCAATGGTAAAATAAAGAATTACGATGATATTTTAAAAGAATTAAAAAGATTAAATAGGAGACATGTTCCGTTTTGTGCCTTGGTATCGTTTGAAGAGGTTATCCCGTTAAAAAAAATATGGAAATTATTGTTTGCAGTCTATGCTTATTCTGATAGCCGTGTTTATTTGTTATTGCCCCAATATGGGAGCGAAGGGAAGAAAATTATAAAATAAATTAGACCGTCTTCATTCTATTATGCATATGGCTTTATTTTTACTTAGACTGTTATATAATAGATTGGAAATTTATAAATGGTTATTGATAAATTTATTATTTAAATCTATGGGGTTTTCAAGAATCATATGATAATTATTTGGAAAGAAAAAATGATAGACTTGTTTCATTTAAATATTAAGAAAATGTGATTATCAGTATGATGTCTTCTATTTCTAAGTTTTTAATATAAAGTAAATTATACGCCGAGGTACATATGTGCCTCGGTTTTTGTTCATAGGGAGCTCAGTTGATGGGAACGAGCATGGATTGCATGTCCTACACCTCCAATTCATTTTTATTTGGCAGACAGCTTTGGAGCTTTCTGAACTGGGGGTAAAGCGGGGTTTGGGGTGCAAGGTACAACGCGAACGGGGAAGAAAAGGCAAGTGGTGCCTAATGTTATTCCAGGGGCTACGGGTTATTGGCCATTGTGTCAGGATAGACTATCAATGCTATTGGAAGAGAGGGAGATGAGTATCGATTCCCTTTTTAAATGGTGCTGCCTTTTGAGGAGAGCTGTTTTTGTCCTATTGCCTGTGGTCTTGTGTATGGGATGGTATATATGGACTTCATGAAAGGATTGGTTTCGCTGGCATGGGTCCGATACTTGAAGCGTTTCTTTCGGGGAGCGAATCGTGTGTGAAGATTGAGGACTATTCACGGAAAGCCTGTTTGGTTCTTGAAAAGCGAAGAGGCTTTCGCTGTCTGTTTTTAAAATGGTTTCAGGTTCTTTCTGCTTGTTAGGAAGGAATGTTTTTTTACTTTGGGTGAAAGTGGCCGGGAATAAAAAAGCAGCTTGACCTGCCTTCTCTGATTGGCTATAGGGAGGGGCCAAGTGGAAGCTCCCTTAGAAAGCTCTCTTGAGACCCGTCTATAAAGGATTGCCGGTTTTTTAAATGCCGGGAGGGGGAAGAAAGGTCTGCTGCGCAGGATTCTTCATGAACGCCAGAAGCGTTCTCGATATGGAATATTTTGATTTTTTCTTTATTGCATAGTTTTCTAATATTGCTTTTTTTGATGAAGTTGCGCTGTTTTCTAACATTTTTATTCTAGGCCCGTTTGATTTTATATATATAGTTTTTGGATATTGTATGAATATTTGCATGTCCATCTATAGATCAATCGAATTGCGGAAGAATACATCCGGAAGTTATAAGGTCAGACTAACCATTGACCGGGGGAGCAAGTTCTGCGGCGCCAGGAAGTCGCTCGGTCTTGGCACCCATCAGGAGGATTGTGCGTTAAGGCGCGCCTACCTGATGCGGTGCTTATTGTTCCATATGGGATGGTTTCCCGGTGGAAAGATTGCCGTCAGGAATTCCGCCGAATGCGGTATTAAGGAGGTTGTGTGGGACAGCATGGACTGCATCGGAGATTCCGGAATGTTCAGGCTCACCGGAAGGGGCTGCCGCGTCGCCACGGATGAAACGATGGTCATCTGGTTTCAAACGAATGGAGATGAGGCAGTGCAGTGTCTTCGTTTGCTCATTTCCGGATGGAGAATAGATGACCGGGCGGGTGACCTGAGGGTTTTGATTCAGGGATTACAGCATTGCGCCTCGGAACAGCGCCAGCATCCCTGCCGGATTTTGAATATTGAAATCGGGTCCGGTTCCATGATGGCAGCGCGGGACGAGTGTGTATTGAAGGGCTAGGGAGCCGGACCGTTCCGGTTAAGTCAATTTTCAAGAGGGTTTTCTGAACGGTCGGAATTGCTTTTAATATATAACGAATAAGAACATATGGATTGTTTTGAAGAACGGCGGCAGGTTCTACTGCAGGAGCTGGCCGCCCTGTCCGGGGAGGGGGCTCTGTACGGTTTTTTAATGCGCCAGGGGGAACAGTTGCCGCCCTTTGCGGAGGAATGGAAAACGGAAGCCTGCCTCCTGCGGGGATGCCAGTACCGGGTATGGCTGCGGCTGGAGCTTGCAGGCGGTCTGGTGCGGATTGATGCCGATAGCGATTCCCTCATCAGCCGAGGTTTGATGGCTCTGTGGGTGCGTCTGTTTTCCGGACTGAGGCCGGGAGAAGTGCTGGCCGCAGAGACGGATTTCCTTCATCAGGGTGTTCTTGGCGGCTGGCTGATTCCTTCCCGGGCGAATGCCCTGGGCAATATGGCCTCCAGAATCAAGTTGGGCGTGCTGCGGTTGAAGCAGGAGGCGCGGAAGGAGGCCGCAGTGTCTGGCTCTCCTTCTTCCCTGCCGGAGCTTTCCTTGGAGCCTGTTGAACAAGGCCCGTTGCGGCAGATGGAGATGTCCGGCAGTTCCTGTCATGATGATCGCAAACAGGAAAAAGAGTTCCAGCGATAGAGTTATTGATGATGAAAAAGAAAGCAAGCATTCACGTTCATTTGTTCGTTTATTCGGGAGACGCCGCCCTGGTCGGGGAGAATCTGCTGTGTGTCCGGCATGCCCTCCCCGGAGCCCATTTGGTCGTGATTGACGACGGGCGCCATCCTTGCCCGGATGAGGTGAAGGCGCAGGCGGAGGAACTGGGGGCGGAATGGCGCGTGTCCTTTTGGGAAAGAGGCGGCAATTTGAGGGGGAAGGCCTGTATTGAAGGGATGCTGGGGGAGATGCTCCGGAGCATGGACGATGAAGGGGATACCCTGGTGAAGATAGATGCGGATACGGTGATGGTGTCGGGAGATGATTTGCTGTGTTTTGCCGACCGGAGGGAGATGGTGTTCTGGGGCAGCGGTTCCGTGGAACAGCGTGTTTACGGCTGCCTGTATGCCTTGAAGGCGTATGCGGCCGTAAAAATCCGGGAGTATGTTCGCAGGCTGGAGCTGCTGCCGGACGCGCCGGAAGATATTGTGATAGGCACCAGCGCTTTTAATTTATATCCTGGAGAGGAACGGCACATGGTTTATGCTCCCTTTGGTCCGGACGCGCCGGACAGCGGGTGGACGGCGTATTACTGGGGACGTTATCCGGAGGTGAAGGGTTACCAGCGTTTCACCATGGTGACGACGGGCAATCCTCCTCCGCAGCCGCTGGACAAGCGTCACCGTTTGCCCGTCATGAAGAATTTACGGCAGATGGCGGATATCCGGCGGCGTCTGACGGGTGCCGGGCACGGTTTATAGGAAGGGATTTCTGTCTTGCCGTTGGCGTGGTTCCGGATGCAGGAAGCTCTTTGAATGAAAAATCCCCGGATGGAAAAACTTCCATCCAGGGGTTTGTGTTTAAAGATTCCGGTTATTTTTTAGCGGGCAGTTTCACCTGGATGTGAATGTCGCGCAATTGCCGCTCTTCCGCAGCGGCGGGGGAGTCGCTCATCAGGTCCGCTCCGCGATTGTTTTTCGGGAACGCGATGACTTCACGGATGGATTCCGCGTTGCAGATCATCATGACCAGGCGGTCCAGGCCCAGCGCAAGGCCGCCGTGGGGCGGAGCGCCGAAGCTGAAGGCGTCCAGGATGTGGCCGAATTGTTCGCGGGCCTGTTCCTCCGTAATGCCGAGCGCCTTGAACATGGCGGATTGCAAGTCGCGTTCATGGATTCGGATGGAGCCCCCGCCCAGTTCCGTCCCGTTGAGCACCACGTCGTAAGCCTGGGCGCGCAGGTCTGCGGAGAGTTCTCCCTTGAGCAGTTTTTCCTCGTCTTCCTTGACGGGGCGGGTGAAGGGGTGATGGATGGCCATCCAGCGCTGTTCTTCCTCATCCCAGCCCACCAGCGGGAATTCGATGACCCACAGGAAGTCGCGTTCCGTGTTGTCCTTAAGCAGTTCCATGAATTCGGCGCATTGCAGGCGCACGCGGCCCAGAATGTCGCAGGAGGGTTCCCACGGGCCGGCCGCAAAGAGGACGAGGTCTCCGGTTTCAATGTTGAGGGCTTCCGTGAGTTTTTGCTTTTCTTCGTCGGAAAGGAATTTGGAGATGGGGCTTCTCCAGTCTTCCTCGCGCACCTTGATGTAGGCCAGGCCCTTGGCTCCGGCTTCCACGGCGGTTTTCGTCAAGGCGTCGATTTGTCCGACGGAGGCGGAGCCGAACCCCTTGGCGTTGATGGCCTTGACCACGCCTCCATTGCTTACGGCGGAGGAGAATACCTTGAACCCGCTGTTTTCAAAGATGGAGGAGACGTCCGTCAGCTTCATGCCGAAGCGGCGTTCCGGCTTGTCGGAGCCGTACTGGTCCATGGCTTCCCTCCACGTCATGCGGGGGAAGGGGGTGGGGATGTCCACGTCCAGGGATTCCTTGTACACGCGCTTGAGCAGGCCTTCCACCAGGTTGTAGATGTCTTCCGGCGTGATGAAGGAGGCTTCAATGTCCACCTGGGTGAATTCCAGCTGACGGTCCGCACGCAGGTCTTCGTCACGGAAGCAGCGGGCGATCTGGAAGTAGCGTTCCATGCCGGCTACCATGAGCAATTGCTTGTACTGCTGCGGGGCCTGGGGGAGGGCATAGAATTTGCCGGGTGCCAGGCGGGAGGGGACCAGGAAGTCGCGCGCGCCTTCAGGCGTGGATTTGGAAAGGATGGGCGTTTCAATTTCCAGGAAGCCGTGTTCGTCCAGATAGTCGCGCGTGGCCTTGGTCACGCGGTGGCGTATCTGCATGTTGCGGACCATGGACGGGCGGCGCAGGTCCAGAAAGCGGTACTTGAGGCGCAGGTCTTCATTGGAGAGGGCCCGGTCCAGCTGGAAGGGGAGCACGTCCGCCTTGTTGATGACGTTCAGGGTGTCCGCGGAGACTTCAATTTCCCCGGTCGGAAGGTCCGCATTGGTGGTGTCCACCGTGTCCGTTTTCAGGCGCGCAGCCACGGTGCCGGATATCTGGATCATGTCTTCGGAGCGGAGCTGCTGGGAGGCCTTCGCCACGTCCTGGTTGACTTCCGGGTGAAAGACTACCTGCGTGATGCCGGAGCGGTCGCGCAAGTCGATAAATATGACGCCGCCGTGGTCACGGACGGAATCTACCCAGCCGATGAGGGTGGTCGGCTTGCCGATGTTCGCAGCGCGCAATTCGCTGCAGGTATGAGTGCGGTATGAGTTCATCTTTGTTGAAAATGGAAGGGAGGAAGAAACGTATCAATCACGGCCGGTCAGGGAGGCCAGGGCGTCAAACAGGTTCTCCATGGCGACAGTAGAGGAGGAGCGCGCATGCAGGTCGCGCAGTTCCAGGGCAGGGAATTCGTCTCCCACAATCAGGGCCGCGCGCGCGCCGGATTTGACGGCTTTCTGGAGCTGGCCGTTGATTTTGGTGAGTGTGAGGGGAAGGTCCACGCTGTACCCCTGGTCCCGGAGGGCGGAGGCGATGGAGAGCATTTCCGCGCGGCGGTTTTCGGAGGCCTGCACCATGAAGACGTCGCATCCCGCGGCGGCCAGCGCCGCATCCTTCAGCGCCTTGGCATGGGGGGTCTGGTCAATGAGGTGGGTGATGACGGCATCCCCCATGGCAAACCCGGTGGCCGGCATGTCCACCGCATTGTTGGAGAGGGCGCCTACCAGCGTATCGTAGCGGCCACCGCCGGCCACGGCGCGCAGGCTGCGCTGCGTGTCAAAGATTTCAAAGACCAGCCCGGTGTAGTAGGCCAGGCCGCGCACCACGGAGAGGTCCAGCCTGACGTAGCCGTCCAGTCCGCGGGCTTCCAGGTCTTTCAGCAGGATGTCATAGCGTTCGGAGGCTCCGGCGGGCGGGTTCTCAATGAAGGCCACCAGGTCGCCGCGGCTGATGTGGAAGGAGTCCAGCTTGCGCTGGCATTCTTCCGGACGGTCGCGTTCAAATTTGTCCACAATGCCCAGAAAGGCGGGAATGTCCTGTTCCTGCACGCCGTGTTCCGCGGCAAACCTGATCCAGGCTTCGCGGTCGGAGACGCGTACGATGAAGTCGTTCTGCGTAAAGCCCAGCTCCCTCATGCAGTCGATGGCCAGGGCAATCAGTTCAGAGTCCGCCCACGCGGAGCCTTCCCCAAGAATGTCCGCATTGAATTGGTAGAATTCGCGCAGGCGTCCTTTCTGCGGCTTTTCGTAACGGAAGCAGGAGCCGATTTCAAACCACTTGAGCGGCTTGGTGTATTCCCGCTGGTAGGCGGCGGCGATGCGGCCCAGGGAGGCGGTGAGTTCCGGACGGATGGTGATGTCCCTGTCTCCCTGGTCCGTAAAGCGGAAGAGCTGGGTGGGCAGTTCGCCCCCGCTCTTTTTAAGGTAAAGCTCCGTGGCTTCCACGGTCGGGCCTTCCCATTCCAGGAATCCATAGCGGTGCGCCACCCTCTTCCATGCGTTAAAGAGATAGTTGCGCACGGCGCAGTCCGCCGGTGCAAAATCACGGAATCCGGGAAGTGGTTGAAAGCGAGCGTCTGGCATAACCTGGGAAAAAGGATGTTGTCTGAGGACGAAACAGTTTACAGAATTCCCATGCCTTGGCAAGTCCACATGCTTACGATGAAGGAATTTCAACGGAAGGCCGTCTATCGGAATATGCCTCCTCAACGTCCATGATTGTTTTTATTTTTCTCTCTTCCAGCGGAGAACCTTTCCGGGAGGACGGCGTTCTGCCTCCATCCCCGTAATCCTTTATAGGAGGTTGGGCCATGTGGCGTGGAAAGCTTTATATGATATTAAAGTTTTCAGAGTTGAAGTTGCTGTAGAATCTGCCCTGCGTGGCGGTAAACCGCAAGACGCAATAATCCGGGTCGGTCACTCCCTCCGGGTAGTACATGGTGTCACCCTCCCTCCAAATCATTTCCTTATAGATGCTGTCCTCCAGCACTTCCATGGAGCCGAGAAGCATGACGCCTCTGAAGAATCTCCGGTCACAAAAGTAAATGCAGGCTTTCGGGTTGTCTTGATATTGCCTTGCGCGCATGGAGGAGGTGTTGGTGGTGAAGTAGAAGACCTTGATGCCTTCCCTTTTCCGGGGCGGCAGCATAGCTTTCGTATTCGGATAGCCCTGTTCATCAATAGAGCTGATGAATGCCACTTTCTGATGGTCAATGAGATTTCCGACTGTTGCTTCCGCGTTTTTCATTGCTGTTTTCCTGATTGGGATGGTAGGCCAGAAGAGCCGCATTGTAAACTTGTCTTATTTATTTGGACTGTTTCTTTAAACGGTTTTTCCGGGAATTGTTTGATAGCGTATTATGCCCCGGGATGTCCGGGCCTGAAATGCGGTTCAAGGGGAGTTTGACCTTGCCGTCTCCAGGATATGACGTAGGATAAATGAGATTTTTTCTCTTTTTTGGAATCTAATATCAGTATTGATTATGTGTAAAGAATGCGGATGCGGAGGTGAGCACACCCATGAAAGTCACGGCCACGGCATGGACGTCCATGTTCCTGTGTTGGACGCCAATGACCGGCTGGCAGAGCGCAACAGAGGTTTTTTCGCAGCAAAGAATCTTCTGGTTATCAATGTTTTTTCTTCCCCCGGGTCCGGCAAGACCTCTCTGCTGCAGAAGACGGCGGAGATGCTCCGCGGCCGTGTGCGCATGGGGGTGATCGTGGGGGATCTGGCGACGGATAATGATGCGGAACGCCTGAGCCGTGCGGATATTCCCGTGGTGCAGATTACGACGGGCACCATGTGTCATCTGGACGCCCGCATGATTGCAGAAGCCATGAAGAAGATGCCTTTGAACGATCTTGACGTTCTGATTATTGAGAACGTGGGCAATCTGGTTTGCCCGGCTTCCTATGATCTGGGGGAAGGCATGCGCGTGGTGTTGCTTTCCGTGACGGAAGGGGAGGACAAGCCGTTGAAGTATCCTCCCATGTTCCATTCCGCGGATGTGGCCCTGGTGACTAAGTCCGATCTGGCGGATGCCGTGGATTTTGACCGGGACGCCGCCCTGGCCGCCCTGAACAAGGTAGCCCATCATGCGCACGTGATTGAGTTGTCCTCCAAGACCGGAGAGGGAATGGACGCGTGGTGCGACGAGATTGTGGAACGCGCGCGCCGCGTCCGGGAAGGCAGGATCCAGCACCATGGCCATCACTACCATTGAACAGGCCGCTGCGGCGTTGAAGTTTGAGATAGCCGGCATCGTCCAGGGGGTCGGTTTCCGTCCCCATGTGTACCGTTTGGCTGTGCGGCACGGATTGAAGGGGTTCGTGCGCAATACGGAGTCCGGCGTGGAAATCCATGTGGAGGGGAAGCCCGGCGCTCCGGAACGTTTTTTTGCCGCGCTGATGGATACTTTGCCGGAGCACGCCCGCGTGTATGGCGTGGAGCAGACCGTGTGCGAGCCTGCCGGGTTTGAAGAGTTCCGCATTGTGGAAAGCGATTCTACTCCCGGCGGCGTTCCGATGATGCTGCCGGACCTGGCCCCGTGTCCGGAGTGCCTGAAGGAGATGCGCGACCCCGCCTCCCGACGGTATCATTACCCGTTTACCAATTGCACGCACTGCGGCCCCCGCTATTCCATTATTGAGGAGATGCCGTATGACCGTGCGGGCACCAGCATGAAGAAGTTCCGGATGTGCCCGGAGTGCCTGAGGGAGTACCGGGATGTGGAGGACAGGCGTTTCCATGCCCAGCCCATAGGCTGCCCGTCGTGCGGCCCTTCCATGAAGGTGCTGTTTTCAGACGGTTCCGAACTGGGGTTCGGCCACGGGTTTGACACTCCCGCGGAACAGG
This sequence comes from Akkermansia sp. NBRC 115031, assembly GCF_030268505.1. Classification (NCBI taxonomy): domain Bacteria; kingdom Pseudomonadati; phylum Verrucomicrobiota; class Verrucomicrobiia; order Verrucomicrobiales; family Akkermansiaceae; genus Akkermansia; species Akkermansia sp. NBRC 115031. The sequence continues at coordinate 77,046 of NZ_BSQU01000003.1, forward strand.
TGGCGTGGGTACTGGCGGACGGCCTGATTGTGGCTCTGCTGGGCGTGGGCGGCTTTCAACTGCTGGCGGACGCTTCTTCGGAAGCCGCCGTCAGGCGTCTCCGCAGGCTGAAGGAGCGGGATGCCAAGCCCTTTGCCGTGATGGTGCCGGATGTGGACGCGGCGGGGAAGCTGTGCCGTTTGTCGGAGGAGGAGAAGCGCCTGCTGGCTTCTCCGGCGGCCCCCATCGTACTGGCTCCCGGAAGGAAGGATGTGGACCTGGCTCCTTCCGTGTGCATGTTCAGCCGTTTTGTGGGGGTGATGCTTCCGTCCTCCCCCCTTCATGCCCTGCTGATGGATGTATGGAGAAAGCCCCTGGTGGTGACCAGCGGCAATCTGAGCGGGGAGCCCCTGTGCATTTCCGTGGAGGAAGGCTTGCAGAAACTGGGCCATGTGGCGGATGTGTTTTTTGTGCATGACCGTCCGGTCGTGCGGCCCGTGGATGATTCCGTGGTCCGCGTCATGGACGGAAGGGCCATGATGGTGCGCCGTGCCCGCGGGTATGCTCCGCGGCCCGTGTGGCGCACGTCTGCGGAAGCTCCCGACGTTCTTGCGCTGGGCTCCGGGTTGAAGAATACCGTTTGCTGGCTGAAGAACGGCGTGGCCGTCATGAGCCAGCATCTGGGCGATCTTGACAGCGCGGCTTCCCTGAACGCGTTTGAACGGACGGTGGAGACGCTGGGGCGCACGCTGGGTGCTGTGCCGCAGGTGATTGCCGTGGACGCCCATCCGGACGGCCCGTCGTTTACCCTGGGCAGGCGTCTGGCGCGGGCATGGAATGTGGAAGTCGTTCCGGTGCAGCATCATCAGGCCCATGTTCTGGCCTGTGCCGTGGAGAATGAGACGCCGTTGCCCGCCCTGGGCGCGGCCTGGGACGGCACGGGATTCGGCACGGACGGGACGGTATGGGGCGGAGAGTTTTTTGTGATGGAGGAGGAAGGCGCTCCCCGCAGAGTGGCGCGGCTTAGGCCGTTTTTGCTGCCCGGGGGGGATGAAGCGGTCCGGGAACCTGCCCGGTGCGCCTGTTCCCTGGCGCGGCAGATGGCGCCGTGGCGCACGGATGGGCTTGAACAACGTCTGCAGGGTGGAATGACCATGCAGAAGCGGGAAGCCCTGGAGGCGATGATGGCCCGTAATATTCAAGCTCCCGCCACTTCATCCATGGGGCGCTTGTTTGACGCCATGGCTTTCTGGTGCGGCTTTGACGGCGTGGCGGGATGCGAAGGGCATGCCGCCATGATGCTGGAGTCATGGGCTGCGGCGGTTTCCGGGGAAGAAATGCCGGGGGAACCGTATGAATGGGTCATGCATGAGGAGGGCGGCCTGCTGGAACTGGATTGGCGCCCGATGCTGAAAGCCGTGGACGATGACCTGCTGAGAGGCGTTTCCCGCGGCTGCATCGCCCGCAAGTTTCATGAGAGCCTGATGAACCTGGCTTTTGACGTGGCGGAGCGTTTCTCACTGGACAGGCTGGTGCTGGGCGGCGGATGTTTTCAGAATGCCTTTTTGCTTGAAGGCCTGGCGGGAATGGCACAGTCTAGAAGGTGCCAGTTGTCTCTGCCGCAGCGGGTGCCGTGCAATGACGGGGGAATTTCCCTGGGGCAGGCTGCGGCAGTCGTGCGCCAATGGAAAGGATAATAATATGTGTTTGGCTGTTCCCGGAAAGATCGTGAGCATTAATGAGACGGACCCGCTGTTCAGGCTGGGAGTGGTTGATTTCGGCGGCGTGACCCGTGAAGTGAACCTGGCCTGCGTGCCGGAGGCCGTCTTGGGGGATTACGTTATTGTTCATGTAGGGATGGCCCTGAGCGTGCTGGATGAGGAGACCGCGCTTCAAACCCGTAGGGAAATGCGGGAGATCGTGGAGAATACCGATCCCGTGTAAGGGGAGGGGCGTTTGCCGGATTGAACATTTTTAATGGCTTATGCAGGAGGAAGTTCAGCAGTTGCTTGAGGAGCTGCGCCATGCCGTGACGCGTCCGTGGGCGGTGATGGAGGTGTGCGGGGGACAGACGCATGCTATTGCCTCCCTGGGGCTTGAGGAGCTGCTTCCTCCTGGGCTTCGTCTGATTCACGGCCCCGGCTGTCCGGTTTGCGTTACGTCGGTGGATTTGATTGACCAGGCCGTGGAGTTGAGCCTGCGGCCCGGCGTGGTTTTGTGCAGCTACGGGGATATGATGCGGGTGCCGGGCTCCCGCGGAGATTTGTTTTCCGCCAAGGCTCGCGGCGGGGACGTGCTTTTGATGTATTCACCGCTGGAGGCGGTTGCTTTCGCCGGGAGCCATCCGGAAGCGGAAGTGGTATTTTTTGCCGTAGGATTTGAGACGACTGCTCCGGCCACGGCTCTTGCCATGCAGCAGGCCTGCGCTCTGGGTTACGCCAATTTTTCCGTGCTCTGTGCCCATGTGCAGGTTCCCCCCGCACTGGAATGGCTGATGGATCAGGACGAGGGAAGGCCGGACGCCTTTCTGGCCCCCGGCCATGTCTGCGCCATCATGGGGGAGGGGGATTACGGCCGTTTGGCCGCTCGTTACCGGACGCCCATGGCGGTGACGGGGTTTGAGGCTCCGGACCTGCTCCGCGGCATCCTGATGTGCGTCCGCCAGTTGGAGAACGGGGATTGCACGGTGCAGAATGCCTACGGGCGCTATGTGAAGCCGGAGGGGAACAGGGCGGCGCAGGAAAGGATGAAAGAGGTTTTTGAGCCGGAAGACCGCCATTGGCGCGGCCTGGGCCTGATTCCCGGCGGCGGCATGAGGCTGCGCCGGGAGTGGGAGGGCATGGATGCCGCCCTGCGTTTCGGATGCGGAAAAAGCGCCCATGGCGCGGATGAAGCTTCCGGATGCGTGGCCGGCCAGGTGCTGAGGGGGCTGATTCGTCCTGCGGAGTGCCCGTTTTTCGGCACGTCCTGTACGCCGCTGGCTCCCCTGGGCGCGCCCATGGTGTCCGGGGAAGGGGCCTGCGCCGCCTATTACCGTTATAAAAGAAGTTGATTCCATGTTTGAATGTCCTGTTCCGGAACCTGTTTCCGACCGTATCCAGATGGCCCACGGCGGCGGAGGCCGTCTGATGAATGACCTGATCCGTTCCGTCTTTCTGAACGCGTTCGGCACTCCCTCCGGCGGCGTGCAGAATGACGCGGCCGTTCTGGATTTTCCGCCGGGGCGGCTGGCAATGACCACGGATAGCTTTGTGGTGCAGCCTCTGGAGTTTCCGGGAGGGAGCATCGGTTCCCTGGCGGTGCACGGCACGGTGAATGATCTCGCCATGGGCGGCGCGGACCCGTTGTACTTGACGGCAGGCTTTATCCTGGAAGAAGGGCTTCCGCTGGAGGCGCTGAACCGCGTGGTGCAGGATATGGCGGCGGCGGCGCGCGCGGCGGGCGTCCGCATCGTGACGGGAGATACAAAAGTGGTGGAGCGCGGAAAGGGTGACGGCATTTATATTAATACCGCCGGGGCGGGCGTGGTGCGCCATGGGTTGGAAATCAGCCCTTCTTCCGTCCGTCCGGGGGATTCCGTGCTGGTCAGCGGTGATCTGGGGAGGCACGGCATGACGATCATGAGCCTGCGGGCCGGGTTGTCCTTCGGGGAGGGACTGGAGAGTGATTCCGCCCCGCTGCATGAATCCGTGGCTGCCGTCGTCCGGGCCGGAATCCCCGTGCATTGCCTGCGTGACGTGACCCGTGGCGGGTTAACCGCCACGCTCTCGGAAATTGCGGAGTCCTCCGGCCTGACGGTGAAACTGGATGAAGTGTCCATTCCCGTGCGGGAGGATGTCAGAGCAGCCTGCGGCCTGCTGGGGCTGGACCCTCTTCAAGTGGCCTGTGAAGGCCGTTATCTGGCTATTCTTCCCCGGGAGCATGAGGAAGAGGCCCTGCGCCTGATGCGCGGCTGCGGCGTGTCCGCCGGGGCCTGCGCGATAGGCCGTGTGGAAGAGTTTGGAACGGCGCCCCTGCTGATGACGGGGCGGCTGGGGGTGGAACGGGTGCTGGGCATGCCTTCCGGGATGCAGCTGCCCCGCATTTGCTGATGCTTCCCGCGGTTTCCGCCGGCGTTGCATTTCCGGCTTTTTGGCAGGGAAGCGGTTGGGGCCGCCTCCCTGCCGGTCTGGCATTTCATAGGGATTTGCCGGAGCGGCTGCGTGTACTTCCGGAGAAGCTACAGCCGGCTTGGTATTGGGGGAGTTGGTTGTTGGAAGATGGTCAGGAGAGTTCCGCGTTTCCGGCTCCGGCGTCCGGCAGCGTCTTTAATGCCGCTTTGGCCTGGGTATGGTCCTGGGAGGCCGCCTTTTCCAGCCATTCCCTGGCGGTGGCCAGGTTCTTTTCCACGCCGAAGCCGTGCTGGTAGATGATGCCCAGGTTGTATTGTTCGGAGGCATAGCCGGCTCTGGCTGCCCGAAGGTTCCTGTTCTGCCATTCCCTGGCTTCAGCTTCGGTGAAATCCTGGTTCTTGCAGAATTGTTCCCATGTTTTTCCGAATTTCATGGCAGCCCGCGCAAATCCCATCAGGGCCGCTTTTTTAGTGTGTTCATCCGCCAGGCTCGCGTTCTTTTCCACGCCGGCGGGTCCCAGCCGGTACAGGTAGGCCAGTCCCCAGTATCCGTTGGGGCTGCCCAGGTCCGCGGCTTTCTGGAAGAGCTGGAGCGCGTCCTGATATTTTTTATGGGACATGGCGAACACCGCATTGGCCAGGAAGCGTTCCGCCTTGGTGAATTCGTAAAATTCGGGAATGGCGGCCCATTCGGATTTGAGTTTGTCCCTGTCCTTTTTGGACTTGGGCGGCATGCCGGCAGGCGGGGAAATCCGGAAAACGGGAATGTAGCCGGAGGCCCCCATGTTGGCCAGGCCGGCCATCAGGAAGCAGCCCGGCTGAATGCGCCACATGTGCATGTACAGCACGCGTTCCGCGGGCAGGGACTCCTTCTCAATCCAGTCCGGCAGATTCATGGGCGGGCCATAGAGGCCCGTCAGCCCGTTCAGCATGCGCTTGTACAGGGATTTCAGGCGCGTATCGTATTCGTCCTTGCCTGCCTTGGTGCTGGAGTAAAAGGAGACGGCTCTCAGGCCTCCATCCTTGTTGTACTCAAAATGAAGTGAAAAGAAAAGGCCGCCAATGGGCTTTTTCGTTTTGTAGGCGCCGTTCAATCCAGTGCGGCTCAGGTAGGCGTCCGTTCCCGGACCTTCCAGGGATTTGCAGGCTTTCAGGGAACTCAGAAGCTGGGCTTCCTGCAAGCCTGTTTCCAGAGGGCCGTAAAGCGGCGAGGCGGTACAGCAGGCGGATGCATAAAGCATGGCTGCATAGCGATAGCAATCTATCAATTTCATTGGGGGAATGGGGTAGGGGATGGGGGTCGGTTGTTTCAATAGCGAATTAGGAATCCGGATGAAATGGCCGACAGCGCTAAAATAAGATGAACAATCATTATATTCAAGTATTTATGCTTTATTCTAACAAACATATTTTATCAAGGCTTTCGTCTAGGAAAATACTGGATTGATTTGGAGAAACAGGCTTGATATGAAAAACTAGTATTGACGCCGGATTCCTAATCCGGGGTGTTTAAAGCAGGTTGAAGGATAATATGCAAGAGTATCAGGAGCAATGAAGGAGATAACCGGCTGCGGTTTCCGGACCGGGAAAAGGCAGAGATAAGCATCCGGCGTTCCGCCACGTTTTCCCGGCTTTCAGAACATGGGAATCATTATTATTTTTATTAAAAATCTTTCTAAATATTCCTTCATTTCCGTTTTATGTATCCCGTATGCATGCATTTTGGCGGATTATAAATCCGGCTGTCGGGAAGGAATAATTTTTTTAATAAATAATAGAAACATTATCAATGGTTAATAAGAATATCAGATTTCACGGCCTTTGGATTCCATTGTGTTTTTTCCCGTCCTGGATACGATGAAAATCATTTTTTCTCAAAAAATTTGGTTGACGGCGGATTTATAATGCGCGGATGACCGCATGTAGTTTCAGAGCGTCTGATATTCAATGATTCGTCTGTTTTTTTACGGAAATGTGCGGTTTTGGCGGCGGCACCTTCCAAACAGGGAGTGGGGGAGGCCGCCTCCTCTGTTCGGTTTCCCGTGCAGGAAAAGCGGGGGGGACATGCCGGAATCTGTCCGGCACGGTTGTTTCTCCTGCTGGGGACGGGGACGGATGACAGCAGCCTGTGACGGTTTCGTTTCCCTCCTCAGCTTGCCTGGGAAGGCCTTTCTGCCCATGGTGCCGGCGCATGAGAATTGATGTGGCAACGGATACGTATGAACCTGACGTGAATGGAGTGGCCCTGACGCTGGAGCGGCTGGTCCGGGGGCTTCGGACGCGGGGGCATCTGGTGCATGTGTTGAGGGCTTCCGGGAGGGACGGAGCTTCCGTTCCCGGAGAGACGGCCATGCCGTCTCTCTCCCTCCCCATGTATCATGAGGTGAAAATAGGGCTGCCTTCCGCAGAAAGGTTCCGCTCCAGATGGATGAAGAAGAGGCCGGATGTGGTTTATGTTGCCACGGAAAGCCCCATGGGGGCCTCCGCCGTGAAGGCCGCCCGCGCTCTGGAGATTCCCGTGGTGATGGGATTCCACACCAATTTTCACCAGTACATGAAGGATTACCATTTCTCCGGGCTGGAAACCGCCGCCGTGAATTACCTGCGCAAGCTCCACAACCGGGCAGGGATGACGGTGGTGCCCACGGAGGAGATGCGCCGCGCGCTGGAGGGGCTGGGATTTGAACGCCTCTCCGTAATGGGGCGCGGGGTGGATGCCGCCTTGTTTGACCCTGCCAGGAGGGATGCCGGCCTGCGCCAGTCATGGGGCGCCTGGCGGGATGAAGTGGTGTTCGGCGTGGTGGGGCGTCTGGCCCGGGAGAAGAACCTGGTGACGGCCCTGGGACTGTACACGCGCCTGCAGCGGGAGTTCCCGGCCTGCGGCATGAAGATGGTCGTGGTGGGGGACGGTCCCATGATGAGCAGCCTGCGCAGTGAGTTTCCGGACGCCGTGTTTTGCGGAATGCGCAGCGGGGAGGACCTCGCGCGCCATTACGCCGCCATGGACGTGCTGCTCTTCGCCAGTGAGACGGAGACCTTCGGGAACGTTCTGCTGGAAGGGATGGCCAGCGGCCTGGCTACGGTCAGCTACCGGTACGCCGCTTCCGCAGATGTGGTGCTGGACGGCATCAACGGCCTTCAGGCGGAGAAGGGGGACGCGGAGGGTTTTTACTCCGCCATGCGCCGTCTGCTGGAGGACAGGGGGATGATCCGGAGGCTCGGCGAACAGGCCCGCAGGACCGTGCGCGCCAGAGCGTGGGATTCCATCCATGACAGGTTTGAAGAACTGCTGGCCTCCGTGGCGCGGGAGGAGAATGGAACCGGCTACGCCCGCCCCCCGCGGGATGCGGTGCTGGAATGCCGCACGGTCTTTTTGTCAGACCTCCATCTGGGCACGAAGGATTGCAAGGCGGACGAATGCCGGAGGTTCCTGAAGCATGTCCGTGCGGAAAAAATAGTTCTGGTAGGGGATATTGTGGACGCCTGGGCCCTCTCCTGCGGCAGCCGCTGGCGCAGGCGGCATACGCGCCTGATCCGCACCCTGCTGAAAAAGATGGAGCAGGAGGATGTGGAAGTGCTGTACCTGCGCGGGAACCACGACGATATTCTGGAAAAATTCCTTCCCTTTCATCTGGGCGGCCTGAAAATGGCCAGGGAGTGCGTGCACCGGGCGGCGGACGGCAGGCGTTACCTGTGCGTGCACGGAGACGGTTTTGACGCCATCTCCACCAACCACCGGTGGCTGGCGATGCTCGGCTCCCTGGGCTACGACGTTCTGCTGACGGTCAACCGGCTTTACAATAAATACCGCGCCTGGCGGGGCAGGGAATATTATTCCGTCTCCCGCGCCATCAAGAGCCGCGTGAAATCCGCCGTCAATTTCATTGGGAAATATGAGGAGCAGCTCCAGAATCTGGCGGTGAAAAGGCAGTGTGACGGTATCATTGCCGGGCATGTGCATCATCCGGCGGATACCATGGTGGGGGAGGTGCGGTACCTGAATTGCGGGGACTGGGTGGAAACCATGAGCGCGGTGGTGGAATACGGGGACGGCCGCATGGAAACGCTGCTTTACAAGGATTTCATGAAACGCCTGGCTTACGGCAAATGCGGAACCGGAGCGGAAGCTTCCTCCTGCAAGGAAGCTTCGTGACGGGCGCCGGGGATAGGCTGTCCGGGGGGTGTGGGACAAAATGGCCGCGTGTGACATTTTGTCTCTTTTTGGTGTGACAATATGTCCCATTGCTGCTCGGCAGGAAAAAGAGCGGTCGAAATGATGCGATGTTATAATACGATGAATTTATGCTGTTTATGTTTATTTTTCAACAGGGCTTACAAGGCTGGCATGCCATTTGCAGAAAGAGAGGCAAGAACATGAGTTTGCCTGCATGACACTTCAGGTCATGGGGAAATCAAATCTCAACGAAATCCATTTAAAACAATCTAAGATAACGATATGGCTAAAATATTAGGAATCGACTTGGGCACGACCAACTCGTGCATGGCTGTGATGGAAGGCGGTCAGGGTACCGTACTTGAAAACAGCGAAGGTGCGCGCACCACTCCCTCCATTGTTGCCTTCACCAAGAGCGGTGAACGCCTCGTGGGGCAGGCCGCCAAACGTCAGGCGGTGACCAACCCGAAAAACACCGTGTTTTCCTCCAAGCGCCTCATCGGCCGCAAGTACAGCGAGCTGACGGAAGAAGATAAGAAGGTGCCTTATGAAATTGTGGAGGCCCCCAACGGGGACGCCTATATCCGCGTGGACGTAGGCGGGGAAAAGAAGACTTTTTCTCCCCAGGAAATCGCCTCCATGGTCCTGGCCAAGCTGAAGGCCGACGCGGAATCCAAGCTGGGTGAGACGATCACGGAAGCCGTGATTACCGTTCCCGCCTATTTCAATGACGCCCAGCGCAACGCGACCAAGGCCGCCGGTGAAATCGCCGGCTTGAAGGTGCGCCGCATCATCAATGAACCGACGGCTGCTGCCCTGGCTTACGGCCTGGACAAGAAGTCCAATGAAAACATTGCCGTGTACGACCTCGGCGGCGGCACCTTCGATATTTCCGTGCTGGAAATCGGTGACGGCGTGTTTGAAGTGAAGGCTTCCGACGGCGACACCCACCTGGGCGGCGACGACTGGGACAACGCGATCATCACCTGGATCATGGACGAGTTCAAGAAGGATTCCGGCATGGATCTTTCCAACCAGCCGGACGCCATCCAGCGCATCAAGGAAGAAGCTGAAAAGGCCAAGATCGCCCTTTCCTCCACCCAGAGCTATGACATCAGCCTGCCGTTCATCACGGCGGACGCTTCCGGACCCAAGCACATCCAGCTGACGCTGAGCCGTCCCAAGCTGGAACAGCTCACGGAAGACCTGCTGGACCGTACCCGCAAGCCCGTGCTGGACTGCATCGCCGCCTCCGGCCTGAAGACCGGGGACATTGACGAACTGGTGCTGGTGGGCGGCATGACCCGCATGCCCGCCGTGCAGGAAATGGCCCATACGCTGGCCGGCAAGGAACCCCACAAGGGCGTGAACCCGGATGAAGTGGTGGCCGTAGGCGCCGCTATCCAGGGCGGCGTGCTCCAGGGGGACGTCAACGACGTGCTTCTGCTGGACGTGACCCCGCTGACCCTGTCCATTGAAACGATGGGCGGCATCGCTACGCCGATGATCGAGCGCAACACGACCATTCCGGTGCGCAAGAGCCAGGTGTTCTCCACCGCCGCGGACAACCAGCCCGCCGTGGACATCCGCATCTGCCAGGGTGAACGCAAAATGTTTGAGGACAACAAGCTTCTCGGCAACTTCAAGCTGGACGGCATCTCCGCCGCTCCGCGCGGCGTGCCGCAGATTGAAGTGACCTTTGACATTGACGCCAACGGCATTCTGCACGTCTCCGCCAAGGACAAGGGCACCGGCAAGGAACAGAAGATTTCCATCCAGGGCTCCAGCGGCCTTTCCAAGGATGAAATCGAACGCGCCAAGCGTGATGCAGAAGCCCATGCGGAAGAAGACAAGAAGCGCGCCGAGGAAATTGACACCGTCAACCAGGCGGACTCCCTCTGCTTCTCCGTGGAACGCCAGCTCAAGGAGATGGGGGACAAGATTCCCGCAGACCTCAAGCGCGAGATCGAAGACAAGGTGATGCACCTCAAGGAAGCCATCTCCAAAAAGGAATACACCGCGATCAAGGCCGGGAAGGAAGACCTGGAATCCCGTCTGGAAGCCCTTTACAAGGCAGCGGAAGCCGCCCAGCAGTCCGCCGGTGCAGCCGGCCCCATGCCGGGAGCCGCTCCGGAGGAAGAAGCTTCCGACGGCCCCCGCAAGGCGAAAGGCCGCGTGGTGGACGCCGAAATCGTCGACGACGACAAATAAGCAACCCCTTCCCGCCGGAGGGGGGGAGCAACTTCCCCTCCGGCGGAACATTACATCCATATATTCATCTATAACAACACAAAAACAACATACTATGGCAAACATCAAACCCCTAGGACAACGTGTGCTGGTCAAGCGCATTGAAGCTGAAACCAAGACGGCCGGCGGCCTGTTCCTGCCGGACACCGCCAAGGAAAAACCCCAGGAAGCCGAAGTGATCTCCGTAGGCACCGGCGGCCGCGATGACAAGGGCGCCTTGATTGAATTCACCGTGAAGCCGGGCGACCACGTTCTTATTTCCAAGTACGGCGGCACGGAAATCAAGCTGGACGGAGAAGACTACCTCATCCTGTCTGAAAACGACATTCTGGCCATCATTGGCTAAATCACACGACACACTCACTCAACATCATTTTAAAATAACCTGATATTATGGCTAAACAAATCCAATTTGACGAAACCGCGCGCCAGGCTCTGCTCCGCGGCGTGGAACAGATTGCCAAGGCTGTCAAGAGCACGCTGGGGCCTGCCGGCCGCAACGTGGTGATCGACAAGAAATTCGGTTCCCCCCTCATCACCAAGGACGGCGTGACCGTCGCCAAGGAAATCGAACTGGAAGACCCGTTTGAAAACATGGGCGCCCAGCTTGTCCGGGAAGTCTCCTCCAAGACCAACGACGTGGCCGGGGACGGCACCACCACCGCCACCGTGCTGGCTGAAAGCATTTACCGCGAAGGCCTGCGCAACGTCACCGCCGGCGCCAACCCCATCTCCCTCCAGAGGGGCATCATGAAGGCCGCGGACGCCGTGGTGGAAGAACTCAAGAAAATCAGCAAGCCTGTTGACTCCAGCAAGGAAGTGGCCCAGGTTGCCACCGTTTCCGCCAACTGGGACGCCGAAATCGGCCACATCATCGCGGAAGCCATGGACAAGGTGGGCAAGGACGGCACCATTACCGTGGAAGAAGCCAAGGGCATTGAAACCACGCTGGACGTGGTGGAAGGCATGCAGTTCGACAAGGGCTACCTGTCCCCCTACTTCGTGACCAACGCGGAAACGATGGAAGCCGTGCTGGAAAACCCCTACATCCTCATCCACGAAAAGAAGATCAACAACCTGAAGGACTTCCTTCCGCTGCTTGAAAAAGTGGCCAAGAGCGGCCGTCCCTTCCTGGTCATCGCGGAAGACATTGAAGGCGAAGCTCTCGCTACCCTGGTGGTCAACCGCCTGCGCGGCGTGCTGAACATCTGCGCGGTTAAGGCTCCCGGCTTCGGCGACCGCCGCAAGGCTATGATGGAAGACATTGCCATCCTGACCGGCGGCAAGTGCATCACGGAAGACCTGGGCATCAAGCTGGAAAACGTGGGCATTGAAGACCTCGGCCAGGCCAAGCGCGTGGTCGTCTCCAAGGATGAAACCGTCATCGTGGAAGGCGCCGGCAAGTCTGCGGACATTGAAGGCCGCATCTCCCAGATCCGCCACCAGATCAAGGACACCACGTCCGACTACGACCGTGAAAAACTCCAGGAACGCCTGGCCAAGCTGGCCGGCGGCGTGGCCGTCATCCATGTGGGTGCCGCTACGGAAACGGAAATGAAGGAAAAGAAGGCCCGTGTGGACGACGCCCTGCACGCCACCCGCGCTGCGGTGGAAGAAGGCATCGTTCCCGGCGGCGGCGTGGCCCTGATCCGCGCCCAGAAAGCCATTGACACCCTCAAGCTGGAAGGCGACGAGGAAACCGGCGCTCAAATCGTCTATCGTGCGGTGGAAGCTCCGCTCCGCCAACTGGCCAGCAATGCCGGCCGTGAAGGCGCCCTCATCGTCGCCAAGGTGAAGGGGATGAAGAAAGCGGCCGACGGCTACAACGTAGCCACGGACAAATATGAAGACCTGCTCACCGCCGGTGTGGTGGACCCGACCAAGGTAACCCGTTCCGCCCTGCAGAACGCGGCTTCCATCGCCGGCCTGCTGCTTACCACGGAATGCGTCATTGCCGACAAGCCCGAGAAGAAGGGCTGCGGATGCGGCTCCGGCGCTCCCGACATGGGCGGCATGGGAGGAATGGGCGGCATGGGCATGATGTAAGCCCCCGTCCGTTTCTGCGAGACACGGCAATCGACTTCAAGGCTCCCCGGTTTTCCGGGGGGCCTTTTTGTTTTGTATGGAAGGCGGCAGCCGCCACTCCGCGGGAAGGGATTTCAGGAAAATGGGCCGTGGCTGCCGGAGAACCGGAGGAAAACCAGGCTCCGGAAGTACCCGGAAGAAACGGAAGATTTCACGGGAAGCAGGTGTAGCGCTATGGTTTTCATTGAAAATCATATTGTTGTATCAATGTGACGGAATGTTCACGTTTTAAAACGGGCGTGCGGAAGCGGCCTCCTGTAATAGAGGGCCGTTTATTACGCTTATGGACCCAATCTATTACTTCATCATAGGGCTGATTCTGGTGCTCTCCTGCTTTGACCTCGTCGTCGGGGTCTCCAATGACGCCGCCAACTTCCTGAACTCCGCCGTCGGTTCCAAGGCCGCGCCGCGCAGGACGATCATACTGGTGGCCGCCCTGGGCATCATCATTGGCTCCCTGTTCTCCAGCGGCATGATGGAAATCGCCAGAAGCGGCGTATTCATGCCGGCCCAGTTCACCTTCCATGACATCATGCTGATATTCCTGGCGGTGATGCTGACGGACGTGATTCTGCTGGACGTCTTCAACACCTTCGGTCTTCCCACCTCCACCACGGTCTCCATCGTCTTTGAACTGCTGGGCGGCGCCGTGGCGGTTGCCCTGTTCAAAATCTGGTCCGCAGAGCCGGGCGCAGCGCAGGAACTGTCCAGCTACATCAACTCCTCCAAGGCGCTGGCGATCATCTCCGGCATCTTCTCCTCCGTCTTCGTCGCCTTCATTTGCGGGATAACGGTCATGTGGATTTCCCGCCTCATCTTCTCCTTCAACTACAAAAAATCATTCAAATACCTGGGGGCCGTCTGGTGCGGCTTGGCCCTGACGGCCATCACCTACTTCGCCATCTTCAAGGGGCTGAAAGGCAGCACGCTGGTCACCAAGGACATGATCCGCCACCTGGACGCCCACATCTGGCTGTACGTATGCTGCAGCCTGGTATTCTGGACCGTCCTGATGGCCGTTCTCCAGAACATTTGCAAAATCAACATCCTGAAAATATCCGTCCTGGCGGGCACCATGGCCCTGGCGCTCTCCTTTGCCGGAAACGACCTGGTCAACTTCATCGGCGTTTTCATGGCGGGGCAGTCCTCCATGGAGATAGCGTCCGCCGCTGCGGCGCAGGGCGCGGACCTTTCCACCCTCACCATGGGCGGCCTCATGGCCCCCGTCACGGCGGACTGGCGCTACCTGCTGGGCGCGGGCGTCATCATGGTGCTGGCCCTCATGTTCTCCAAAAAGGCGCAGACCGTCACGGATACGGAGGTCAACCTGGCGAGGCAGGGCGGGGGCGTGGAGCGGTTCGGCTCCGTCCCCCCGGCCCGCATGGCCGTGCGCTATGCGTTGAACGCCTCCCGCGCGGTGGAAAAAATCATGCCCGCCTGCGTGGGAAGATTCATTGAAAAACGTTTCCAGCCCGTGCCGGACGGCCCGGATAACGGAGCCTCCTTTGACCTGATCCGCGCTTCCGTGAATTTGACGGTCGCCGCCCTGCTGATCTCCCTGGCTACATCCCTCCGGCTTCCTCTTTCCACCACGTATGTGACGTTCATGGTGGCGATGGGTTCCTCCCTGGCGGACAAAGCCTGGGGGCGGGACAGCGCCGTGTACCGCATCACGGGGGTGATTACGGTAATTTCCGGGTGGTTCTTTACGGCCTTTGCCGCATTCACCATGTGCTGCATGGTGGCGGCGTGCATCGTTTACGGAGGCCTGTTCGGCATTGTCGCCATGTGCGCCCTGGCTGCCTTCCTGCTGCTGAAAAGCTCCAGGCTCCATAAAAAAAGAACCCAGGCCGCGGCACTGGCGAAGGTGGCCAATTACCGGGATCCGGCCTGCGCCGCCCGCTACAATGAAGAAATCATTGAGCTGATGAAACGCATGGCGGAAATCTATGAAATGAACCTGGAAGCCCTGAACGTGGAGGACCGGAAGCGGCTGAAAAAGCTCCGGAAGGAAGCTCGCGGCATCCGCCGCTCCCTGAGCGACCGGATGGCGATGGAAGTCATGCCCGTCGTCCGGGAACTCCCGGATGAAGAGGCGGACCGCGGCAAGCGCTACGTGCAGATGGTGGAATACGCCACCTCCGTCTTTGAATCCCTCTCCAACATCACCACGGCCAGCCATGCCTACATAGACAACAATCATGAAGGGCTGGACATGGACAGGATAGAGCACTTGAGGGGGATGAACAACCGCGTTTCCTCCCTGTACCCCCGTTTCCGGGAAATGATGGAAAGCAATGACTATGCCGGGCTGGACCAATGCCTGGCCGGCATGGACGCGCTGGATGAGGAATTTGCGGAGGCGGTCAAGCAGCAGATCATCCTGCGGGCGGAGGACGTATCCGACATGCGGCGGGCGCTCCTCTACCTCAACCTCCTTAATGAAACCCGAACGATGATCCGCAAGGTTCTTCTTTTGGCGAAAATTCAGCGGAAATTTGTTCTTGGCTGGTAAAGGCCTGTAATTCACGGCTGCGCCGGAGGCGGCTGCTTCCGGCGCAGCGGAAGAGGGAGCGGCATTTTCTTATCCGGAAATTCTCCCGGAATACCCGGGAAGCGGGAATGGGGGAAATTTATTTTCCGGAAAGCGAAAGCCTCCGGAATGCTCGTCTTTTTAAAGTGTAAAGAAAAACCGCAAGCATTGAGGAACAATTGCTTGCGGTATAAAAGTGGTACGGGCGATGGGAATCGAACCCACGTCTCAAGCTTGGGAAGCTCGCGTCCTACCATTGAACGACGCCCGCATGAAATGCGGATGCCTATTTAGCGGTAGAAGGCAGGTATGTCAAGACCACAGAAAAATCGTGTCTTCTTTTTTGATATTTTAACACAGAAATGAAAAAAAACTTGTCTTACCCCCGAGGCTTGAACATAATGCCTCTGTTGTGCGGGTATAGCTTAATGGTAAAGCTCCAGCCTTCCAAGCTGATCACACGGGTTCGATTCCCGTTACCCGCTCCATTTTTTCATTAAATTCACCTGCTAGATACTTCCTTTATGAAAGCCAGGTTCATGACAAAGACGGCGCTCAGTGCGCTGGCACTTGCGTTTGCGGGCGCCCTCCCCGGTGTGGCTCAGCAAACTGCTTCTCCGGCAGCCGTTCCGGCTGTTAATAAGGTTAAAGCCTCTGCTGTTGAAAAGGCTTTTATGAATCAAATGGCAGGTGTTGTCCAGGCCAGCCTGAAGGCCGGCGCCCTGGATATGAAAGCCGTGACCGAGATTCTGAACGCCGCTGTCAAGGCCGGCGTGTCTGACCAGGTGATGGGCTCCCTGGTATCCATGGCCGCAGGCGCTTTCCCGGGCAGCGCGCCCGCTGTTGCTTCCGCCGCCGTTAAAAGCTATGGAACCCAGGTAACGGAAGCCAACGTACGCAACGTGATTGCCTCTGCTGTGGCTGTGCAGCCCCACCCGTATGCGTCCGTCTCTCCCATCTCGGAAGCGGTTACGAAAGCTCTGGGCAGCTCCATGGTAGCCAATGCCGTTCCCGGCATTGCCGTGGGCGTGGCGGCCCAGACGCCTGACAATCCTCTGCAAGGGGTGACCACTCAGACCAGCGGTCTGGTGAGGCCTGGTGAGGAAGCATCCGGAGGGGCCCTGGTCCTGCCGGGCGGTCTTCCCGTGGGCGGCTCTGCTACAAGCCCCGCTCCCATCTCCAATCCTGCCGGAAATTAACCCGATCCATTTATCAATAGCATGAAGAGTCTTTTTTATCTCTCCTTGATGGCTGCCGGCATGCTTGCCGTCCATGCCAACGGGCAGTCCCTGTACACCCTGGCAGGACCGGTCGGTCTGGAAGAATCCCTTCCCCTGAAGTGGACATTCAATCTGGCCGGCGGTTATGACGACAACGTCAACGCTTCCAACTATGACCAGCAGGAAGCCGCTTTCATCAGCACGGACATCGGCGCCTCCCTGGCCAACTACGATTCCGTGACCCAGTACTCCTTCTCCGCCAAGCTTGGGGGTATCTTTTACCTGAAGGACCTTGAGGGAGAGACGAACGAATCACTTTCCAACTCCACTCTCTCCGCCAACCTTTCCCACAGCTTTGACCAGACCCTGCGCTACAACGGCAGCGTGTCCTTTGCGTGGCAGCCGGAACCCAACTATTCCAACGGCATTGCCAACGCCCGCCGGGACGGCGACTACATTTACGTGTACGTCTCCAGCTCCGTGAGCAAGGCATGGACCTCCCGCTACTCCACCACGCTGGGCGCCAACTTCTCCATGATTCAACTATCAGGAGGACTCCGCCAAGACGGACAACCGCGACTATGTGGGCATGGACTTCACCAACCGCTACAAGTGGACGGAACGCCTGGCTATTTCCCTGAGCTGGAACGGTTCCTACTGCGACCGCGAATACGGCAACAACGAATTCTCCAACTTCGTCATGGCCGGCGCTGAATACGCTGTGGCTGAAAATACGTCCGCCACGCTCCGCGTAGGTCCCCAGTTCAAATATGTGGAAAGCTACGGTACCAGGACCTATCCTTCCGCAGAATTCGGTTTGAACCACCGCATGAGCGACCGCTTCATGATCGGCACGTTCATCCGCTACTCCAACGAAGCGACGAATACGTACATTCCCTACAGCGGTGCCAGTTACTATTCCAATGAAACGTGGCGCTTCGGCGTGAACAGCACGCTGAAACTGACGCACCGCGCCAGCCTGAACTGCGGCGTAAACCTGATTTCCAGCGAGTACAGCCGCCTGAGCTCCGGCAGCAACAGTGATACGTCTGACCTGACCTTCAATGCTACGGCCGGCATCAAGCTGCTGCTGACTAATGCGCTGGCTCTTACGGCCCAGTACTCCTACACCAACGGTTCCTACGGCGGCTATAACTACCCGATGCCCTCCTACAACCGCAACGTGTTCTCCTTCGGCGTGAATTACAGCTTCTAAGTCTTGACTGACCATTAATGTCCTTACTCCTCTAATTGCGAATGTTCATTCACAATTAGAGGAGTTTTTATCTTACTACCTCACTATCTTTCATGAATGCCCAGGATCAGCAGAACAGTGATCGCATCGTACGCAACATTGACTATTTGCAAGTTTTAAAAAATCGCTGGAAGGAAGTCTTCCTGGTCTTCCTTCTGGTGCTGGTCATTTCCGTGGTAGTGACTTTCCTGATGCCGCCCTCCTACCGGGCGACGAGCCAGTTCCAGATCAAGCTGCCCAAGCCCGTAATGGAAATCGGCCAGGGGGGGGACGTGGTCGCCTCCTCCAACGTGACGGCTAACTACATTCCCATGCAGTATTCCGTGCTGACTTCCACTGAAGTTCTGAAGGTGGTGTCCAGGAAGCTGAATCTTGCCGCGGAATGGGGCATGACGGATGAAATGGCGGCATCCAATCTGGCCGGCATGATCAAGGTGGCTCCCGTGCGTGCGACGGACCTGGTGGACGTCATTGTCTCCGGCCCGGATCCCAAACTGGTGCAGAACATCGCCAAGGCGGTTCCCGAGGCTTACAAGCAGGACCGTGAAATGCGTGAAAACCGCCTGGTGGAAACCGCCATCAAAAGTTTGAAGGACGTTCTCCGGGAACAGGAGGATACCGTCAATGAAAAGATGATGTCCCTCAAGAAGCTGATTGCGGAAAGCTCCTACCTTCCCACTACCTGGAGAAACGGTGAAAACCGGAGCACTCTGACGGCCGGCATGGAAGAGGAAGACTTCCGGAACGCCAAATCCCAGGCCATGCAGTTTGAAAAGGATGAAAAGGAACTGGCTTCCTACGTGCAGGAACTGCAGCGTCTGCCTGACGACAAGCTGCTGGATTACGTCATCAGTTCCGACCTGCTGAATGCGGAATCCGTAGGAGCCAAGGCCCTGCGTGAAACCTATGCCGAATTTTCCGACAAGCTCAAGGAGAAGGAAAACCTGAAAGCCCAGAACATCGGGGCCAGGCACCCCAAGATGCTGGCGCTGCTGGAGACGGAAAGGATTCTGGGAGAGAAGCTGAACAAGGAGCTGATCGGGCTGCGCTCCTCCCTGAAAAGCAAGCTGGAAATGGTTTCCGCAAGCCGGAAGCACTGGGAGGCGACCGTCGCTCAAAAGGAGGAAGCTCTCCAGAAGCATGTCCTGCAGGTTCCCATGTATGAACAGGCCAGCCGTGATTATGACGCCGCGCTGGACCAGCTCAAGGACCTGGATTCCCGGTACAAGGATGAAATCGCCCGTCTGCGCGTTCCCCGTGAAGCGATTGAAATGTACCAGCTTCCGACCTATCCTGCCGCTCCCTACAAGCCGAACGTGACCATCAACCTGGCGGTGGGCGCCGGGGCCGGGCTGCTTCTGGGCATCGGGCTGGCCCTGTTGCTGGAATTCATGGACACCTCCGTGAAGACGATGGAGGACGTGGAACGGGCTCTGCAGGTTCCGGTGCTGGGCATTATCCCCAAGAATGTGCCGATCCTTCATTCTTCCGATGTGATGGGCCCGGATGCGGAAGCCTACCGTATTCTGCGAACAAATATAGAATTCAATAAAAAGGGATTGGAGGAAATTTCCCTGACCTTTGTTTCCGGCAGTGCCGGGGAAGGGAAGACCACCACCCTGTGCAACCTGGCCTATATCTGCGCCCAGGGCGGCTATGCCACCCTGATGATTGACGCCGACCTGCGCCGTTCCAAGCTTCACCGGTATTATGAACTGGACAATGAAGTGGGACTGACCTCCTATCTGCTGGAAGACTACCCGCTGGAGGAAGTGATTTTCCAGACGCCCATTGAAAACCTGTACGTGATGCCTGCGGGCCCCACGCCCTTCGACCCGTCGGGCGCGTTGAATTCCCGCAAATTCAATGAACTGCTCCAGGAAGTGAAGCAGCGCTTTGACATCGTGCTGGTGGACTCCCCGCCCATCCTCGGCGTCAGTGATTCCGCCGTCATCGTGAGCGAGGTGGATATGACGCTCATGGTCGTCCAGCCCCGCAAACTGCCGCTGAAAGCCCTCCTGAGGCAGAAGCAGGTGATTGAATCCGTAGGCGGCAACCTGGCCGGCGTGGTGATGAATAATGTGGACATCACGTCCGATCACCAGTATCAGTATTACACGACTTATTACTCCTATTATTCTGCGGATGGCGGTTCCTCCGGCGAGAATGCGGACGCCTCTTCCATGAAGAAGGCCGAGCGTTCCGGAAAGGCCAAGGAGCTGGCGGCTACCCAGTCCCATGATAGTGAAGATCTGTACTAACCCATTGCTCCATGAAAAAATACATTTGTTCCCTCCTTTGCCTCTTGCTGGGTGCGGCGGGGCTGGCGTCCGCCCAGTCTCCGGACGCCGTGCCTGCGCAGGGCACCATTGAAATTCAGGTGCGCGGCATTCCTGCGGATGACGCTACGGCCATTTCCGGCCAGTATCTGCTGGACGGCAACGGGACGATACGCATGCCCCAGCTTCCGCCGGGCCACGACGTGCTGCGCGTGGTAGGCAAGACGGCGCGCCAGATTGAAGATATGCTGATGGCCGCCTATAAGAAGGCGGAATTGTACACGGCCCCCACCTTTCTGGTGAAGGTGCAGAGTTCGGACGCGCGGCTGACGGAGCACATTGTGCTGGTGAGCGGCGGCGTAGCCATGAAGAAAAACGTCTTGTGGCGGCGCGGCATGACGCTTCTGGAAGCGATTGTGGGCGCGGGCGACATTACGGACTGGGGTTCCCGGTACGTGCAGGTGACGCGCGGCGGAAAAACCGTGACGTACGATTATTTCTCCATCAAGGACAGGGCGATTCCCATTCAGCCCAATGACCGCATCTTCGTTCCCCAGCGCGGGATTTTTGAAGGGCGGCCCGCGAAGCTCCTGCCCTGAAACATTCTTTTTTCATGCCCGGCTTTCCATAGGGAAGCCGGGTTTTTTATTGCCCCGGTTCCCGGAAAATCCATGGAATGCCGGAAAAAACACGTGGGCCGGCGTCCGGGATGGGAACAGGCCGGTGGGAGATGGAACGCGGAAGGCCTGTCATGAAATTTCCCAGGCCCTTTTCTGGAAATGGGCCGTGCATGCGTGGAACCGTATGGTAGAATCATAGCGGGAAAAAAGTTTTCCCTTGAACCGTACGGCGCCAGTAAAAACGCTGGTGGAAGGGGTTTTTTCCCTGTGCCCGTGAACCTCTGTATTCACCGGAACGGAAGGCCTGCGGGGCGGAAAAAGTTGAGGAACATGCTGTTTCCGCCGGGGGCGTAGGCCCTTTTCCCGTGATTGGCTGATACGGCCTCCGGGCATATATTGCGATGAAATGAGTTCAGTATGAATGTAAAAAACAGAAAAACAAAGAAAAATGTTGAACATTCTTGGACTCAATGCATTTTTGGAATCTTCCAAAAATGTTAGAGTTTCGTGCGGAATGTCTGCATGGAGCTTCGCAATCCCAATGTAAAAACTCATTAACCATGATATACCATTTTAAGAAAACATTCATCGGAGTAGGAGGACGGGAGTACATTAACAATCCCAAGCTGAGCTTCCCGGAACATGTGAAAATCCGCCGTCGGGGAACGAATCCCAAATCCGGCCAGCCTTATGCGGAAGCGGGCAGCGCGTTCGTGGAAACGTCCTCCATCGCCTCGCGGCTCTGCTGCAGCGCGTCCGCCGCCCGCCAGTACCTGCACCGTCACGGAGCCCGCTTCCGCGTGGTCCGCAAGGGGACGGGTTCCCTGGCCCTGTACTGGCGGCGTGCGGATGTGGACCGGATTCTCGCCCGGCGGGAGCCTGTACGCCGCCGCGTGCCACCGTGCTACATGGACATGGCCGAGGCTATCGACATGCTGGGGGTGGTGCGCAGCTACATTTACAGGCTCGTGAAAAAGGGGCTGCTGCGCGAATACCGGTGCCGGATGAAGACCGCCCGCGGCCTCCGGGTGCGCTGTTTTTATCACCGGGAGGACCTGGAGCATATCAGGCTGCACGTGCTCCAGAAAAGATGATGGGGCCGGTTTCCGCAGATGCGTTTTTGGCTTGAGCGCGGGCCGGATTGTGTCACGTTATGGGCATGATAGCTTTTCTGCGCGGCACGGTGGCGGAATCATATCCCCAGCGGTTGATTCTGGATGTTCATGGCGTGGGGTATGAGGTGATTGTGCCCCTGTCCACCTTTGACAGGCTGAACCCTCTTCCCGGCAGGGAGCTGACGCTGAAAACCTACCTGCATGTCCGGGAGAACATGCAGGTGCTCTACGGCTTTGCCACGGATGCGGAGCGGGACATTTTCCTGCTGCTGATCGACCGCGTTTCAGGCATCGGCCCTGCCACGGCCATCGCCATTCTTGGTTCCCTGTCCGTGGAGCAGTTCAAGCAGGCGGTGGTGAGCGGGGACGTTTCCGGCATTGCGCGGGCCAAGGGCGTGGGCAAGAAGACGGCGGAACGCATTGTCCTGGAGCTGAAGGACAAGGTGGGACTGGCCGCTACGTGGGAGGCCCAGGCGCAGGGCGCCACCTCCCAGGCAGCGGGGGATGCGGAGCTGGCGTTGATTGCGCTCGGGTTCAAGCAGGTGGAGTCCCGCAAGGCGATCGCCGCCCACCTGAAAGACCATCCGGACGCGGATGCGGACGAACTGATCCGCGCCGCCCTGCGCTCCATGAACTGACCGTCTTCCCCACCCGGGGACCGGCTCTGCAAGCATTTGACTTCCATGCGGGAGCATGCCCGCGGGCAGGGCTTCCTGCGGTCTGCGCAGGCGCGGGAGCATACTGCCATGATGGGGGAACAATAGTGTTGACGGCTGGTTGAATCGTTTTTAAACTTACGGCGTCCATGGTACTTAAATAAGTCCGGGACTAGTAATTAATCAAATCTGAAGCCCTCAATCTTATGGCCAAATATGCTATTAACGGTTTTGGACGTATTGGTCGCAACGTACTGCGCGCCATGTCCAAGGAAGAACGCAACAAGGTTGTTGCCATCAATGACCTGACCCCCATTGAAATGATCGCCCACCTGCTCAAGTATGACTCCACGCAGGGCAAGTTTGACGGTGAAATTTCCATTGATGGAGAATATCTGGTCGTTGACGGTCACAAGATCCTCATCACCGTGGAACGCGACCCCGCCAACCTTCCCTGGAAGAAGCTGGGCGTAGACGTCGTTCTGGAATCCACCGGCCTGTTCACCAAGCGTGACGCCGCCAAGAAGCACCTTGAAGCCGGCGCCAAGAAGGTGCTCATTTCCGCTCCCTCCCCGGATCCTGACCTGACCTTCGTTCTGGGCATCAACGACAGCGAATACGATCCCGCCAAGCACGACATCGTTTCCAACGCTTCCTGCACCACCAACTGCCTCGCTCCCATGGTGAAGGTGCTGGACGACAAGTTCGGCATTGAAAAGGGCATGATGAGCACGATTCACTCCTACACGAACGACCAGCGCATCCTGGACCTTCCCCACTCCGATCCCCGCCGCGCCCGCGCCGCCGCGATCAACATCATCCCGACGACCACCGGCGCCGCCAAGGCCATCGGCGAAGTGATGCCGAACCTGAAGGGCTCCCTGAACGGCGCTTCCTTCCGCGTGCCGACCCCGACCGGTTCCCTGACCGACTTCGTGGCCGTTCTCAAGAAGAACGTGACCGTGGAAGAAGTGAACGCCGCCATGAAGGAAGCCGCTGAAGGCCCGCTGAAGGGCATTCTGGATTACTCTGAAGAAGCCCTCGTTCTCCAGGACATCGTTTCCGACCCCCACTCCTGCATCTTTGACTCCGGCTTCACGTATGTGGTCGGCGGCAACCTGGTGAAGGTCTGCGGCTGGTACGACAACGAATGGGGCTACTCCAACCGCGCCGCTGAAGCCATGAAGAAGCTGGGCGACAGCGTGAGCTGCGGCTGCTCCTGCGGCAAGTAAGTTCTTCCGAACAACGCTTGCTCTTCAGTTGCACGACAAGTCTTGCCGGTTGCCTGCTTCAACCTTCCGGTTCCTGAACCGGGTTTGTCCAGGCGGCCGGGGATTTATCCGGGAGGGCAGAAATGCCCTCCCTTTTTTATTCCATTGAACCAAACAATATAAACCGATATGGCTAAACTTACTGTACGTGACCTTGATGCCAAGGGAAAGGAAGTCCTGATGCGCGTGGATTTCAACGTCCCCCTCAAGGATGGGGAAATTACCAATGACGCCCGCATCGTGGCCGCCCTCCCCACCATCAAGTTCCTGCTGGACCAGGGCGCCCGCCTTGTCCTCACCTCCCATCTGGGCCGTCCCAAGAACGAACCCGATCCCGCTTTTTCCCTGAAGCCCGTTGCCGCCCGCCTTTCCGAACTGCTCGGCAAGGAAGTGAAATTCGTTCCCGCCGCCATCGGCCCGGAATCGGAAGCCGCCCGCGCCGCCATGAAGGACGGCGACGTGGTCCTGCTGGAAAACGTCCGCTTCTATCCCGGTGAAAAGAAGAACGATCCGGAATTTGCCAAGGCTCTTCTGGGCAATGCCACGCTGTTCGTGAACGACGCGTTCGGCACCGCCCACCGCGCCCACGCTTCCACGGAAGGGGTGACGCATTTTGCGGAAAAGAGCGCCATGGGCTTCCTGATCGAACGCGAACTGGAATACCTGGAAGGCAAGCTGGAAAACCCGGAAAAGCCCTTCGTGGTAATCATGGGCGGCGCCAAGGTGTCCGACAAGATTGAAGTGCTTTCCAAGCTGATGGAAAAGGCTGATACGTTCCTGATCGGGGGCGCCATGGCCAACACGTTCCTGGCGGCTGAAGGGTATGACCTGGGCGCTTCCAAGATTGAAGGCGACAAGCTGGATCTGGCCCGTGAAATCCTGGCGGAAGCCAAGGCCAAGGGCGTGAAATTCCTGCTTCCTGCGGACGTGCGCGTAGCCATGAAGTTTGAAGACGGCGCTGAAACCTTCTGCACGGCTCCCTTCGCGGAAGGCGGCAAGGTGCCGGAAGGCGGCATGGCCATCGACATCGGCGACAAGGCTATTGAAGAATTCTCCGCCATCATCAAGGACGCCAAGACCGTTCTGTGGAACGGCCCGATGGGCGTGTTTGAAATGGACTGCTTTGCCAAGGGCACCAAGGAAATTGCGGAAGCCCTGGCGGATTCCTCCGCCATCTCCATCGTGGGCGGCGGCGATTCCGTGACGGCGGCCAAGAAGTTCAAGGTCCAGGACAAGCTTTCCTTCTGCTCTACGGGCGGCGGCGCTTCCCTGGAACTGCTGGAAGGCAAGGTGCTTCCCGGCGTGGGAGCCCTGACCGACAAGTGCGGCTGCTGCTGCCAGAAGTAACCGTTCACGGCCGGCGGATCGTTTTCCGCATGGTGCCTTGAATGAACCTTTTCATTCCCCGTGCCCGTCTCCGGGTGCGGGGATTTTTTTGCTCCCTGCTGACGCGGCGCAAACTGCGGAAGTTTGCCGGCTCCCGCGGTTTAAGGGAAACCCGTTCGTGCTCCGGTGGCTGCCGGTTCCGGAGAGGGGGATGCAGGGAAAGGCGGCACAGTCCTTTTTTGGGCTTGCTCTGCGTGTGGCCCGCGCTAGGCTGGACATGTATGAAAATGCTGCGCAGCTTCCTGGCCGTGTTCCTGTTGTGCTCTCCCGCGCTTGCGGCGGACGCCTCCGTTGCGGGGAAGAAGGAGCATGGGGGGTATCCGGCCCGGTACATGCTTCTGGAATCCTCGTCCCGCAACAGCCAGAGCCTGTCTACGCCCGTGGCCGCGTATGTGAATGACGAAGGCGCGGAAGTGGCGCTTATCGGGGCCATTCATGTGGCGGAGGCTGATTATTATGCCCGGCTGAACAAGCTGTTCGGCAGTTATGACGTGCTGCTGTTTGAAATGATCGGCGGGGAGGGGCTCCGGAGGGAGGAGGAGCTCCGCCGTAAAATAGACCGCAATAAGCCTATGGGAGGGCTGACGCTGGAGGAGGCGCGGGAATGGAACCGGATGGTGGAGTGGAGGAAGAGAGCCGCCCTTGAGGAAAAGTCTTTTTTGCTGGGGCTGCTGGGAAGCGCGTACCGGGAATTGAGCGCCGCGCTGGGCCTTCAAACCCAGCATCAGGGCATTGATTATTCCGCGCCCCATTTTATCCATGCGGACATGACGCTGGCGGAATTCCGGCAGGCGCAGGCCAGTAAGGGAGAAAACTTCGCCAGCCTGATGCTTAAATCCATGCTGTCCTCCCTGGTGGAAAAGCCCGGGGCGTACCAGCCGAATGAATTCGGCATGATGGTGGATTTGCTTGCCGGGAACAAGGCGGGACTGAAGAATGAACTGATGCGCATTTTTGCCCATGCTCCGAATGATTTGGAGGATACCGTGATTCTGGAAGGCCGGAATTCCAAGTGCATGGAAGTGTTTGACCAATGGCGCGGCAAGGGCGTTCGCAGGATAGGCATTTTTTATGGCGCGGCCCATCTTCCCGGCCTGCACGGAGCTCTTCTGGAACGCGGCTACCGCCTCCGGGACGTGCAGTGGCTCCCGGCGTGGAGCACCATGGAGAAGGCTGGCCAGGACTGACCCTTTTGCCGTCTTTTCCGGTCTTTCCGCGGGTAATGAAGTTGGTGACTGCCGGAGGCCGTAAATGATGGGAATTCTCCCTTTCCGGAAAGGCCGCTTCAAATGGAAAGGGAGAAGAGGAAAATAGCCTCTTCCCCTTTCCTGATGAACTCCCGTTGAGCAGACGGAAGGGAACGCTACTTTCCGGCGGGGACCAGGCGGGCAATGCCGCCGCCCTTGACGCGCATGGTGAAGGAAAGGGTGCTCCCGGAATGGAGTTCCCGGTTTTCCACCTTCCAGCCGTCGTTCTTTTCCGGCAGGTCGCGGAGGATGGTGGCCCGGTACGCGGTGTTCCTGTTCAGGAAGTCCAGGGGAATGGAAACGGTGCGTTCCCGTCCGTCCCCGTTCATCAGGGCAATGTACCACTGGTCCCCGGAACGCCGGGCAAAGGCGGCGCATTCCCCGATGGCGGACGGCGGCAGAACGATGGTCTCATCCCAGACGGAGGGAATGTTCCGGACGGCTTCGCGTTCTGGGGAGCCTTTCGGGAAGGCGGCTTCCATGTCTGCGGGGTTGGATACCCAGTGGAGGACGGGGGACGTATAAATGATATTGGCCGCCATCTGGAGGGGCCAGGAAGAGCCGCGCAGCTTGGGCCCGTGGCCGAAGTAGCCGCCAGTGAAATCAGCGTGGCCGGAGACCAGCCGGGTGAAGGGCAGTGCGCAGTAGTGCTGTCCGCCGATGGCGGCCCAGATGTTCTGTTCCCCGCCGTAGATGCCTTCCCGGCTCATTTCATGCGGCCAGGAGCGTTCTTCCCCCGTGGGGGTATTGGCGCCGTGAAAGTTGACCATGAGCTTGTTTTTCGCCAGGTTTTCCGCGACGGCGTCATAAAAGGCCAGGCGTTCCCGGGAGGCGGAATCCATGAAGTCTATCTTGATTCCCTTGATGCCCGTTTTGGCAAGGCTTCTGAAAAAGCTGCGCATGCTTTCCCAGTCGTTGGCGGGGTTGTTGACGTCTGACCAGCGCACCCATACCCAGATGCCTACTTGTTTGCCGGCGGCGTAGCTGGCCAGTTGAGCCACCTTGTCCATGCTTTCCGGCACGGTTTTGCCCCATTTCTTCCATCCTTCGTCAACGAGGTGGTATTCCCAGCCGAATTCGGAGGCCATGTCGACAAAGGCGTACTGGTCCTCTTCACGGACGTTTCCGCGGTCCCACCAGGTCCAGGTGGAGCGGCCCGGCTTGATCCAGGGCGTTTTGGCTCCTTCAGGAAAAAGGTTCCTGTCCGGTTCCGGAGCCAGGGAAGGGATGACGTCGTTCCGGACCAGGCCGTTCAGGTCGTCGTTCACCAGGATGACCCGCCAGGGCATCTCTGCGGAAGAGGGGGCGGAAAAGCCTTCCGGGTCCTGGAAATATACCGTCCTGCATGCGCCGTCCTGAAGGGAGAATTTAATGCCGCTCCACTGCCTGTTGAAATTGGCGGCTTCCTGGATGAGGGCGAAGCCTCCGCCCGGCAGTTCCGCCGCAACCGGCATGGTGCGGACATGGCTGCGGGGATTGCCGGGGTCTTTCTTGAAATCGACTATTCTGGAAGGAGACCAGACTCCCTCGCAGGGACCCAGTGCGGAAGCGGAGTCCTGGGTCCACAGGACGGCTTTTTCCGGGAAGGCGAACGACGTTTTTTCTTCCCCGATGTTCAGCACGGGCGCTTTTTGCATGTCTTCCGTCCACTCGTAGCGGAAGGCGACTCCGTTGTTGAAAACGCGGGCGCGGAGGCGGAGGCCGGAATTATCCCCGGAAACCACGTATTCGTTGAAATGGACGGAAGCGGAGGGGTATTTGCCGCGCGTTTCAAAGGTGTCGTGGATGTTGTCCTTCACTTTTTTCACGCTCCATCCCGTAATGCCTCCGGCAAGGTCCTTGCCGTTCACCACGATGCCCAGGCCGGAGGGCTCCAGAACCGTCCTGTTTCCCTTTTTCAGGGAATGGGCGGCCCGGTTATCCGCGTGGAGCATCCAGGACAGACGGCCGTCCGGGGATTGCAGAGAGGCATGCAATTCTCCCGCCTGTCCGGAACCGGGCAGGAGGCATCCTGCCATATTGCTGAAAATAATGAGAGATTTTACAATCATATCTTTGTCAGAATACGTCCATCTTGGCCCGTTTATTGCAAAAGTATGTTTTGGAAGGGCGGCAGCCAGCGCATCTACTTTCCGGAATGGGGGAAAAGGCCCTCCCTGCGTGAAGGCCGGGTGGTTCTCCGTTAAATCCGTGGAAGCCGTGAGCTGTTCATGAAGATGAAAAATGGCGGATGTCTTGTTTCCCGTGCAAGAGGTTATGGAGAAATAACCAACCCGGTGAGCGGCAAAAGAATAATCTTTACAAATTAGGTGGAAAAGATAAAAGTAATTTCCTGATCAGATATTAGGATGGAGAGTTGCGGCTCAAATAGTGTTCCCGATTTTCACCATGCGGCAGTTCCGGGAAAAGATGCTCATTTGAATAATGTTTCCGTGCATGGATCCAAATTGACCCCTCCCTCTTCCTGGAACGAGTTTTCCGTTTATTCCAAGGAACTCCCGGACGGAGCGACGTTGGAGCATTATAAAATATTGAAGGTGCTGGGAAGCGGCGGATTCGGCATTACCTATCTGGTCCGGGACTTGATGCTGAAGAGGAAAGTGGTTTTAAAAGAGAATTTTCCTTCTTCCTATGCTTACAGAGATCCGTTTACGGGGCGCGTGGTTCCCAATAATGAGCATGACGCCGAGTATTTCAAGTGGACCCTTTCCAACTTTTTGAATGAAGCCCGCATTCTTGCGAGGCTGGATTCTCCAGGTATTGTCCGGGTTCTTTCCGTTTTTGAGTGCAACGGCACGGCTTATTTTTCCATGGATTATGTTCAGGGGCTTCCTCTGGATTACCTGGGAGAACAGCAGCTGCTTGCCGGAAACTGTTATTCGGAAGCCAAGTTGAAGGGATTGCTGATGCACATCCTCCAGATTTTGGATTACCTTCATAAAAAAGGCATCTGCCACAGGGACATCAAACCGGGAAATATATTGCTTACACAGGAGGGAACTCCCGTTTTCGTGGATTTCGGCGCGTCGCGCCACATGGAGAGCACCCATACCCAGACTGTCCTGACGACTCATGGCTTTTCTTCTCCGGAACAGGCTCTCGGCAGGAAAAACACGGGACCCTGGAGCGACATTTATTCCCTGGGCGCTACGTTCTATTCCCTGCTGAAGGGGGGTGCGCCCCCCAGAGGAGAGGAGCGGCTGATTCACGATACCATACAGCCTTTGGCATTGTCCGCGCCCTTGTCCTCTCATTATTCGAAAAATTTTCTCAGGACCATAGACAAGGCCCTTTCTCCTCGGGTGGAAGATCGTTATAACTCCGCGGAAGAGTGGATGAAGGATCTGGGAGTGGAAGGAGGGGCGCTCTCAACCATTAAGTTCTCCAGTGAGGAGTTCAAGTCCGCCCGTAAGCGTTTTTTCAATCTGTTTGCCTTGTCCTCTTCCCGCATCATGTCGGAAGGGCACGAAAAGTGGGGGGCCGGATGGAGGAAGGTGCTGGGGCTCTTCGTTGTTGCGGGCGTGATTGGCGCAACCCTCGGCTATTTTGTTTATGACTGGGGAGGCGGCCCGGAGGAGGACGATGCTTTAGGGCTTCGCTTTCCCAGTGTAATGTCCACCCCCATTCCCCAGATTATTTCAGAATCCAGGGGCGTTTCCTTGCTGAGTCCCGTGGAACGTTTTGACGTCAGGCTGGATAGTCCGTCTTTGTCGCGCCATGCTCTTCCGTCCCTGCTTCCCGACCGCTTTTCCCTTGCGTGTGTTCATTTGAGAGTGCTTCAGGAAGATAAGATGTGCCCGCCTCTGTATTTGACCATACGTGATGAGGAGGGAAAGCTGGTTTCCCGGTCTCTCAACGGTTTTTCCTTCACCTTGATCGAGAGTCCTGTGCTCACCGGGTTCCGCTTTGTGGATCTTCCGGCGCTGAATGTGGATGCGCCTTACAGGTTCAGTTTTGAAACCAAGGATAATGTTCCTCATCCGCTGAAGGTTGTTTCTTCCCAGGTTACGACGCTGGAGAGCGGGAAAACCGTGAGGCCCCATTTTAAATTCATTTGCGCGATGGATGACTCCGAGGTGAGAGATTCGCTGAACAGGCCGGAAAACGGCAGGATCCGGGAAATGCTCATCGCCTCCCGGAAAAGGAACCGTACGGAAATTGATTCCATCGTGCTGACGGAACAGGAGAAGACGCAGGTGCGGAAGTTCGCCAAGGCGGGGTATCCCGCCGCCCAGTATAAAATAGCCCGTCTCATCTTTGAACGGGATGGGAGATACGGAGAGGAAGGAGGCGCCTGGCTTTATAAGGCGGCCATGGGGGGCTTTATTGTGGCGCAGAGGGATCTGGCGTTTCTTCTTGTGGGGGGCAAGGAATTTTTCCCGGATATGCTTCAGTGCCCGGTCAGCCTGTCCCAGAACTATTCTCAGGCGGTTGATTTCCTTCTGATGTCCTTTGCCGCGCAGGATCCTTCCGTGCTGTATATGCTGGGTGTCTTGTATTCCCAGGGGTGGGGGGTGGAATATTCCGCGGAGATGGTCGCGCGCCTGTCCAGGCTGTTGGCCGGTTCCGGTTACGACCTGTCGCGGCTTACCTTGTCGGCCCCCATTTTATCCCATTGGGAGCTTCTGGGGCAGAAGGAGGAAACCTATACGAGGATGCGCTGCTCCATTCCCGGCAGGAAGATGAGCCAATTTTCAGGACTGCGGCTGGTACGGACCTCCGTGGAAGGGGGAAGTATCCTTATTGACAAGGTGATTCTGTTGCGGAACGGGCAGGAGGTCATGTCCCGTTCTTTCCGTACGGCCCTTACCCGGGAGTCTCCCGTCCTGGAGGTCTCCATAAACATGGAGGATTACGCAAAGGAAATGGACAGTTCCGAATGGTCGATAGAGGTCATCATGGCTCCGGCCAATACGTCCGGCATCATGGAAATGATGAGGAAGAAGGAGTTTTCCGGCGCGGAAGAGCTGCGAATTTGATGGAAGGATTTTACCACGGGAAAGGAGAGAACGCGGCATGCGGTTTCCGTCCGTTATCGGAAGCCGTTCGGGGCGGAAGGCCCCGGCGCCGGGGCCTTCCTGTTTCCGCTGGATGGCCCGGCCGGGAAGGCTGTGGCGCGGTTTAGATGTTCTTCAGCATTTCCAGCGCTTCCCGTAGCTTGTCTGCGGGAGAGACGCCTGCCAGCCGCGGAAATTTGTTGGACAGCAGGATAAAATCCCCGTTCCTGGTGAGCATCAGGCGCTGTCCGCTGATTTCCACCATGGAGATGTTTGCTTTGGATGCCAGTATCTTGATTTTGTGGGAATCCAGCAGGTGATGCACCGTTTCCGGTGCAGGGCCGAAGCGGTCTTCCCACGCGCGGAGCAGGGCGTCCGCCTCCTTCAGGGTGCGGACTGCCGCCAGGTCCTTGTACGCGGAAATGCGCAGGGCTGCGTCGCTGATGTAATCCCGGGGCAGGAAGGCGCCCAGATAATCCTTGCGGGATTTGGCGGCGAACTGCGTCTCGCTGTTCACGATGAAATCCGTTCTCAGGGCCGCGTCCGGCCGGGGAGCCGTGTGCCTGCCCTGCATGTGGGCGATGGACTGCTGGAGAAGCTGGCAGTACAGGTCAAAGCCGATGGCGGCAATGTGGCCGCTCTGCTGGGTGCCCAGCAGGTTGCCCGCGCCGCGTATTTCCAGGTCCCTCATGGCTATCTTGAAGCCGGAACCCAGCTCCGTGTACTGCTTGATGGCGGAGACGCGCTTGCGGGCGTCTCCCGTGGTGGCGGCGGACCTGGGGAGCATGAGGTAGGCGTAGGCCCGGTGCCCCGCGCGGCCCACGCGGCCGCGGAGCTGGTAGAGGTCCGCCAGGCCGAAGCGGTCCGCGCGGTCAATGATGATGGTGTTGGCGTTCGGGATGTCGATGCCGGATTCGATGATGGTGGTTGCCAGCAGGATGTCCGCCTTCCCCTGCACGAAGGTGCGCATGACCTTCTCCAGCTCGTCCTTGGGCATCTGTCCGTGGCCGATGACGATGCGGGCCTTGGGCACCAGGGCCTGGATGCGGTCCCGGAACAGTTCGATGGTTTTGACGCGGTTGTGCAGCAGGAAAATCTGGCCGCCGCGTTCCAGTTCGCGCTCCATGGCCTTCTTCATGATGCGTTCGTCATAAGGGCATACGCTCGTCTGCACGGGCTGCCGGTTGACGGGCGGCGTTTCAATGGAGCTCATGTCCCTAGCTCCCATCAGCGCAATGTACAGGGTGCGGGGAATGGGCGTGGCGGACAGCGTGAGCACGTCAATGCCCTTGAAGCGTTCCTTGAATTTCTCCTTGTGCCTGACGCCGAAGCGCTGTTCCTCGTCAATCACCACCAGGCCCAGGTTTTTAATGGACACGTCCTCGGAGATGAGGCGGTGCGTGCCGATGACGATGTCCACGGCCCCGGACTTAAGCCCTTCCAGCGTAGAGCGGACGTCCGCCGCGCTGCTGAAGCGGCTGAGCATTTCAATCCGCACGGGGTATTCGCTCATGCGCTCCTTGAACGTGCGGAAGTGCTGTTCCGCGAGCACGGTGGTGGGCACCAGCACGGCCACCTGGCGGCCTCCCGTCACGCATTTGAAGGCGGCGCGGATGGCCACCTCCGTCTTGCCGAAGCCCACGTCCCCGCAGATCAGGCGGTCCATGGGGCGGGTGGCTTCCATGTCCGCCTTCGTCTGGGCGATGGCGCGGAGCTGGTCCTGGGTCTCCCGGAAGGGGAAGGAGCTTTCAAACTCCCACATCCATTTGCTGTCCGGAGGGTGGCTGTAGCCCTTTCCGGTCTGGCGTTCCGCCTGCACGTTGAGGAGCTGGGCGGCGTAGTCCGCCACGGAGCGTTCCGCGGACTTTTTGGCGCGCTGCCATTTGGAATCCCCCAGCTTGTTGAGTTCCGGCGTCTTGCTGCCCAGCCCTATGTACCGTGAAACCAGGTGCGCCTGGCTGAGGGGGACGTGCAGGATCGTATTGTCCCGGTAAAGGATGTTCATTTCCTCGTCTCCGGAGTCCGGAGAGGTGGAAATGTTGATGAATTTGCCGATGCCGTAGCTGGTGTGCACCACCAGGTCTCCGGGGTTGATGTCCTTCAGGGAGGCCTGCGCGCGGGCCTTGCGCGCCTTGTCCTCCCGGCTGGCGCGGCGGCGAGCCGTGGCGGACTGGTACCTGCCGAACAGCTCCGAGGAGGAGAGAACGGCCGTTTTTGCCCCCGGAATGCTGAAGCCGCCGGGCAGGTCCCCGCGCAGGGCGGTGATGGACAGCAGCGCGGGCGTTCCGGCGCAGATGTCCCGGAAGCGCTCTTCCTCCCCTTCGTTGGGAAAAAACATGCTGACGTTCCATTTCCGGTCCAGCCATTCTCGGATCTGGCGTTCCGCCAGCTCCCGCCGCATCTCCTGCATCACGAAGTCCCCGGCGTCAAAGCTGCCCAGGGGATTGTCATGGATGGCCAGGGAGAAGTCCTCCTCCCCCTCCGCGTTCTCCGGCGGTGCGGTGAGGATGCACACGTTCCCCCGTTCCTTGCAGAAGGGGGCCGTAATGATCAGGTCGCCCGGCTTGATCCAGGCCCGCAGGGTTTCCACGCCTGCCGCTTCCGTCAGGACGAGGTTGACGTGCTCCGTCTTCCGGAAGGAAATCTGGGAGTCCACGTCAAATTCCCGGATGGATTCAATCTCATCGTCAAAAAACTCCAGGCGCACGGGATGGGAGGACTGGAGCGGGAAAACGTCCAGAATGCCGCCGCGGCGGGACCACTGCCCGCGGGAAATGACCTGAGGAACGCCCTCGAACCCCGCCTCCTCAAACAGCCGTATCAAATCGTCAGGGGCGTGCGTTTCTCCCGTTTTCAGGGTCATTCCCTGGTTCTGCATGCCGTCGGGGGAGGGAACCTCGTCATTCAGGCTGCCTTCCGTCAGAACGACGGTTTGCCTGCCCACATGGCCGGAAGCGATGCGGTGAAGGACGTTCAGCCGTTCCGCGGCAAGCTCCGGGTCTCCCACTTCCTCCCCCAGGGCCACCTCTTTTTCCGGGACGAAGAGGATGTTGCGCACTCCCCATGTTTCCAGTTGCGCGGCAAGGGATTCCTGCGCGCGCAGATGGGGCGCGATCACCCAGGCCCGGGCGGTATCCGGAATGGTCCTGATGCACAGGGCCGCCACGAACGGAACCCCGGGCAGGGAAGTATGGTCGAAAACCGCCTGTTCCTCCGTGCCCAGTTTCGCGAGTTCCCGGTGAAAGGGTGCGGTGCGGGCCACCCTGTCCATCAGGGCGGATATGGAAGCGTCTTCTGCCATGCGTGTCTGATAGCCCCTGCTGGTGGAAAGTGTGCCGCCTTTCCCTGCCATGTCAACGGTTTTTCAGGGCACAGACTGTCCTCCGGCCATTGACGGAAGCGTCTTTCCGCATGCGCGGCGCGGGTCAGGAGGAGGAGCGGAAGCGGATTTTAACGCCGGCCTTGCGCCATTTCTGTTCAATCTCCTTGGCCAGCTCCTCATAGCTCCGGCCATCAAGGAGGAGCTTTTGCGCTTCTTTTTCACTGCTGCCGGACTGGATGGCCTTCATGTAGTTCTTCACGCGCTGGGCGTCCCCCTTGCCGTCCATGTGGTAGAAATAGTAGGCCATCAGGGCGGCCAGGCCGTAATTCAGGTTGGCGTTCTCTCCCGTGAACTGGGAATAGGGCATGTTCATGTAGGACTCCAGGCTGGGCGCCTCAAAGTCGTCCCCCAGGGCGCGGCCCCCCGTATTTTTCTTGCCGTATTCCGTCACGCGGGAGACAATGTGGGAACGGTTGGCCCCGAAGTTGAAGCGGCCTCCGGAATACGGGGTCATCCCCATGTATTCCGCGGAGCCTTCACAGAACCAGCTTGCCTGCTTGGCCTCCGGGGACATGAGCTGGTGCGTCAGTTCATGGATGAGGGTGGAGGAATCCTTGTCGCGGTCAATGATGTACGTGCTCCCCATGGTCTTGACGCCCAGGGAATCAAACGGGACCAGGATTTTGCCGCGGTCTCCGCTGCGCGTCGTCCCCAGGAAAATGCCTGCCGTGCCTTCACGGCCTCCGTTTTCCAGGTACGTGCTGAACTTTTCGTACAGGTAGGCGGGGAATTTGGCGGAATCGTCGTGAGGGGGGATGTTGCCGATGGGAAGCGTTTTGTTCGCCAGGTGGGTGGCCTCGAAGAGAAGGCCCAGGCGCTTGATCATGCCGGCGCCCAGCTTGGCGTCGCAGATGAAGCGGAAATGGGGCGTTTCATAAATATACTCCCCTTGTTCCTCCTTGATGGTTTCCACCTTGAAATTGTCCTGGCATTTGACGGTCCTGGGCCATGGCAGGTGGTAATTGTCCGCGGGATTGGAGGAGGCAGTCCCTCCCTTTCCCCGGGCCGCGATGAAATCCCTGTCTTCCCGGGAAAGCTGGGCGAGCGGGATGGAGACGGTTTGGCCGCCGGAGCGTTTCAGCACGGCTTTCTGGCCGTCCAGCCTGACGAACTCGGCTTCCAGGCTTTTCCCCTGGACGCTGGTCCAGGTGCGCCCCTGCGCGAGGGGAAGGAAGGAGAGGGAGCACAGGGCTCCCGTCACCAGGTACAGGCATGCGGGATTCTTCATAAGGCTGGAGTTGGGGATATGAAAGAAAGTTGCTGTTAATGTTTGGGACGCGGCAGCATCAGGAGCAGCAGTCCGCAGAGCAGCATCAGGCATCCTGCCGCCGCCAGGGTGGTGGTCAGCGGAACGCCCTGGTCCTTGAACCATCCCCCGAAGAAGGAGATAAGGGCGCCCACGCCCGCGGACGTGAGGTTGAGGAGGCCATAGCCGGTGGCGGAATAACGCTCGTCGATATGGGAGCGTAGCACAGGCATGAGGGTGGCGTCCAGCGATCCCTGCGCCAGCCCCTGCGTGGCGACGAGGCCCAGCATGAGCACAAGGGGAACCGCAATGTCCCAGCCGAAGATGCCGGGCAGCAGAGCCAGGACCACCAGCGGGCCGGATATGGTGAAGGTGATGCCGGGCACCAGGGCGCGGGCGCGGGCGTTGCGCCGGTACCACATGTCCGCCAGAATGGCGCCGCCCAGCACGGCCACGTACTTGGCTACGGAGCTCCACAGGGTGGCGGCGGGGCCTGCCTCCGCGGAGGAAAGCTGGTATTTATCCTGAAGCAGGGTGGGGTACCAGGTGAGCAGGAACCAGTTCCCGGCGCCTGCAAAGGCGACCACGGCCAGCAGCATCCACATGGGGCGGCCGCTCAGCAGGCTGGAAAGCACGGCGCCGGTGGAAAGATTGGACGCGGGTTCCTTGATGG
Source organism: Akkermansia sp. NBRC 115031 (assembly GCF_030268505.1). Taxonomy (NCBI): domain Bacteria; kingdom Pseudomonadati; phylum Verrucomicrobiota; class Verrucomicrobiia; order Verrucomicrobiales; family Akkermansiaceae; genus Akkermansia; species Akkermansia sp. NBRC 115031. Next base: position 113,525 of record NZ_BSQU01000003.1, read on the forward strand.
CCCGTTCGTCATTGTCCACATTGATCAGGACCGTTTTTTCCTTGGGTTCGGACGGCTTTTTGGCCTGCGCCGTATCCGCAGGGGCCTTGGCCGGGTCTTTCAGGAACAGGATGAGGACGATGGCATACGCCACGCCGATCAGGCCGAACAGGGCGAACGTCATGCGCCAGCCCGTCCATGAAGCCATGGTGGCCCCGAAGCCGGCCACGGCCATGCCCACGTAAATGCCGCTCATGTGCAGCCCCGTGGCGATGGAGCGCGTGCTGCCCCGGTGGTAGTCCGTAATCAGGGCCAGGGCGGCGGGGATGTAAAAGGCCTCACTGATGCCCATGGCGCCGCGCGCGATGAGCAGGGACGTGTAATCCTCCGCATGGCCGGTCCACCAGGTGACCACGGACCAGACGACGAGGGAGCAGAGAATCATCAGGCGGCGGCTGTAGCGGTCCGCCAGGAAGCCGCCCACCGGGCTGAGCAGGGCGTAAATCAGCAGGAAGACGGAGGTGACCATGCCGAACTGGGCTTCCGTCTGCGGGATGTCCCGGACGATGGGTTCATGCAGCGCGGAAAGGAGCTGGCGGTCAAAATAGTTCAGCATGACCACGAACCACAGGACGATGACGGCCACCCAGGCCCACAGGCCCGGCCTGGTGTTCGGGTCCGTGACGGCGGAAACATTTTTAACGCCGTTGCGCACGGCGGAAACGATGATGATCGCCATGACGATGACGGTCAGGATGAGAACGGCGTAATCAACCGTGCTCATTTCAAAATGGTACCCTGCGGAGGCGGAGGCGTTCACGGGGGTCCGGACGCCCGGGGCGGTTTCCCCGCTGATGGTCATGATCTCGGAACCCTTCACGACGGCGGGCGCGGTGGCGATGCCGACGGGCCACTCCCCCTGGTGCGTCCATTTGTTTCCGATGACGTCATAAACCAGGATGTCGCGGGACTGCACCACGGGCTTGGACGGGTCCGGCGCGTTGCCGCGCTTGTCCCCGCCGATGAGGATGATGGAATTTTCACGTACCGGGGCGGGGCCTGCGGCGGCGGCTACGGGCGTTCCCGGTCCGGCAGGCTGCTGTTTGCCCGCGGCTCCCCATTCGGCGGGATCGTTGGACGTCATGTCGTAGCCGATCATGTCGGAAAGGTACGTTCTGGCGGTTTCTCCGGCGGCATCCCTGGACAGGGTGCAGCCGCCTGCGATGAACAGGGTGCTGTCACAGACGGCGGCGGTGGAGAGGATGCGGCCCGCACCGGGGAAGGGCGGGAGGGACGCCCATTTCATTTTGGCCGTATCCGGAGTGGTGTCCAGCATGTAGATGGTATTGAGGGCGGCTTCCGGCTGGTCGCTGTCCCGTCCGCCGATGACGAACAGCTTGTTTCCGTGAGCGGCGAAGGCGGCTTCCGTAACGGGGACGGGGAGGGGAGGAAGCTTTTCCACGGAGCCGTCCGCCTTGATCAGCAGGGCGTCTTTCAGGATGCCTTCCGCATTATGGCCTCCGGCTACCGCCAGCCCCTTGCCTACGCTTGCAAAAGCCGCGTAACCCAGCGGAGCGGGCAGCGTCCCCGCCTTGCTCCATTGGCCGTTGCGGAGTTTGAAAATATCCTGGTGGTACGCCTTAGGCCCGCGTTCTTCCGGCGTTGAGGCTCCCGGAGCGGCCTGGGGGAAATTGGCGCCGCCTGCGGCGATGATGGACTGGGTGCCGTCACTTTCCGTAACGGTTCCAGCCGCCATTCCAGCGCGGCCCGCCGGGTCCGGCAGGTCGGGAATGGCTCCGGCCGGGTGTACATCCACGGAAAAAGAGGCGTTGGCAGCGGGGGCCGCCATCAGCAGCAGGGCGGCGAAAGCGGAGCCGCATGCCCTGGAAAACCGGGTAAGGTGACGTGAAATGTGCATATGCTGGAAGATAGGGATGGGATGTGGGTGAAAAATCAGGAAAGGGTGATGCTCCACACTTCAGGGGAGCGCCTGCCGGGTTTAAGTTCTCCGTTCACGGCTGCAAAACGGCCCTGCCACGCGCAGCACGGAAGGACCGCCCTGGGCGCCGCGATGGGCCCTGCGTCGTGCCATTCCATGGCGGCTGTATCCAGGCACAGGGACTGGTTGTTGAAGCCGGGGTTGGTCTGCGGGGTATACTTCTTTCCGGAGCCGTCGTCCCCGCCCAGCAAATAAATCACGCCGTTCCGGGAAACCGGGGCCGGGGTGGGGGCCGCGGCGATGGCGTAAGGCATCTCCGGCAGGCGCGTCCATCCGCGTTCCGGCGTGAAGCTCCAGGCTTCCGTCAGCAATTCCCGGGCCTGTTTACCGTCCTCCTCCCGGAGGCCGATGCCGCCGAGCACGTAAAGGACGCCGTCCGCTGCGGCCATCTGGTGCAGGAAGCGTCCGCGGCCCGGCAGCGGGTCCAGCTCCTGCCAGCCCTGTTCCGGCTGGCGCGCATCCAGCATGAACATCCGGTTGGTGCAGTCCTGTTCCCCCGGGCGTTCACAGCCCCCCGTCAGGTAGACCTTTCCGTCCAGAACGGCGGCGGCCGTATAAGCCAGGGCGGCGGGGAGGGAAGGGAAGGGAGTCACGGTCACGGCGCCTTTTGCCGCGCTCAGCAGGTAAACGTCTCTCCGGTGGCCTTCCTTGCCGCAGCCGCCGATGCACAGCAGGCCTTCCCTGGTGCTGGCGGAGGCTCCGTACGCGTAAGGCGCAGGGAGCGTTCCTGCCTCCGTCCACCCATTCTCCCCCGGAGACAGCGTGAAAATGCGGTCCGTCCACGTTTTGGCGCCGCCTTCAAGCATGGGTTTGTCCGGGAAATTGGTGCCGCCGGCACAAATCATTGTTTCTCCGCATGTTCCGGCATACATGCCGGCGAAACCTTCCGGATCGGGAAGAGAGGGTAAAGGGGACCAGGATGAAGAATAGAGACTCATAACATGTGTAAATGACTCGCGTGATGCTAGCGAAAACCGGGCCGCGGCGCCAGTATTAACCTCTGGTTCTATTTTTTTTGAATAAATTTCTTTCCTCACGCCTCTTACCAACGTAGAAGAGGAGAATCATATGAAGCCTGGAACCTGTTTTTTGATGTTGTGCGCCCTGCTGCCTGCGGCCCTGGCGGAAAATATGACCCTGCGGTCCGGCAGGGTGCTGGAAGACGCCAGCGTGGTGTCTTCCGGAGACGACTTTGTCAGCGTCCAGTACACGGACGGGGTGGCCAAGGTCCCCTACAAGGAGCTGACGGACGAACAGCAAAAGGATTACAGGATGACGCCGGAGGAAGTGGAGGCCAGGCTGGGCCAGCGGCGCCTGGAGGACGCGGCGCGCAGGAAAAAGGCGGAAGAGGCCAGAAAGGCGGCTGATGAAGAAGCCAGGAAAATCAGGGAATCCCTGTCTGAAGCGGAGCGGCATCCCCGTTATCTGGAAGGAGCGGATATCTCCCGCATGTTTCTGCTGCTGGGGGAACTCTCCCAGGTGGAGGCGGAAGTCATGGCCCTGCAATGGAATGCCCTGGAAGCGGACCGCGTGGGACTGCCGGAGGATGCCCGTACCTTCCGTGCGAGGATGGGAACCTATCAGGAACAGGTGAACGCCATCCGTAAAAAAAGGGAGACCGCCGAACAGTACTGGCAGGATTTGGAAAAGAAATACCTGGCTCTGAAGGACGGAACCCAGAAGAAAATTGCGGACTTGAACAAGCAGGTCTCCCAGTTGCAGGGGGAAGTAAGGGAGGTGGCCAGCCAGCCGAGAACGGAGCGCATCATTGTCCCTCCGATTATCAGGACGTGGAACTATCCGCCGCCGCCCGTCATTATCCGGCCTTCCCCCCTGCCGCCAAGGCCCCATCCCGTCCCTCCCCGCCCCGTTCCACCTCGTCCGATGCCTTTGCCTGTGAAGCCTGGCTTGTACGGTGGTTGAAAGTGCGTCCGCGGGTTCCTCCTCTTCTTCCGGAAAGCGTGCGCCAGCCTCCGCAGCAAACGGACTGCCGGAACAGGAAACTCAAGGCACGGGCTGCCCAGGCGGCAGACGCCGCGGCCCCGGGAAGCATTCCCTTCCCGCAGAGGAAAGGGGAAGGTCAGATTCCGGGGAGGGGATACAGCTCCATGCGGCCCTCCTGGAAGGAGGCCAGATGCGTGAAGCCCGCCTGGCGGGCCAATTCCGCGGCGCGCTCAAAATCCCGGCCCACGTCCTCCGGCTTGTGGGCGTCTGAGCTGATAGTGAGGGGAATGTTCATCTCCGCCGCCATCTTTAAAAACTGCGCGTCCGGATACTGTTCGGCGCACTTGTTGCGCCAGCCGGCGGTATTAAGCTCCAGGCAGGCGCCGGACTCCTTCATGGCTTCCAGAGACGGTTCGTAATAAGGACGCAAATCTCCGGAAGGGCGGAAGCCGAACTTCTTGATCAGGTCTGCATGGCCCATGATGTGGAACAGGCCTGAAGCCGCCATCTCCCGGAAGCGTTCCCAATACTGCCTCCATGCGTCCTCCACATCCGTCCGGTTCCAGAAATCCATCTTGTAGGGATTGTCAAACTCCTCCTTCTCCCCCAGATAATGGACGGACCCGATCAGGTAATCCCATGCGTGCAGGCTCTGCAAGTGCTCTATCCATGGCCCAATGCCGGGAAACCAGTCGCATTCCAGCGCGGCGCGGACCGTCAGGCCGTGCGGTGCGGCGCATTCCCGGGCCTCCGTGAGCCAGTCCAGATAGGCCGGCATGTCCGCCTGCTTCATGCGCCAGTCGTCAAAAGGCTCCCCGGGCATTGGGGCGTGATCTGAAATGCCGTATTCCCGGAGGCCGGCGCGGACGGCTGCCTGCACATATTCCTGCGGAGTGCCGGAGGCGTGCAGGCACAGGGGGGTATGGGTATGGTAATCGCAGTACATGGAGGAATGCCCATGTTAGCACGGCGGCGCAGGCGGTTCAACCCGGAGGACGTATTTGCCGATTATTTGCCGTCTTTGACATTATGGGTTGATTTTATGGACAGGATTTTTTAGAGTCACGTTAAATAGGACACGTGACATATGAGTGATTGGCAAGGCTTTTCCCCGCTGAATGATTTTACAGGACCGCTCCTGGACAACCTGAAGCGTCATCCCAAGCGCATCGTTTTCCCGGAAGGGGAGGATGTTCGCGTGCTGCGCGTGTCCGAACGCTTCGTGGCGGAACAGGCAGGCGTGCCCATCCTTCTGGGCAGGAAGGAAGTCATCAGGAGGATGGCGGAAATGAACGGAATTTCCCTGAAATTCGTCCGCATCATTGAGCCGGAAAAAAGCTCGGACCTTCAAATGTTCTGCGACCGCTATGAACGGGCGGAACAAATGTTCGGCAACGGATTGCCCATGAACACCCGTGAAATCGTCTCCGAGCCGGTCCACTTTGCCGCCATGATGGTGCTTTACGGCCAGGCGGACGCCATTGTGGCCGGGAACATGAAAAGGGTGGCCTCCGTCTTCCGCGCCGTGAACAAATACCGGCAGGAACCCGTTCCTACCAAGCCCCTCTTTGCCATCTCGATCGTTCTCGTTCCCGAATTTGCCAAAAAATTCGGCGGCCGCGGCATCTACTTCCTGGCTGATACCGGGGTGACCCCTGATCCCACCGTGGAAAACATGGCCTACTTTGCCGTGGAAACGGCCAAAATGGCCCGCCATATGCTCGGCAAAAGCGTTCGCGTCGCCATGTTGAGCGCCTCCACCGCCGGGTCCGTGCCGGAACTGGCTGCGGACCGCACCAGGGCCGCTACCGCGCTGGCCCGGAGCATGGTGCAGAAGGACTGCCTGAACAATGAAATCTCCGTGGAAGGGGAAATCCAGATTGACGCCGCCCTGTCCCCGGACTCCTACAGCGTGCGCGTTCACCGCAACTCCATGCTTCAGCCCAGTGACGTGTGGGTCTTCCCGACCCTGGACGCCGCGGACATCTCCAAAAAGCTGCTCTGCATGATGCCGTCCGTATACAACTACGGCCTCATTCTGGGAGGGCTGCTCTTCCCGATTGCCCAGCTCCCGCGGCTGACGGATGAAGACAGGATGTTCGGCACCGCTCTGGTGGTGGGGAATGAAGCCATTAAATTCCACCTGCTGTACCCGCAGGGGGTTGCTCCCCTTTATTGATTGGGCGCGGCGCATCCGTGACCATCAGGCGCTTCTCCTTGCGTACGGCCAGCTTGCCGCCGGGCAGGGAAGTCCGGGAAGGACCGTCCGTATCCAGAATGCTCATCACCCGGAGCACGGCGTCCTCCGTCAGGTCCGGAATATGCTGCCGGCGCAGGTAATCATGCACGGCGCATTGCCTCAGCTCCGCGGGAAGCTGGTTGACCTTGGGCAGGAACAGGCGCCCCTGGGGGTCTGCCAGATTCATGGAATCCAGCGCCTGGGAAAGCGCCGTGCGGATTTGGTTCTCAATACGGCAGGCGCGTGAAAAGGAAAGGCTGGTGTCTCGCTGGAACAGCGTGTCCAGCCTGGGAATGACCTCATGGCGCAGGGCGTTCCTGGTATACTCTGCAGACTGGTTGCTGGAATCCTCCCGCCATGGAATATGGAGATGCTCCAGGTAGGCGGTAATATCCTTCCGGGAAAAATCCAGCAGGGGGCGTACGACAGTTAATCCGTTGGCCCAGGTGGAAACGGGTGACATGCCGTGAATGCCGGAAGCCCCGCGGCACAGGTGGAGAAGGGCTGTCTCCTGCTGGTCGTTCCGGTGGTGGGCCAGGGCCACGAAAGCCCCCGGATAGCCGGCAGCCCATTTCAGGAACAAGGCCTGCCGGGCATCCCGCGCCGCTTCTTCAATGGAAATTCCACGGGAACGGGCCATGCCGCGGACGTCCGCCCGTTCCCGGACACAGGGAACCCCCAGGCAGGCGGCGTACCGGCATACGAACTGTGCCTCCTCCTCCGCCTCCGGGCGCAGCCCGTGATTCACGTGGCAGGCAATGAGGTGGCACCCCGGCATTTGGGAAAGCAGGGAAAGCAGCGCCATGGAATCCCGTCCGCCGCTGATTCCGGCAAGGACGGGACGGCCGGAGCGGAGAAGCTCCGCAGACTGCTTGTCAAAATGGTCTGGTGTCAACGTCATGCTGCCGCCAGTGAAGCAGGAAAAAGGGGCAAAGAGAAGCCTGCAAATAAAAAACCCCGCTTTCCGGAAAGGAAACGGGGTTGGAAAACTGTTGGGGACAAGCCTTACTTGTTGAGCTTGGGCTTGCCGCCGCTGCGGCGGACAGCGCCGAAACGCTTCTGGAACTTGTCGATGCGGCCTTCCGTGTCCACGAACTGGTTCTTGCCGGTGAAGAACGGGTGGGAGTCGGAGGTGATGCCGCAGGAAACCACGAAATGTTCAACCCCATCAATAACTTCCGTTTTGGGGGAGCGAACGGTGGAATGGGTGATGAAGCGGCGTCCGGTGGTGATGTCGACAAAAACGACCGGATTGTACTGGGGATGAATATCTTTCTTCATGGTGATGTATTGCGTTTCCGACGCAAGGGGAGCACCAGTATAGGAGTGTTTTATTGCATGTCAAGCATCCCCGCATAAAAATGCGGAAGTTTGTGAATGACGGTTCGGGAGCTTGCGGGAGGAACGGTTATGGGGATGATGTAACGGAAAATGGAGCAGGTGCTGAAGAGACCCCCCTGGTGGGCGTGGTTTTCCCTGATGGGACTGGAGATTCCTTCTGCAGCCATTGCATGGGCTTTTGCCGTCAGCCAGTCCCATCTGGTGGTAGTCTCCACCCCCTGGCTGTACCAATTCCTCTTTGTGGCCGTCTGGTGCGTCAACATGCTGGACCGGGTGCTTAAAATATTCCGGGGAGGCCCTGCGGCATACTCGGATGAATGCCTGCTGTTTGCCAAAAAGCACTGCTTCGTCATCTCCCTGCTCATTGTGGTGGCGGCCGTGACGGGGCTGTGGATCATGTTCTTCCAACTGGGTGTGGTCATCTTCCAGTTTGCCCTGCTTCCGGGTATTTGCAGCCTGCTCTTCCTCTACTTTTCCTCCAATCCGCACAAAAAGGGGAGCCTGTCCTCCGGATTCGTCATGGCATCATTCTTTGCCGCCGTCTCCTTTTCTACGGGAGCGGGAATCCCTGCCTACTTCTATGGAACGATGGGCGGAGGCTGGGGCGGCCAGCTGTCCACGCCCACTTGGTATCTCGTCGCCCTGGTCATCCTCAGCATGTTCAGCCGCAAACGGTGGAATGAAGAAGAGGAGGAAGACGGGCAGGACTCCGCCGCCCGGGACATGGTTTCCCTGGTCTGGATGGGGGTGATTGTGATCTACGTCGTCTTCTGCCTGGCCGCCGCCGCCCGGGAATACACCGGTGACGCGTGGATCTATTACGGGCTGGCCATGGCGGGGGTATTCATGTTCGTGCTGGACAGGTTGAAGAAGAACATGCCCCCTCTCCTGCTGTACACCCTCTCCTGGGTGGCGCTGATCTTTCCGCTGTTGCTGAGCGGTATTCTGGCTCAGGCTTCCTCCTGATTGACAGGGAAGAACTTCCTTGGGCCGGACACGGCAAAACGCAGGAAAATTGGAAAAATGATATTTTGTGGTTGCAATACCGGAGATGCGGTGCTAGATTCTGCCCCGCAAACACGTTCTGCGTGCAAGCAAGTGGCTCGGTAGCTCAGTCGGTAGAGCAGGGGATTGAAAATCCCCGTGTCGGCGGTTCGATCCCGTCCCGAGCCACCATTTTTTTCTCCCAATTTTTTAATCCCTCTTTTATACGGGAAGTAGCTCAGCCTGGTGGAGCGCCTGCTTTGGGAGCAGGATGTCGCAGGTTCGAATCCTGTCTTCCCGACCATTTGCAAAGAATCTAATTTGAGACAGATTCAAATTATTTTCACAATTAGCATAAATCATCTTCCGTAAGGAAAATATTTTCTGGTATGTCGATTAACCCTTCAGGTAAAGTACGCAAATAAAATAGCATTTCATTAATATTTTTTATTAACCCGCTTTCTTCTTCGGATAAGACACGCAATATTTCATTAAAAATTCCTGGCATGGAATTGTTTAATTTTTCACAGTTTTTTATTATGAATTGTGATAAACGATGGTTTATATTACATGAATAACGTGAATGTAATTCTCTAGTTGTTAAATAGGAGCAATTCTTCTCAAATGGTGTAAGGAAAAAAGTAGATGGGAATATATCTTCGTAGTTTTCAGGAGGACTATCGTCTTTAATACTAATATAAATGTTATGTCCGTATTTTCCAAAAGCCGCTTGCAGTGAGAAATTTTCTCGTAGATGTGCAGCACATAGATAATCATATAAATTTGGAGTTGCGCTCCAATGAGGTTGATTAGATAAAAGTGGTGCATTTTCGAATTTTAATTTTTTATATTTTTGTAACATTCCGTGCAAGATTTCTTTTGTGCACCATCCCTTATCAGTCTTAATAATTAATTGATTTTTTAGATCTGATCGTTCGTCTAATAATTTTTTATATTCTTTCATAGGAAGAGAAGAATAATTATTATTTTTTAAATCTAATATATCTTTTTTGAATCTGAATCTAGATTTTTGTCTGTTGATGCAATTTTTTATTATTTCAATATCACAAGCAGTTTCTAACGTAAGAAAGCGGATATTATCTCGTGAAATATCCATAATTGGTCGATATTTGTCTTTTAAAAGAATAATCGCTCCGAGGTTTTCATTCTTGTTTTCTGTTTCAAAGAAGGAATCGGCCTCACCACATGAAATTCCATTATGAGCAGCAATGCTATTTATCCCGCTTTTTTTGCGGGTAGAGACAAAATATTTTTTATACCAATCAAATTTTGATAATTTGCATACTGGAAATCTCCAACTTTGCTTAAAATTTCTATAATCTAAGTAGGTTATAATATCTGTTTCATCAGTTTTATTGATTTTTTTAAAGATTTTACTTACTTCATTAATCTTTTCTCTTAGTATACTGTATGAAATATTAAAACGATTAATTATAGATTTTTCCCATTGGGTTCTACAAATATCTTTATGTAGGAAATATTTTATAATTTCGCTTCGATAGTCGTCTTTATCATAAAGATTGTAAAAATTATTATATTTGGGTAAGAGCTCAAGATGTTTTTTCTGAATAAGATCCATCTGCTGATAAAAGTTTGGCGTAAAATTTAAAAATACGTACAAATATAATTCGTTGGTTGATTTATTTTCTTCTAACCGAACTCTAACATTAGCTTGGACTTTTTGATCTCCAAGACGAATAAAAATGGGAGCATGTTCTCCCACTGCTTTAGCAATTAAAAGGGCTCCTGACAAATAAGGGGAATTTGTATATTGGTCTAAAGAAATACATTTGAGAATAATTTTAGGGCATTCTTTAAACGAGATTTCTGGTCGCTCACTATATATTTCAGAAAGCTGATCTTTTGTGAGACTAAATTCAATGAGACCATTTTTATCAATATCACCCGATGGTTGAATCTGATGAATATCATTTATAAATTCTTTTTCCGTTAGATAGTCAAATGATCCTTCTGTTCCATCATAGTGAATAGCTACAGGAGGGTAGACAACAAAACGATCCACAATTTCTTTGAAGCTTCTATATTTTCCCATGTCGTAGAGATTAGTGCGCACTGCTATAACGGTTCCTGCTTGTTTTAGGTATGGATCTTTTTCTTGTGGAGTAACACCTTTCATAGGTCCAGGTAAATGGTTTTTGGCCTTACTGGCCATATAATAATATCCATTCATTCCGTGCATGCTTAACCTTAGAGCTGGAGAATAATGCCCATTTTCATTAAAATGTTTTGTGCTGAGCTCAATTTGATTAGTGTGTTTATCTCCCATGAAGCAAGAGAGAATTCCAATTCCGAAACGGCTAATAGGCATATAATCTTCATTTGCTTTACAGCGAATTTTTGCTTGTTTGAATAAATCAGAATTATAATAAGAACATCCTATTTTCAGGAAATAATTCTTAATGATATTTTCTGTCATTCCAATTCCGTTATCCTCAATACGAAACCAGTGATATCCTTCATTGTCCATCCAGCAGCGAATATTTATTTGCGGTCTCCAGTCTGATGGTAAATTTTTATCCAATTGTTTTCTTGTTCTTACCGCATCAATTGAATTTTGAATTAGTTCACGGACAAACACAGAAGGATCACTATATAGATCTCTACCTACAAGAAGTTCTATAATTTGATCTTGATCAAGAGTCAATCTATACTGTCCTGATACATAACCTTCAGTTTTAATATTTCTTTTTATTTTTCCTGGAAGAATGAAAGTACTCCATTTTCCTGTAAAACGCCTTATTTGTTTACTGCAATTGATTAGTTCTTGATCGACCCAATCAAGATAGCAATTGATGGCTTGTTCCACTTGCATGGCTTTACTAGTTGCGCTATAGTTCAACAAATATGGATAAGATCTATTAATAACATGCTCAAAATCAAATCCATTTGAAGACATGTGCTTATTCCATTCTTCTTTACTTTTTATTGCATCAATACTTTCCTTTTTTTCAAAGTTACTGTATTCATATACTGCTTTAGGAGAACGACTCGTATCAAAATCCAAAATGTCAGCCAACCTTAACAATATAGCGCAAAAACGTAGATCAATGGTAGATGTTGGTTCTAGCTCTTCCAAAGAAGAGATGTCTTTTCCGTGACTTTGGCAAACACATATTAAATCTTCGCATTCCACTTTTCCTTCCATTACAGAAGGCCATTCAAAATTGGATAGTAAATCCTTAATTCTTTCGTGATGGATACTGCGTAAATATTTCTGTATCATTTCATCAGTTAAGATGGGTTTTTCTCCTCCTGATATATAAGCTTTGATATATTCGCTGTGATTATGGTCTAGATACTGGTTCAATCTGTCAATGTCAGTGAATAATTCTTCTTTCTCATTATCACTATAACTCATTCCTATATCATGACAGCAGGCTGCTAAAACAAGTAAGGCTGTTTCGTCACGTGACAGTTTTTCTAGATCATTTCCCAGCAAAGAGGCCATTAACCGCATGACGTTGCAGATATGTGTTTCATCATGTAAGGTATACATGGGAAAGCTATCTCTAATGGTGATAGATCTTTTTATGCCAAACAAGCAGATGTTTTTGATCCCAGAAAGGTATTCATTGCTAATTTGCTGATCAGGACGAAGTTTACTATCTTCTTTTTCAGCTTTGTCTTTTAAAGCTGTCCAAAGTTGTTCATCAAATACTCCCATGGTTTTTATACTTTAAATTTGTATTATTTTTTAATTAGAATAATACTATAAATTTATATAGCAAATAGAATAACTATCAAATTTTTGATAGAAAATCAATGTTTTTTGACGTTCGATACGTAGATGTCTTTCAAATCACAGTGACGAGGAAAATCTATTTTCCATTTATTTGAAAGGGGAGGAGGGATTAGGAGTACATGGAACTTTAAGGCTTGTGGTTTTTTGAGTAAGCGGCAGAGTGGGTGCATGAGTGAGAATCGGCAGAAGGCGGCAGCTTTTTCCTGGCTGGCGGGGTTGAGGTGGTCGTTTGCCGGGTATGTGATAGGGACGCTTCTTGCGGCGGGGGCAGGGGCGCTGGATTTTCCCATGCTGGCGCGGGCCATGCTTTTGGCGGCGGCGGTTTGTTTTGTCGTGTCTCTTGTTTGTGCGGGGGCGTGTATCCGGAGCAGCAAAGCGGCCCGCTGGTACTTACTTCTTGTACTCGTGATGATTATGATCGCGCTGCTGTTCGGGCGTGAAAATATTAATTAGTCATTTGTATATGTTTTGATTGACCGAGTGTGCACTGATATATAATTTCCGATCATGTTCCTTCGATTATTATCAAGTTTCTCTCTCATGGCTGGCATGACTCTGGTCGCCCAGGCGAACGCCCAGCCTTATCCGGATTCCGATTCCTCAGACGGTTATGATACCGGCTATTATGCGGAAGCTTATTCCGGAGGCTACAATAGCTCTCCGGCTCCCACGGGGGAGAACGCCTCCAAGCCCGTTTTTCCCACGCAGTCCTATTTTGAGCTGCTTGGCCCCATGGATTCCAGAAACGGACATGGGAGCGTGAATATACAGAATTGGATGACGGACTTGAATTTGTGCCGGATGTCCAGCGGTTCCTGGGGTTTTTCCTCCACGGCCGCCCTTCGTTTGAGCTGGTTCAACGGAGAAGGCGCGCGCGAGATGGATGTGGATGAGCTGTACACGATTTGGCTGAATGTGACCGCGTCTTACAAGCTCAGGGGGAAGACGAGCCTGGTTTTCGGCGTAACGCCGCAGATTTCCACGGATTTCGATACCTGGACGACCCATAATTTGTTTTTCGGCGGCCATGCCCTTCTCGCAGGTCCCTTGAATGACCGGTTCAGCTATGGTATCGGCGTCGGCTGTTATCCGCAGCTGGGAGATTTTCCCCTCCTTCCCCTTATCCAGTTTGAATGGAAGGCAACGAATAATTGGACCCTTCAACTGGAAGGAGCCCGGCTTTCCTATACCAGCAAGGTCAGCGACGGCCTGACGTGGGGGCCTTTCGTTTCCGTGGTGTCCGGCACCTGGACGATTCACCATGACCGCCGCGTCCGCCAGTTCGAGTGGATTTCCGGCGTCGCCGGCGTGGGCGCCGACGTAGGCCTGGGACACTGGGGCAGCGTTCGTCCCAGACTGGTGGCGGACGTCGGTTTTTCCTTTGGGAACTCCGGCACCATCAAGACCAGCAACGGGAGCCATGAGCTGGAGAAGTACCATTACGATCCCGGTTTCTACCTGCGCGCGGGATTGCAGTTTGAGTTTTGATCGGCCAACAGGATTAGCGAATACATAACAAAGGCCCCCGGAGCATTCAGCGCTCCGGGGGCCTTTCTGCAAATGGGGCGTTTGGAGCCGGAATTATTCCCGGCAGCGGTCAGGCTTCTTCAATGGAGGGCCTGCCCACGGAATGGTACTCAAATCCAACGGCCCGGATGTTGGCCGGAGAGAGGATGTTCCTTCCGTCAAAGATGATGCGGTTGCGCATGACGTCCGCCAGCTTTTGCAGGTCCGCATTCGCGTATTCGCTCCATTCCGTGGCGATGATCAGCACTTCCGCATCCCGGGCGCATTCGTACATGTCTTCCTCCAGCGTGACACCCATGGGTTCCAGGATTGGGGCGGCGGTGTGCATGGCCCTGGGGTCCGTAGCGGTGACGATGGCTCCTTCCCTGCGGAGCTTTTCGCACAGCTTGAGGGCGATGGATTCCCGGATGTCGTCCGTGTTCTGCTTGAAGGCCAGGCCCCAGACGGCTATTTTTTTATCCTTGAGCACCCAGAGGCGGTCCCTGATCTGGTCCAGGAAGTGGGTGTGCTGGGTGTCATTGATATGTTCCACTTCCTCCAGCAGGGTGAAGGGGATGCCCAGCGTGCGGCTGATGTTGATGAAGGCTTTGACGTCCTTCGGGAAGCAGGAGCCCCCGTAGCCCAGTCCCGCGTTGAGGAAGTGGCGGGAGATGCGCTTGTCCATGCCGATGCCTTCCGCCACCAGTTCCACGTCCGCTCCCGTTTTTTCGCAGACCTTGGCGACGGCGTTGATGTAGGAAATTTTCAGGGCCAGGAAGGAGTTGGCGGCGTGCTTGATGAGCTCCGCAGAGTTGACGTCCGTTTCCAGAATGGGCGCGTGGATGGGCTGGTAGACGCGCTTGATGACGTCCATGGCGCGTTCCGAGTTGGCGCCGATGACGATGCGGTCGGGATGCAGCAGGTCGTCCACCGCGCATCCCTCCCTCAGGAATTCAGGGTTGGAAACGATGTCGAATTGCACGTCCGTTCCTGCATAGCGCTTGATGGTCTGGCGGACTTTTTCACCGGTTTTGACGGGTACGGTGGATTTGTCCACAATGACCTTGTAGCCCATTTCCGGTTGGAGCACCTGGGCGATTTCCCGCGCCACTTTTTCAATGTAGGTCAGGTCCACGGAGCCGTCCGTATTGGGCGGCGTGGGCACGGCAATGAAGATGACTTCGCTTTCCGCAATGGAATCAGCAATGGAGGGGGAAAATTCCAGCCGCCCGACGGCCACGTTTTTTTTCACGAGTTCTTCCAGCTTGGGCTCGTAAATGGGAATGGACCCGGATTGGAGGGTGCGTATTTTTTCCGCGTTATTGTCCACACAGATGACGTGGTGGCCCATTTCCGCAAAACAGGTGCCCGTGGTAAGCCCCACGTAGCCACTGCCGATGATCGTTAAATTCATGGTATCAGTGCAAATATATGGTAAAAACTTGGTTGATTTAAAGGATAAGGCCTGCAGGGCTGATGTTCAAGCATAATGGGGAAGAGGATTTTTTCTGTCAAAATAAAAAGTTCCTGATTGAGCGCCGTTCTTCCCTGTGCTATAACCGGGACCAGACAGAAAAGATCTGTTTATTTTAATTTGAACGTTATGAAAACACCTATCACCGTTACCGTTACAGGAGCCGCCGGCCAAATTGCCTATTCCCTGCTGTTCCGTATTGCTTCCGGCAGCATGCTGGGACCGGACCAGCCGATCAACCTGCGCCTGCTGGAAATTCCCCCAGCCATGAATGCTCTGGAAGGGGTGGTAATGGAACTGCGTGATGCCGCGTTCCCGCTGGTCAATGAAATCGTTCCCACCTCTGATCCGGATGAAGCCTTCGCCGGCGCCAACTGGTGCCTTCTGGTAGGCTCCGTGCCCCGCAAGGCCGGTATGGAACGCAAGGACCTGCTGGACATCAACGGCAAGGTGTTCATCGGCCAGGGCCAGGCCATCGCCCGCAGCGCCGCCAAGGACGTGCGCGTGCTGGTCGTCGGCAACCCCTGCAATACGAATGCCCTGATCGCCATGCACAATGCGAGCGGCGTTCCCGCCGACCGTTTCTTCGCCATGACCCGCCTGGATGAAAACCGCGCCAAGAGCCAGCTTGCTGAAAAGGCTGGCGTCCATGTGACGGAAGTGACCAACATGACCATCTGGGGCAACCATTCCTCCACCCAGTACCCGGACTTCACGAACGCCAAGATCGGCGGCAAGCCCGTGACGGAAGTCATCAAGGATACGGAATGGCTCAAGGGTGATTTCATCACCACCGTGCAGCAGCGCGGTGCCGCCATCATCAAGGCCCGCGGCGCTTCTTCCGCCGCCTCCGCCGCCTCCGCCGCCGTGGATACCGTCCGCAGCCTGGCTACCCAGACGCCGGAAGGCGACTGGTATTCCGTGGCCGTGTGCTCCGATGGCTCCTACGGCATTGAAAAGGGCCTCATCTGCTCCTTCCCGGTCCGCACCACCAAGGACGGCGGCTGGGAAATCGTGCAGGGCCTGCCGATCAACGCGTTCTCCCAGGAAAAGATTGACGCCACCGTCAATGAACTGAAGGAAGAACGTGACGCCGTTTCCTCTCTGTTGAAGCATTAAAGTTGATTTGCTCTTGCGCCGGGCTTCCCGTTTTCGGGGAGCCCGGTTTTTTTGTGCCTTGAAAGCTCCGTAAGCCTCATTTTCTGCGGGACAGAAGTTTTCCCCCGTGTTAAAAAGAAAGATGGATGCAGCATCCGCTTATTTATGGACCAAGACCGCATATTATACCGGGGTGAGGCCTTTACACTGACCGGAAATTCCGTGCGCCAGGATGCCGCGCATTGGGCGGAGGTGCAGCCGGACGGCCAGGTGAAGACCATGAAGAACGGCCGTTATTCCGAATGGCGCGTTCTGCCGGAGGCCGGGAATGCCCCGCATTACCGGGGAGCTTTGAAGTGCTCAATAAGGCCTACAGCCTGGCGCTTAACGAGGCCGGCTCCCTGCTCAATGAAGAAGGGACGTTCCGGACGGGAGCCAACTGGCCCACCGTGTGGACCCGGGATATTTCCTACGCCACTCATCTGGGGCTGGGGTTGTGGAATGTCCATGCCTGCATGAAGAGCCTGAATGCCCGGGTGCGGAACGGGGAGGTGGAGCAGGATACCGGCACGGGCGGTTCCTGGCCCATTTCCTCTGACCGCGTGGTGTGGGGAATGGCCGCCTGGGAGGTTTACTGCCTGACGGGGGACGCCGGCTGGCTGGCCCGTTCCTGCCGCGTGCTGGAAAAGACGTGCATGCGGGATGAACAGGTGCTTGCGGCTACCGGCGGCCTGGTGAAAGGGGAGTCATCTTTCCTGGACTGGCGGGAACAGAGTTACCCGGCGTGGATGACTTCCGCGGACATCGGGGATTCATGCAGCCTTTCCACCATGGTTCTGCATGCGGAGGCCCGCAAGGTTCTGGCACGGATGTTCCGGGAACTGGGGCTGGAGGAGAAGGCGCGGGAATGGGAGGAAAAAAGCGTCTCCCTGTCCGCCGTCATCGAGCGGTTTTTCCGGATTCCGGAGCATGCCCTGTACGGGCAGTACCTGTATGGCCGGGGTTACCCCGTGCTGTCGGAAAAGGTGGATTCCCTGGGCAATCTGCTTTGCGTGCTTCTGGGGCAGGCTCACGGTCCGCATGCCGCCGGAATGGTAGCCGTCCTCCCCCATTGCGTGTACGGCATTCCCTGTTTCCATCCCCAGATGCCGGACGGCGTGCCGCCTTACCACAACCGTGCCATGTGGCCGTTCCTGGAGGGCTATTACGCGCAGGCCGCCGCCGCGGTGGAGAATGAGTCCGCCCTGGCCCTGGCGTTCGCCTGCATGGTGCGCGCCGCCCTGCTGTGTGGAACGAACAAGGAGAACGTGCTTCTGGAAACGGGCCTGGATGAAGGGCTGCTGCTCAGTTCGGACAGCCAGCTCTGGAGCATTGCCGGGATGCTGGGCAGTTTTTACAAGGGGTTGTTCGGCATCCGCCTTCAGCCGGATTCCATGGAGTTCCGCCCCTGTGTTCCGGAGTCTTTTGAGGGAGTTCATGAACTGGCCGGGCTGGAATACCGCGGCATGACGGTGGATGTGCGCTTGCGCGGCCACGGGCGCCGGATAGCGCGGTGCCTGGTCAACGGGCAGGAGGCTCCCCCCGTGCTTTCTCCGGGCATGAAGGGCCGCGTGTTCGTGGAACTGGAGCTGGTTGCCGCAGAAGAAGGGGCGGGGCAGGTGAATCTGGCCCACATGGGCGGCAGCCTGGAGGCTCCGGAGTGGAAGGCGGCCCGCCATGGAATCGCCTGGGAGGCCGTGGCCGGAGCGGATTATTACCGTGTTTACCGGAACGGCATTCCCGTGTCCCAGACGGAGTATTGCCATTACATGCCTGCCCCCAGCCGGGGGGACGTGTCTTTCCAGGTGATGGCGGTCGCTCTGGACGGCAGGGAGTCTTATCTGAATGAACCCAATGACTATCCTTCCGCGGATGCCCGCATGGAGACGCGCCCCTGCGGGCTGAGCGGGGATGAAGTCTGGTTTTCCCGCGTTACGGAGTCTCCGGACGCCCTGTGCTATAATGTCAACATAGACAAGCCCGGCGTGTACCGGGTGGACGCCTTTTTCGCGAACGGCACTTTTGACGTTTCAGACGGGAACACCTGCGCCCTGCGCAGCCTGTATCTGGACGGGCGGCGCGCGGGCACGCTGGCTTTTCCCCATACGTCACGCTCCGGCAACTGGGAGCATTTCATTTATTCCACGGCGGTGGAGGTGGTGATGACGCCCGGTCCCTGCCGCGTGGAAGTGGTGTACGACTCTTTTTCCGAGAATATGAACCGTCTGGTGAATGATATGGTGATAAAACACCTCCGGTTTACCCGTATATCCTGACATCGGTTCATGGATTTTATGTCGAAACGCTTTTTTGTCTTATTGCTGGCCCTGGGCGCCGGGGCGTGGAACGCCCCCGCCATGGGGAAGGATGCGGAATCAGCCTCCCGGTCTCCGGCTCCCGCGGCCCGGGAAGGGGCGGAGTTCACCCGCCTGCCCGTGAGCTGGACGGTGAATCCCGGGGATGCCGCCAACGCGCGCGCCGCATGGAAGGCCCTGAGCGCCTATCACCAGGGGAAGCCCAAGTCTTCCAGAAAGCTGCACGTGGTTTACGTAACGTTCAAGGACAGGCCGGCTCTTGAAGGATACCGGGAACGGTATGACCATATCCTGAAGAACATCCAGGCTTATTATGCGGACCAGATGCAGGCCAACGGGTTCCCTCCGCTTACGTTCCAATTGGACCTGGACGAACGGGGGAAGCTGGTCATTTACGATGCCTATGTGGACAGGCCCATGAGCGAGATGAACGTGCAGAGCTCCGGTCCCGTCTCCCGGGAGGCGGCCAAGAAGGTGCTGGCGTCCAAGGGGATTGACATTGAAAAGGAACACGTGCTGATCGTGTGCCAGCTGCCGGACGGCGTAGGGCCTTATTACGGCGGCGGCTTCAGCCACCAGGGAACGGGCTGGACCTGCGACCAGGAGGGGCTGGATCCCGCCAGCTTCCTGGATACGGAGATGATGCAGGGTGGCCGCTTCAAAGTGACCAAGGGGAAGAACGCCACCATTTACATAGGCGGCACGGCTCATGAGCTGGGGCATTCCTTCGGCCTTCCGCACACGGGCAACGGATGGGACTACCCTAACGCGGGGGATTCCCTGATGGGCCACGGCAATTCCTCGTACGGCAATGAACTGCGCAACGAGGGGAAGGGGGCTTTCCTGGCGCCTACGGACGCCCTGAAACTGGCCAGCGTTCCCCTGTTCAACGGCGTGGAGACAGAGCTTCCCGCGGATGCCTCCTACGGGCGCATGATCGGCAAATACGTTCCGGGGTCCTTTGAACGGCTGGAGGCCATTCCCGTCAAGGACGGCCTGCGGCTGAAAGGCCGGGTGCGCCTGACGCGGCCCGCTTATGGAATCGTAGTCCACCTGGACCCTCCCGGCGGTTCGGATTATGATTCCAATGCCGTGGGAGCTTCCCTGAATGGAAAGGGAGAGTTTGACCTTACCATCTGCCGGCCCGGCTACAGGGGCGGCTTTATAGAAATGCGGGTGGCCGTGCTGAACTGCGACAGCACCCGCAGCATGATTACGCTGCCCGTGTGGATGGACGCCCAGGGGGCCAAGACTCCTTCGCTGGCCCAGACCGTTTACTTCGGCGATGTTCAGAACCTGTGGATACGCGGCCGCGCGGAGGAAGCCCGGAAGGCCCTCGCGGAGGTGGAGCGCAAGCATGGCTCCCGTCCGGAGGTGAAAGAATGGCTCCCCATCTGGAAGCGCGCCCTGGAGCGCCAGGACCCCTCCCTGGAGGCTACCCCGGCCCAGATTCCTGCGGAAACCGCCAGCGTCAGCCTGAATGACTGCAAGCCCTCCGTGGCTCAAGTGGGGTGGGCCGTTCCGTTGTGGGACGTTCTCTTTCCGTCTGACCTGGGGCCTGTGCCTTTCTTCAGGACGATCGGGAAGCCGGAACGCTTCATCCTGGCGCATGCCCCGGCCGTCTTTTCCTATGACCTGGACGGACGCTGGAAGGAGTTCCGCGCGGATGTGGGGCTGCCCTTCGGTTCCCGCGGCAGCGTCAAATTCGGCGTGTACCTGGACGGCAAAAAGCTTGTGGAAACCCCCGTGCTCAAGGACGGCTCCTCCGTTCCGGTGAAGGCGGCGGTGGAGGGCGGCAGGAAGCTGGAAATCCGCGTGGACGACGCCGGAGACGGCAATGCCGCCGATTGGGGCATCATTGCCAACGGCATTCTGACCCGGTAAATTTCCGCTCCACTGGCGGAGAAATGTGACATTAGGCTTGTCTTTTGTCCTTTCTCATAGTGTTCTGTGGACTAGCCATGATTGGGATGAATGCAAAGCTATGGGGTGCCGCGGCGCTGATTGCCGGCGCTCCCCTGTTTGCAGAGACGCCCGCGGGACAGCCGCCGTCCTCCCCGTCCTCCCCGTCCTCCGGTTCCGGGCAGGAAGAACCCCAGGGGGAAATGGCGGGGAACCTGCTTTCCGGCACGCTCATGCCGCAGATTCCCTCCAATATCTCCATCACCAATGACGGGCCCATCAGGGTGGAGAAAGCCAGGAAGATCATTTTTGAAGGCCCGCGCGTGCACATGGTCACGGATACCGGGGTGGAGGTGTTTGCGGATTACGCGCAGGCGGATATGGACCGGAGCAGGGTTTTTCTGAAAGGGAACCTGTCCATTTACCAGAGCGACAGCAAGACGCGCACCAACAGCCTGATACGCGCCAGCAGCGCGGAGTTCGACTGGGAGAACGAAGTGCTCCTCACGGACGCCATCCGGGCGAAGATGGAAGGGCTGATCCTGCGCAGCGGGAAGTTTGAATCCCGGAAGGACGCCGCCGGCAAGACCTATCTGGAAGCCCGTAACGCCTCCGTTACGGCGGAGGACGTCAGCGAACCCCTCACCTGGATTTCAGCGGACAGGATACGCGTGTATCCGGAAGACAGGTTCTCCTTCAAGAACCTGACCCTGCATTACGGGGGCGTTCCCTTCTTTTACTTTCCCTATCTCAGCCATTCCCTGAATCCGGAGGTGGGCTATCTTCCCCTTCCCGGCATGCGGTCCATCTGGGGGCCTTACCTCCTGAATGAATACGGGTTCCTGCTGGGGGAAAAATGGTCGGACAACGGCATGCCTTCCGCCGACTATCTGGGCACCCTCCATGTGGATTACCGCACCAGGCGCGGCTTCGCCTACGGGCTGGACATCCGTGACGTGCTGCTGGAAAAGGACTGTCCGGACATGACGGGCCTGTCCTTTTACAAAACCCATGACAAGGGGGTGAAGATTAACGCCGGGGATGATGAATACCGCGAGCACCTGGACCCGGACCGGTGGCGGCTGGCGCTCCAGCAGATGTGGTCCCACCGGGTAAACGCCCGCACGGACTGGCGGCTGAAGGCCAACGTCAACATGCTGAGCGACGAGTACATGCTCCGCGACTTTTATCCGGAAATCTATCAGCGCAATTCTTCTCCGGATAATACGGTGCTTCTCTCCCGCACGGACGACACGAATGATTTTTCACTGCTGCAGCGTTTCGTTCCCAACAACTTCTACATGGCGGACCAGCGGACGGAGTTCAGCTATGAACGCATCAAGTCCCCCATTTTCCGTTCCCCCGTCATGTATGAAAGCCGCACCAGCTTCGCCTTCCTGAAGCAGTACGTCCCCCCCTTCATGCGGACGGAAATCCGGGATATGCTGGACGAGATGGAGCCCGGAACCACTTCCTATGATTACTGGGCCCGCATGCTGATGACGGACAGCTACAGCCGGTTCCATTCCTTCCATGAAATTTCCGCCTCCAAGAAAATCATGGGGTTCCTGAACCTGACGCCCAAACTGGGCGGGGGCTACACCGGGTATTACGGCGTGGAGGACTACAAGCCGCTCAACCAGGGGATTTTTTATGCCGGAACGGATGCGGACTTTAAATTTTCCCGCCGTTATTCCTCCGTGTACAGTGATTCCCTGGGCCTGAACGGCATGAACCACATCGTGCAGCCCCATTTTACGCTGGCGTACGTGAAGACCAACCGCCTGAGCGAGCTTTATCCCCAGATTGACGGAGACACCCCCACCACCAATCCGCCGTCCCTGAGCCTGGGCAGGTATACGGAGATTGACTCCCTCCCCACGGGGCTGGTATTCCGGTACGGCCTGCGCAACATGCTGATGACCAGCCGGGACGCCAATTCCCACCGCTGGTTTTCCTGGGATGTGTTCATGGATGCGTACCTGTATGACCCGATCAACCAGCGGGACTTCTCCAACCTCTTCTCCTTCATGCGCTGGAACCCCGTTCCGTGGATGGAATACCGGTCGGAAATGCAGGCCCCCATCCTGGGGAAGGACAAGATTTCCGGCTGCCATGAGTACAACAACTCTCTGCGCTTCATGCCGTGGCGCTCCACGGAATTCGTGGTGGGGCACCGTTACCTGAACCAGCACTCCCTGCTGGAGGACAGCAGCCAGCTTGACCTGCGCGTTTTGCAGCGTTTTTCGGAAGCCTGGGCATTCAGCGGCAAGTGGCGCTTCTCCCTGCTGGACGGAAAGCTGGACATTCAGGAATACAACGTGTACCACAACATGGGTTCCTGGTATTTGGGCGTGGGAGCGTTCGTGCGCAAGAACGGGAATAAAAACGAATTCGGCCTGGGCATCAGCTTCACCATTCAGCAGACCGGGGACTACATGCCGGTCAAGTTCCTCTAATGTCCGGAGAAGGGCGCGGTTCTCTTGTAATAGGTGCGCCGGAAGCGTTTCTCCTTGTTACGGCATCCGTGTTTTTAGGGATGGAAGCTGCCCGGGCTGTGTGACGTTTTTCCGGGGAGGGGGGCTTTTTCTCCGGGGTTGCGTGATTTTACAGGGGCCGGGAAACCGGGATTCCCTGGTTGGAGCGGAATGCGAGACAGGCCGTCCTCAAGGTGAGTGAAGCTGGAAGATGAACGAATCAGCTTTTGTTCATGGCCCCCCCCGGACACGGTCCAAGGCCGCATTTTTACAATTCGTCCGTTCACGTTCATCTTTTTTTCAGGGAGGGCTGGGGCTTCCGGCGTACCGGGTAGGAAAAATTTTTCCGCAAGAACCCGCTGCCGCGCTTGTGCCGGAACCTTGGCTTGCATTCCGGGGAGGAAACGGGGAAGATGCCATGACATGGGGCAAACCGCGGCGCATGCCATGGCGGCAACGCCGCCCGGCGCGCCGGCTACCGCGGAAAGCTCCCGCATCAATCATTTTATACGAATATGAACGCTCAGGAATTGATCAAGACGCTGGAATGGCGCTATGCCACCAAGATATTCAACCCGGACCGCCAAATTCCGGCGGAGGATTGGGAGGCCCTTCTGGAATCCCTGCATTTGAGCCCTTCCTCCCTCGGTCTCCAGATGTGGAAATTCCTCGACGTGCAGGATCCGTCCGTGCGCTCACGGCTCCGGGAGGTTTCCTGGGGACAGCCCCAGGTTACGGACGCCTCCCATCTGGTAGTCTTCTGCGCCCGCAGGGACTTCAAGCCGGAGGACGTGCAGCGCTATCTGGAACGCATCGTGGAAGTGCGCGGCGTCACCATGGAATCCCTGGACCAGTACCGCGCGCGCATTTTTGAACTGGTGGATTCCAAGTCTCCGGAAGTCCTGAAGGCATGGCTGGAACGCCAGGTGTACATCGCCCTCGGGTTCATGATGAGCTGCGCCGCTGACCTCCGGGTGGATACCTGCGCTCTGGAAGGAATGGACCCTGCGGCCTATGACCGCATTCTGAACCTGGAAGGCTCCCCGTACTATGCGCTTTGCGCCCTGGCCCTGGGCTACCGGGATGAAGAGGCGGACAAATACGCCCGTCTGGCGAAAGTGCGCTTTGACCGGGATGACGTCATTCCGGTCGTCTGACGGAATTTTCTTTAATCCCCCGCTTCAAGCAGTTGCCGCATGTCTTCCGGCAGCGGGGCTTCCGCGGTGAAAACTTCTTCATCAAACGGGAACTCCAGCCGGCAGGCATGCAGCGCATGGCGCGGCAGGATCAGCCGTTCTTCCAGCTCCCGGCTCCAGCCGTGCTGGATGTATTCCAGATAGCAGGCTTCAGATGGGCCGTAAATCTTGTCTCCCAGAATAGGGTGGCCGAGGTGCGCCAGATGCACGCGTATCTGGTGCATGCGTCCGGTTTCCGGAATGCACCGGACCAGGGCCAGCGGGCCGCGGGGCGTGTTCCACGTCCGTTCCGTCCGGAAAACGGTGGCGCATGCCTTCCCGGCGGGGTGAACGGCCTGCTTGACCCAGATGGGGCTTTCCGCGACGTCCCCCTGTCTCAGGATGGGGGCGGCGCAGGTTGTTTCCGCCCACTCCGGCCGGCCTTGCACGATTGCCAGGTATTCCTTGTGCATCCGGCGCCTCTGCATGGCCCTCCCCAGCTCGCGCGCCGCCGCCTTGTTCTTGGCGATCAGCGTCAGGCCGCTGGTTTCCCGGTCCAGCCTGTTGACCAGGGAAAGGGCGGCTCCGTTGGCTATTTCATAGCTCAGCAGGGCTTCCACGCCCTCCAGCAGGTTGGGCTCCTTCTTCCCGTTGGACGGGTGGACGATGAGGGGCGCGCCCTTGTCCACCACAATCCAGTCCCCGGACTCCGCCGCCACCTCAAAGTGCGGAAAGCAGGCAATAGGAGCGTCGGAAATGGGAATCCACATGGCGAACAGGAGGATTACAGCGCATCCGGACGGATGGGCATCCATTCCCCCGGCTCCAGGTTCAGGCTGTCCAGATGCAGGGAGCCGATGGAAATGCGGCACAGGGAGGCCACGGGAGCGCCCACGGCGGCCAGCATGCGGCGCACCTGGTGGTACTTCCCCTCCGTCAGCGTCAGCCGGGCGCGGCGCGGTTCCAGGATTTCCAGCACGGCGGGGGCGCAGGGGCGGTCCTCCCCGTTCAGCATGAAAGTTCCGGAGGCGAACAGTTCCACGGCCTCCGCCGGAATGTCCTCTTCCGTGACGGCTTCGTAAACCTTGGCGACGTGATGCCTGGGGGACGTCATGCGGTGGATGAATTTCCCGTCGTCCGTAATGAGAAGCAGGCCGGACGTTTCCTTGTCCAGCCGTCCTACGGAAGAAACCGCGGGGTTCCTGTGCCGCCACTGGAAGGGCAGCAGGTCGTAAATCACGTCCCCCTCCCCGTCGTCATGGCTGCACGTATATCCCGCGGGCTTGTAAAGGGCGGCGTACAGGCCGTCCGGGAACTCCACCGGCTCTCCGTCCAGCAGGATGCCTTCCGCCTGCACCTTGTCCGTGGGGGCGGAGCAGGGTTCCCCCTTGAACGTGATGGAGTGGCGTTTGATCCAGCCCGGCGCTTCCCGCCTGGAACAGTACCCGTAGCGGGATAAAAGAGCATCCAGTCTCATACGGCGTATTTTTTCCTAACGGGAACAAAAAACAAGGTTGAAGTATGCCTCCCCGGCTGATAGCATTAAACTATTACATGCGGAGCCTCCCCGTTTGGAGCGCTGCCGTTGTTCACCATTTACGCTTATATAGTTCCATGATTGAAACGATTACAGAAGAACAGTTGACCCCCCAGCAGGCCGAATTTTGGGTGCGCGCCCGCCAGGCGGTGGACATGAACAATTATCCCTATGCCGTCAGCCTGCTCAAGGCCCTGGTGAAGCAGCTTCCCGGCTTTCTGGAAGGCCGCAGGGCGCTCCGCGCCTGTGAAATCAAGCTGAACCCGGAAGCCAAGAAAGGAGGCCTGTTCAGCGGCATGAAAATCAGCACCAGCAAGCTCACCTCCTCCAAGAAGGATGCGGCCACCCAGCTTTCCGCGCTGGAAGACGAACTGGAAAATGATCCTTACAGCATTCCGGTCAACGAGGCCCTGTACACGGCCGCCATGGACGTGGGCTTCCCGGACCTGGCCGCCTTTGCGCTGGAAACCGTCCGCCAGGGCCATCCCGGCAACAAGAAGATGCTCCACATGCTGGCCTCCCATTACGTTTCACGGGACATGCCCGCCCAGGCTGCTGAGGTGTACCATGACCTCGTGAAGCTGGACCCCACGGACAGCGTGGCCGTGAAGAGTGAAAAAGACTGCATGGCCCGCGCCACGATGCAGCAGCAGAAGTGGGAGGAAGCCAAGAGCTTCCGGGACGTGATGAAGAACTCCGCGGAAACGAACTCCCTGGACAAGAGCGACAAGAAGGGCCTCACCCGTGCGGAGCTGGAAGAACGCCTTGGGCTCCTTTCCGCCCGTTATGCCCAGAACCAGCAGGACCTGGCCGCCGTGCGCGACATCGCCGGCGTCTATGAACAGATGGAGGACTGGGCGAATGCCTATTCCTTCTACAACTACGCGTTCAGCCTCAGCAACAATGATATTTCCCTGGAAAACAAAGCCTCTGAAATGAATGAGCGCTACCGCAAGGCCCAGGTGGAGGAAATCCGCCGCCGCGCCGCCGCGGAGCCGGACAACAAGGAACTTCAGGAACAGCTCGCCCAGTTCAGCAAGGAAGCGGCGGAACAGCAGGTGGCCGTGTGCCGCCAGCGCGTGGAAAACAACCCCACGGACCCGCAGACGCGCTTTGAACTGGGGCAGGCCCTCTTCGACTGCGGCAACTACACGGAAGCCATTCCGGAGCTCCAGCGCGCCCGCAACAACCCCCATATCCGCATCCGCGCCATGCTGTTGCTAGGCAAGTGCTATGACGCCAAGAACATGCATGATATGGCCCTGCGCCAGTTGGAGGAAGCCAACAAGGAACTGATTGAAATGAATGACACCAAGAAGGAAATCCTTTACATGATCGGCCTGCTTTATGAAAAGCTGGGCAAGAAGGAGGAATCCCTGGCGGCGTTCCAGCAGATTTACGACGCCGAATACGGCTACCGCGACGTAGCCAAGCGCGTGGAATCCTCCTACAGCAATTAAGGTTCCGATCCATTCCGCGCCCGCGACGGGACGCCATTCTCAAAGCCTTTGCCGTCTCTGGCAAAGGCTTTGTTGCTGGATGGACGGCCTTCCTGCGGATGGGCTGTCCCGGGCCGGAAGCGGCCGCGGCGGTCTCCTTCCCGGTATGGCCGCTGTGAGGCTCTTTTCCCGGGATGCTTCCGTCAAACGTATTACTTCATTCTGCCAGATTCCGCAAAGGCAGCGGTAGCGGGGAGGAGAGGAGTACACGCGCTCCTTTAATTTTCCTTGCCCGCCTCTGCAAGAACTGGAAAAATGGCCGGATGGAGAAGCTGATGCAGGCATTGCTTATTATTGACGTTCAAAATGATTATTTTCCCGGCGGCCGGTTTGAACTGGCGGGCGCCGTTGAAGCGCTTGAACGGACCAGGGCCGTACTGGACCGGTTCCGGGAAAAGGGGCTTCCCGTTATCTTTGTCCAGCACATCAACACCCGTCCGGACGCTTCGTTTTTCCTCCCGGATACCGTCGGCGCGGAAATCCATCCGGACATTGCTCCCGCGGGGGATGAGCCGGTTGTCGTGAAACATGCTCCAAACAGCTTTTTCCGGACGAATCTTCTGGAGCTCTTGCAAGCCAGGGAAGTGAATGAACTGGTTGTCTGCGGAATGATGACCCATATGTGCATTGATACCACCGTGCGCGCGGCGAAGGATTACGGCATTCCCGTCACGCTCCTGTATGACGCCTGCGCTGCCAGGGATTTGAAGATCATGGAGCATTCCATCCCGGCCCAGGCAGTACAGGATGCGTATATGGCAGGCTTGAATGGAATGTTTGCGGAAATCAAGCTGGCGGAGCAACTGGAACTTTAGGGTCCCTAGCCGCAGAACGTGCCTCCGGAAAGCAGGGCAAAATGCCTGTAGGGAGGGGCGCCCCTTGTTCCCCCTCTGTGCGGCCCGGCCCGTTTTTTTGGCAAAACACGCGGCTTGCGGGAAATCCTGTAAAATATATCCACAGTTAGTCAACATGAACCTGGATAACGGAAATGGAACAATGCCGGACGTTGCCCGCATCGGGCTAATCGAGCATCCCTCGCAGGGACGCCGGGGGAGGGATTTCCGGTGATTCTGCTGATTGGCGGCGGCACGCATACCGGAAAAACGCTTGCGGCGCAGCGGGCGCTTGAAAAATATTCCTATCCCTATTTATCCATTGACCATTTAAAGATGGGGTTGATACGCAGCGGAATATGTCCCCTTGCACCTGAAAGCCCAGATGAAGAGCTCACCCCCTTCCTTTGGAGCGTTATCAGGGAAATTGTAAAAACCGCCATGGAAAACGGGCAGAATCTGGTGGTGGAAGGGTGCTATATCCCCTTTGACTGGAAGAAGGATTTTACACCGGCCTGCCGGGAGCAGATCCGGTATGTTTGCCTGATTTTTTCAGAGGATTATATTCAAAGGCATTACCATGACATCATGGACCATGCAAACGCGATTGAGCAGCGCATGGATGAGGCGTCCTGCACACGGGAGAGCCTGCTGCGTGAAAACAGGGACAACCTTGAGAAATGCAGACAGCATGGGTGTGACTATCTGTTGATTGAGGAGTCCTACAACGTGGATATCGTGTTATAAAAACGGAGGTCTCGTGTGAGGCCTTTCCGGAGAGAGGCGGCGCCATGCCTGCCTGCGGCTTTCCATAGCGTCAGGCATTGATCGGGATGGACATTTCACCCGGGCGGAGAAGTTTTCCGGCAGCGGCTTCCCGGTTTTACAACATGGCTGGAAGGCGGCTCTGCGGAAACGGAATGCTGCGCTGCCACCGTTCCCATGCGGCGGCAGAGGGAGTGAATTCCTGACGTTTTCATTTTACCCTTGATCCTTGAAAGGGAAATGCTAGCGTGAATTACTGTAACAACTGCCCTGATGAAAATCTTTTTCGCAATCCCCGTTTTTTGCCTGTTTGCGGGCGTTTCCTCGCCGGGTGACGAGGCGCCGGCGGAAAAGGCGGTTTCCGTCATTCTTCTGTCGGCTACAAGTAAAATCCCTTGGGAACCCGGAATAAAAAAACCGGAAAGAACGTTCCAGGTCGTGCTGGGTTTTTCCAATCCCGGTCCCGGCAAAATCATAGGGAGCAGAAAGGAGGGCATCCGTCTGGAGATACGTGATTCCACCGGTGGAGGGAACGTTCCTTCCGATTATGTTGATTTCCTGCATGCCCGCGATCCCGAATTCAGGATGGAAACGGAAGATTGGGTTCCCGCTCCGGATGCCCGCTGGGTGAGTGTAAAGGGGAATATGCTGCTGGTGACAGCGGAGAAGGAGGTGACGTCCGAGGGCTGTCTTTTTTCCATGGACAAGGAAAAGGAAGAACGCCATGTTGTTCTGAAAGGCGGGAGCCTGATGGATGACGGCCGGCAGGGAGACGCGCAGGCTACTCTGAAAATAACAAGGTCGCTCAATAAGGATTCCGGAAAAATAAACCTGAACGTGGAGCTGGTTTCGTCACGCATGCTGGGTATTTGCGGAGTGACGCTCATGAAACCGGACGGTACTCCCGTGATGGGAAAAAATTGGAGCTGGGGCTATTCTGCCGGTTCCGGCGGTTCCCTCTCCTGGGAATGGGATTACAGGCTGGAACCGGAAGAAAAGGGGGAGATACAGGTCTTGGTGAATTACATGACTGAGCTGAAACGGATTGACG
This sequence comes from Akkermansia sp. NBRC 115031, assembly GCF_030268505.1. Lineage (NCBI taxonomy): Bacteria > Pseudomonadati > Verrucomicrobiota > Verrucomicrobiia > Verrucomicrobiales > Akkermansiaceae > Akkermansia > Akkermansia sp. NBRC 115031. Next base: position 143,466 of record NZ_BSQU01000003.1, read on the forward strand.
TGCCTGTCGACCTGAAATTCGGTCTGTCCGGAATGGTCCGGGAAACTTCACGGCAGCGGAAACCATGAAGGCGATACATTGTTTATGGTGCGGCATCGTCTTCTGCCTGCCGGGCTGGCAGCCGTGCCGGGGAGCGGAAGAGGGGAAAATGGAGGAAAAAGTGGGAATCGTCTTTAGGGAAGCGGGGTTGGAGCGGGACACGGGGAATGACGGCGGGGAAGGGGTACTGCAATGGAAGTGCAGCGCCGTTCTTTTCATCCGCGAACCCTGGGGGTTTGGAGAGAGTAGCGTGGTGGAAAACCAGTCTTTGGGAAGGTGGGCTGAGGATGGCAGGGAGCTGGCCCCTGTGGAATTTCAAACGGCATGGCTGAATGAAAATAGTAGAAAAGGAGTGAGTTTCACGGTAATTGAAGGCACTGCGGCCAATCTGCCCCCTGCCGGCTGTGCCTGGATCCGGCTGAAGGGATGCCTGAGGGTCCCGGTGGCGCGCACGCTGGAAAGCCCTGTTTACGAACTGCCTTTAAGGCAGGGCGCCGCCGCCTTCATTCCGCTTCCTGGCATTGAGGAAGAGAACGGCGGGAATGTGAACGATGTGGTGGAACCGTGCGAGCTGCCGGTGGGGAACCTGTATGTGAAAAAATGCGAGCGGGTGACGGAGGATGGAAAAAAACAGCTCATGCTCAGCATTTGTCTGGACGCGAATAACGCGTTCCGTCCGGAAAAATTCCAGCTTCTTGACGAGAATGGGAAAGTGCTGGAGTACCAGTCCCTTGACAATTCGGAGATTGATGATGAGTCAACAACCTGGACGGCCGATTTTACGTTTTCCCCTCCGGAAAAAATGAATGCAGACAAATGCAGGGTCCGGCTGGTTTATAAAACTGCCCTGAAGTATGTTTCCGTTCCTGTAGATGCCAGGTTCGGCATAGGCGGGGAAATACGGGAGGAGGCGGAAAAGCGGGGAGGAAAGAAAGCAGGCTAGCGTTTTGCCGGAACCGGCGCTTCTTCCTTGGCGGCGGTCTCTTTTCATCTTGTGCCGTTCTGCGAACGTGTTATGCTGGAAAAGTACCCTTACCCCCCCTGCCTATGCTTCACTATTGCCTGCCCTGGCTGGCCGCGTTCTGCTGCGCGGCTGTTTCCGGCCCCGCTGCCGGAAAGGAAAGCCCTGAAGAACCTGCCGTAACCGTTTCCCTGGATGGTTGGAGAACGAACCTCCAGGAGGCCGGGCCGTTTTCAAAAGCCAGCCGGTCGTTTTCCATGGATTTGAAGGTCAGGGAAACGTCTTCTTCATGGAAGGTGGCTTATGGCGGGGAGTCCGGTTCCGAGCTGGCCCTGACGGATTCCGAAGGAAGTTCTCCTGCCAAAACGAATTGCCGTTACAGTGATTCCCGTTCCTACCAGCAGAGCAACATAGCCGGAACAATTTTTTTAAGTACGCCGTCCTGGCTGCCTTCGGAAAAAGCCAGGTGGGTGGAAGTCAAAGGGGAGGTTCCCTTGGTGATATATAGCAGCCCCGCCGTTTCAGAGAGCGTGACGCTCAAGATGACGGTCAAGGATTTCTCCGTTCCGCTGGTGCTCAAGAACGCCGGACTGGACGGCGGGGACGTGAAGGTCAAACTGAAAGGCCATTATGATGAGGGCGGAGACGACACGAAGGGGTATATGCTGAGGGTGGAAGTCCATTCTTCCACTCCGCTTGGCTTTCTGGATTTTGAACTGCATTCCCCGGATGGCGCTCCGCTGGTGACGGAAAATTACGGTTCCAGCTCCGGACGCTCCCTGAAGAGTTATGACTGGGGCCGGTACTTCCGGATGCAGGGGAAGAAGCAGGAGGAACTGAAGGTGGCCGTTCAATATGCGGAGGGATTAAGGAAAATCATGGTGCCCGTCCGTATCCGGTGCGGCCTGTCCGGCGCCGTGGAACAACAGGATACCCCGAACAAGGAGAACTAGGATGAACAGGCAGAGTATTATTGTTGCCCGGTTTTTGCTGTGCGCCGCTGCGGCTTTGGGAGCGGCGGCGTGGGGCGGCGGCAAGCCGGAGGAAAAAAATCCGGTGAAGGCCGTTTTTGTTTCCGTCGGCATGGAAAAAAACAGCATGTGGATTAACGGAGCGCCCCAGGAATCCCCTCTGCAGCTGAAGTTCGGAGTGAATTTCAGCGTCAAGTCCCCCTTGGGCTTTGGGTCGCGATACGATGACGGTATCCAGTATCTGGAGGCGACCGATTCCACCGGCAGGAAGCTGGCTCCGGCAGAGTTTAGGATGGGCAGCATGTACCCGCGGAGTGAAGGCGGAATAGTACAGGCAACCGTCAATGGAGTTGCCGGAGAACTGCCTTCTCCGGACGCTTCCTGGGTACGGCTGAAAGGGGTGTTCCGCGTTCCCGTCTCCCGTTCCGTGGAGAGCCCTGTTTACGAACTTCCCCTGGCAGAAGATGCGGAAGAGCATGTGCCGCTGCCGGGAGCCAATGACCGGGAGGAAGCGGGCGGCGGAGACATCGTCCTGTCTGAAAGCGTGCCTACAGGCAGGCTTTTCCTGAAAGAGTGCAGTACGTTTGAAAGGAACGGAAAAAAGATGAGGAAAATGATTCTGGGGCTGGGGGTGGAAAGCTCCTTCGACCTGGACCGTTTTGAAATTCTCAATGAGAAGGACGAAGTTCTGGAAACCGAATCCCGGGGCGGGGGGAGCAGAATGAACTCCTCCTACCGTGAATGGACAAGGCGCCTGCAGTTTGAAGAGCCGGAGAATATGCAAAAACTCAGGTTCCGGATGATTTACAAGGTTCCTGTGGAGCCGGTCTCCGTCCCCGTGGACGTCAAGCTGGGCATGAGGGGGGAGATCAGGGAGAAGAAGAAGTAAGGCGGTCTTCGCTGCCTCCTGCTTCGGCGGCAGGAGGGCGCGGGGCAGGTCTCCTGCGGAGAATTTTCCGGGACTGGCCGCGTCAGAGCACCTTGGAGAAGAATTCCTTCAGCCTGGGGTTGGCGGGGTGGTCGATCACCTGGGCGGGAGGCCCTTCTTCCACAATTTTTCCTTTGTCCATGAACAGGACGCGGGAGGCCACCTCCCGCGCAAACCCTATTTCATGGGTGACCACCACCATGGTCAGCCCACCCTGCGCCAGGTCCTTCATCAGGGAGAGCACTTCCCCCACCATTTCCGGGTCCAGGGCGGACGTCGGTTCGTCAAACAGGATGACGTCCGGATTCATGACCAGGGCGCGCACGATGGCGATGCGCTGCTTCTGCCCCCCGGAAAGCTGGAGGGGATAGGAGTTCCTCTTGTCGTACAGCCCGATGCGCCGGAGCAGGGTTTCCGCCTGGGCCACGGCCTCCTTCCTGGTGGAGCGTCCCGTTTTGACCGGGGCGATCGTGATGTTTTCCAGGATGGTCAGGTGCGGGAAAAGGTTGAAGTGCTGGAAGACCATGCCCACGTGCCGGCGGAATTGGTTGATGTCCGTGCGGGGGGAGGTGACCAGCTCTCCCTTGAAGAGGATTTCCCCGGAGGTGGGTTCCTCCAGCAGGTTCAGGCAGCGCAGGAAGGTGCTTTTCCCGGAGCCGGACGGCCCTACGATGAAGACCACTTCCCCCCGGTCAATCTGCGTGGTGACGTCATTGACCGCAGGCACGGAGTTGAATTCCTTCACCAGGCGGCTGATCTGGAACATGGGGGTGTTTCCGGGCTGTTCATTCATTGTTTTTCAGTCTCCTTTCCAGTTTGCCGAGCAGCCAGCTGAACAGCATGACCACGGAGAGGTAAATCAGGGCTACGGCCGTCAGGGGCATGAAGGCGGTGTAAGTCTGGCTCCGGATGATGTCGCCGCCCTTGGTCAGGTCCTGAAGGGCAATGTAGCCGGAGACGCTGGTCTCCTTCAGCAGCACGATGAATTCGTTCCCCAGCGCGGGCAGCACGTTTTTAAAGGCCTGGGGCAGGATGATGAAAATCATGGTCTGGGCGTATCCCAGGCCCAGGCTGCGGCCGGCTTCAAACTGCCCCTTGTCAATGGCCATGATGCCGCCGCGGATGATTTCCGCCACGTAGGCGCCGGAGTTGAAGCCGAAGGCCACCACGGCCACCAGCACCTTGCTGACGTCCACGGTCCCGAAGATCACAAAGTAGATAATGAGCAGTTGCACGACCACGGGCGTGCCGCGGATCACCGTCAGGTACAGTTTGCAGAGGGCGTTCAGGAAGCGGAAATTGCCCGTCTTGTCATGCGTGGCGCGGATGACGGCTACCACAAAGCCCATCAGGATGCCCAGCAGGACGGAGAAAAAGGAGACCTCCACCGTGACCAGGAAGCCGTTGGCCAGGTATTTCCAGCGGCCTTCCTGCATGAAGTTGACGTCAAAGGAGTCCTTCAGGTCCAGCCACATGTTTTCCAGCCAGTTCCCCCCGGCGGCGTGTTTTCCGGCTCCCGCGGCGGACTTGACCTGCATGGCCGCGTACGCGGTCCTTATTTCCTCCAGCCTGCCGGAGGCTTTCAGGTCCGCAATGGCGCTGTTGATGTCCTGGAGAAGTTCCGGATTTCCCTTGCGGACGGCAATGGCATAGGATTCTGAGGTGAGGGGTTCCGGCAGGATTTCCAGCCGGTCATTGCCTGCCACGTACATTCTGGCCGGGTCCTGGTCAATTACGGCCGCGTCCACCTTGCCCGCCGCCACGGCGGCTACGGCCAGCGCCCCGTTGGGGAAGCGTTCCGGCTGCTGGATGTTCCGGGTGACGTAGATGTCTCCCGTGGCTCCGTGCTGCACGCCGATTCTCCTGCCGCGGATGTCTTCCCGGCCCCGGATGGGGGAGCCTTTGGGGACGATGATGACCTGCGCGGCTTCCACGTAGGGAATGGAAAAGTCCACCTTTCCCCTGCGTTCCGGAGTGACCGTGATGCCGGAGGCGGCCACGTCCGCCTTTCCGGAGACCACCGCCGTAATCACGGAGTCAAAGCTCATGTCTTCAATGACCAGCTCCCTGCCGGTGCGCCGGGCCACCTCCCGCATGATTTCCGGGTCAATGCCCATGATGGCGTTCCCCTCCCGGAATTCGTAGGGCGGGAAGGTCGCTTCCGTCACCATCAGGATTCTGCCGTTTTCCGCCGCTCCCGCGCCGCAGCATAAGAGGAGCCAGCCCGTCAGCAGGACTCCGAGGTTTTTCAGGAAGGAAATGGAGGGCATGGAAGGTAGGAAAAAACGGTGGAGGCTGAACTGCTGGGATATATGATTTACCCGCCCGGAACGCAATAAAAAACTGTTTCTTCCCGGCACCGGCTTTTTCCGGCCCTGCGGCGGCTGTGCCGGGGAGCGTGGGGACGTTCCCACGGTGCGGGAATAGATTCAGCGGACCAGCCGCAGAAGGATCCGGCGCAGCCTGTAGGCGATTTTTTTCAGGAAGGTATGGCGGCTGAGTTCCGCGTAGGCCGCCGCGGCGTCATTCCGGCGCATGGCGGAAAGGAAGGCGTCGTCACGGGCGAGATGGGCTTCCAGCGCGTGGCGCCAGATGGAGCTGGCGTGCAGTTTTTCAAGCGCCTGCGGCATGCCGTCCGCCTTCAGTTTTCCGGAGACGGCCAGGGTTGCCAGAAAGCTGCGCACGTTGTTCAGGAAGGCCCCCAGTTCGCTTTTTTTCCAGTCTTCCCGGTCCGTCAGGGTCAGCTTGAGGGAATGAAGGCGGAGCATGTCGTCAAACAGGGAGAGGGACAGGTTCCCGGTCACCCCTCCGAATTTATAGATATACACCTCCTTTGCCAGCACGGCGATTCGTTCCGCCCTGGGGAATACCTGAAGGTTGAACAGCTGGTCTTCCGCGTACCTGAGCCCGCTGGGGGCGGGACGGCTGGACAGAAGGAATTCCCTTCTGTAAAGCTTGATGCACATTTTCCCGTAGGTGTAGAACAGGCCGTGCCTGTCCATGCCGAAGAAGCCGGAATGGTAGGAGGACAGGAATTCCTCCCTTTCCACCACCCGGCTGTGCGGGATATGGCCGTCCTTCCTGCGGAAGAGGCCGAAGCGGTCCAGATGGCGGACGTAGTCTCCGATGACGACGTCCGCCCGTTCCCGGACGGCCATTTGAGCCATGGCTTCCACGCTGTCCGGAAAAATGGCGTCGTCCCCGTCCACGAACATCACATACTCTCCCGCGGCCATGTCCATGCCGGCGTAGCGCGCGGCGTCCACCCCCGCGTTCTCCCGGGTGATGACCCGGATGTTCTGATGCCGCGCCGCATAGGCGTTCAGAATGTGCGCCGTGCGGTCCGTGGAACCGTCATTGACCAGGATGATTTCCAGCGGTGACCAGGTCTGGCGCAGCAGGCTGTCCAGGCAGGAGGAAACGCACGTTTCCAGGTTGTACACGGGAACGATGATGCTGACGAGGGGAGCCTCCGGAATGGTTTGAACAGGGTGGTGCATGGGCGCGGTCGTAAAGGCTCCGCCGCCATGAACAGGATGCCTGCCGGAACGGAAGCAGGGGACATGGCCCGGACCGGAGGAAACGATAGGGCATCCGGGCGCGTCAAACAATGCCGAAAAGCTGTTTTCTACATTATCGTATAGTTAGAGTCATTTGCTATTTTCTTCATATTCAATATATAATGATAAAGGGAAAGAAAAATCGTTTTTTGAGGGCCAAATATTAAACCGGATTACCAGTCCGCTGTCAATCGAAGATTCTGACAATATAAACTTTAAGGAGTTTCTGGATTTTTATCCCAACGGAAAAGCCGTTTTTCCTCCCCTGCCTAAGAGGCTGAATTTGCCAGCTTTTCCGGGCCTCTATTTTCAAACGGACTGGTAATCCGCTAATGTCCGGCCGCGCCCGTTTTTGCCTTGGCATGTGTTTCGATTTTATTCCCATTTCCTCATACACTGCATTGTTTAACTGGACCATTCTTTTTTTAATCCTTGGTGCGGTTTATCAGGCGGGAACGGGAGGAATCTTTTCCGCTTCCACCGCCAGGCTGGACAGCCTGGCCGGCTTTTTATTCGTCGTCGCCCTGATCATGTACATGGGCGCGCGTCCCGTCAGCGCAGAGTTTGGAGATACCATCAATTACGCCGCGGAATTCCAGACGCTTCAGCAGGGAGAGGCGGGCAACTGGAAAGCCCAGTTGACGGGCATGAAGGGGGAATGGCTGTTTGCCGTCATTCTGCATGCGTGGGTGCAGCACGGCAATGTGCACGATTATTTCCTGACCTGTTCCGCGGTATACGTGGGAGCGCTGGCCCTGGCCAGCTACAGGATTTTCGGAGCCCGGTGGTTCATTCCCTTCCTGATTACGTGCGCCATGTTCACCTTCTGGGTATACGGGGTCAACGGCGTCCGCAACGGCATGGCCGCCTCCGTGATGATTCTGGGCCTCACCTTCCGCAGCAACCTTAAAATGCTTCTCCTTTGCACCGTGCTCGCCGTCAGCCTGCACAAGTCCATGATGCTGCTGGCCGCCGCGGGAGCCTGCGCCTGGTTTATCACGGATACGCGGTATTACGTGGCGGCGTGGGTAGGGAGCATCCTGGCCGTCATTCTGGCCGGTCCCGCCATCGGGGAGATGATCGCCTCCTCCGGCTTTTTCGATGATCCGCGCCTGACCCTTTACATCAACCAGGCGGATGAATTGAAGGCTTCCTCCGCATTGTTCAGCAGCGTGGGTTTCCGCTGGGATTTCCTGATTTACAGCGCGCTCCCCATTGTGACGGGCTGTTACTTCCTGTTCCGGGAGGAATACCGGGACGTGATGTATACGTGGCTGCTGAACATCTACATTGCGGCCAATGCGTTCTGGATTCTCTGCATGTACGCGGCGTTCAGCAACAGGTTCGCCCAGCTTTCCTGGTTCCTGATGGGCTTTGTCTTCATCTATCCCTTTTTCAAGCAGAGGTTCTGGGCGGACCAGGAAAAGAAACTGGCCTGCTTTATCCCGGTGGTTTACGCCTTCACCTTTTACATGAATATTTACAACGCATGAAAAGGAAGCTCATCCGGGTTGCGGCGTCCCCTATCTCGCTGGACCTGCTGCTCAAGGGCCAGTTGAATTACCTGAACGGGTTTTTTGACGTTCTTGCCGTGGCTTCCCCCGGAGCGGAGCATGCGCGCATCCGCCGCCGCGAAGGCGTGGAAACCGTGGAGCTGGAGATGGAACGGGCCATTTCCCTGTGGAAGGATTTGAAAAGCCTGTGGCGCCTGTTCCTGCTGTTCCGCAGGGAACGCCCGTGGGGAGTGCATTCCGTGACCCCCAAGGCCGGACTGCTGAGCATGGCGGCGGCGGCTCTTGCCCGCGTTCCGGTCCGCGTCCATACCTTCACCGGCCTGATTTTTCCCTACCGGAAGGGGGCCTTCAAGTTCCTGCTCAAGCAAATGGACCGCCTGACCTGCCTGTTTGCCACCCACGTTATTCCGGAGGGGGAGGGCGTCCGGCAGCTCTTGATGGCGGAGAAGGTGACGGGCAAGCCCCTGGAAATCCTGGCCCACGGGAACGTCAACGGCGTTGATCCTGATTATTTCCGCCGTTCCGGCTGCCGGGAGGAAGTGAGGAAACGTCTGGAACTGCCGGAAGATGCCATGCTGTTTGTTTTTGTGGGGCGCATTACGGAAGACAAGGGCATCCGTGAGCTGCTTGCCGCGTTTTCCGCCCTGCGCGCAGAGACCGGGCGTACTCCCGTTTTTCTGGCTCTGGTGGGATGGACGGAGGATTACGCCGGAGACAAGCTGGACGTGCCCGGCGTGTTCCGCCCCGGTTTTCAGGAGGATATCCGGCCCTGGCTGGAAGCCGCGGACGCGTTCGTGCTGCCCAGCTACCGGGAGGGATTTCCCAATTCGCTGCTGCAGGCGGGTGCCATGGAACTGCCCTCCATTGCCACGGATATATGCGGGTGCAATGAGATTGTGAAAGACGGCGTGAACGGCCTGCTGGTTCCGGCACGGGATGAAGAGGCTCTCCGGCAGGCCATGGCGGCCATGCGGGACGACCCGGAACGGCGCGGGAGGATGGGCGCGGAAGCGGCGGAACAGGTGAAAAGCCGTTTCAGCTGCCGGATGGTGTGGGAAGCATTGCTCCATTTTTACGGGAGGGCGTCGGCATGATTTACGGTAATTGCGTCAAGAGGGTGCTGGATTTTTCCGCCGCCCTGATTGTGCTGGCGGTGCTGCTGGTTCCGTTCCTGGCGCTGGCGGCGCTTCTGGCCGCCGCCAACCGCGGCACGCCGTTTTTCCGCCAGACGCGGCCCGGCCGCCACGGCAAGTTGTTCCGCATCGTCAAATTCAAGACGATGACGGATGAAAAGGATGCCCGGGGAGAACTGCTGCCGGACGAACGGCGGCTGACGCGCGCGGGGCGGCTGGTGCGCTCCCTGTCCCTGGATGAACTGCCCCAGCTGTTCAATGTGCTGGCGGGGCAGATGAGCTTTATCGGTCCGCGCCCGCTGCTGCCGGAATACCTGACCCTGTACAGTGCGGAGCAGGCGCGCCGCCATGACGTGAGGCCCGGCATTACGGGCTGGGCCCAGGTCAACGGGCGCAACTCCATCGGCTGGGACCGCAAGTTTGAACTGGACGTCTGGTATGTGGACCATCTGAGCTTGTTGCTGGATGCGCGCATCATTCTGTTAACGCTGGCGAAGGTGGTCCAGCGCCAGGGCATCAGCGCTGAGGGAAGCGCCACCATGGAAAAATTCACGGGTTCCGGAAAATGAAGAAGAATATAGCAATCATCGGCGTCGGGGGATTCGGCAGGGAAACGGCCTGCTGCCTCCGCGCAATCAACGGAGAGTCCCCCTCCTGGAATTTGATAGGTTTCTTTGATGACGGGGTGGCCGCCGGAACGGAAAACGAGTACGGCCGCGTGCTGGGCACGGTGGAAGACCTGAATGCCTGGAAGGAGCCTCTTTCCGTCGTGATCGCGATTGCTTCGCCACGGGCTTTGGAACGCATTTCCGGCCTGTTGGATAATCCCCTGCTGGATTTTCCCAATATCATCGCCCCTGATGTGAAGTTTTATGACCGCGGCCGGGTGGCCATGGGGAAGGGGAATGTCATCAGCTTCGGCCACATCTTCAGCTGCCATGTGGACATGGGGGATTTCAACCTGTTCAGCTGCGGTTCCCTGATCGGCCATGACGTGACGCTGGGAAACTGGAACGTCGTGGCCAACGGCTGCAAGGTGTCCGGAGGCGTGACGCTGGGTAATGCCAATTTCCTGGGGGCCGCGTCCGTGGTGCTCCCGTGCCGCACGGTGAAGGAAAACGTCGTCCTGGGCGCCAATTCCACCCTGGTCCGGGATGCGCTGGTGGGAGGCACTTATGCGGGCTGTCCCGCCGTGCTGAAAAAGAAGCCGTCCCCTGCGCCGGAGAAGAAATCCACCGTCTGGCTCTCCCTCGCCTGCACGGGGGAGGCGGAGGAAAGGTTCGTGCATGAAGCCTTTGAATCAAAGTGGGTGACGACGGTGGGGCCGAACGTGGACGCTTTTGAACGGGAACTGGAGGAATACCTGGGGGAAACGCATGTGGTGGCCCTGGCGTCCGGCACTTCCGCCCTTCATCTGGGGCTGGTGATGCTGGGAGTGGGGCCGGGGGATGAAGTCCTCTGCCAGTCCATGACCTTTGCCGCTTCCGCCAATCCCATCATTTACCAGGGGGCTTCCCCGGTGTTTGTGGACAGTGAGGAAAAGACGTGGAACATGTCTCCGGAGATGCTGGAGGAAGCCATCCGGGACCGCATCAGGCAGACGGGCCGCACCCCCAAAGCCATCATTCCGGTGGACCTCTACGGCATGCCCGCCAGCATGGGGGAGATCATGGAGATTGCCGGGAAATACGGCATTCCCGTGCTGGAAGACGCCGCGGAAGCGCTGGGTTCCGAATACCGGGGGCGGAAGTGCGGGGTGTTCGGCACGTACGGGGCCTTTTCCTTTAACGGAAACAAGATCATCACCACCTCCGGCGGGGGCGCCCTGTGCTGTCCGGATGAGGAATCCCGGAACAGGGTCAAGTTTTACGCCACCCAGGCCAGGGACCAGGCGCCGCATTATGAACACACGCACATAGGCTACAATTACCGCCTCAGCAACGTGTGCGCGGGCATAGGCCGCGGGCAGATGCTTTCCCTCCCCTCCTTCCTGGAAAAAAGGCGCGGCATCCATGAAGAATACCGCCGCCGGCTTTCCGGCGTGCCGGGGCTGTCCCTGCTGGAAAATCCGGATTCCCGCTACCATTCCAACCACTGGCTGACCTGCGTTCAGGTCAATCCGGAGGAGGCCCGGTTTGACCGGGAAACGCTGCGGCTGGCGCTCCAGAAGGCCGGGGTGGAAAGCCGCCCTCTCTGGAAGCCCATGCATTTGCAGCCCGTGTTCCGCTCCTGCCCGTTTTATGGCTCCGGCGTATCGGACCGCCTGTTTGAACAGGGCCTGTGCCTGCCTTCGGGCGCTTCCCTGGCCGGGGAGGACGTGGACCGCATCATTGACGTCTTGTTGAATCTTTAATGTTCGCTCTTATGACCGAGACTCATAGCCAGATTTCAAAATTCCTCTATTACGCCCGGCATTATCTGCTGAATGCCAGCGGGAAATTCATCTTCCTGCTGGATTTGGGGCTTTCCTCCCTGGTCACGCTGCTGGCCTGCTATTACGGGGAATGGATTTACAAGGGTGACTGGGTGGACAAGCACATGGGGGTAGCCCTTCTCTTCGATCTCGCTGTCACGGGCACCATGCTCTGGCGGTCCGGCGTTTACAAGACCCTAGTCCGGTTCACGACCATGAAGGACTTGCAGAAGCTGATGGCGGCCATCCTGCTGGCCAGCATGCTGCTGTGCCTCTTTAACATTCTTCTCTGGCCCGCGTATTACAAGGGGCATGTCGTTTGCGCCATTTTCAATTTCGTCATCACCTTCCTGGTCCTGATCGGGTGCCGCATGGCGTGCATCGGCGGGAGAAGATGGCTGGAACACCTCAATTCCAGCGAATCCGTTTCCTCTCTCACGACGACCGGACGCAAGAGGATTGCGCTGGTGGGCAAGCTGGACGCCTGCCTCCTGAAAGCCTCCCTTATCAGAAGCCTGAAAAGTGAGGAATATGAAGTGGTGGGCATCCTGACTTCCGCTCCGGAGGCGGACGGCAAGGAAATCAAGGAGATTCCGATACGGTTGATCAAGGAGGCCGCGGAGGTGGAGACGGCCTTGAATGTGTTCCAGGCGTCGGGAGTCATTTTTGTGGGGAAGGACGATTTGCTGGGAGATAAGAAGCTGGCGGACGTCTGCCTGGAAAAGGGGATTGAACTGATGATTTCCCACGACCTGTTCCAGTCGTTTCACGAATATTCCGGCGTGGCCGTGGATGAAGTGCAGATTGAAGACCTGATGGAGCGGGAGGAAATCAGCATCGACATGGAAAAAATCTCCGGCGGCATCAAGGGCAGGGTGGTGATGGTGACGGGCGCGGCCGGTTCCATAGGAAGCGAACTGGTCAGGCAGCTGTGCCGGTTTTCCCCGCGCCGGATCGTTCTGCTGGACCACGCGGAAACGCCGCTGTGGCTGGTGCGCCAGGAGGTGGAAAAATCATATCCCCACGTTCCCGTTGCCACTTCCATCACCAATGTCTGCCACCGCCGCCAGCTGGAGGAAAGCATGAAGCTGTACCGGCCGGATGTGATTTTCCATGCGGCCGCCTACAAGCATGTTCCGCTGATGGAGGAGAACCCGTGCACGGCCGTGGTCAATAACGTGAAGGGGGCCATGCATCTGGCCTCCCTGGCCGTCAAGTACGGGGTGCAGCGTTTCGTCATGGTCTCCACGGACAAGGCGGTGAACCCCACCAGCGTCATGGGCGCTACCAAGCGGCTGGCTGAAATGTACGTGCAGAGCCTGGGGGAAGCCCTGCTGAAAAAGAGCGGAAAAGGAGCCACCGTATTCATTACCACGAGGTTCGGCAATGTGCTGGGAAGCGCGGGCTCCGTTATTCCCCTGTTCAAGGAGCAGATCAGGAAGGGAGGGCCCGTTACGGTCACCCATCCTGAAATGATCCGCTATTTCATGACCATTCCGGAAGCCTGCCGCCTGATTCTGCAAGCGAACGCCATGGGGCAGGGCGGGGAGATTTTCGTCTTCGACATGGGGGAACAGGTCAGAATCGTGGAGCTGGCTAAAAAAATGATTCGCCTGGCAGGGCTCTCTCCGCTGAAGGATATCCGCATCGTCTTCACCGGACTGCGCCCCGGCGAAAAACTTTATGAAGAACTTCTGGCGGACTATGAACATACGCTGGAAACCTCCCACCAGCGCATCCGCATTTTCCAGACCCGGAAATATGACATGTCCGAGCTGAAGGAAGCCTTTGAAGAGCTGGTGCGGCATGCGGAAGCCCACCATCTGGAGGATACCATCCGCGCCATGAAGCAATTGATACCCGAATACAAGAGCAACAACTCTCCCTACGCTAAGTACGACTACCTGGACTTGAAGAAACCCCTTACCATCTAACCTCTGCTTAATCATCCAATGAAATACCTACATCTGTTCCGCCATCCCTCCCTGTGGAGCCGCCTGCTGGTGGCCGCCGCCCTGGCGTGCGCGCTTCCCGCCTGCGTCAAGCCTGAAGAAGTCAATTACGTCCAGAACCTAGTGCTGGACCAGAAAGCGTCCATCGGGAAGGAATATAAGATAGTCATCAAAAAGGATGACCGCCTGTTCATTTCCGTCAGCAGCAAGAACCCCACGCTCGCGCAAATGTTCAACAAGGACAGCGGCAGCGTTTCCAGCCCCAGGGATGACGAGCGCGGGTACTTCGTGAACACGGACGGCGACATCGTGTTCCCCGTTCTGGGGAGAATCAAGGCCGTGGGCAAAACCTGCACCCAGCTGGCGAACGACATTGAAAGTGAAATCATCAGGGAAGGGTACATCAAGGACCCCGCCGTCAGCGTGCGCCTGATGAACTTCAAATTCTCCGTGCTCGGGGAAGTGTCCAAGCCGGGCAATTATGAAATCAAGGGGGAACGCCTGACGCTGCTGGAAGCGCTGAGCAAGGCCGGAGACCTGAACATGGACGGCAACCGTGACATTTACGTTATCCGGGAATCACAGGGAGAGCGCATTGCGTCCAAGGTGGACCTGCGGAACAGCGACCTGTTCCATTCCCCTTACTACTACATCCAGCAGAATGACGTCATTTACGTCACTCCGTCGGACAGGAAGGTGAACACGCGTAGCGAACAGCTCCAGATTTATCCCTACCTGATTTCCGGCACTTCCATTGCCATGGTCATTCTGGCCTTTTGCATTTAATCCCATGAAAGACCTCTCCCCCAAGAAGGAATCCCTGGATGCCGGCGGCGCCGCACCGGTATCCCTGCTTCCCAGCCCCAGGGCCATCATGGGCCGGATTGTCCGGAAATGGTACTGGTGCGTGCTTTCCCTTTGCATTTGCCTGCCCCTGGCCTATCTGTACGCGGCGCGGCAGCCCCAGGTGTACGGAAAGGCCACCACCATCCTCATCAAGGATGATTACCCCAGGGAATCCGTGGCCGCCACGGTGCTGGCCTCCACCAACGGAATAGTCAACACGGGCGCCACCAATCTGGACAATGAGATTTTCCTGCTTTCCTCCCATTCCCTGCTGAAAACGGTAGTCCGGAATTTGAAGCTGGACGTCACCTACTGGAAGAAGAACGGGTTCCGGAAGGTGGAAATTTATCAGGACTCCCCTATTGCGGTGCAGTTTACGCAGGAGGGAAAAACGGCTGACGCCCGGTTCCTGGTGATTCCCGTTTCCGGAACGGAATTCCGCTTGGAAAAGGATGAGAAGGATCATCACGGGCATGAGACGGGCGTCTTCGGCAAGGAAATCCGGTTTGACTCCCAGGCCTTCATCGTGGAGAAAACTCCCAAGTTTGACGAAAGCAGCCTGAACGTTCCCGTGATTGTCAGGAGAACTTCCGTGAAGAATGCGGCGATGGGGCTGGGAAGCGGCCTGACCGTCAGAAAGGCGAGCGGAAAGAATGATTTGATCAACATTTCCATGCGCTGCAATAATCCGGTGAAGGCGGAGGATATTCTGTACAGCATCGTCCATTTTTACAATGAGGCGTCCCTGGAGGAAAAGAACAAGCGCGGCACGAAGACGAACGAGTTCATCGGAGATCGCCTGGACGTCATCAGTGAGGAAATGAAGAAAAATGACCTCGCCATTGAAGATCTGAAAAAGGAGACGGACGTTCTGACGGACCTGTCCACGGCCCTCACGGAGGAATATGAGAACAGCCTCAATGACAAGAAGGATTTGAGAGAGCTGGAGCTTGAAATCAAGTCCATAGAATACCTGAAAGATTACCTGGAGCAGGAGGCCGAGCATGACGCCAGGCTGGTCCCCATCAATTCAAAGATAGCGGACATGGGCATCCGGGACCAGATCAGCGTTTTTAATGACACCCTGCTGAAAAGGACGAGCCTGAAGGTGAATGCCGGGGACAATAATCCGATTATCCGCGAATTGGAGGCCAATTTGAACTCCCTGAAGGATGCGTTGAAGCGTTCCGTGAATAACTACTATACGTCCCTGCTGGTCAAGAAGAAGAACGTGCAGGACCAGCATGAGCAGACGCGGGAGCATATCAGGAATGTTTCCAGCAGGGAAAGGGCCGTCAACCACATTGAACGCGAGCAGCGCGTCCGGGAATCCCTGTACGTTCTCCTGCTGAACAAGAGGGAGGAAAATTCCCTGGCCCTGGCCGCCACGGAAGACAACGCGCGGATGGTGGACGGCGTGCGGGGCGGCAACGGTCCGCTGGAGCCGAACGTTCCCAAGATTCTGATGGTGGGATTTCTGGCCGGGATGGCCATTCCCGTGTTCCTGTGCGTGGTCGCGGCCATGCTGGATTCCAGCGTGAAGCGCCGGAAGGAAATAGAAACCCTGACCTCCATTCCCGTGTACGGGGAACTGCCGCGCAAGCCGCGGAAGCTGAAGAACCAGGAAATCGTGGTGAATCTGGAAGAACCTTCCGAGCTGTCCGAATGCTTCCCCCTGCTGGCGGAACGCATGGTGGCCCTTTCCGACGGGAACGGGGGGAACCCCCTCAGCGTCCTGATTACGTCCACCTGTTCCGGGGAGGGGAAAACCTATCTTTCCGTGAACCTGGCCCTTTCCCTGGCCGTGGCCGGAAAGAAGGTGCTGCTGATGGATATGGATTTAAGAAAAGGGGCGCTCAGCGCCCTGCTGGGCGGAGCCGGAAAGCCGGGCCTGGGAGACCTGGAGCAGGCCGGGGAAGGCGGCTGGCGTTCCCTGGTGGAACAATCCCCCGTTTCCGACCACCTGGATTACCTGTTTGCGGGAACCGTGCCGGACCATCCCTCCCGGCTTTTGCTGCATGACCGCATCAGGAAGCTGATGGAGGAAGTGAAGGAGCAGTATGATTTCATCTTCATGGACTGCGTTCCCTACTCCTCCCTGGCGGATGCGCGCATCGTCGCCCGGCTGGCCGACGTCACGCTGTACGTCATGCGGGCCGGCTGCGTGAAGAAGCGTGATTTGGCCGGATTGCAGAAGATCTGGAAAAACGGAGAGCTGAAGCGCATGGGCATCGTCCTGTGCGACGTGGAGCCCCATGGCCGCTCTTCCCGCGGGTATGCCGTGTACAGAAGCCTGGACACCTCCTCCCCGTGCGCGGGAAAATAATTCGTTTCAGAAGCCCGTCTTATGCCGCGTTCCCGTCTGAAAGTCCTGTTCCTGGTGGAATCCCTGTCCGGGGGAGGGGCGGAGAAAGTTCTCTCCGGGCTGGTGCGCGGCCTGGACCGGGAGCGTTTTGACGTGACGGTGTGCACGGTGGTGGACTGCGGTCCGTACCGGGAGGAAGTAGGAAAATACGCGCATTACCGCACCATCGTGGGCGGCCGGGGCTGGCTCTACCGGCTCAAGTACGCTCTGGTGTACCGTTTTCTGCCTGCGGGCTGGATTTACAAGTGGTGCATTGCCGGGGATTACGATGTGGAGGCGGCTTTTACGGAAGGGTTTCCCACGCGCCTTCTTGCAGCCGCTCCGGAAGGGAAGGCCCGGAGGCTGGCGTGGGTCCATGTGGACCTGGAGGCCCGGCCCTGGACGCAGGGGCCGGTGTTCCGGTCGCTGGAGGAGGAAAGGAAGGCTTACGCCCGTTTTCAAACCGTGGCGCATGTGTCGCAAACCGTCAGGGAAGCGTTTGAACGGCGCTTTGGAGCGCATGCCGGGTCCGTCGTCCTGCACAATCCGGTGGATCGGGATGCCGTGCGTTCCGGAGCCTCCGCTGCGGAGGAAGTGCCGGAAAAAAAGTGTTTCCGCTTTGTTTCCGTGGGGCGTCTGGAAGAACAGAAGGGCTTTGACCGGCTGATTGCCGCGCTGGCCCGCTTGAAGGAGCGCGGTTGGCAGGCGGAACTGGTGATTCTGGGGGAAGGGAGCCGGAGGCGGGAGCTGGAAGGCCAGGCCGCCGCTCTGGGAGTGGCGGACTCCGTGCTGATGCCCGGCTTCCGGGAGAATCCCTACCCGTGGATGGCCACTGCCGATGTATTCGTATGCAGCTCCCGCAGCGAGGGAATGAGCACCGTGGTCACGGAGGCGCTGGCGCTGGGCCTGCCTGTTCTGGCCGTGGAGTGTTCCGGCGTGCGGGAACAGCTTGGCATGGGAAAGTTCGGGCGCATTGTGGAAAATCATGATGAGGCGCTGGCCGGCGGCATGGAGGATTTCCTTTCCGGCAGGGAATCCTGTGAAGATTGGAGGGAAAGGGCGGCCCGGGGCGGCGATGCGGTTGCTTATGAAAGCGCCGTGCGGAAGGTGGAGCATTTGCTGGAGGAAATGAAATGAAGAAGGTGGCGTTTTTTGTCAACAGCCTGTCCGGCGGCGGTGCGGAAAAAATTCTGCAAACCCTGCTGAACCGCTGGAACGGAAATCGGTGGCAGGTGGTCGTTTATTCCATCAGGAAGGAGGACATCCCGTCCGGCTACCCCCGGAATGTGTCCGTCCGTTTTCTGTTTGACGCCCTCCGGGAGGAGGACGGCCCCTGGGCGCGCCTGCTCGTCAAAATCCGGAACGGTCTGAAATTGCTGGTTTACAGGCATTTCCCTCCTTCCGTTTTCTACCGCTTGTTCATTCGCGGAACCTATGACGTGGAGGCCGCCTTCATTGAAGGCTACGCCACGCGGATAGCCGCCGGCTCCCCCCATGCCGGAAGCCGGAAACTGGCCTGGGTCCACATTGACCTGGCCGCCAACCACTGGACGCTGCCGGCCTACCGGAACGCGGAAGAGGAAAAGGCCGTTTACCGCCGTTTTGACACGGTGGCCTGCGTCTCCCGGAATGTCCGGGACTCCCTGCTGGCCCTGGCCGGTCCGTTGCAGGATGCGCGGGTGGTTTACAACCCCGTGGACGTTCCGCGCGTCCGGGAAAAGGCGGGGAAATCCGTTCCGGAACGTCCGGAAGGGGCCGTCCTGTTCTGCGCTTCCGGCCGTCTCGTGCGCCAGAAGGGATTTGACCGGCTGGTGACGGCGTGCCGCTATCTGGCTCAGGAGGGCTTCTCCTTCCATCTCTGGATTCTGGGGGAGGGGCCTGAAAGGAAGACGCTGGAACGCATGATTGCGGAGGGGAACTTGCAGGGCAGGATATCCCTGCTGGGGCAACTGGAAAATCCGTATCCCTACGTGAAGGCGGCGGACTGGCTGGTCTGTTCCTCCCGCAGCGAGGGGTATTCCACCGTGATTTCCGAGAGCCTGATTCTCGGCACGCCCGTGGCGGCCACGTTGTGTTCCGGAGTCCGGGAGCAGCTTGGGGACGGGGAATTCGGGTTGATTGCGGAAAACCACCTGCTGGGGCTTTACCGCGCCCTGGAAGATATTCTGACGGGAAAGGCGGACCGCCGGGACTATTGCGGGCGGGCGCTCCGCGGGGGGAGCCGGTTTGACCTGGATGGGCAGATGAATGCCGTGAAAGAACTTTTTGAAGAAACGCGCTGAACCGCCATGCCCTCCGTATCCGTCATTATTCCCGTGTTCAACGCCGCGCGTTTCCTTGAAAAATGCGTGGGGTCCGTGCTGGACCAGACCTTCACGGATTTTGACGTCTGCCTGGTGGATGACGGCTCCACGGACGGGAGCGGCCCGCTGTGCGACAGGCTGGCTTCCGGGGACGAGCGCGTCCGGGTCATCCATCTGGACAGGAACATGGGGGTTTCCGCCGCCAGGAACCGCGGCATGAAGGAAACGGACGGCCGCTGGCTGTGTTTCATTGACGGGGATGACTGGGTGACCCCCTCCTACCTTCAGGAACTGGTCTCCGCCGTGGAGGACGGCGCCTGCGACCTGGTGGTGGAAGGGCTGTGCTCCGTCCGCGCCGGGAAAAAGGATGAAGTGACGGTGCCGCAGCCCATGGAACTGGACGCCAGGCCCGGAGAGGAGGAAGCCTGGGTACGGCTGTTCCGCTCCTTCCTGCTTTTTGGCCCGGTGGTGAAATTGTACCGCCGCACTCTGCTGTCCCGGCATTCCATACGCTTTCCGGAGGACGTTTCCTATGGAGAGGACCTGATGTTCAACATGGCGTACCTGAAATACATCAGGCGTTTGAGAACGGTGGACAAGGCCGGATACTTCTACCGCCGGGCGGAGGAAGGCACCCTGTCCACGCGTTTTGTCCCGGAAAAATTCATCTGGATTGTCAGGCAGTTCCGCCTGGAGCGGAAGTACTTCCATACCAGGGGGCTGGAAGGGGCGTCAATCGAGGAATACCTGGCCTTCCGCTGGTGGGGGCTGGTGTACAACGCCCTGTTTGAAATCTACCGTTTCAGGGACCGGTACGGCTTGGCGGAGCGCATGAAAGCGGTGAGGACCATTGTGGGAACGCCGGAAAACAACCTGCTGCGCGCTTATCCCGGGGTGTTCCACTGTCCCGGGTGGATGAGCATGTGTTTATTCAACCGCTGGCCCTTCTGCCTGTTCCTGCTGATGGAAGGGGCGCGTGCCGGAAAAAATAAATCGAATGGGCATGCATAAGATTCTTTTATATCCCCATGGAGGCAGCGGCAATCACGGCTGCGAGGCGATTGTCAGGTCCACGATGCTGCTGCTCCGTCCCGGACAGGGTGTTCTATTCTCCTCCGCGTGCGGGGAAGACAGGCGTTATGGACTGGAACAAGTGGTGAGGGTGCTGCCGGAACAGCGGCCCATCCGGAGGTGCTCCTCCGGGTATGCGGGCGCGTGGCTGCGGCGGCGCGTGCTGGGCGTCCGTGACGCCTTTGACCGGCTCGCGTTCGGCGGCATCGTGAAGGAGGGTGCGGACCTGGCCCTGTGCAGCGGCGGGGACAATTACTGCTACGGGGAGCCCGTGCATATTTATTTGCAGAACGACCTGCTGCGCCGCGCCGGCGTGCCCACCGTCCTGTGGGGGTGTTCCCTGGAACGGAAGGATATGAAGGGGCGGATGCTGGAGGACCTCCGGGCCTTTGACCTGATTGTGGCGAGGGAAACCCTGACCTGCGACGCCCTGTTGGAATGCGGGTGCCTCCGCACGGTGCTGTACCCGGACCCGGCGTTTGCCCTTCCGGTGAAGGAGGGGCCTTTGCCGGAGGGCTGGAAGGAAGGGAACATGGTCGGCATCAACGTCAGCCCCCTGATTATCGGCCATGAGGGAAGGGCCGGGTCCGTGATGGAAAACTATGTGCGGCTGGTGGAATACCTGCTGGAAGCTACGGATATGAATGTAGCCCTCATTCCCCATGTGGTGTGGCCCGGCAACGATGACCGGAAGCCGCTGGGCGCGTTGCGGGAGCGTTTCCGGCACACGGGGCGCGTCGTTATGGTTGGGGACGCCCCCTGTGAGGAATTGAAGGGCTGCATTTCCCGGTGCCGTTTCCTGGTGGCCGCCCGTACCCACGCCTCCATTGCCGCCTATTCCACGGGCGTTCCCACGCTGGTGGCAGGATATTCCGTGAAGGCCAGGGGGATTGCCCGCGATTTGTTTGGGACGGAAGACGGCCACGTGCTGCCCGTGCAGGCGATGGATGACCCTGGCGAGTTGAGGAAGGCGTTTGTCCGGATGATGGAAAGGGAGGACGGACTGAAGGCCGCCTATGCGGAAAAAATCCCCGCGTATCGGGAACGCCTGGCGCGTTTGCCGGAAGAACTTTCAACCCTGTTGAAGCGGTCATGATTGCGTACGTTTCCATCTTGTCCGTCCTGCTCCTGCTGGTTCTGGCCGTGGTTTGCGTGGATGCCTGGCGATTCCTGGGGACGCTGGCGGGGCGTTTCCATATCGGGCGCTGGCAGGACCGGCGCGCGTGGCAGGAGGCCCTGGCCCGGACGGCCGCGGCATGGACGCGGCGCATGCCGGCCGTTCCCAAAAGGGACCAGGGCAGGCGCATCCTGTGGGAGATGGCGCGGGGAACCTACGCGGACGCCGCCATTCAGGGGTGGCAGGCGGCTGGGTTGTTCCTGGGTCTGCACGCCTATGCCGCGGACAGGAAGGATGAGGCATTGAAGGAAAAGCTGCGCCGCAGTCTGGAGGAACATGAACTGGTTAGGAATTGCCTGGCCGTTCCGGAGCCGGAACGGTGGGAGGCGGACCGGCTGCTGCTGGATTATGCCGTGCTGGAGGCCGGATGCCGCGGGGCGGACCAGGTGGCGGAGGCTTCCGCCGCATTGCTGGAATCCCTGCGGACGGGGGCGGGAACGCTGGCCTACAGGCGCAGGCAGCCCGGCGTGCGTTACGTGGATGCGATCGGGCTGGCCTGCCCGCTGGCGGCCGCCTGCGCGGCACGTACGGGAAAAGGGGAATACTGGAACCTGGCGGTGAAGCAGGTGGAGGAATATGACATGGCCCTGCTGCCGGGTTCTTCCTTCCCCGCCCATGGCTTTGAAATGGAGCGCGGCTACCCGCTGGGGCTGTATGACTGGTCCCGGGGCCTGGGCTGGTACGCGCTGGGATTGTGTGAGCTTTACCGCCTGATGGCTCGGCACGGGAGGCCGGAGGCGGCTGGAATGGCCCGGCGCATTCTGGCGCTGGCGGAGGAACTGCTGCCCCTGCAAAAGAAAAACGGCGGCTTCGGCTGGATGGTTGCCAGGCCGGAATCCGTGTTTGAATCTTCCGGAACGGCCCTGCTGGGCCTTCTGCTGCTGGCCGCCTACCGCATTTCCGGAGAGGAGCGTTTTCTGAAAGCCGCCTTCCGTGCGGAAAAGGCGCTGATGGGGGTGACGCGCCGCAACGGCGTGCTGGACATGTGCCAGGGGGATACCAAGGGCATCGGCATGTATTCCGAC
Organism: Akkermansia sp. NBRC 115031; assembly: GCF_030268505.1. Taxonomy (NCBI): domain Bacteria; kingdom Pseudomonadati; phylum Verrucomicrobiota; class Verrucomicrobiia; order Verrucomicrobiales; family Akkermansiaceae; genus Akkermansia; species Akkermansia sp. NBRC 115031. The sequence continues at coordinate 165,703 of NZ_BSQU01000003.1, forward strand.
GTGTGGAGCCTGATGCCGTTCGCCCAGGGAATGGCCCTGCGGCTGAGCGTGGAACTCAACGGGGAGGAGGGTAAGGCGTGAGAACGCTGAACTCCGGCAAGAACTTTCTGGTGACCATCAGCCTGATGGTCACGATGACCCTGCTGGGCTTTGTGACGCGCAAGCTGTTCGTCAATGAAATAGGGGTGGAGTACCTGGGCCTCAACGGCCTGCTGACCAACATCCTGGCCGCTGTCACGCTGCTGGAGTCCGGCTTTGGAACCAGCGTGGTTTTTCACCTCTACAAGCCGCTGGCGGAGAACGACCGGCCGCGGATTCTGGCCCTGCTGCAATTTTACCGGAAGGTGTACCGCATCATTGCCGCCGCCGTGTTCATCCTGTGCCTGTGCCTGTACCCCTTCCTGGGCTGCTTCATCAAGGACGAGGGGCATCTGGACTACCTGACGCTGGTGTATTTCATCTTTGTCTTCAACTCCATCCTTCCGTACCTGACGGCATACAAGAACTCCCTCATCAATGCGGACCAGAAGAACTACAGGCTGGGGACCATCAACTTCGTCTACCAGGTGGGGCTGAACCTGTCCAAGCTGGCCATCCTGTACTATACGGCCAACTACGTGCTGTACCTGGTGGTGGAATCCCTGTTCCTGGCGGGGTTCAACGTGGCGATGGTGCGCAAGGTGGATGCCCTGTACCCCTACGTCAGGAGCAGGGTCTCCCATGCCCTGGACGCCGTGACGAAAAGCCAGATCGTCGTCAACGTCAAGGCCCTGTTCCTGCACAGCGTGGGCGGCTACTTCATGCATTCCACCAGCAACATCGTCATTTCCAGCTTCGTGGGGCTGGCGGCGGTGGGCTTCTATTCCAACTACATGCTGGTGGTGGGAACCATCTCCACCTTCATCATGCAGGTGATCAACAGCATGGCGGAAAGCGTGGGGAACCTGATCGCCAGTGAGGACAGAGGGCATGTGTACGAGATTTTCAAGAGGGTTTTCCTGATTAACTTCCTGATTTCAGGGGTGTCCTCCATCGTTCTGCTGAACACGCTGAATCCCTTCATCGTCTGGTGGCTGGGGCCTGAATACATGCTCTCCGGGGCCTGCTCGTTCGTCATCATCCTGAACTTCTTCGTGGTGGGCATGAGGCGTTCCGCCATGGTGTTCAAGACCAAGGCGGGCATCTTCCACCAGGACCGGTACTCCCCGCTTCTCCAGGGCGTGATCAACGTCGCGCTTTCCGTCACGCTGGTGCAGTGGTGGGGGATTACGGGCGTGCTGCTGGCCGCGACGCTCAGCCTTCTTTCCATCGGCGTCTGGCAATTCCCCCGGCTGGTGTACAGGCATGTATTCCACCAGCCCCTGAGGCGGTACTTCATCACATACGGATGGTACCTGCTGCTGGCGGCGGCGGGATATGCGCTGACGTATCCCCTCTGCGCCCGTTCCTATTTTTCCTCCCCCCTGGCGAACCTGTTCATGTGGGGCATTATTTCCGTAGTCATTCCGCTGGGCCTGGACGTACTCGTGCTGTTCAGGACGTCCCCCTTCCGCGGGCTGATGGGCCACATGCGCACGCTGGCATGCAGATGAAACGTATATTCATAGCCATTCAATACATGGAGCTGGGGGGCGCGGAACGCGCTCTTCTGGGGCTGCTGGATGCGCTGGACGCCTCCCGTTTCCAGGTGGACCTGTTCGTTTACCGCCATTCCGGAGAGCTGATGCCGCTGATTCCGGATAAAGTGAACCTTCTGCCGGAACTTCCCTCCTACCGTGCGCTGTCCCGTCCGGTAAAGGACATCCTGAAGGAAGGGAGGCTGGGCATTGCCGCCGCGCGCCTGTGGGCCAAGCGGCGTTCCGCCCGTTTTGGAAAACGGCTGGAAGGCCGTGAAAACTACGCCGTCTTTGACGATGCCGCCGCCGCCGTCTCCCCGTTTCTTCCTTCCCTGAAAAAGCTGGGCGTGTATGACTTGGCCATCAGCTTCCTGACGCCCCACCGCATCGTCCGGGACAAGGTGCTGGCCCGCAGGAAAATAGCCTGGATTCATACGGACTACTCCTCCATCGGAATCAATGTGGAGCGTGAATTGCCGGTGTGGCGCAGCTATGACCGCATCATCTCCATTTCCCCCCAGGCCGGGAGGGGCTTCCTGTCCCGCTTTCCGGAACTGGAGGATAAGCTGGTGGAGATGCAGAACATCGTTTCCCCGGAAGCGGTGAGGGAACAGGCCGCTCTGGAAGACGTTTCCGCCGTGATGGAGGGGGCCCCGTCCCTGTGCACCGTGGGAAGGTTCTCCCATGCCAAGGGGATGGACCGCGCCGTCAGGCTGGCCGCGCGCCTGGTGGCAATGGGGATGGAAAAACTGCGCTGGTACCTCATCGGCTACGGGGATGAAATGTCCCTGCGCCGTGAAATTGCCGCCTGCGGCATGCGGGAACACGTGGTCATTCTGGGAAAAAAGGCCAACCCCTACCCGTACATGGCCGCCTGCGGGCTGTATGTGCAGCCGTCCCGGTATGAGGGAAAGGCCGTGGCGGTGAGGGAGGCGCAGATATTGGGACGGCCCGTAGCCATTACAAACTTTCCGACCTCCGCCGGGCATCTGGAAGACGGCGTGGACGGAATCATCATCCCCAATGACGAGGAAGGCGCCGCGCTGGCCCTGTTCCGGCTGCTGAAGGATGACGCGCGCCTGGAAAGCCTGTCTGAGGAATGCCGGAGGCGTGACTACGGCAACCGTGATGAAATCCTGAAACTGGAGGCATTGATCTGACATGGGAAGACGGCTTTTATACATCACCAACGGCATCGCCGGAGCGGGAGGGCTGGAACGGGTGCTCTCCGTCCGGACGCGCCTGCTGGCGGAACGGTACGGGGATGAAATCCATATCCTGACGCTGAATGAAGAAGGAAAGGAGCCTTTTTATGACTTCTGGCCCGGCATTCACGTTCATGACGTGCGCATGCAGGGAAATCCTGCCGCGAGGCTGAAGGCCTGGGCAAGCGGCGTTCGGAAGGCGGTGCGCGCCGTCAAGCCTGCTGTCGTTTCCGTTTGCGACGACGGCTTCAAGGGGTTCTGGATTCCCTTCCTGCTGACGGGCTGCGGCTGCCCCGTGGTCTATGAACGCCACGTTTCCCGGCTGATTCAGGCGGACGGCCTGAAATCTTCCGCTCTCATGAAACTGGAATTCGCCCTGATGCGGTTCCTGGGAAAACGCTTCTCCCGTTTTGTGGTGCTGACGCCCGGCAACCGGGAGGAATGGCCCATGGCGAATGTGGAGGTGATTCCCAATCCCCTGCCGTTTTATCCGGAGGCACCCTCTTCCGGAAAAGAAAAAAGAGTGATTGCCGTCGGCAAGGTTTCCCCCCAGAAAAACTACGGAGCGCTTCTGGCCGCCTGGAAAAAGGCGCACGGTAAATTTCCGGAATGGAAGCTGGAGCTGTTCGGAGCGGAGCGGGATGGTGGAAAGCTGAGGGAGGAAATACGCCGGGAAGGGCTGGAAGAAAGTTTTCTGCTGCATCCGCCCACCCGGAGGATCATGCGGGAATATCTGCGGTCTTCCATCTGCGCCATGTCTTCCCGGTATGAAGGCTTCGGCATGATGCTGGCTGAGGCCATGGCGTGCGGCGTGCCGTGCGTGGCCTTTGACTGCCCCTGCGGCCCCGGCGACATCATCCGCCATGGGGAGGACGGCCTTCTGGCGCGGCCGGGAAAGGTGGCGGAACTGGCTTCCGCCCTGGAACTTCTGATGGGGAATGAAAAACTGCGCGCCTCCATGGCCGCGAAAGCGCGGGAAAATGTGAAGCGGTACGCGGCTGAAACGGTGGCGGCCCAATGGGACGGCCTGTTCCGCCGCATCCTTCAGGAAAGGAAAGGAGGCAAGCCGTGATTTCCGTCATCGTTCCCGTCTATAACGCGGAGGCTTATCTCTCCCGCTGCCTGGAAAGCATTCTGAACCAGACGTACCGGGATATTCAGGTCATCTGCGTGAATGACGGTTCCACGGACTCCAGTGGGGACATGCTGGAAGAACTGCGCCGCCGGGATGGCCGGGTGCAGGTGGCTTGCCGGGAAAACTCCGGCTTGTCCGCCTCCCGGAATGCCGGGCTGGAGCTGGCGGAAGGGGAATACGTGATGTTTGTGGATGCGGACGACTGGCTGGACGAACACGCCTGCGCGCACGCGATGGAAGCCATGCTGGGAAGGGACGCGGACATCGTGTTCTGGAGCTATGCCAGGGAATATGGAACGGCGTCCGCCCCGGTGCTGTTCTGGCGCGAGGAGCGGGTGTTTGAAGGGGAATCCATGGAATGGCTGAGGAACCGGCTCCTGGGGCCGTCCGGGGCTGAACTGGGGCGTCCGGAACGGCTGGACTCCTACGGTACGGCCTGGGGCAAGCTCTACAGGCGTTCCCTGTTCCGGGAAGGGGAAGCCTCCTTCGTGGACACGGCCCTGATCGGCTCCGCGGAAGACGTGCTCTGCAATCTTTCCCTGTTCCGGGCGGCCCGCAGGGCGGTGTACATCCCCACCACCTTCTACCATTACCGGAAGACGGCGCCGGGAGCCCTGACCAAGCGGTACAAGCCGGAGCTGGCGGACCAGTGGGAGGAACTCTTCCGCCGGATGGAGCGGCAGGTGCGGGAAAGCGGAGCTTATCCGGAAGCGGAGCAGGCCCTGCGGAACCGCATGGCGCTCTCCGTCATTTTCCTGGGCTTGAACGTCTGCGACGCTCCGGCCTCCTCCTTCCGGAAATGCCGTATTCTCCATGAACTGCTGAAACGGGACTGGTGCCGGGAGGCGGTGAAAGGACTACCCACAGCATCTCTCCCTCCCCACTGGAAAGCGTTTTTCCTGACCGTGAAGCTGGGGTTCGTCCCCGGTTTGTACCTGCTTCTTCTGACCATTAAAAAAATTCTGGCAAAATGACCCCTCAACGAGTGCTCATGGTATTCTCCATCATGAACCGCGGCGGAGCGGAAACGATGGTGATGAATTATTACCGCCACATTGACCGCAGCAGGCTCCAATTTGATTTCCTGGTGCACCGGGAGACGCCCGGCATTTATGAAGAGGAAATCCGGAGGCTGGGAGGGCGGATTTACAGGCTGCCGCCCATCACCCTGCGCGGTCTGGCGGCGTATCAGGAAAAAATAGCGGCTTTTTTTGACGGACATCCGGAATACAAGCTGGTTCACGGCCACTGTTCCGAGCTGGGCTACTGGGTGTACCGGGCGGCGGCGGCGCGGAACATTCCTTTCATTGCGGCGCATGCCCACAGCTCTCCGGTAGGAATTGATAAAAACTCCCTGTTCCGCTTCGTGCTCAAGCACCTGATGCGTCCCTGCCTGACGCACCGCTTCACGTGCAACGAACTGTGCGGGCGCTGGCTTTTCGGCCGCAGGGGCGCGCGTGACGCCATCGTCGTCCGGAACGCCATTGACGCGGGGCGGTTCACCTATTCCCCGGAGGTCCGGGAGCGGGTGCGGAAGGAAATGGGCTGGGAAGGCAGGCTGGTAGTGGGCCACATCGGAAATTTTTCCTGGCCCAAAAACCACGAATTCCTGCTGCGCGTCTTCCGCGCCCTGCTGGCGGTAAGGCCGGACGCCCTGCTGGCGCTGGTGGGAAGCGGCGGGGAAGGAGAGGGCAGGATCCGGCAGGAGGCGGAGCGGCCTGAATGGGGCGGCAGCATCCGCCTGCTGGGCGGCAGGGATGACGTTGCCGCCCTGGTGCAGGGGATGGATGTCTTTGTCTTCCCCTCCCGGTTTGAAGGCTTCGGCATTGCGATGCTGGAAGCGCAGGCGGCGGGGCTGCCCGTGGTTGCGTCCGACCGGGTGCCGGGGGATGGCGCGGTGGTCCCGGGCCATGTGAATTTTATGTCCCTGAAAAAATCCCCCGCCGCCTGGGCGCGGAAAATAGCGGAACTGGCGGACGTCTGGCAACGGACGGATGCGTCCGCCTTCATCCGTGAAGCGGGGCTGGACATCGTCCGCAATGCGGAAAAGCTTCAGGAACTCTATCTGTCACAGGGAGGTGAAGCGTGAAACCCCTGCTCACCGTCTTCACGCCCTCCTTCAACAGGGCGGACTGCCTGCGCCACTGCTATGAAAGCCTGCGGCGGCAGACCTGCCGTGATTTTATCTGGCTGGTGGTGGACGACGGCTCCACCGACGGCACGGAGGAACTGGTGAAGGAATGGATGCGGGAAGGCGCGCTGGACATACGCTGCCACCATCAGGAAAACGGAGGCATGCATGCCGCCCACAATGCCGCGTATGAATTGATGGACACGGAACTCAATGTCTGCCTGGATTCCGACGACCTGATGCCGGAAGACGCCGTGGCCTCCATTCTGGAATTCTGGGAACGTCACGGAAGTGACCGTGTGGCCGGACTGGCAGGGCTGGATGCGGACGTGAAGACGGGGGAACTCATCGGCACGGCCTTTGCAGGGGATGTGCAGGAAACCACATTGACCGGGTTTTATGCGGCGGGAGGCCGCGGAGACAAGAAGCTGGTGTACCGCACCGCGCTGATGAAGCAATTGCCACCGTATCCCGTCTTTCCCGGTGAAAAATACGTGGGGCTGGGCTACAAGTACATGCTGGCGGACCGCGTCGCCCCGCTGCTTACGATGAACAAGGTGCTTTGCCTGGTGGAATACCGGGAGGACGGCTCCTCCAGGAACATGTTCCGCCAATACGTGCTCAACCCGCGGGGATTCGCCTTTCTGCGGAAGGAGGGAATGAAATACCAGCCCTCCCGGCGTCGGCGGTTCATGGAGGCGGTTCATTACGTCTCCGCCTCCCTGCTGGCCCGCAATCCGGTTTTTTTGCGGGAATCACCGCGGCCGTTGCTGACTCTGGCGGCCCTGCCGTTTGGAGTGGTCCTGACGGGCCTCATTCTGGCCAAAAACGGAAGAAAGGAATAACGGAGATGAAAATAGCCTATGTACTGGATGATCTGGACGCGGCGGGCGGCATTCAGGCCGTGACGCGCGCCAAGGCTGCCGCCCTGGCCGCCATCCCCGGCAATGAAATAATGCTGGTGACGGCCAATGATTCCCGGAGAACCGCTTCCTCCCTCCCTCCGGGCGTGAAGGTGGTTCACCTGGATGTGAACTACTATGAGGACGACTGGAAGGGATTCCTGTATGTGCTGAAGGGCATTCTGGTCCGGCGCAGGAGGCATGCGAAAGCTCTGCGGAAGGCGCTGGATGAACTCCGTCCGGATATAGTCGTCTCCGTAGGGCAGTCGGAAAAATTCATGATACCGCGCCTGTCGCGCGGCAAGCCGTGGAAAACCGTGCGCGAATTCCACTACTCCGGAACGTACCGGAAGGACTATGCGCGGCTTCAGGGGGGAATCCGTGCGCGCGTAATGGCTGCTCTTTCCGACTTCTATGAATTCGGCCTCCGCAGGGGAACCTATGACGCTACCGTCGTTCTCACCCGGCAGGACCGGGAAGAAAACTGGAAGGGCAGGCGGGGAGTGCATGTCATTCCCAATCCGTGCGTATGGCGGCCGGAGCGGGTTGCCTCCCTGGACCGTCCGACAGCTGTGGCCATTGGGCGGCTGGTTCCGGTGAAGGGATTCGGCCTGCTGGTACGCGCGTGGGAAAAAGTGGCCGCCGTTCATCCGGACTGGAAACTGGAAATCTGGGGGGACGGTCCGGAGCGCGGCTCTCTTGAGCGCCTGGTCCGGGAAAAAGGGCTGGAAAAAAACGTGCTGCTGCGCGGAGCCACAGGGGAGGTGCAGGAAAAACTGCTGCAAGCCTCCATGCTGGTATTCCCCTCTCTCTTTGAAGGCTTCGGCATGGTGTTGGTGGAAGCCATGGCATGCGGCGTGCCGTGCGTGGCTTTTGAATGCCCGTGCGGTCCGCGGGACGTCATTTCCCCGGAAGAAGACGGCCAGCTGGTTCCCCCCGGGGATACGGACGCCCTGGCCCGCGCCATCATCCGACTGATGGAACAGCCGGAGCTAAGGAGCCGCATGGGGGCAGCCGCCCGGAACAAGGCGGCCCGTTATGCGATGGATGCCGTTTGCGCCGCGTGGATGGACCTCTTCCGTCAATTAAACTCTTCTTCATCACGCTAACCTTTATTTTCATAAAAACATGCCGCTCGTTTCCATCATCATTCCCTGCTACAACGTAGCCCCCTTCATGAAAAAATGCCTGGATACCGTCTGCGCCCAGACGCTCCGGAACATTCAAATCATCTGCATCAACGACGGCTCCGGGGATGGAACCCTGGACATCCTGAGGGAATATGAAGCCGCGGATGAACGGTTCGTCGTCATCGACCAGCCGAATGCGGGCGTGGCGGCGGCGCGGAACGCCGGGCTGGATGCGGCTTCCGGGGAATACATCGGCTTTGTGGACCCGGACGACTACATTTCCCCCGTCATGTTCCAGCGCCTGTATCTGGCGGCGGAGGAATACCGGGCGGACGTGGCGTGCATGGGGGCGACGATTGCGGGGGACATGCCCCTCTCCGTCCGCTGGAGCATGCTCAACGGCCTGCAATGCCCGGAATGGCATTGCGGCCACTATGACTTTGCAACGATGGGGCCGTTCAGCGAACTGTGCTGGGACAAGCTGTACCGGGCGGAATTCCTGAAAAAAACGGGCCTCCGCTTCCGGTCCGGAATGAAGCAGGGCAGTGACGCCCTCTTCAACAACCTGCTCCAGCCCTATGTGAAAAGAATCGTGAAAATACCGGACTGCCTGTACATCTACCGTCCTACCCGCCCGGACTCCCTGGTGAACGTGTACAAGGCCCCGGACAAAAAGGGTTCCGGCTTTTATCCGGCTCTGGAACGCATCGACCTGATTGCGGCGGCCTACCGGGAACAGGGCGTGCTGGAAAGAGCCGGGATTACGGTGCTGAACTGGCTGAACGGCAGCATCCAGCTCTTTTCCTCCAACCTGTTGAACCAGACGGCGGCAGAAAAAAAGGAGGCTCTGGACGCCGTCCGGACGCTGCTGGACAAATATGAATGGCGTGAGTTCGTCAAATCCCCGGAATCCCCCTTCCGCCTGTTGAGACACATTGCGAAAGGGAACGACTTCCGCGTTCGGTGCGCCCTCTTCGGCATCTACCGCGTTCTGCATTCCCGGCTGGGAACGAAGCTGGTGGACCTCTGCACCCGCATCATCAACCTGCGCGGAAGCGCCCGGTAGGGTAGGGTGGTGCCGGAATGCCTTACTTTCCGGAAGAAAAGGCCGCGTCCGGCTGCGGGCGGAGCAGGCAATCATAAAACGGAGTGTAAAGCAGATTGTTGGGAATCAGGTAAATATACCCTTCCCGGGAATCATAGACCATGTTGAACCGTTTCAGCAGGTTGTTGCCCATGACGCCGTCCATTTCCGCGATGCTCTGAATACCGCTGGTGACGGTGGAGAAGGCACCGGGGATGAGCGGAAGCTTGCAGCCGCCCAGTTGGATGCTGTCGAACATGACGTTTTCCAGAACCCCGGTATGGGAATCCGAACTGGAAATGCGGGAAATGGAAAACGGCTTTTGGCTGCCCAGCAAATGATGTTTTTTGACGAAAGGCGTGTTGAGGTCCAGGACACGGTCAGAGCCGGTATCCACGGATAAACGGAGCTGGTGGGTTTTTCCGTTGACCGTCACTTGTGCGGGGACAACCGGAACGCCCATCACGTACTCAATCTTCAGGCGGATGGCATTCGCCGGCGGCGTATAGGAACCGTGCGGATACAGGTAAATCTTCCGATCGGTGTAGTTCACTTCCGTTACCTGCTGATTAATGAACCAAAGGCCCAGCACGCCGTCCCACTGGTCCGGTGAATAGGGAATGGCAATAAAGGGAACGTGCTCCATGGCTTGTTCCCCGATGGCGAATTGGTTCTCCGTGCTTCCGCGGACTTCATCGGACCCTGTGGCGCCGTGGTTGACGACGGTCTCGTTGAATTCCATTGGAACGCCTTTCAGGGAATTGGTGCTGATGACCATGGATGTGGCTCCGGTATCAAAAAGAAAACGCAGGGGACGGCTGCCATTGACGCTCCCCTTCACGTAAATGCGGCTGGCAGTGCCCAGCTCAAAGGGAATGCTGTCAATAGGAACATTGGCCGCCTGTGCAGGGAAAAAAGGGACCAGTAAAATAGACAGAAACGACAGGATTTTTTTCATACGCATTATCTTTTATACCAGTGAGGTGGGGTTTTTCATGAGAACAGATGTCCGGACATTTTACGATGTCAGCCTATCTTTTGTTCAGCAACAGGTGGTTTATAGCAGGAGACTACCGGAGCCAACAGTGTAAAAAATGTTTTTCATCAAATATTAAGAATATTCTTTTTTCAGAAGAAGGATGGATGCAAATGTGATTCGTTTCGTTACATGATGGTGAAATACAGCTTCTGAGTAAAGAAAGGCTCTATTCGTCCCTTAAATGGAAAGAAAAACCGCCGAAAGCAGGATACTCGCGGCGGTTGGAGATGGTTGCTGCCACTGGTTTTGACGCTGAAGCGTTCAAATATTCCTTTGGGTAAAAGATAAAACAGGCGTGAGATTCAACCAACTGTAATGTTTTTATTAATAGATATAGTCTAGTACTTGATAATGGGTATCAAAGCCATATTGACAGGGCGGTTTTCGTCGGCCGTCGGAACAGAGTCGGAGGCGTCAAAAATTAGAGTGCTGGTAAATCTGTCCGTATATTGTGTATGTCCTCCGTATGTTTGATTTTTACCTGTCATTTTTGAAAACACGCCAGTTCCCCCTGATGGGCCAATTGAAATATTTGTTTGCAGTTTCCCTGTAATATTGCGGATAGCATCCCCTTGCACGCTACCTACAGTTCTCTCTGTAGAAGTGGAACGGATGAACAGCCCGCTGTCTTTTGTCAAGTCGGGAAGGGCGAAGGTAGTTATGCCATCGCCGCCATAGGTGGTGCTGATTGCCGCGTACAATTCCGGATACTGACTGATTTGGAGAGTCGTGCCATTGCATTCCAGCCAGCCGTTCGGGGCTGTGCTGCCGCAGAACCACATGAAGCAGCCAGGAGGCACGCTGGAACCTTGCGGACCTTCGGGACCTGCATCCCCTTTATCTCCCTTGTCCCCTTTGGGGCCCTGTGGACCGGCAGGGCCCTGGATGCCGGGTTCACCCTTGGGGCCTTGGGGGCCTTCCGGTCCCGGGGCTCCCGGATCGCCCTTGTCTCCTTTAGGTCCTTGACCGCCTGAGTTCCATTTTTCCTTTTCCTGTGCCGTGACGTGAATGCTTGCGTTTCCTGCATGAGCGGAAAATTCATTCTGCGTGGTCATCAGGATTCCGTTAATCGTGATAATCTCATTCATGATTGTTGTCTAATTGGTTCGGGATAACCCCGGCTGGTGAACATCCTGTTTTTCTTTGGATACATATCTCCTGATTACTCGGGAACCTGTTTCAGGACAGACACCTTGCGAAAGGAATTTGCATGTATTTCAAAAAGAAGTCATCCCGCATGCAACGTCAGGCGGAAACGCCAAATGGGCAGAATACAACGATTCCACGTGCTTTTCTCCTTTTCCTAATTTTTCCGCATTGACGCGGGCTCATGGATAGAAAGACCCACATCCCCATGATGTTGAGAGGCAGGCGGACGGCAATTATTTCAATATGCCTGAAAATGAAAAACCGCCGTAAGCTTTTCAACTTACAGCGGTTAAAAGTGGTCGGGTTGACAGGATTCGAACCTGCGACCCCCTGCACCCCATGCAGGTGCGCTACCAGACTGCGCTACAACCCGATAAAATCGGACCGACCGGGGCCGTGTCTTGCGACGGCGAGGTGTATATAGGAAAACTTTAGTGTTGGCAAGAGTCTTTTTTCATAGCATATCTTTTTTGTCATGAAGCAAGTTCAAGTTGCAGTCGTCGGGGCCAGTGGCTACACCGGACAGGAGTTGTTGCGCATCCTGTTGAATCACCGCGGAGTGAAGCTGGTGTGCGCTACCTCCCGCCAGTATGCCGGACAGCCGTTGTGGGAGGTGTTTCCCCGTTTCCGGCAGGTTCCGGGTTCCGACCTGAAGTTTACGGATTCCGATGTGGACGCGATTGCCGCCACGGGCGCGGAGGTGGCTTTCCTGGCGCTGCCGCATGGCGTGGCCGCTTCCTATGCCCGCGGCCTGGTGGACCGCGGCGTGCGCGTGATTGACCTGAGCGCGGATTTCCGCCTGGACAGCCCGGAAGTGTACGAGGAGTATTACGGCAACGCCCATCCGGATACGGCCCTGATGCAGGAGGCCGTGTACGGCCTGCCGGAGTGGCGCGGGGAGGAGATTGCCCGGGCGCGCATCGTAGCTTCCCCCGGCTGCTATCCCACCAGCATCCTTCTTCCCCTGATTCCCCTGTTCAAGGCCGGCATTCTGGAGCCGGAGGACGTCGTGGTCTGCTCCGGCAGCGGCGTGAGCGGCGCGGGGCGCAAGGCGTCCATTCCCCTGCTGTTCTGCGAGTGCAATGAGAGTTTCCATGCTTACGGCGTGCCGAAGCACCGCCATTTGAGCGAGATTGAGCAGGAGCTTTCCCATGCCGCCGGGAAGACGGTGGTGATGTCCTTTACCCCCCATTTGATTCCCGTGAATACGGGCATTTGCTCCACCATTACGGCCAGGGTGAAGAAGGGAGCGGATCCCGAGTCCGTCGGCCGCCTGTTGGAAGAAGCTTATGCGGCGGCTCCGTTCGTGCGCCTTCTGGGTCGCAACCAGCCTGCGGATACCAAGAATGTGACGCGGACGAATTGCGTGGACATCGGCTGGGCCTATGATCCCCGGACGAACCGCGTGATTCTGATGAGCGCGGAGGATAATGTGGTGAAAGGCGCGGGCGGCCAGGCCGTCCAGTCCTTCAATATCATGTGCGGGTTCGATGAAACGGAAGGCTTGTGGGTCCTGTAGTTTTTTGATACGCTGGAAGGCACTTCAAGACGATGAATGATTCATCCTATATTCCGGTTGACGGGGGCGTTTGCGCGCCCCAGGGCTTTGTGGGGAGCGCCGTAAGCTGCGGCATCAAGAAGCCTACGGCCACGCGCCTGGACCTGGCCCTGGTTTATTCCACGGAACCCTGCGTTTCCGCAGGCACGTTCACGACCAACCGAGTGCAGGCCGCCTGCGTGAAGGTGAGCCGGGAGCACCTCCGGAAGGGGAATATCCGCGCCATCGTGGCGAACAGCGGGAATGCGAACGCGTGTACCGGAGCCCAGGGGGTGGAAGACGCCAGGGGCGAGTGCAGGAGCGTTGCGGAACTTCTTGGGCTGAAGCCTGCGGAAGTGGCCGTGTGCTCCACCGGCGTGATCGGCCTGCCGATGCCCATGATGCGCATTTACCCGAAGTTCCCGGAATTGGCGGAAGGCCTTTCCCGCGACAAGGGGCACGAGGTGGCCCAGGCCGTGATGACCAGCGATACGAAGGAGAAGATCATTGCCATTGAATTCATGGTGCAGGGCAGGCCCGTGCGCATCGGCGCATGCTGCAAGGGTGCGGGCATGATCAATCCCTGCATGGCTACCATGCTGTGCTTTATTACGACGGACGCGGGCATTTCCCGCGACGTGCTGGAGCTGTGCGTGCAGTCCGGCGTGAAGAGTTCCTTCAATTGCATCACCATCGACGGCGACATGAGCACGAACGACACGGTGCTGGTGATGGCGAACGGCGCTTCCGGCGTGAAGCTGGAATCCCCGGAAGATATTTACGCGTTCCAGCAGGCTCTGGCCCATGTGATGCTGGAGCTGGCCAAGCATATCGTGCAGGACGGCGAACGCGTGACCAAGTTTGTGACCGTGCATGTGACCGGAGGCCGTACGGAGGATGAAGCGAAGAAGGCGGCGGAAGCCGTCGCCAAGTCATCCCTGGTGAAGAGTTCCTGGAACGGGAACGATCCCAACTGGGGGCGCATTATCCATGCCGTGGGCTATTGCGGCGCGAAGGTGGATGAAGAGAAGATCGACATCGACATCGCCGGATTGGCCGCCTGCCGCGGCGGCATGCAGGCGGATACTCCGTCGGACGAATTGCGGCAGGCCGTGCAGGTTCCCGCATTCCAGGTGGATATCAATTTGAACCGGGGCGAGTTTTCCCATACGGTGTACACCACGGATTTGTCTCCGGAGTATGTGGACTTCAACCGTTCCGAGTACGCGTATTGGAACCAGGCGAAGGCCGATGGCCTGACGCATTAACCGCCGTAGTCATGGCGCCGGGAAAGTGCCGTCATGGAAGAGCGGAGGGAGCTGTTCCCTCCGCTGAAATGCTGATGGAAGTGCGGCGCCTTCTGGATGAAGGCGCTCTCCGCGCTTCCCGGGCGCAGCGTTCCTGCACGGGCGTGGCGGATTGCTGCCGGTTCCGGCTGACAGGAGAGACGCCGCATGTGACGCTGGGGGAGGCGTGGATGGCCTGGAAGGCGTGGCGCGCCGCCGGACGCACGCGCGTGGAGCTGCCGCCGGACGGAAGCTGCCCATTTCTGAACGGGCAGGGGAAGTGCATGATTTACCAGGGAAGGCCGCTGGCGTGCCGCACCCATTTCTGCATGTCTGCGGGTGGGGCCTTGCCCCGGCGGGAAGTGATCGATCTGATTCGCGCTCTTGAGGATATTGACGTCGTGCTGGGCGGCGATGGCGCAACACGGCTGCCGGAGGCGGTGGAAAGGTTGTCCCGGAAAGGCCCGGCGGGCGGTGGGAGGAAGAGGCGGCGGTGATGGAATGCGGCGGCTTCTTGATGAAGGCCGGGGGCCTTCAATCCCAGGCGGACGTTTTTTCTTTAAGCCATGGGGATATGTTTTTTCCCTGCGTTTTTTGATGGCTGCTGCGCTGCGAAAAGGGATTCTCCGATTCTTGTAAAAAGAAGAAGCGTTTTTTCAGGCCTCCGCATCCGGTTTTTTCTCTTTTTCCTGCTTGGAGGCCAGGTGGCGCAGGGCGCTGGCGGCCTTTTTGTTGCCGTGCCTGACGGCTTTCTGGTACCATTCCGCCGCCTGTTCGTCATCCTGCGGAATGCCGTAGCCGTGGGCGTAGCAGTTGCCCACATTGAACATGGCTGTGGCGTTGCCCTGTTCCGCCGCCTTGAGATACCATTTCAAGGCTTCCTCCCGGTTGACGGGCGTTCCCTTGCCGTTCAGGTGGCACCACCCCAGGTTGAGCTGGGCCGTTGTATGGCCCTGTTCGGCGGCCTTGGTGTACCAGTGGACGGCTTTGGCCATGTCCACTTCCATGCCCCGGCCGTTGCCGTAGCACCAGCCCAGCGTGTATTGGGCCGTGATCTGGCCCTGGAGGGCTGATTTGTGGTACCATACCAGCGCCTTGTCGATATTCGGCTGCACGCCGAAACCGTTTTCATAACACCAGCCCAGGTTATACTGGGCCGTAGCGTGGTTCTGCATGGCGGCCTCCTCATACCAGTAGGCGGCTTTTTGCGGATTTCGGGGAGTGCCGCTTCCATTGCCGTAGCACCAGGCCAGGTTGTACTGGGCACGGGGATCCCCCTGTTCCGCGGCCTGCTTGTACCAGTACACGGCCTGTTCCCAGTTTTTCTGGCTGGCGCTGTTGGCGTAAATCCAGCCGAGGTTGAGCTGGGCTACCGCGTGACCTTGTTCCGCCGCTTTTTTGTACCAGGTGATGGCCTGGTTTTCGTCTTTTTCCACGCCCAGCCCGTTGATATAGCAGAATCCGAGGTCGAATTGCGCGGTGGGATGGCCTTGCTCGGCGGCTTTCCGGTACCAGTAAAAGGCTTTGTCATTGTCCTGCGGGGCGCCTATGCCGTTGGAGTAGGCCCAGCCAAGGTTGAGCTGGGCTGTCACGTGGCCCAGTTCCGCCGCCTGCTGGTAGCAGTAGAAGGCTTCCTGCTGGTTTTCCGCTACCCCGCGCCCCTGTTCATAACTGATCGCCAGTTGGAACAGTGCCTGGGCGTCTCCTTTCAGGGCTATCTGCTGAAGGGTTTCTATGTCGACGGAATAGGTCGAGACGGTGCTTTCCAGCTCGCCGTGGTTGTTGGAAGCGTCATTCATTTCACAGGTAACCGCACTGGAGAACATTGGAACAATTCATGCTCTTCTGAACTTATGCGTTTCCCGATTCTGCACATTTCCCCGGCAAGAATCAAGACCCGTTTTTGAGAGAGAAAGGAGTTCGGATGGCCTTACCGCAGGATGCGCCTGCGGCGGGACACGGCAAGGAATACGCCGCAGAGGGAGAGAATTCCAGTGCCGGGTTCCGGAATCCTGAGGTCTCCCAGCGGGGCGGTGAAGCTTTGAAGTTCGCCCAGCCGCGTGCCGGTCAGGCCTGCTTCACCGTAATTATAGCCGTACACGTTGTTTTCACCGTCCACGCTGGTCAGATAGATGTGTTTCTCATCGTCCACGATAACTTTCTGCCGGAACATTCCCAATGCATAGTCATCGGAATCCGTCAGGTAGATAATCAGGTTCCCGTCCGCGTCCATATCATAGCCCCACATGGTGATGGCGTGGCCGGTTCCGTACTCGCCGATGCTGAGCGTGGTTCCCCAGTTGTTGTTGATGCTGTTTTTCAAAACGCTGTAGATTCCGTCCCTGGTATCGCCCTCCCAGAAGGTGTAGGAATTGAACAGCGGGGTGTTGTCCGGCGTTCCCCACTTGTCGTAGGTCACGGTCAGGTTCAGCTCTTTCCAGTAGCCTCCTTCGGAGGAGGGGTTGTCCCTGATCGTGGAGTCGGTCCCATAAAAGGCGGAGGGAAGCATTCCTCCGTTGAACCACCAGTTGTAAGCCTGTTCCACGGACCCTCCCTTGTCAGTCCAGCTCGTCGCCAGGGTTTGGTAAATGCGCAGCTGGCAGGCTTCCGGCATGTTGCCGTAAGTGGAGGATTTTCCGTTGGGGGTCGTAGGTGAGAGGTCGCTTCTGGTATTCTGCCACCATTGAAGAACGTTGGAGGCCGCCGCTGCCCAGCAGAGCTGGCTGTCTACGGGATTGTCCGGGCTGTAGTAGCCGGAAGGACGGTCTGTCATGGAACCGCTGCCCCACTTCCATTTGGTTTTCTTGTTGCAGTCATACCATCCGCCGGATTCGGAGACGTTTTCAAGGAATACGGGCGTGGCATGGAGTGTTTCAGGAAGAAGAAACAGCGCCAGCAGCGCTAGGGAAAAGGAACGGGGATTCATCGGAAAAGCAGAGAGGAATTCCCATATTGCTAGATAAAAGCCTGAAAAACGTCAAGATAATAATAATTATTCTTCCTTAACGGGCGAGAAGCCACGGCGCCGTGGGGGCTTCCGGCATGGCTGCTACGGCGGCGGGCGTTCCTTCCGCCACGATGTTTCCGCCATGTCTTCCGGCTCCGGGGCCCATGTCAACCAGGTAGTCCGCGGCGTTCAGCAGGTCCTTGTGGTGTTCCACGCAGAGGATGGTGTGCCCGGCGTCCCTCAGACGGAAAAGAGCCGTCAGAAGAAGGGCCACTTCATTGAAGTGGAGGCCGCTGGTAGGTTCGTCAAGAATGAAGAGGGCGCGCTTGCCGTCCTCCGCCAGTTTCCAGGCCGGGGCCTTGGCCAGCTCCGCGGCTATTTTGATGCGCTGGGATTCCCCGCCGGAGAGGGTGTCTGCCCGGCGGTTGAGGCTGAGGTATCCCAGGCCTACGTCCTGCATGCTTTTCAGGATAGCGGCGGCCCGGGGCAGGGAGGAGAAGAATTCCGCCGCTTCATCCACCGTCAGCGCCAGCGCCTGGGCGATGGATTTTCCCTTCCAGGTGACTTCCAGCGTTTCCCGGTTGTAGCACTGGCCCTGGCAGGCGTCGCAGGGCATCGTGACGTTGCCCAGAAAGTTCATGTCCACTTCAATCATGCCCGTGCCCAGGCACCGTTCGCAGCGCCCCCCGCGGATGTTGGGGGAAAAGCGCGCCGCCGTGTATCCCCTTTGCTTGGAAAGAGGGAGCTGGGCGTAAAGGGGGCGCAGAACCTGGAGCAGTCCGGTGGCTGTGGCCGGCGTGGAGCGCGGCGTCCTGCCGATGGGCGACTGGTCGATGACGACGAGGCGGTTGAAGTGTTCCGAGCCCTGCACGCGGCGCGGAACGCCCTTTTTCCCGGGGATGTCCTGCCTGACCGCGGGAATGAGGCAGTCCCGGACAAGAGTGGATTTTCCGGAACCGGAGGGCCCGGAGATGCAGGTCAGCGTGCCTACCGGGATGTTCAGGGTGACGTTGTTGAGGTTGTGCTTGTCCGCCCCGGCCAGGACCAGATGCCCGGTGGGAACCGTCCTGTGTCCGGAGGCGGGCATGCTCCGTTTGCCGGAGAGCCATGCTCCGGTAGGGCTCTCGGCGTTTTCCAGAATTTCCGGAAGGGGACCTTGCGCCAGAATACGGCCGCCGTGGGTGCCGGAGCCGGGGCCCATGTCCACCAGATGGTCCGCCGCGTTCAGAATTTGTTCGTCGTGCTCCACTACCAGGACCGTGTTGCCCTGGTCCCGGAGCGTCCGGAGCGCGCGGAGCAGGCGGTCCGTATCGGCGGGGTGAAGTCCGGCAGTAGGTTCGTCCAGGATGTAAAGGACCCCGGAAAGACCGCCGCCCAGCTGGGAGGCCAGGCGCGCCCTTTGCAGTTCCCCGCCGGAAAGAGTGTTTGCCTGCCGGTCCAGGGAGAGGTAGGAAAGGCCCAGTTCGTTCAGGAAGCGCACGCGCTTGTTGATCTCCTTCATGAGCGGGTCCAGCGCCGCCGCCAGGGAGGCGGGCGTCTTCAGCCGTTCCAGCTCTCCGGCCATGTCTTCCAGCGGTAGAGCCGTCAGTTCCGCCAGGTTATAGGCGCGGTCCGGCGTGTGCATGGTGACGGCCAGCGCCAGGGGGGAGAGCCGCAGGCCGCCGCAGGCGGAGCATGGGCCTTTTTCCCGCTCATTCAGGCCGGAGCCCTGGCAGGAAGGGCACGCGCCCAGTGGAGAGTTGAAGGAGAAATGGCGGGGCGTAAGCTGGGGAAGCAGGAAGCCCGTTTCCGGGTTGCGGTAGCGGGTATGGAAGGCCTGGACGGTAGTTTCTTCCCCCGGCCTGGTGATGATGGCCCGCACCTCGTCCGGATTGATCCGGAGGGCCGTTTGGAGGGAGTCCGCCAGGCGGGAGGCCGTGTTTTCCCCGCGGACGATGATGCGGTCGATGACCAGGGCGGCATCCGGCGGGGGAGGAGCCGGGGAGCCTATTTCCTCAATATCCTGCATTTCCCCGTTCCAATAGACCCGCAGAAAGCCCTGGCGCTGGAAGTCGCCCAGAGTCGCCGCAGGGTCCTGGGCCAGCAGGGCTTCCGCCGGAGCGGCCAGGACCAGGCGCGTCTGTTCCGGCAGGGAGACGAGTTCCTCCGTAATCTGGTCCGGGCTTTTGCGCACCAGTTCCTTGCCCGTTTCCGGGTCATGGGGAGTGCCGGCAGCCGCATACAGGATGCGCAGGTAGTCCAGAATTTCCGTGATGCTCCCCAGCAGGGTGCGGGAACTCTGCTGCCTGGCGGATTGTTCCAGGCACAGGGCCGGGGGCAGTCCGGTGATGCTGTCCACCTCCGGCTTTTCCGGCTGTTCCATGCCCTGCCTGGCCCGTGCCGAAAGACAATCCAGGAAACGCCTGCGGGATTCGGAGAAGAGCGTGTCGAACGCCAGGGAGGATTTTCCGGAGCCGGAAGGGCCGCTGAACACGATCAGCTTGTTGGATGGAAGGTCCAGGTCCAGGTTCCGGAGGTTGTGCTGGCGTGCGCCGCGGATGGAGATGGGAAGGTTCATGTCACGTAAGCCGGGTAAAGGAGCCCTGGTGCGCCCCCCCTTCCTCAATGATGAGGCGGCGCGCCGTGATGTCCCCCAGGAATTTGGCGTGCCGGTGAATGGTAACGGTTTCATCCGCCGTGAGCGTTCCTTCCAGGGAACCCTGGATCCAGATGTTTTCCACCTGGATGGCTCCTGTGACCAGCACCGTCGTCTTTTTTTCCACCACCAGCCTGCGGGCGGAGATGGAGCCGGAGATGTGCTGGTCCGTTTTGATCTTGCAGACGCCCCGGCACAGAAAATCGCCGGACGCCCTGCCGTATAAGACCAGGTCCCGGCATTCGATGTTCAGTCCCTTCAGGTCTGCATTGGCCTGCACGGTGACGCTTCCGCAGGTCTGCACCTTCGTTCTGTGCGTCCTGCTGTGCAGGATGACGTCGTCCAGCTTGATGTAGGCGGAGCAGTGCCCGCATCTGGCGGAAACGGCCGTGACGGGAACGGAAGTGTTTTTGCGGCAGGAAAAGCATTCTACCTCCCGGGTGGGCGCAGGCCTGCTTTCCGCGGCTGCCGGGAGCGTCCAGGGCGGGGCCGGAGCGGGACGCCTGATTTTCCCGGAAGGCGCGCTGCTGGTCCGTGGAACGGGATGGAAGGAGGGAGTCATGGAACAAAGAGGGCGGCAAAAGAACGATCCGTTCCTTTGACGCCCCTGAAAATGGCTGGTGGAAGGTTTTTCTTATTCCGCGTCAATGTCCAGCGTGCTCTGGCTGGTCGGGGCGGGGGCTTCCGGTTCCGGAGTGAAGGTATGAACGGGGGCCGCTTTCTTCGCGGCGGAGGCTCCGGCGGTGCCTACCGTGGGGGCGCCTACGGTGGAATGGCCGATGAAGATCGCGCCGCCTTCAATAGCCAGGGAGGCGGCCTGGATGTCGCCTACGAGTTCCGCGGTGCTTTTCAGTTCCACGCGGTCCGTAACCGTTACATTGCCAATGACCTTGCCGTGGATGATGACGGACTTGGTGTTGATTTCCGCGCGGATGACGGCATTCTGGCCTACGGAGAGCACCCCTTCGGAAGAAATGTCGCCTTCAACGGTGCCGTCAATCAGCAGGTCGTCGGAAAAACGCAGGGAGCCGACAACCTCCACGTCGGAGTTCAGCACGTTGCGGGTCAGTTGCTGGACGCGCGTAGTGGGGGCGTAGGAAGCGGGGGAGGGTACGGCTTCCGCAATCGGTTCGGGGGTGTCCTGGCTCTTGGCTACGTCCATCCAGCTGGGGGTGGATTCAGGATTCTTGTTGCCCTTGGGGGCGGGAACGGTGGTGAATGATCCAAACATGGCGTTAAAAAGAGGGAGGGGTGAAAGGTAAGGTGGGAGTTCTTGAAACTCGTCCGGTTTAATGTACATCACCCGCTTGTGGATGTGAAACAATTTTCTCCGGAAGGGATAAAAAAATGTGTCTGTTTTTTATCGTTGCGTTACCCTTGGCGTTCCGGTAGTGTTTGACCATCCTTCCGCAGTTGTTTTCTGTGGGTATTTCCGGTTTAAAATGAGTGATTTATCTGACAATAAACCGCCCCTTTCCCCTGCCGCGCGCAGGAGCGGCGGAAAAGCGGGCGGCGCGCTGGGGCGCATTCTTTCCGTCATCTTCTTCATGATGGCGCTGGGGCTGTTTTTCGGCGGCCTTTTTTTCTGGCTCCAGAAGCGCCAGGCATCCCGGGATTCAGGGGCCGCCGCGCGGATTTGCGCCACGCCGGAGATGCTGTTCGGGGAATTGCAGGCCACGCTGAAGGACAAGGTGGACTACAGTTTCTGGCCTCCCTGCCACATCCCCCCGATGGAGCGGCAGGACCTGCTGCGCAATTGCCTGGTGGAGGCGCAGAAATATTTGAGCGCTCCGGACGTAGTCCAGAAATCCTCCTTCGTGTGGAATTCCCTGCAATCGCTTCCTTTGATGGTCAGGCATTACGCCGTATCTCCGCCTGAGGTGATTGCCAGCAAGCCCGTGGGGCCTAAAAGTTTCGCCGTGCTTGAGGTGGAGGGGCATCCCTGCGCCCAGCTGCTGATAGGCTTTGAAAAGACGCCCGACATGGAATTCTGCTTTTTCAAGGATGGACAGGATGGCGCCTGGAAGCTGGACTGGCAGCAGTTCGCCCGCTACCAGCCGGTGAACTGGGAGGATTTTGTCCGTGGAAAAGGGGAGGACATCGCGGAATTCCGCGTGTGGATGATCCGGGACCGCATGTCGGAGAATAAGGACAACTACGCGTTCAAGCTGATCGCTCCCGGAATGAACGGGTCGGAGGAGCGCAGCATTGCGCGGCCCATGGTTTATGTTCCCAGAAAATCGGAAACGGGCAAGCGACTGTTTATGCTGTTTAAAATCAATGAGGAAATGGAGCATTCCCCATACCGGGTGCTGAACGCTAATGACGAGCTTGACATGCTCCGCGTGCGCGTCCTGCTTTCCCGCAGCAAGGAGCCCAACCGCAAGGGGGAATATTCCTTCACCCTGGTGAAGCTGCTCGGGGAAGGGTGGTACGGCCTTTCCTTCCCTGAATAAAGGAAAGGATGTGCCGGAAGGAGCGTTATTCCATGAGTGGCCTTTTTCCGTTCCGTATTTCCGCGGCGCGTGTTGTTTACCGGCGGTGGAAATGGGACGGCGGCCCGCCGTAGGGAGGCCTGGGGCGGCAGGGCCGGCAGTGGGGCCGCGGCGGCCCTGGCATTCCGCACCGCGGATGCGCGGCATGGCGCCCGCGGCAGACGCCCGCAGGCCAGAAGGGGCCGTGATAATGCGGCCTGGGATTCCAGGCGGGAACGTAGCAGCCGCGGTAGATGCCCCTGATGACGTAGATGGGCATGCCTGCGGGGGAATAGGCGTAAATGGGCCGGCCGCATGCGGAATAGCCCCAGACAGGGAATCCGGAGGAGTCATACAGGAGGCTGACTTGTCCTCCCGGGGCCATGCGCATTTCACCGTGCAGATGGATTCCGGCTTCCGCAACGGAAGGTGGGAAGGCCAGGAGGGCAAACAGGGCGCTCCCGGCGCAGTAGGAAAGGAGGTTGTTTTTGACGAGGTTGTTTTTCATCGGCTTCTTGAACGATGTTCAGGGGCGGTTATCCGGTAAAGCGGAGGCCCGGGACTGTTTTGTGTAATTTTCCGCGCCCGTTTTCCGGACGGCGCCGGAGGGTAATCCCTTCTTGACCTGCGGGGACGGGGCGGGCAAAGTGGCCGCGTGACGAGATTCAGACCATGCATTGATTTACATGACGGGCGCGTGAAGCAGATCGTGGGCGGTTCCCTGACGCAGGACGGAGCTTCCCTGCGCACCAATTTCGTCTCCGACCGCGGCGCGGCATGGTATGCGGATTTGTACCGCAGGGACGGCCTGCACGGCGGCCACGTGATCAAGCTGGGACCCGGCAACGACCTTGCGGCGCGGGAAGCCCTGGCGGCGTGGCCGGGCGGCCTCCAGGTAGGCGGCGGCATAACGCCGGGGAACGCGGAGGAATGGATTTCAGCCGGAGCCAGCCATGTGATCGTCACCTCCTGCCTGTTTGATGCGGAGGGGAAATTTCTGGAGGGGAAGCTCAAGGACCTTGTTTCCGCCGTAGGCGCGGAACGCCTGGTGCTGGATTTGAGCTGCCGCAGGGTTCCGGGCGGCTGGACCGTGGCCATGAACCGGTGGCAGACCTTGACGGAGCTCCGGGTGACGGCGGAGACGCTGGACATGCTGGCGGAGCACTGCGCGGAGTTCCTTATCCATGCGGCGGACGTGGAAGGCCTCTGCACGGGCATTGACCGGGAACTGGTGGAGATGCTGGGAAGCTGGCGCCGCCTGCCCATGACCTATGCCGGCGGAATCAGCCGTATTCAGGATTTTGACGAGATAGACGCCCTGAGCGGCGGCGCGATGGACGCCACGGCGGGGAGCGCCCTGGACCTGTTCGGGGGCGGCCTCATCAGGTACGCGGACCTGGTGGCGAGGCAAAGCGGGAAATCCGGGACGGAAAGGCGGAAGGCATGAAGCTGGCCCTGAAAGTCATTCCCAATGCGAAGAAGAGCGAAGCCGCGGGCTGGGAGGACGATCCCCGTGCCGGACGCGTGCTGAGGCTGCGCATTGCCGCGCCTCCCGTGGAGGGGAAGGCGAACAGGGCCGTCATCCTGTTCCTGTCCGCCTGGCTGGACGTTCCCCGGTCCGCCGTCAGCCTGCTGCGCGGAGAGTCAGCCCGGCTGAAAGTGGTGGAGCTGCCGGACGGCTGCGCGGAAAAGCTTGCCCGGCTGCTGCCTGCGGCAGGCGTTCCGGAAGCTTAGGGAGGCTGGCCGGAAAGCCGCCATTCCCTTTTCTGCATAGATGAGTTGCATCATGTTCCGGTCATCACGCGTCAAACGTCATCCATGTCTTAGCAGGCCGTTGACGCATTCGGTAAAAGTATCTACATTGTCCGCATGAGCAACGAAGAGAAAGAGAAGAACGCGGAAGCGGAAGAGCAGGAAGTTCTGGAACAGGCCCAGGACGCCCCCGCAGAGGAAAAAGGAGCGGAAGCTTCCCTGGAAGAGGAATTGCTTAAATGGAGGGATACCGCCATGCGCACTGCCGCGGAATATGACAATTACCGCAAGCGCATGGTGAAGGAAAAGGAAGAATGCGCCAAGTTTGCCAACCAGCGCCTGCTGGAAGAATTGCTGCCGGTGATTGACAATTTTGAAATGGGCATGGCGGCGGCCAGCGCGGATACCGCCTCCATGATTTACATCGGCATGAGCATGGTGAAGAAGCAGTTGGACGAATTCCTTTCCAGCAATGGCGTGAGCGCCATTGAACCGGTAGTGGGCAGCATGTTTGACCACGCCACGGAGGAAGCCCTCCAGCGCGAACCCTCCGACCAGCCTGAAGGCACCGTGCTCCGCGTCATCCGCAAGGGATACAAGCTGAAGGACAGGCTTCTGCGCCCGGCAAACGTCGTGGTGGCCGAGATTCCGGAACCCGAACCGCAAGTTTGACCGTTTTTTTAACATTCACGCCACATGGCTAAGAAAGATTATTACGAGATCCTGGGCGTTTCCAAGGACGCCACTGATGATGAGATCAAGAAGGCCTACCGCAAGCTGGCCTTGAAGTACCACCCGGACCGCAATCCGGACGATCCTTCCGCGGAAGAGAAGTTCAAGGAGCTGGGAGAGGCCTACGAGGTGCTTTCCGATGCGGACAAAAAGGCCGCTTACGACCGCTTCGGCCATGCCGCCTTTGAACAGGGCGGTCCCGCCGCGGGCGGCGGCTATGGCGGAGGCGGGTTCCAGGACCCGATGGATATTTTTGCCCAGATGTTTTCCGGAATGGGCGGTTTTGCGGACATGTTCGGCGGCGGTGGCCACGGCGGCCAGAAGAGATCCTCCAAGAGACCCGGTTCCGATCTGCGCTATGACCTGGACATTACGCTGGAAGAAGCCGCGAAGGGCTGCACCAAGAAGCTGGAGATTGAACGCCTGGTGACCTGCAAGGCCTGCCACGGCACCGGAGCCCGGGATGGAAAGGAAGCGTTCAAGACGTGTCCCACCTGCCAGGGGCGCGGCATCATCACCCAGCAGAGCGGCTTTTTCGTCCAGCAGTCCACCTGCCCCACCTGCCACGGCACCGGGGAAATCATCTCGGACCCGTGCCCCGTCTGCCGCGGGGAAGGGCGCGTGAGGGAGGATTCCCACATCACCATCCGCATTCCCGCAGGCGTGGCCACGGGCAGCCAGCTCCGCATCGCCGGGGAAGGGGATGCCGGGGTGCACGGCGGCCCCACCGGGGACCTGCACGTGTTTATTGACGTAAAACCTCACGATATTTTCCAGAGGGAAGGCAACGACCTGAGCTGCACGGTTCCGGTTCCGCTTTCCCTGGCCGTCTCCGGCGGCAGGCTGAAGGTTCCCACGCTGGAAGGCGCGGCCACCATCAAGCTGCCGGAAGGCACGCAGAACGGCATGATCTTCCGCCTGCGCGGCAAGGGCATGAAAGCCCTCCGCAGTTCGGACGTAGGGGACATGCTGGTGGAAGTGGAGGTGGAAATTCCCACCCAGCTCACCAAGGACCAGATGGACAAGCTGAACGCCTTTGCCTCCACGGTGGATGAGAAGCGCAACCAGCCGGCCTGCGTGGCGTTTGCCGACAAGGCGGCGCGCTACCTGAAGAACAAGTAAGGTCCGTTTTTCCCTTTCACGCATGGCTCGCTTTTACCTCCCGGCTTCGGAATGGGCCGCTCCCTCCTGGGAGCTGCGCGGGGATGAGGCGCACCATGCCGCCAAGGTTCTGCGCCTGAAACAGGGTGATTCCTGCGTCGTCTTTGACGGTTGCGGCCGCGCCGCCCATGCCGTGGTGGCGGAACCTCCGCGCAGTTCCGGGGTGCTGCTGGCTCCGGGGGAGGAATGTCCTCCCGCTCCAGAATTGGCCCATCTGACGCTGTGCCAGGCGGTCCCCAAAGGAGCCAACATGGACCTCATCATTCAGAAATCCGTGGAACTGGGCGTTTCCGCCATCGTTCCGCTCCTGACGGACCGCACGATCGTGCGCCTGAACGCGCGGGAGGCGGAGGCCAAGAGGCAGAAGTGGCAGCGCATCGCCCTGGAGGCCTGCAAGCAGTGCGGCCAGAACACGCTTCCCGAGGTTGCGGCTCCCGTTCCCTTTGCGGAATGGCTGCGCCGCGGAGCGCCGGAAGGGCTGAACGTGATCGCCTCCCTGGTGCCCGGCGTGCGCCCGGTCAGGGACGTGCTGGAGGAAGCCCGCTCCCGCTCCGTGCGGAGTGCTGCCCTGCTGGTGGGGCCGGAGGGCGACTTTACGGACCAGGAGACGGCCATGGCGCTGGAGGCCGGATTCTCTCCCGTTACGCTTGGCCCCATCGTCCTCCGGGTGGAGACGGCCGCCTTCTTCGGGCTGGCCGCCATGCGGTACGCCCTGGACTGAGTTTTTCCCGATACGCATTCCCATGTTCAAGAATCTCATTTTCGACTGGTCCGGCACCCTGGTGGATGACCTGGCCCTGACGCTGGACGCGTCCAATTACGTTTTTTCCCAGTACGGAAAACCCTGCATGGACAGGGATGAATTCCGCGCGGAATTCCAGCTTCCCTATCCGGACTATTATGCCCGCGTGCTGCCCCAGGCGGATTTGAATGAACTGGAAGACCATTTCCGGTACGCCTTCCGCGTTTCCAACGCGCCGGTGGAGGTGCTGCCGAACGCGCGGGAATTCCTGGAGTTCTGCCGCGCGCGCGGCGTGCGCTGCTTTATCCTCACCAGCGTGGACGCCAAGGAGTTCGACATCCAGTGCCGGGAGCTGGGCATGATGGAATATTTTGAAGCTATTCACGCGGGCATCCGCCATAAGGACGCCCATATCCACACCCTGCTGGCCCAGCACGGGCTGCATGCCCATGAAACCGCGTTCATCGGGGACATGCAGCATGACATAGAGACCGCCCACCATGCGGGCATCACGTCCATCGCCGTGCTGACCGGCTATAATGACGCTGCCCAGCTTTCCAAGGCCAGGCCGGACATCATCGTTCCGGACCTGCTTGTCCTGCGCACGCTGATGCGCCGCTATGCCCTGCCTTCAGATACGCAGGATTCCATCAACATCAACGGCCTGGAGCTGGATACCTTCATCGGCGTGCCGGAGGAGGAACGCGCCTCCATGCAGACCCTGAAGGCGGATATCACTTTTTATCCGGATGAAGCCCTCTCTGGCCTGAACGACGATTTTTCCAGGACCGTCTGTTATGATTCCATCGCCCGCGCCCTGAGGGAGGAAGCCATGGCGCGACCCCGCAAGCTGGTGGAAACGCTGGCGGAGGACATGGGAAAGGTTTGCCTGAAGGAGTTCGGCGCGCGTCACGTGATCGTCACCCTGCGCAAGTTCATCCTGCCGCGGACGGACAGCGTCTCCGTGACGGTGCATGTTTCACGGCACCGGTAAAAGGGGAGGCTCCCTACCGGATATCCACCGCCTTCTCCGCGGGAATGTTTTTCCCGTCTTTGGTGAAGGTGTTTTTCTCCGCCTTTACGTTGCCGGTATGGCGGGTGCGGATGGCGGTGCCGTTCCTGAGGTCAAACGTATTGCCGGTGATGGTGATGTTCTCGTGAACGTTTCCTTCCGGCTGGGGGGCGTGCGGAACGATCTGGATGACGGCCTCCCCGCATTGAATGAAGGTGTTGCGGGAGATGGCCATGTCCTTGACCACACCGGATTCATACCAGCCGGAGGCGTCATCCTCCACCAGAATGGCAGGCATGCCCGTCTTCTCAAACCGGCACCGTTCAATCAGCACCGGCTTCCTGGTGGTAAGCAGGAAGCCCCTGGTGGGAATGTGGCGGCAAACCGTGTTGCTGACGTGGACGGAGGGCGTCCAGGTGGTGTTCTCCACGGCGTCGTTGGGCTGGATGTTCCCGGGGTTGGGCTGCCGCAGCGTGAGTTCTATTTCCTTCTCATTGAGCTTTTTGATGCCGGAAACGGTATTGGAGGCGTAAGGAACCAGCGTCTTGCAGGAAACGTAGTCAATCCGGTCCCCTACCGCGAAGGCGTCAAAACCGAAGGTCTGGGGGTGCATGAACCGGACGGTGATTTTATTGGGCGCCGGCTGGTCCACAATGCGCAGGTGGGTGCCGTGCACGTTGATGGCGTCGTCATGGGAGGCTCCCAGCACGCAGTCCCTGACGATGATTTTCCCCCTGCATCCGGAAAAATGCAGGTTGTCCGCCCAGGAGGAATTGGTGCGCAGGGAGCCGGGGCGCGGCGCTATCTTCAAGTTATTGAATATGATATTCTCGCTGAACTGGGAAACCACGCCCATGCCGTGCATGTAGTAGATATGGCAGTTGTTCCAGACGATGTTCCTGCTCCTGTGCTGGAAAAATCCGCAGCAGTCCCGCCGCGTGTTTCGGTTCTGGTAGGATTGTCCCGCCCGCATGGTCGGGGCGCCTTCCTTGAACGTGATGCTGATTTTTCCGGGGGACAGTTCTTTAATGACTGTTTTTCCCGGGTCAAAGCGGCCCTGGAAGGTGCCGGAGGCGGCATCGAAGACCTTGGAATATCCTCCCATCCGGAATTCCCAGCCGGGGCCGCGCCAGGTCAGGGAGCCGTCCTTCACCGTATACAGGGTGCCGTCCGGAATGGTCGCCTTCATAGTGTTTCCTTCAACTTCCGTCACCAGGAATTCCCCCATGGTAGGGTGCACGTAGTCAAAGCCCAGGCCGTTCAGGGAAACGTTTTCCGCGTGCTCCATGCAGACGAAAATGGCTTTTCCCTCCAGCAGGATGTCGGTGGCTCCCGGCTTGCCCTCCAGTCGTACGTTTTTGGCCTCCACCAGGCGGATGGCCATAGCCTTGGCCTCGTTGGGAGTGTCATTGGTGTTGGAAATCTGCGGCTTTCCGGTGACCAGGGCGCCGTGCTTGAAAACGTGCCTGCCGGGCATGAACCGGATAGTGACCGGGGCCTGTCTGGAGCCTTCCCCCATGAGCGCCAGAGAGGCCGCATGCTCTCCGGGCTGGATGACGAGCGTGTCCCCGCGCGACATGATGAGGCGGTTGGCCGGGGACATGCTCTTCCAGGCCGTGGAGGGGGAAGTTCCGGGGTTGCCGTCGTTTCCCTGGTCCGGGTCTATGTACCAGGTATGGTTCCCGGCGGATTGTGTGCGCTGCGCCCGTTCCGGGTAGTCCGCTGCCGCGCACAGCCCGGTTAGTGTTGTGAGAACAAGAAGCAGGGCGGCTGCGGGAGTTTGCATGCTGCACTCCTACAGGAACACGGCTTTCAGGACAAGCATAATGCCCGCAGGGCCGGAAGGAAAGGCCGTGGTTTTCTGCCCTGCGCGCCGGGAGAGCGGCCCTTACTTTTCATCCTTCCTGCCGGGGCGGGAAAGGAAGCCGACCAGCTTGTCATAGTACGCCTTGGACTTGTCGTAGTAGGACTGGGGGTCGATGTCCAGCTTGGTGCGGAACAGAAGCCAGAGCTTGTGGAAGGTGTTGACGCGGTAGCGGATGTCGAAGATGCGGAAGCCGCCCGCCTTCATTTTGTCCAGAATGGTGTGGTAGATGAGCGCCATGGCCTGGGCGGGAACGAGCGCCGCCCTATCCTCCGGGCTGAGGCGGTTGTATTCCTCCTCCGCCTCCGCGAAGAACTTTTCCGCCAGGTCCGCTTCATATTGCAGCAGTTCCTGAAGCTGGGGGGAATAGACTCTGCCGCGCAGGTCTTCCAGGGTGTAGCCGAAGCGGTCCATGTCCTCTCTGGGCAGGTAGATGCGGTTGGATTTGCCGCAGTCTTCCGCCACGTCACGGATGATGTTCACCATTTGCAGCGCGTGCCCCAGGGCGATGGCGTACGGGTAGGCGGCTTCCCCGGCGCCCATGATGCGGGCGGAGGTGAGGCCCACGCAGCAGGCCACGCAGTAAGTGTAATCCAGCAGTTCGTCACGGTTCAGGGGCTGTTGCTGGCAGATGTCCGAACGGCAGCCTTCAATCAGGTGCAGCATGGGGGTGGTGTCCAGCTCCAGGTCCTGGATGAGGGCGATGATGTCTTCTTCCAGCTCCGTCAGCTCCAGAACGTCTCCGCCGTTGATGACTTCTATCCAGCGGTTCAGGGCGTCGTGGCGTTCTCGGGGCGTCATTCCCGGTTCGTCCACGATGTCGTCCACCGTACGGCAGAAGGCGTAAAATTCCGCCATGTGGCGGCGTTCTTCTTCAGGAAGGTCAATGAGGGCGAAGGCCAGGTTGGACTTGGCCTTGCTTGTAATAGTCTGAGCTTGAGTCATGTCTTGACGGGGAAAGCGTGCCTGCGGAATGGCCGGGAATCAGGGGATAAGCCCCCAGTGGGAAGTGAAGGGCCACAGGCAGAAGCTGGCGGGGCCTACGATGTTGTATTGGTGAACGGGCCCCCAGTACCGGGAGTCAAAGGAATTTTCACGGGTGGAATTGTCGCCCAGGGCCACGTACTCACGCAGGTAGGGGCGTTTTTTATCATTGGAGAGGTGCACGGTTCCCCCTTCCGTGATGTAGGCCCTGCCGTCCAGCAGGCTGAGGGGGGCGGGAAGGGCCACATAGCCGCAGGGCTGGTAGGGGGGCTTGCCGGAAGCTACCCTCTGGATGGTCCATTCCGTGGCCGGTTTTCCGTTGACGATCAATTGGGAATCCCGGATGGACAGGGAATCTCCCGGTACGCCGGAGAGGCGTTTGACGTAGTGCGTTCCGCCTTCCTGCCCGGTGCTGCTTCCCTTGTTGGCGATGCCTTCAATGCCGCGCGTGTCAAAGACGAAGACTTCCCCGCGCTCCGGCTTGCGGAAGTGGTAGGCCATCTTGTTCACCACGATCAGGTCACCGGCGTCAAAGCGGGCGTTCACGATCGTATCCCCCGGCAGGTAGCTTCTGAACGGCGTGTGCCGTTCGGACTCGAAGCGCGGTTCCTGGTTGAGGAAGTAGCGGCGCGTCTCCGCCTCCGCCGCCGGAATTTCCAGCTTGGAGCCGTCGTCGAAAATCACGTTGGTTACCGTGAGCAGGAGGTATTTGGTAGCGGGCTCGAAGCGGACGATTTTCTTTTCCTTGGAGGCCGTTTCATGCACATAGGAGCCGCCGTACAGGATCATGTCCCCGATTTTCTTCATCAGGGTGGGGTCTCCCTCCTGGGGGACGGCGCGGATGCCGTTCAGGGAGGGCTGCATGGAGCCGGTCGGGATGCGGAAGGGCTGGACTACATAACAGCGCAGGCCCAGGAAAATGGCCAGAATCACGAACAGCACCTCCACGTTTTCCGCCAGTCCGGAGGGCAGCGCGCCGGGAATGGATTCCAGCGTGGATTCCAGTTTGGCGGTGATGGTTTCCACCTGCTGCCTGTCACCTCGGCGGAGGGCCGTTTTCAGCAGGTTGCGGTTTTCTTCAAACTCCGCCAGGCGCTCGGGCGGCAAAAGGTCGCGGTTGTAATTGACGTAGCGGCGCACCGCTTTCAGGGCCATGCGGCCTTTCCTGCGCCATTTGGGCGTAAACCAGGCCAGGGGATGGTCCAGAATAAACACCAGGATGGCATCTGCGACCGGGAAATGGTCGTAAAGGGCAGCTAGGATGGACTTGTGCGGGCTGTTCATGAAGTGCGGTTGCCATGATGCCCCGTCCGGGGGCATCATGGAAGTCTATTTTACGTTACGGGAGTCCCATTTTGCCCGGATTCAGCAAATTCCGGGGGTCCAGGGCGGATTTGACCAGTTCGTGCAGGTGGAAGGCTCCTTCTCCCACGGCTTCCCGGAACCATTTGGCCTTCGCCAGGCCGATGCCGTGTTCCCCGGTGATGGTGCCCCCGTGTTCCAGCACCCAGCGGAACAGCCTGTCCACGCAGGCGTCCGCCAGGGCTTTCTTCTCCGGGTCCGCGTAATCGTCCACCATGATGTTGGTGTGAATGTTGCCGTCTCCGGAATGGCCGAAGCATGCGATGTCCAGCCCCGTTTCCCGGTTCATGGCCTCGCAGAATTCCACCAGGTCCACCAGGCGGGACCTGGGGATGACGATGTCTTCATTCAGCTTGGTCATGCCGGTGGCTTTCAGGCTGTAGGAAAATTCACGCCGCAGCTGCCAAATGGCTTCCGCCTTCTCTTCCGTGTCCGCGCGCAGGATGTCGGTTGCGCCGCATTCTTCCAGCAAGGCGCAGAGGGAATCCAGTTCTTCCCGCACGGCGGCCTGCCTGCCGTCCACTTCCACAATCAGGTGGCCGCGGCTGCCGGAGGGCAGGGCGCTGTCCCCCAGGTAGGCCCGGGCGGCGCGGAGGGTGAAGCTGTCCGTTATTTCCAGGGCGGAGGGAAGGTGCCCGCTGTTCAGGATGCGCTGCACGGCGGCGGCGGCCAGCGGGAACTGAGGAAAGCTGGCGCTGAGCGCGCCGAAGGCTTCCGGATGGGGGATGATCCGCAGAATGGCCCGGGTGACGATGCCCAGCATCCCTTCCGAACCGATGAAGAGGTCTCCGAGGTCGAAGCCCGTTTTGTTCTTGTGAGTGCGCCCTCCGCATTCCACCACTTCCCCGCTGGCAAGCACTACGGTCAGGCCCAGCACGTAGGCCTTGGTGACTCCGTATTTCAGGCATCTGGGGCCTCCTGCGTTCGTGGCGATGTTGCCTCCGATGCTGCATTCCTTCCTGGACGCCGGGTCCGGTGGGTAGAACCAGCCCAGCGCGCGGGCTTCCCGCTGGAGGTCCGCCGTGATGACGCCGGGTTCCACCACGGCCACGCCGTCTTCCGGGGAGATTTCCAGAATGCGGTTCATCCGTTCCAGGGAAAGGCTGATGCCTCCGCGCACGGGAACGCAGCCCCCCACGTATCCCACGCCGCCGCCGCGGGCCGTGACGGGAATGTTCATGGAGGAGGCGTAGCGCAGGAGCAGGGAGACGTCCTCCGTGCTTTCCGGGAAGACGACTGCCTCCGGCAGCACGGACGCGTACCATTTGTCCCCGGCGTGCGCGGCCAGCACATCCGGAGCCCCGGAGACCTTTTCAGGCCCCAGGATGCGGGAAATGTCTTCTTCCAAAGACATGGATTATTTGAGAATGGGGGTGCAGAAGCAGTCCGGGCGGTGGAAGTCCGGGTTGCCGGAAAGGTCGTCCG
Organism: Akkermansia sp. NBRC 115031; assembly: GCF_030268505.1. Classification (NCBI taxonomy): domain Bacteria; kingdom Pseudomonadati; phylum Verrucomicrobiota; class Verrucomicrobiia; order Verrucomicrobiales; family Akkermansiaceae; genus Akkermansia; species Akkermansia sp. NBRC 115031. The sequence continues at coordinate 199,007 of NZ_BSQU01000003.1, forward strand.
CCGTAGTCAGGAAAATCTGGTCCGGGGTGTCCAGGATGAACGTGGCGGCCAGCTTGCAGTCGCGTACGTCCACGCCGCGCAGTTCGTTCAGCGGAATGCGGGCCATGGCGCACCAGCCCTCGTCCGTCAGGATGCACTTGGTATCCACGGCCAGCGGGGCGGGAATGTCTTCATTGGCCCGGCGGGTGTCGGAAAAGGCGCAGGCCCACCACGCGCCGTTGGGCGCAAGGTTGAATTCCCAGTAATTGGTGCCGTCCCCGGCGGCCATGAACCATTCCGCCAGGTCGTACCGCCACAGCTCCGGCAGGAACTGGCCGGGCCGGGCGTCCGGATGGACGGTGGCTTCCTTGCTGCGGGAGGCCAGGAACCAGAGGTATTCGCCGTCCGTGGCGAAGGCGAACTCCGCGCTTGGCTCCACGTCGTAGCCGAACCAGTCGTTGACGAGTTCCTGGCGGGGCAGGGAGGCAAGCTGGTCAAAGCTTCCGTTGAAGGCCCATTGGTGAATGATTACTTGCATACCATCACATTTGGACAGTTTGCAGGTTTTATCAAGCCAGAACGTCTTATGGACTTGGATATTGACGTGATTTCTCCATCATGGGCTCCGTCATGCATTTTCAAAGGACACTGAACCTGCTTTCCCGCGGAAGCGCTCCCGGTTACCTGGCCGTGTTCATCGGCGGCTTCGGGGACGTGGTGGCGGGTTGCCTGAGCCGGGTGGAAAAGAGGTTTCCCGGTTTTTTGCCGGGAGTGGCGCATGCCACGGCCTATTACCACTGGGACGGGGGCGGCTGCGGCGTGTTCCTGGACAGGTGCGGAAAAATTGCGGCGGAGCTGGAAGAGCTCCGCCGGAAATGCCCCGGGCTGCCCGTCGTGCTGGTGGGCCACAGCTATGGCGGCTCCTGCGCGGTGGAAGTAGCCAGGCGCCAGTCTGTTCAGGCCGCTCCGCTCTGCCTCCTGACCATAGACGCCGTGGCGCGCCGTCAGAAAAACGCGCGCCCGGCCTGCGTGGAATGGTGGGGGAACGCCTACTTGCGGGACGGGGGCGGCTTCATGGACGTGGTGCCCAGGATCGGCGGCCGCTGGGGGCACTGCGCCGGGGCGGACGCCAACCTGGCTTTTTCCGGCTACCGGCGCGACCGGGAGGGCCGCCTTTATTCCCACCGGAGGCCCGCTCCCATGCTGTATGAAGCCCCCGCGGAAGAAACGTGCAGCCTTTTCCAGGCGGCCTCCGCATGGCTGGAAGGCCGTCTTCCGGGCTGACCGCCGCGGGGCGGGGAGCGCTACCGGTCCAGTTCGTCCCACTTCACCAGTTGGGAAAGAAGCTGGCTGATGAGGCGCTCCGTCTGTTTCCGGGCTTCCTCCTCCGGCACCTTGATCTTGTCCCCGTACGCGGTGGAAATCTGGAAGTAGCACCAGCGCTGGTCCACGCCGTACAGCACCCTGTCCTTCATATCCGTCAGGGTACGGGCCAGGTGGTCCTCCGTCATGTGGTGGTGGCCAATGAACACGTAATAGTGCATGCTGTCCAGAATGATGGGCTGCGGCTGGTCCGGAGTGATGTTTTGCTGGGATTTCAGCTTGGTCATCCTGATAATTCCGTGGCCTTCCACGGGCACCTCCACCTTGGTTCCCGTCAGGTTGAAATGACCCTGGGCCGGAAGGCAGCGTTCCGGGCGGTGGATGGAGTTGTTCAGGTCATGGCCGGATTTGACGATGGAGACGCGGCACAGCACGGGAGCGGTTTCCGGCGCGTCCAGGCTGATGGGGACTTCCTGCACGTAATCCGCCTTGGAGAATTCCGTGTCCGGAGCCAGGATGCCGCGCTCCTGTTCAGACTCCTGCCGGCGCGTGCCGTGCCAGCCGTCCGGATTCATGCCGGTGGGGAGGGCCATGCTGATGGACGAATCCTGCACCTCTCCCTTGCGCGGCATCAGGTAAATGCCGCCGAGCGTGACGGCCAGCAGGAGGGGAAGGACGAAAATCTTGAGCGTTTTAATGTTCATGGCGGCGGAAACGCTTAGTGGGACTTGTTCATTTTAACGACCAGCTTTTTGCGCCGGGACGGCTTCCAGATCAGCTCCCCGGCCAGCAGGGAGTGGACGGCCGCCAGGCCGAGAAGGCAGATGGGGAAGAAGAACAGCAGGCCGGACCAGTCGTGCCAGGTTTTCGCGGCAAACTCGGGGTCCCCGTATTCCGCCAGCACCACAATGCTGGTGATGCGGACGCCGTTGCCGATGACGGCCAGGGGAATGGCGCTGAGGAAGAGCACGCATTTTTTCCAGAACTTCAGGTCGGACAGGTAGGCCCAGGCGGCGGACAGCATGAGCAGGGCCATCAGGGAACGCATGCCGCTGCACCCCCCTGAGATGTTGAAGGCGTCCCAGTGGCCGCCGGTGGAGCGGATGTTGGTGCCTTGCAGGTAGGTATCCACGCCGAAAAGGGCCGCACCCAGGTGCCCCAGCTCCGTGGCGACGATTTGCAGCTCCACCGTGGCCTGCTGGAAAGAGGGAAGGGGAATGCACAGCCAGAAGAAGAGCAGGGGGAAGGCGCACAGCCTGGCGATCTGCGGTCCGGCCAGGTACCAGGCTCCGCCCAGCAGGATCAGGGGAAGCGCGCCCACGGCCACGCGGGGCTGTCCCACGCGGAAGGAGAGCGCCAGAAGCAGGGCCGCCGGGATGAAAAGGATCAGCCCGCGCCAGTCCATGCGCCTGGGCGCCTGGGCAATCTTCTTTCTGGCGTGGTACAGCATGAAGGCGATGATGGGGACCACCAGCCAGCCGTGTTCGTAATCCGTCTGCTTGTTCCAGGAGGAAACGAGCCACTGGATGCTGCTTTCATTCCCGGTAGAGCCGAATTCGGGAAACGCCAGGTAGGGCACCGCCAGCAGGATGGCGCACACGGCCAGGGCGGCAATCATGGGGACGGTTAGAAATCTCTCTTTGGCATCTGGAACGGGGGAACCCATCATGGAGAAAAATCAAATTGTGAGAATTAAGTATTGCGATTATGTGGACCTGTGTTCAGAATGCGTCCGCTTTTCAGTTTCCGGTATGAAGATTATCAGCGGTACAGCACACAGAGAACTTGCGGAGCGCATTGCGCAAAGCGTAGGCATTCAGTTGACGGACGTCACGGTGAACACTTTCCCCGATGGGGAAAGTTTTGTAAAGATAAATGAAAACATCCGCGGCAAGGATGTTTTCCTCATTCAGCCCACCTGCCCCCCCACCAACCATAACATCATGGAATTGTGCGTGATGGTGGACGCCGCCCGCCGTGCCAGCGCCGGACGCATCACCGCGGTGGTCCCCTTCTTCGGGTACGCCCGCCAGGACCGCAAGGACCAGCCCCGCGTTCCCATTACCGCCAAGCTGGTGGCCAACCTGCTGACCGCCGCCGGCGTGGACCGCGTGCTGACCATGGACCTGCACGCCGCCCAGATCCAGGGCTTCTTCGATATTCCGGTGGACCACCTGTACGCCGCTCCCGTTTTAATCCGCCACTTGCGCGAGCACTATGTAAAAGACCTCCAGAACCTGGTCGTCGTCTCCCCGGATGTGGGCGGCGTGAAAATGGCCCGCGCCTATTCCGACGCCCTGGGTGCGGAGCTGGCCATCGTCGCCAAGCACCGCGTCAACGCCACGCATGTGGAAGCCATGAACGTCATCGGTGATGTGGAAGGCCGTGACGCCGTCCTGATTGACGACATGACGGAGACCGCCGGCACCCTGTGCGCCGCCGCCAACATCCTGAAGGAACGCGGCGCCCAGCGCGTGTTTGCCTGCGTGTCCCACGGCGTGCTGGGGGACATGGCCCGCGAACGCATTGCCGGCTCCTGCATTGAACGCGTTCTTACCTCCGACACCGTTCCCATGGCCTATGGCCCCAAGGTGGACTGCATCAGCGTGGGCGACCTGCTGGGCCATGCCGTGCAGCGCATACATGACGGAGAATCCGTATCATCATTATTTGACATTTAGCCAATTTTAGTGCAGAGTCCTGCGCCCTGACCTGAGTACCGGTTTACGCGGGTTCAGAAATCCCGGCGGGGCCTCTGCCTGAACCCGATTAGGAAACATTATCAATCAACACTCAATATTGCCTCTATAAAACATGGCTACATCCCATTCCCTCAAGGCCGAAACGAGAGCCTGCGGCTCCGGTAATCTGAAGCAACTCCGCAGCCAGGGCCTGGTCCCCGGCGTGGTTTACGGTCCCGGTTTTGACAACGTCAATATCCAGGTTGACGCCCGCGAATTCGCTCGCATGCTGGCTTCCGCCGTTTCCGAACATATCCTGGTGGCCCTGGACATTAACGGCAAGATCGTGAAGGCCCTCCTCAAGGAAGTGCAGCACAACCCCATCACCAACGCCTGCCTGCATGTGGACTTTCAGGCCGTGACCGACACCACGGTCATTCACTCCATCGTTCCCGTTATTCTGGAAGGCGAAGCCGCCGGCGTAGCCCTGGGCGGCGTGCTGGACCAGACCATTCATGAACTGGCTATCGTCTGCCAGGTGAAGAACCTGCCGGAAGCCATTACTGCCGACATCTCCGGCCTGAAGCTGGGTGAAACCCTGCGCATTGCCGATCTCAAACTGCCCTCCGGCGTGAACACGGAACTGGCCGGCGACGTGATCGTGGCCATCGTGGAAGCCCCCCGCGTTTCCAGTGAGGAAGCCGCTCCGGCCGCTGAAGAAGCCGCTGCCGAGAAGTAAGCCAGAAACAGCCTGTTTTTTATCTCTCCGGGCCCGGAACCGTTTTTACGGCTCCGGGCTTTTTTTTGTCGCCAAGAGGGCGTCTTCTGGTAAAGTGCAAGATACGTATTCGTCAGATTACTCTGGAAAAAAGCCTTAGATTTATGAACAAGTCCCTCATATTGGCGTTGACCGCACTCGTTCCGCTTGCCGCGGCGGATGAAGTAAAACTCAAGGATGGAACCGTTTACAAGGATTGCACCGTGGAGGTGGAAACGCCGGAAAGCGTCAGCCTCCTGGTCCCCGTAGCCGGCGGGATCAAGGATTCCGTGACCGTTAAAAGGGAACTGATTGAATCCATCAAGAAGGCGACTCCGGATGAACTGGAGGCCGCCAAGATCAACAAGACGTACGCCAAGCCGGAAACCATGAACGCCAAGGACCTGGAAAGCGCCCTGGCGGACCTGGACAAGACCATCAAGAAGAATCCCCAGGGGCTTGCCCATGACGCCGCCGTCAAGGCCAGGGCCAGGGTGGTGGTTCTGCTGGAGGAGAAGAAGCTGGTGGAAGGAGCCCAGGCCGCCCAGGAAGCCAAGGAGGAAGCGGAAGTGACCGTGCGCACCAAATACGACCATGAGGCCAACAAGCTGTTGAAGCGCTTCAAGGCGCTTGCCGTGCGCAATCCCTACCAGGCCATGGCTGTGTACGACCGCCTGCGTGACGGCTACCCCGGCTCCGCCGCTTTGGCGGACGCCTATCCGGATGCTTCCAGAATCGCCGGCCAGCTCAACCGCAAGCTGGAGGTCATGATAGCCGCCAAGGAAAAAGCCCTGGAAAAGGAACGTGAAACCTTGAGAAAGGAAGAGGAAAAGCGCCGCGGAGACCCCAAGCTGACGAAAGAGCAGCGCCAGCTCCTGATGGACGCTTTCCAGAAAAGGCAGACCGCCATCCGGGAGCGTGAAAACCAGCTCACGGAAGTGCACCGGGCCTTGCGCAAGAAGGTCAAGGAGCGCGGGGACCGGTGGTTTGAACCTGCGGCCGGCTCCCTGGAAGCCATGAGGGACGTCAAGCTGGTGGCCGCTACGGATGCGGAACGCCTGAAAAACCAGGACCCGGAAAACGGGGCTGGCTCCGCCGCACTGGAAAAGGCCTGGAACCTGTGTGACGAGAAGAAATTTGACGAGGCCATGGAGGCCCTGACGGAAGTCCGCACCGCCCAGGTTCCCAGGGAATACTATGAGGAACTGACGGAGACGGTGCGCGCGGGCCTGCAGGAACAGCGTGCCCGCGAACGCGCGGAACGTGCGGAAGCGGCGCGCAAGGCCCGTGAAGACCGGGATAAGAAGCGCCAGGAGGAACGGGCTGCCGCTGCCAAGGCCAGGAAAAAATAATCCGGCTGTTTCCCGGAGAAAAGACCCTCCGGGGAGCGCCGCAGAAATGGCCTTCATGGACAGGATGGATCAAGTAAAGCTGGACCCATTCTGTTTGTCGGGCCTGTTTAGTCCATTTACCCCGTGTTGTTTAATATAAAAGCCTCCTGGAATTCTTCTGATGGAGGGGGCTCCGGTGGCATGGCCCTATTACTGGGCCATGCGGTTTTTTGCGCGGAAAAGCGGGCAAATCTTACCCCATGCGGTATTTCCTGCTTTCTTCCGCCGCGGCTTCGGTATAGAAGAGTCACATGAGGAACGCTTCTTGCAAACGGGTCACCGGTGAAACGGACATCAGCATGGAACTGAACCTGGACGGCACCGGGTGCGCCGCCGTCGCCACGGGCCATGCGTTTTTTGACCACATGCTGGATTTGCTGGCTCGCCATTCCCTGATGGACCTGACCCTCCAGGCCCGCGGCGACCTGGAGGTGGACGCCCACCACACGGTGGAGGACGTAGGAATCGTTCTGGGGGAATGCATCAAGAACGCCCTGGGGGACAAGAAGGGAATTGCGCGCTACGGCTGTTCCTACCTGCCCATGGATGAAACCCTTACGCGCGTGGTGATGGACCTGAGCAACCGCCCGTATGTGGTCTTCCGCATTCCGGAAGGGGGCCTTCCGGACGCACCCAACTTTCCGCTGACCCTGTGCGAGGAATTCTGCCGCGCCCTGGCCAACAACCTGCGCTGCAACCTGCATGTGGAAGTGCTCTACGGCAGGGACGGCCACCATATTGCGGAATCCGTCTTCAAGGGCATCGCCCATGCGCTGCGGCAGGCCGCGGCCATTGACCCGCGTGCCGCCGGGACGCTGCCTTCAACCAAGGGAATGCTGTAAGTCCATGAAGCTCGGCGTGATTGATTACGGCGCGGGCAACCTCCGCAGCGTGCTGAACACCTTTGAGGCTGCCGGCGTGACTGGCCATCTGGTCCGCACGCCGGAGGATGCGGCAGGCGTGACCCATCTGGTTCTTCCCGGTGTGGGCGCCTTCGGCGACTGCGCGGAAAAGCTGCGCAGCCAGGAGCTGGTGCCGCTGATCCGGACGTGGATAGGGCAGGACAAGCCTTTTCTGGGCATCTGCGTGGGCTACCAGGTTCTCTTTGAAACCGGGGAGGAAGACGAACAGGTGCCCGGACTGGGCATCTTCAAGGGCCGCGTGGTCCGTTTTGCGGAATCGGAACTCAAGGTGCCCCACATGGGATGGAACAGCCTGACTCTTTCCAATCCCGCCGATCCCATCTGGAAAGGCATGGGGCCGGAGCCGTACTTCTACTTTGTGCACTCCTATTATCCGCAGCCGGAGGATGAATCCCTAGCGGCCGCCTTCTGCACCTACGGCGTGCGTTTTGCCGCCGCCATCAGGCGCGGCAACCTGGTCGCCACGCAGTTCCACCCGGAAAAAAGCCAGAAACTGGGCGTGAAGCTGCTGGAAAACTTCGTTTCCCTGTAGCCCGCAAATCACGGAACCGGGACGGGAGGACCCTTTTCCTGGAGGACGGGGCAGGGGAGGATTGCATTCTCCCGCCTTTGCGTTATTTTGGGGATAGTGATGACAAATTGAATGAACCGTATGCGCGGAATGCGGTCTTATAAAAAGACACCCATGAATAAATCATTCAGGTTAACAGGAGGGATTCTCGCATGCGCGTGCATGCTGGGCGGCCTTCCCGCACATGCAAATAACATCCCCACCAAAATGTCCGCTCAAGAATCTGCAACCATCCAGCTCCCGGCTCAGGGCCGCGGAAATTCCAGGGTAGAGTACCTTGGGCAGTCCATGGACCAGTTGATTTACGACTTCATGCAAGAGGAAAAAATTCCCGGCATGACCCTTGCGATTGTCCAGGCCCCCTACATTCCCCGCGTGGTAGGATACGGCTTGTCCAATGCGGAAACGGGCCTGCTGTCTTCCACCAATACCTTGTGGCCTGCGGCGGAAATCTCCCAGGGATATGCCGCCATTGCCGCCTTCCAGCTCGTGGAAAAGGGCAAAATGGACATCCATGACAAGGTGTCCCGCTATGTGGCCGGCCTGCCGGAAGCCTGGCAGAATGTCTCCGTGCTCCAGCTTCTTCAGCATTCCTCCGGCATTCCGGACTACAGGAAATCCCCCCAGTTCGATATAGGCCGGGATTATGATCCGGCGGAACTCCTTTCCCTGGTCAGGCTGAACGATTTGGAATTCCCCTCCGGAACGGACGTGCGCCAGAGCGCCACGAACTTCCTGCTTCTGTCCATGGTCATTGATGCGGTGGCGGGCATGCCTTATGAGGAATTCGTCCGGGAAAACCAGTTCCAGCCGCTGGGCCTCCAGCACACCATGTTCGGGAAGGATCTGGGAGCCGTGCAGCAGGACAACGTGCGCGAACACGGCAACAGGCATTCCCTGTTCAAATCCCGTGTGGAATATGTGGACCCGGCGGAAACGGCGGCGGGCTATGCGGTGAAGGACGGCGCCGTTAAATCCGTTCCGCCGCCCGCGCGCTCCTCCCTGCGCGGTTTTTCGGACATCTGGTCCACGCCGCAGGAAATCAGCTTCTGGGACATTTGCCTGGCGGGCTCCATCCTGGTGAAGGATGAAAAGCACCGGGACATGATTTACAAGCCCATCCGGCTGGACAACGGGAAAATCGTTCCGGCCATGGCCGGCTGGCAGTTCCCTCACCACAAGGGCCTGATGGACATTAAAGGCGGCGTTCCCGGCTTCTCCTCCTACATCTGCCGGTTCACGGACCCGTCCGAACTCGTGTGCGTGACGCTGACGGCGAACAAGGAGGGCGTGGACCTGACCAATCTGGCGCGCCGCATCGCCGGGGCGCTGGATCCCAAGCTGGGCTCCGGCCATCTGGACGACGATTCCCTGTATCTTTATGAAAGCGTCTTCGGCGTGGACGAAACCATGGAGCGCATTGAAAAAATTCTGGCGGAAAAATCCATTCCCGTCTTTGCCAGGATTGACCACGGTAAGAACGCCCGTGAAGCCGGACTGGAAATGCCCCCCTCCAAGGTCGTCATCTTCGGCTCTCCCAAGGTAGGCACCAACCTGATGCTGGAAAACCCGGGCATTGCTACGGAACTGCCCCTGCGCATTGCCGTATGGGAGGATAAGGAGGGCAGCACCTGGATCAGCTTTCCCCACATGGAAAAAATTGCCAGGGCATACGGCGTGGAAAATCTGCCTCCTGTTGCCCCCATCCGCCAGCTGCTGAGGAACATTGTCTCCAGGGCGGCAAACGTTTACTGAACAAGGCTTCCCTGCTTCCGTGCACGGAAGGAACTGGCCATAAGAAAAGAACCGCCTCTTTAGGGAGGCGGTTCTTTTTGATAAAAGGCAAGGAGCGGATGCTTCGTCCGCATGGGCCGGCTTTAGCCGAGCACCTTGTAGTACTGAAGGTGAATCTGGGGATTCAGGCGAAGGCGTTCGCGGATGGTCTTGATGGCGGAAGGTTCCGCAGAGAACGTGTAGGTCACGTACTGGCCGGCGGAAAGGTGGTTGGATTCGTAAGCGAATTCGCGGCGGCCGGTGTTTTCCGTGGCGGTGATGTCGGCGCCTTCTTCCTTCATCGTGGCGGCTACGGTATTGATCAACTCCTCAACGGGGGTTTCCGTACCCTTCATGTTGAATACGATAAGAGCTTCGTAATTTCTCATGGTCTTGTGATAATTAGAAATGTGTCGTGCGAACGGTGCGCACCTTGCGGGCAAGTAAGGTGCAATGATTGTCTTCAGAAAGCAAGCCTATTTTTTACCTTGTTTCCGGGAAGATGCCGTTTCCTGCATTTTATTCCCGCCGGGGAAGGAAAGAATGGGGAACGCCGCAACGGAAGAGATTGACTTTTCCCGTACGGTTGCCAATCATCCATTCATGGTGAAATTGTTCTGCATGGCGCTTCTTGCCGGATTCCTCTGCTGCGGGAGCGCCCGTTCCGGCGTCCGGATGGTGGATGTGGTGGGGGATGAAACGTTTACCAGGGCTCTGGAGACGATTGGCAGCCAGGTGAAGGATTCCTCCTCCTGCAAAAAAGTGGTCAAGGAATTGAACCGGGAGGCTGACCGGATGGAAAAGGCGTGGCGGGAGGCGTTCATGTCCGGACCCCCTACCACGCAGGAGTGGTGCCGTGTGGCTGACGTGGATGTGCAGTTGTTCAGAAAAATGGCGGAAAGCAGGAAACGGGAAAAAAAGGAGGAGATAGTTTCCTTATCGGAATTGGAGGATGACGGCGTCATTACCCATGAGGAGGCGGAAGAGGGATTTTCTGCGCTGCGCAGGATGATGTGGGCGTCCAAGACGGCGATAGACTCCCTGGATAATTTCATCGCGCAGGCGGAACTGCCTTTGCCGTCATCCCCGGAGGGAGACTCCTATGAAAAGCTGCTGGCCTGGAAGTTGAATCCTGAATCTTCCCTATCTTATAAGATAGATCACGACCCGCTGGTCAACGGCAGTCTGGAAGAAACGCTGCAACGGTGCTGGAGTGGCGAAGTTCTGGGGTTGTTGACGGATACGGTTCCCCGGATTTCCCGTGAGAGGCGTTTTTTGTTAATCCGGTGTTATGCAGACCGGCAGGTGGAGATGGCGGAAAGGTTTTCCAGGCTTCCGGCCCTGACGCCTGAACAATGGTGCTGGTTCCAAAAGAGGGAGCATGACAGGGAAGCCTTGGAACGTTCCGCCGCAGATCTGTTAACGATTGCTCTGCTTTTGTGGAATAAAGGAGAAAGGGAGGAAAGTGATCCCCTGATGGAAGAAACCTTCCGGTATTGGGTTTCAGCCTCGGAACGGGTGGCAGAGGTGTGGCGGAAAAAACTCCGGAAAGAAGAGGGGCGTTAACGCGTCTGCGCCATCCTTACGGCCAGCTGGAAGGCGTGGATGGTGCTGGACGGATTGGCCTTTCCGGCGCCCGCCAGGTTGAAGGCGGTTCCGTGGTCCGGGCTCAGCCGGGGGCGGGGAAGGCCCAGCGTGACATTCACGGCGGTATGGAAGTCCACCAGTTTTAGCGGAATCAGCCCCTGGTCATGGTATGGGGCCAGCACGGCGTCATAGTTCCCTTCCACGGCGTCCCGGTACACGCAGTCCGGAACGGACGGACCGTCAAATTCCGCGTCCGGATGAATGGCCCCCAGCCGTTCTACGGCCGGGGCAATGATAGTTCCGTCCTCGTCGCCGAAGGCGCCGTGTTCCCCGGCGTGGGGGTTCAGGGCCGCCAGGGCGATGCGCGGGCGGAGGATTCCCTTGCGGAGGCAGAAATTTTTCAACAGGGTTCCGATGCGGACCAGTTCCTCCGTGTTCAGCAGGGACGGCACGCTTTGAAGGGACGTGTGGATGGTGGCCAGGCCCACCGTCAGCCGTTTTCCGGTCAGGCACATGGCGTAATTGCCCGTATCCAGGCGTTCCGCGAAGAATTCCGTCTGTCCCGGCCAGCGGAAGCCTGCCTCGTGCAGGGTTTCCTTGCAGACGGGCGCGGTGACGACGGCGTCAACCGTTCCTTCCCGCAGGGCATGGGCCGCCTGTTCCAGATGGTCAAAGGCGTGCTTGGCGGATTCCGCATTCGGCCTGCCGAGGCGGACCTGCACCCTCTTGCCGATGAGGCGGTATTCCGCCCCTTCCGGGAGCTCTCCGGAGGCAAGAGCTGCGGAGATGACTTCCGGGCCTATGCCTGACTGGTCGCCCAGCGTGTATCCGATAACCGGTTTCATGGTGTGGAAAGTGGCGCCCTTACAATTCCGTGGCTTCCGGTATCCCCGCGGCGGGAGCCGGAACTTCTTCCGCAGGGGGGGCAGCGGGAGCAGGGGCTTCTGCCGGCGGGGCCGCCTGGAGGGCGGCAGCCCGCTTCTCCATGTTGATGACCTGCGTGGTTTTTTCCGGTTCGTCAGGGTTGCGGAGTTCGAACTCCAGGTGGGAGTTGGTGGACCAGTGGTAGTAAATGGTGGCGCCAAGGGCGGCCAGCACCAGAATCAGGAGAATGGAACCGAAGAAGGAGCGCATGCCGTTACTGTGTCCTGACGGAAAGGGGAATTCAAGAAATTATCAAGACCGCCTGCATGGGCTGGAAACGCCGTAAACGGCCACGTAAAACTCCGCCGCTGCGCACGCCCATTTCCGGAAGGGGCGGCGGCGCAGAAAGAAGGCGCCCAGAAGCAGAGCGGCGACTGCGCCGGCGCATGCCGGCCCAATCCCGGCGCGTGGGGCAGCTGTAAAAAGAGGGAAGACGAAGGCGGCGTGGAAAGATTCAGGACAGTATTTTAACCGCAAGGAACAGAATAATGAGCAGGATCACGAAGCCGATAATCCTGCCCGCCACGCTGCCGCCTTCCCCGTGCTGGCCGCACATGGGGCAATGCTCCGTGCCGTTCACGCCGCCGCACTCCATGCCGCACGCGCCGCAGGCGGAATCTTCCTCCCCTTCCTGCGCGTGGTCTTCAAAGAGGATTTCCAGCTCGCGCACGGAGGGCTCCATGCCGGAAACGACGATCTCCCCGTCAATGGCGAGGGCGGGAAGCGGAGCGCCGACCTGCTCCGGCGCGGCTTCCGTTTCCCGCATCTCCGGTTTCATGCCCAGACGGTCCAGCGCCTGGCGGGCGTTGGAGCGCAGGGCGTTTCCCGGAAAGTCCCGGTTGTAAAAAAATTGAATGCTGGTCATGGCGGTGGGGATGTCCGGACTGCTTCCGTTTGCGGGAAACGGCTTCCTCCAACAAATAGGATAGCAGCCGAAAGGTCAATGCGTTTTTCCGTGTCATGACATATAAGTGTTGTACGGAAAATATTTTAGACTTTTCAAACGTGGGGGGAACGGGCACTATCCCGCCGGTCCCGCCATGAAAAAGCTATCTCTATTCCTCTTGACCCTGGCCTGTGTATTCCAGTTCTCCGCCCAGGCGCAGGAACGGCCCAGTTACATCGCCATTGAGGCCAATTCCGGCAAACTCCTTTTCAGTTCCAACGCGGAAGCAAAACGGCCCGTAGCCAGCCTCTCCCAAGTAGCTACCGCCATGGTGACGCTGGACTGGGTGGCCCGCACGCGCCTGCCGCTGGACACCTTCATTGCCGTGCCGCAGGAAGCCTTCGGCCTCCGCGCCGGAAATCCCATGGACCTCCAGCCGGGAGACCGCCTGACGCTCCGGGACGCGCTGTATTCCACCCTGCTGGGCTCGGACAACGTGTCCGCCCTGACCATCGCCTCCTTTGTGGGCCGTGACCTGGTGTCCCGCCGGGGCGGCGGCTCACCCATTGCCGCCTTCGTGACGGAAATGAACAACCTGGCTCGTTCCCTGAGGATGGCCAAGACGCGCTTCACCGCTCCCCACGGCCTGGACGCGGGCAACTCCGTTTCCACCTCCTGCGCGCTGGACATGGCCCTGCTGGGTGTTTACAGCATGCAGAACCCGGCTTTCTGCTACATCGTTTCCCAGGCGAGCCGCCGCATTGAGGTGCAGTCCCAGACCAAGGGCAGGACGATGTATGATATTTCCAACAACAACAAGCTCATGAGCTCTCCCGGCGTGGACGGCATCAAGGCGGGAACCTCCCGCGCCGCCGGCCCCTGCCTGCTGCTCAGCGTGACGCGCAACGCCATCTCCCGCCGCAGCCCCCAGACGGGGACGGAGGTGATTTACCCGCAGCGCATGATTATTGTGGTGCTCGGCTCTGCGAACCGCTATCCTCTGGCCAAGCAGATGATGACCACCGGCTGGCGGGTGTGGGAAAACTGGCAGGCTTCCGGCATGGACATGAAGGATCCCAAGGAGTTTGTCCAGCTTCCCGTGAAATCTGGTACAGAAAAGAGATAGGAAGTAGACGGCCCCGGAATTTTCTGCTATAAGAGGCACCGAATATGAACATCGGTGTTTTGAATAGCGGGGGTGACTCTCCCGGGTTGAATGCAGTCATTGAAGGTGTGGTAGGCGCGGCTTCCCGCCGCGGCTGGAACGTTGTCGGTTTTTACGACGGTTTTGAAGGGCTTCTGTCCGAGGAAGGCAATGAACGGTTTGAATGGCTGACTCCTGTCTGCTGCCGCGGCTTGCGCGCCAAGGGCGGCACCATCCTGGGAACCGTGAACAAGGGGAACTTCGCCATCAAGGTGGGAGTGGACCAGAAGGGGGCGATTGAACCCGCCGTGCTGGAAAAGACCAAGGCCACCATCCGGCGGCTGGGCCTGGACGCCCTGATCGTCGTGGGCGGAGACGGCTCCCAGTCCACAGCTCTGCTGCTTTCTGAAATAGGCCTTCCCGTGGTAGGGGTGCCCAAGACCATTGACAACGACCTGGGCGCGACCGATGTCACCTTCGGCTTCTACAGCGCCGTTTCCATCGTCTCCGAATCCCTGGACCGCCTGGAAACCACCGCAAACGCGCACCAGCGCATGATGGTGGTGGAAGTGATGGGGCGGCATGCGGGGTGGATTGCCCTGGAAGGCGGCATCGCCGGAAGCGCGGATGTGATCCTGCTGCCGGAAATTCCCTTCTCCATTGAAAACGTGGTGAAATGCATCAAGGACCGCAAGGCGGCCGGGCAGCGGGAAATCCTGGTAGTGGTCTCTGAAGGCGCCCGCCTGGCGGACGAACTGGTGCTGCTGGATGAAAAGACCCAGGGGGAAGTGCGCCTGGGAGGCATCGGCAAGGTGATCTCCAAGAAACTGGAGGAAGCCACGGGAATTGAAACGCGTTCCTGCGTGCTGGGCCATATCCAGCGCGGCGGTTCCCCCTGCGCCTATGACCGTATTCTGGGCGTGCGGTTCGGCAGTTACGCCGTGGAGCTGGTGGAAAAGCGCAAGTTCAGCTGCATGGTTGCCCTCCGGGGAACGCAGATGACTGCCGTGCCCATTGAGGAAGCCGTGAAAACCCTGAAGCTGGTGGACCCCGACTGCCAGCTGGTGCGCACGGCGCGCGACCTGGGCGTATGCTTCGGGGACTGACGTTCCCCCATTTGCAGGCGAACAACGCGGCCTCCTGCGGCGTTGACTGTTTTTCAACCGTATCCTGGAATCAGGATACGGTTATTTTTTGCGGAAGCACGCCATATTCATTGGGGCCGGGAGAGCTTTTAAGCAGCATCATGGACAGGAAGAGGATGGAAAACAAGTCCATCAGGCTGGAGGCCATCCCCAGATAGCCCAGGTAGAGCGTCATGTCCTCCGGAATCAGGCGCAGCAGGAAAATCAGCAGGAAGGTAACGATGAAAATGAGGATGGGAATCAGGATGAATTTTCCGCTCAGGCTGCTGTCATGCAGGCGGCGCACGGCCACCGGCAGGTTGAACAGGATGTTGAGCCCCGCCACAGCCGCCAGAAGCTCCAGGGAAAGCATGCTCAGCTCTCCGGACTGGTAGAAAAAGTAAAAGGTGGGGTTAAAGCAGGCGTGCGCCAGCAGGATCAGGGTATCCTGCGGGTGGGCGGCGTACAGCAGGATTTGGCGGGACGGGGAGACGTAAAAGCCCAGCGGGTTGCTGTCCACGTCTATCATGCTGTAGCCCAGCGGCAGGAACAGGAGGACGGAAAGGAGGAAGAAGGACCAGAATTCCGCCCGTGAGGCGCGCCCGGCCACCGTGGTCAGCTTCCGCAGGCTGATGAGCCAGTAAAGGTAAAACGGCGTGAAAGGCGGCTTTTTCCGTTCTCCGGGAGTAACGGAGGCGTTTGCCGGCTGTGCGCCCGCGCGGCGGCAGTACTTGTTGCCGTCCGTCTTGCTTTCTCCCAGCGTCAGGTAGAAAAAGATCAGGTGCCCCAGGCCGAAGGGA
The DNA here is from genome assembly GCF_030268505.1 of Akkermansia sp. NBRC 115031. Classification (NCBI taxonomy): domain Bacteria; kingdom Pseudomonadati; phylum Verrucomicrobiota; class Verrucomicrobiia; order Verrucomicrobiales; family Akkermansiaceae; genus Akkermansia; species Akkermansia sp. NBRC 115031. The sequence goes on from NZ_BSQU01000003.1 coordinate 214,870, forward strand.
AGCAGCACGGAAAGAATCCAGAGGCCGCTCCTGCCCGTATCATGCAGGCGTCTGAATGCCGCCGCCGCGCAGGGAACTATCAGGGCTGCCCACAGGAGGATGGTCAGGGCGTCCCCGTAAACGCTCAGCCTTGTATCCGGAATGTGCAGCCAGTCCGTTAGGATGTAGCCTGCCAGGGCCGGAATCAGGGCCAGGAGGGGAAGAGCCATGAACCACCAGAATTCCGCCCGGGAAGTGCAGCCCCGGAAATCCGCATAACGGCGGAAGCCTTTTTTCCAGCAGGAAAGGGGGGAAGGGGAGGAAGATGGCTGTGGAGCGGCGGAAACGGCAGGAGTAGCAGGAGTAGCAGGAGTAGCAGGAGTAGCAGGAGTAGCAGGAGTAGCAGGAGTAGCAGGAGTAGCAGGAGTAGCAGGAGTAGCAGGAGTAGCAGGAGTAGCAGGAGTAGCAGGGGTAGCAGGGGTAGCAGGGGTAGCAGGGGAGTCCGGCATGGATGAGAAGGGGGTTTCCGTTTAGACCCCCTGACGCCGGGAAATGCTCAATATGCCCGCATCCAGGACACGGAAAATTTCTTTCCCGCAGCAGGGCCGGTCAGATCAGGACAACCGCCATCAGCAGCATCCCGGCAATGATGCCCATGATGGAAATGTGGTGGTGCCCCCAGCGTTCCGCCATGGGCAGCAGCTCGTCAAAGGATATGAAGACCATGATGCCCGCCACGGAAGCGAAGAGGATGGCCAGCACGGTGGGGGTGAGGAAGTGGAACAGGAAGAGCATGGCGATGGCCGCGCCCACCGGTTCCGCCAAGCCGGAGAGGAAGGAATAGAAGAGGGCCTTTTTACGGCTGCCCGTGCCGTAGTAAAGAGGCACCGCCACGGCAATCCCTTCCGGAATGTTGTGGACGGCTACGGCCAGGGCGATGGACGTGCCCAGCGTCAGGGAGTCCAGCCCGGCGGCGAAGGTGGCGACCCCTTCCGGAAAGTTGTGGATGCCGATGGCCAGCGCGAACAGGATGCCGGACCTTTTGATTTTGGAGGAGGAAAATTCCCCGCTGCCCTGCCCGTGGATGTCTTCCGGGCCGCGCGCTTCATGCGGGTTTTCGTCTTCCGGCACCAGGTAGTCAATCAGGGCCGCCACGGCAATGCCTCCGAAGAAGGAGGCAATGGCAATCCATGCGCCTGCCGTGTGGCCTTCAAATTCCATCAGCCGGTGCTGCGCCTCTCCCAGCAGTTCCACCAGGGAAATGTACACCATCACCCCGCCGGAAAACCCCAGGGAAAAGGTAAGCGTCTTCGTATCCGTCCTCTTCATGAAGAAGGCGATGAAGCCCCCTATGCCGGTGGCGAGACCGGCCAGCGTAGTGAGCAGGAAGACGACGAGGATGTGGTTGGCGGAAAGGTCCATGTGCGGACCTGCCGGGCAGGGAGAACCCGGTACCCGGCAGGAAAAAATAGGTTATTTTTTCGCGGGCGCCGGAGGAACGATCATTTTAGTGGCCCGGATGGCTCCGGGGGGAAGCGGGGGCTCTTCCCCCGGCTTCAGCTGGCCCCGTTCCTTCTTGATTTCGGGCAGTTTTTCCAGAAGCCTGCTGCACATTTTTCCTTCAAAGCTGTCCGGAAGAAGCGCAATGGCTTCTTTAAGAGGCCGTTCCAGTTCATTCACCCTGTTTTGCTGCATAAGCAGGTTCACCTCTTGCATGAGGACAGCCTGTTTGACTTCCGGAAGCAGCCCGTCCTTCTTCAGGTAGCCGTCCATGATGGAAAGGGCTTCGTCAGGCTTTTGCTCCGCCAGGATGTGGACGTTTTTCTGCCGGAACGTATCGGCCAATTCCTCTCTCTGGGTATTGAGCAGCTCTTTCCTGTTCAGTTTGGCGCGGATGCCGGAAGCATCCTGCGGGTCCAGTTTCGCCAGTTCTTCCAGAGCCGGCTTATAGAAGGTGCGGATGCTGGACTGGGGAACCGTGTTCAGCAGCTGGACCAGGGCGTCCCGGCGCTCTTGCTCTGTAAGCTGTCCCGCCAGTTTGGCCGTCAGGGCCTGCTGCGTTTTGAGGGCTTCCGCCGCCTTTTCCGTATCCTGCATGACCTGGTCCGGATTGGAGTAGCCTACGACGGTATGGACGGGGCGCCCCTGGGCGTCCGCAAACACCAGCGTGGGGAATCCGGTGATGCCGTAGGATTTCTTGTAGGTTTCCAGAGAAGCTTTTGTCTGTTCGTCCTGCTGCTTTTTACGCGGGTAGTCCAGTTCCACGGGAATGAAGGAGCGGGCGATGTCTTCCTGAACCTTGGGGAGGGAAAGGGCCTGCTTTTTCTGCATGATGCAGGCTCCGCACCAGTCGGAACCGGTGAATTCCAGCATCACGCCCTTTTTCCGGGCGGCGGCCTGCTGCATGGCCTCTGCGGGGTTGGTGCTCCAGGCTTCGGAAGCTCCGGCGATTCCGGCAAGGAGCGCGGCCACGAGGGGTAATATGAGTGTTTTCATAATATGGAGATGATTGTTACATGGGGGGCAGCGGAGAATGGGCGGGAGGAACCCACATGTTCCCGGAAGAGGATCCGTCCGAATCTCCCGTGTGTGTGGGCGTTTCAATTTGCGGCTTCCCGGCGGGCGGGTCCAGGTCCTCCACCACCACTTTCTTTTTGGGGGGCTGTGGAGCGGGGGAGGGAGCCGGGGCCGGAGAAGGCGCCCGGCGGATCACGGGGGCTTGAAGGGAGGCGTCCGTCTGGTTCATGGCCGTGATGTTCAGGGGGTCGCCGTAGGCCAGCATTTCCCGGATGTCGTCCGGGAGGTCTCCGGCCGGAATGGAGGTGCTCCCCTGTTCGTGCATGATGCGCACGAATTCATTTTCCACGCGGGTGATTTCCACGTTCAGGTAGGTTTTGCCGGAATGGGATGTTCTGAGGATGTCGAACTTGCGGCCGCGGGCCTTGGCCCTGGCGTCCTGGCGGTAGCGTTCAAAGTAGGAGCGGATTTCCCCCCGGATGCCGGCCACGCGCATTTTCTCCTTATCAATGGACTTCTGCGTCTCTTCCAGATCGGATGCCGTATGTTCAAAAATGTCCAGCAGGCCGAGGAGCTGTTCCTTGGGGGCAGTCCTGTTCCGTATTTCCATGAGCTGTACCTGCTTTTTCAGGAGCTGGGCGTGATTGGCCTCCAGCGCCTCCCGCGCGTCTTTGACCGGGTCCGGGAGCTGGGAGAATTTTTCATAAACGATGTAGCCGGCCCCGATGACGATGAGGGCGAACAGCCCAAGGCACAGATTCCAGAAAAGGGCGTCTCCCCTGGCTTTCCGTTCGGCGTCTTCCTGCCGGGCCGATTCTTCTTCCGCGGCGTGTTCGGACACAACGTCCAGGGAGGTTTTCAGGCGTTTTTTAGCCGCAGGGGCGGAGGGTCCGTCCTTGTGTTCTTCGCCGTTCTCCCTGGGGGCGAAGCGGGTTTCGTCTTCGGAAGGAGGGAGGGCCTCGTCGGACGGCTGCTTGGGGGAAGGTGAGTCAGTCATGGGTTGCGTGGGGGGTGGGGTTAATCTACCGGGTGGGACTGCTTGAATTCGGCCAGTTTGGCGGCATACGCGTTATACTGGTATTGCAGGGCGTGGAACTCCTGCTTGCGCTGAGCCAGCGTCTTGCGCATGTCTTCAATGTCAAAGCACAGGTGCTCGAAGTCGCGGCGCTTGGAGGGCAGAATGTCAATATCCTTCACCGTGAAAGGCGTGGTGACTTTTCCCGGGGTGGAAAGCCGTTTTTGAAGATTGTAGTTCACGCGGGCGTCGTGGGATTCCGCGCGGCTGATTTCCTGGTCTATCTGGGCCAGGGCGTCCTTCGCCTGCTGGAGCTGGGCCTGGAGCTGCTGGTGTTCCGAGGAGGAATTTCCCGTAATAAAGGAGGTAAGGGCTTCATTCGTACCGCTGTCGCACGAGGTGAGGGCCAGCGCAAGGGCCAGCGCCGGACAGGTACGCCTAGTGAATCGCACGATATTGAACATGCCGGGGATTATGAACATTAACGGGGGGGAAAGTCAAACTGTTCATGCGCCCTGCGGAACAATGATTTTTCTCGCATAAAACGCGCATGCGGCTACAATGCCCGCGGCATGATGCAATTATCGGAGATTGGAGGCCACCTGACGGCCAGAACGGGTATTGATGATTTGATGGAGGATTTGTTCAAGGCCCTCCATTCGGAGGAAACAGGCCTGTGCCAGTTGAACGGTGGGAGCCCCGCCGTCATTCCTGAGGTGACGGAACTCTGGCGCCGCAGCATGGCGGAGCTGGTGCGGAATGGAAAGTTTGACGTGCTGGTGGGCCATTACGCCCATCCGGGCGGTGACCCCGCCTTCATTCGCGCGCTAGTCCGTTTTCTCAATGAACGCTGCGGCTGGAACCTGGCGCCGGAGAACGTGGCGATCACCCAGGGCGGCCAGATGGCCTGCTTCACGCTGTTCAACATGCTCGCGGGGCCTTGCCCGGGCGGAGGCATGCGTGAAATCCTTTTTCCGCTGTGCCCGGATTATGTGGGCTACCAGTCCCAGTCCCTGTGCGGGGGCGTGATGTTCCGGGGCATCCGGCCCGGCATCCGCATGCTGGACGGCCATACGTTCAAGTACGTGATTGACTTTGACCGCCTGGACATACGCCCGGAAACGGCCGCCGTCTGCATGTCCCGCCCCACGAACCCCACCGGCAATGTGGTGACGGATGAGGAGCTGGACCGCCTGCGGGAAATGGCGTCCCGCGCCGGGGTGCCCCTGATGATTGACAACGCCTACGGACCGCCGCTGCCCAACATCTGCTTTGTGCCCGTGAAGCCGGCCTGGGATGAAAACATGATCCTGACCATGAGCCTTTCCAAAATCGGTCTGCCCGGCACGCGCACCGGCATCGTGATTGCGCGCCCAGACGTCATCCGGGCCGTGGTCAGTATGGTGACCACCTCCTCCCTGTGCCCGAACAACCTGGGCCAGGCGCTGGTAACGCCCTATCTGGAAGACGGCACGCTGGAGCGCGTCTGCCGTGAAACCCTCACGCCGTTTTACCGCGGACAGGCGGAATTCGCCCTGTCCCTGCTGCCGGAACTCTTCGGAGAATCCATCCCGTGGCGCGTCCACAAGAGTGAAGGCGCCATGTTCCTGTGGCTGTGGTTCGAGGGGCTTCCCATCACGTGTCAGGAACTCTACGAACGGTGCAAGGCCCGGGGATGTTTTGTGAATCCCGGCCACCACTTCTTCTTCGCCCTTCCGGAGGAGGGGGAACCCTGGCCGCACCGGCATGAATGCATCCGCATCAGCTTCACCCAGACGGAGGAACTCCTGCGCAAGGGGCTTTCCATCGTGGCGGACGAGGTGAAGAAGGCCTACTCCCATTCTTAACCTAAATCTGACCCGTAACCATGAACAGCATGACCGGCTTCGGCAGAGCCGTTGCCCAGACAGACCGTTACAACATCCTTGTTGAAATATCAGGCGTAAACCGCAAACAGACGGAAATTGCCGTCAACGTGCCGCGCAGCTATGCGGAATGGGACGCCCCCGTGCGCTCCATCGTCCAGGGGGCCGTATCACGCGGCCGCGTGGGCGTCTCCGTCTCCGTGGAACGGCTGGCGGAAGCGGACGGCTCCCTCCAGCTTGATGAAAACAAGCTGGCCTCCCTCGCGGGGCTGCTGAACCGTGCGGCTGACCTGGCCGGGCAGCCCATGCCCCTCCAGGCGTCCGACTTGCTGCGGCTGGAAATCATCGCTTCCACGGCGGAAGCCGCCCTTTCTCCGGAGGAGGCTTGGCCGGTGGTGGAAGAGGCGCTCAAGGCCGCCCTGAAAGATTTTACCGCCATGCGCGCGGCGGAAGGAGCCAATCTGAAAGCGGACGTGCTGGGCAAGCTGGATACGCTGGAACAATTCCGCCTCAGCATCGCGGAGCACGCCCCTTCCGTGCCCGTCAGGCTGCGGGAAGCCATGCTCAAGCGTCTGGCGGAGGCCGACCTGTCCGTTTCTGCGGACGATGAACGCATCATCCGGGAAGTGGCCCTGTTTGCGGACAAGTGCGACATTTCCGAGGAAATCACCCGCCTTTCCTCCCATTTTGACCAGTTCCGCACCTTGTGCGGTTCGTCCGCGCCCGCGGGCAGGCCCCTGGACTTCCTCTGCCAGGAAATCTTCCGGGAATTCAACACCATCGGCTCCAAGGCGAACGACTCCACGCTGGCCCATCTGGTGGTGGCGGCCAAGACGGAGCTGGAAAAAATAAGGGAACAGGTTCAGAACATCGAATAACAGCCATGAAACAGCCATTGGGAACTTTGCTGGTGGTGTCCGGGCCTTCCGGTTCCGGGAAAACGACCTTGTGCCGCCGCGCGACGGAAAACGGACTGTGCGTGTACAGCATCTCCTGCACGACGCGCCAGCCCCGGCCCGGAGAGGTGAACGGGGTGGACTACCACTTCCTGACTGCCTCCGAATTCGCCGCCAGGGTGGAGCGGGGGGACTTTCTGGAATATGCGGAGGTGCACGGCAACCGTTACGGCACGCTGAAGGCGGACATCCTGAATCTTCTGGAACAGGGGAAAAACGTGGTGATGGACATAGACGTGCAGGGGGCGGAGCAGATCCGCGCCTGCGTGGACGGCATTCTTCCCAAATGCTATACGGACGTCTACATCTACGTGCCTCAGGAAGAGCTGAGAAACCGCCTTTGCGGCCGCCAGACGGATGAAGACGAGGTGATCTCCCTGCGCCTGCGCAATGCCGCGCGGGAGGACGCCTGCCTGCCCCGGTACCAGTATTGCCTGGTTTCCTCAGACCGGGAAACGGACTACGCCGCCTTTGCCGCCCTGCTCAAGTGCCAGTCCATGCGCGTGGCGCTGATGAGGGAGTAGGACTCCCGGGTGCTGGATTTTTAAGGGGCTGTCTTTCTTTTTACAGGAGAGACAGCCCCAAATAATGAAATGGGTCCACATCTGAATCACCACGGAAGGTAAAATGTACCGTGGGATCAGGCTCCGGATTCCGGATTTGCCGGACCAGCTCAACATTGATAGATACTTCTCACTGAGAATGTTCAAGAGTGGGATTGTATTGGAAGGCCATGTCAAAAAACCTAACTCAACCATTGTTGATGATCCTCGAAAACCTCACAAGGAGAATTATTCCGTCTCCTTCACTTTTAAGGAGGCTCCCAATTCCCGTAAACGCCCTGAATATGACGACGACAAAAACAACGATTTTTCTGGTCAGCCTTGCGGTATCGGTTTCGTGACTCTGGTATCAGATGACGGTTGCACTATTTCCATTACGGACGATAAGGGAAAAAAACAGGAATGGCTGAAAGAAAGCGGCAAAGGTCATGATATTTCCAAGGGAAGAAGGGATTATCCCCACATTTTGATGCCCGGCACCCATACGTTTGACATTGAATATTCCCAGACCTATTACAATCCGGCTCCGGGGAAAAAAGATCTAGACGGAATTACCCTTTTCGTCACTCCTGTTGTGGTGGACATTTCCGTGCGGAAGCAAAATGCGCCTACGGAGAACAGTAGAGTATTGCTGATTAAGGGAGAATGCATAGAAATGGCGTTGAATAAGGATATGCTGGGACAAAAAAGCAAATTTAAAGATATTATCACATGGGAAATATGCCGGCTTCGAGCATCAAAGACACTTAATTTTGAAACCCAATGGGTTGAAGTTGGAAATGGAACAACATGTACCTACCAGTGCAATACTCCGGGAATTTACCGTGTGCGTTCTAAAATCAATGGTAAAATTTTTACATATACTCGGCGGGAAGATGCGTATGGTGGAAAAAAATCTCCTTTTTTGTGTAGGGGAGACCCGGATTGCGTAGGGGTAGTCAACAGTCAGCATGAGAAAAACCTTATTAATAGTGCCATCGCAGATTTGATGAAAAAGACTTATGCCAAATTGACCCCGTGGTATGATTTTGACAAATTGGAAGATGTTTTCCGTAACGCTTCTCCTCCATTGGATACCGCAACAAAACAGCTTTATACGGAAGCGGCTCTTCTTAAAAAAGAAGTAAAGAATTACGGGCATAATGCCTTTGGAATGAATAATTTTTATAATCAGAGCAAATGTAATATATTTGTATTTTACCACTGCCATTCCTGTGGTATTGATATTCCTACCTTCACCATCAACCTCGTCCAATCACGGGCCCCCATAGTTGCAGAATGGATATCACCAAATACAACAATAAAAGGGTGGAAATGGTTCAAGGCTTCCACTGTTTTACCTGAGCCTGGATGGCTTTGTTTCGATGATGCCCACTGTGCTATTATAGACTATGACGGTGCAGGAATTAGTGGCGGAGTTTCTGATAACAATAAAATTCTCTATTTAATATTCCCGAATTATTTTAGAAAACATGAATAAACTATTATCTTATTTCTTGCTGAGCCTGCTTTCCTTTCCGGCTTTTTCCAATAATCAGGAGAGTCCGGATTATTGGAAAAAAATAAAAATTGTTCAGCAACAGAAAAGTCAATGCATCAAGGAGAAGCAATGGAAGGCCGCGGCAAAGGCGGATGCCGAATGCCGTCAGCTTATTCTTAAGAATATTCCCTTTATCTTCAATGATCTTTCCCGGTTTTCCAGGGTGGAGCTTACACAGATGGCTGACTACATCAGAAAATTTCCGGATGAAGACTATTTGCAGGCAGTTCAAGAACTGGCCAGGCGTGCAAAAGCCACGGATCCGCTTCATCAAGGTTTTCTTGAAAAAATCATTTTTGATCCTTTTGAAGGTCCCAGGGACAATTTTTTCGCCCTGAATTGGAGAGACCGGCAAATCAGAGATATTTGTAAGGAGCTGGACTCCAAACTATCTCCGAACAGCCCCTCCCGGAAACAGATCGCGGACATTCTCAACGGCCAGCAGTTCCAGGCGATGATTGCCGAGGGATTGGAAGGCGCAACCCTCCGCATGCCCTCCCGATTATCCAGAGAGGGTTATGATCCCCTATTCCGTGACAAACACGCGGGCGCTTCTGAAAAACAGCAACGTCAAGTCATCCTGGACCTTCAAAAGGCATGGAATGCCGCGTGCGCCCTTACGCTGGCCATGGATGGGGAAAAAGATATGTCCAAGACAGTTGACGCCTGGAAAGCCGCTATTAACGCCGGTCAGAACGTGATGTCCCTTCAGCCACCCGCCTCAGAGAAGGAACAGCAGGCTTTGGGCCAATTCTTTTATAAATCAGTATTTCTTCAGTACAGTAACTTGTCACCTGTGATTCACCAGCCTGATTCCCTGTATGTGCGGGTAAGTGAAAAGCTTGCTTCGTTAACAGAAAAGAAGGAATTCACGCCCCTGATTGAGACCATTCTTTCTTTTTTCCATACGATGGCCCAGCCGGATTCCTACTTGAATGAGGAGGCACTTTATCTTCATTCAGAACCCATGCGTCAGAAGATACGGAAAGAACGCCTTTCCTGTGATCCGGATGAATCCTGACTTTTTACACGGAAGAGCGGATTGCCCGCCGGGAAGCCTTTTCCGCAGAATCGTCTTTTCTACTTGAGCGGGTACAGCCAGCCGACGGTGCAGGTGAAGATGATCCACAGAAGAATGTTGAGGGGCAGCCCTACTTTCACGAAGTCCTTGAATTTGTAGCCGCCTGCGTTGTACACGTAGGTGTTGGTCTGGTAGCCGATGGGGGTGGAGAAGCTGGCGCTGGCGCCGAACATGACGGCCAGGATGAAGGGGATGGGGTTGGCGTCGAATTGCAGGGCCATTTCATAGGCCAGCGGTCCCATGACGGCGGCTACGGCATTGTTGGAAATCATTTCCGTCAGGATGGAGCAGATCAGGTAGAGGCCGGAGATGGCGACCAGGCAGCCCATGGGGCCTATGTTGTCCACCACGCCGAAGGCGATGGCCTTGGCTAGTCCGGTCTTGCTCATGGCTTCCCCCACGCACAGCATGCCCAGAATCAGGAAGATGATGCCCCAGTCCACCGCCTGGTAGGCTTCCTTCGGCTTGACGCAGCCGGAGATGACGACGATCAGGGCGCCGATGAACGCGAGGTAGAAGGGGTTGAAGCGCGCGAAGAACTTGAAGAATTCCCCGTACTGCTCAAAGGAGCCCAGCAGCCCGATGAAGATGAACAGCCCCATGGCCAGGATGGCCCAGCCCTGCTTGCTGCGGTTGTGCGCGTCCGCGGGGCGCTGGCTCAGGGGAATGATGCGCTGCTTGGTCAGGATGCGGTTCATCCCTTCCTGCGGGCCTTCCAGCAGCAGGGTGTCCCCGGCGGCCAGCTTGGTATCCGGCCCCATGTCCGTGATGTTCTTGCCCTGCCTGTGGATGGCGAGCACAAAAATGTTGAACCGCTGGCGCAGCTTGAGTTCGGACAGGGACAGTCCGGCGAATTCGGAATTGTTGGCAATCATGCCTTCCACGATTTGCACGTCGCGCTGTTCCAGCGTTTCCAGTCCGCGGCTGTCGTCCCAGCCCAGGTCCACGCCCCTGGCCTCCCGGACCTGGTTGACTTTTCTGGCATTGCACAGGAAGAGGATGCGGTCGCCCTCCTCCAGGTTGATGTGTTGCAGTTCCTCCTGCATGGAGAAGCCCTTGCGGCGCACTTCCACGATTTTGGTGCCCAGCAGTTCGGACTGCATGAGGCTGACGGGAGTGGCGCCGATGTGCGGGGAGTCCGCGGGGATTCTGACCTGGAGCAGGAAGTCGCGCTGGATGCCGCCGGGGAGCATGGTGGACAGGGTGGGGCGGGACGGGAGCCATTTGCGGCCAAAGGTCCAGAGATAGAGCAGCCCCGCCGCCGCGTAAATGAGCCCCATGGGCGTTACCGTGAACATCTGGATGCCTTCATAGCCCAGTTTCTGCACCTGGCCCAGCACGACCACGTTGGTGGAGGTGCCCACCACGGAGCAGGTGCCGCCCAGGATGGTGGCGTAGGAGAGGGGAATGAGGAGTTTGGAGGCCGCGATGTTGTGGTCCCGGCAGAAGGCCAGCACAATGGGCATCAGGATGACGACCACCGGGGTGTTGTTGACGAAGGGGGAGACCATGAACGCCCCCAGCGTGATGACCAGCAGCGCGGTCAGCTCCCGGCCTTTGGCTACCTTGTTGAAAAGCTTGGAGAGGTCCCCGATCAGCCCCGTCCTTTCCAGGGAGGCGCTCAGGATGAACATGCAGACCACCGTCAGCGGGCCGCTGTTGGCAAAGCTGGACAGCACGTCCCGCGTGCTCAATATCCCCGTAAGCATGAGCGCGGCGGTTCCTGCCAGGGCCGTGATTTCCACGGGCATCCATTCCTTGATGAAGCAGATGAACAGGAGCAGCAGCAGGATGCCCACAATCCATTGCTGGGTGGCCGCTGATTCCAGCCAGCCCATGACGGAGGCGGAGTTGATGTTGAGAAGAGAAAGCATGTACTGAAAGTTGAAGGTGCAGGGAAAGGGACCAACTCTCCTACTTTCCCGGCCTCTTTCTGTCAAGCCGCAATAATTTTCCGGAAAGGGTTTGAAAAGGCGGCTGCGCTTTTTTATGGTGGCGGCGCCGCATGGATTCCCCCATAGTAACAAGGTTCGCCCCCAGCCCTACGGGCCGTCTCCATCTGGGGCATGCCCTGGCCGCGTGGGAGGCCCGTTCCCTGGCGGACCGTTTTTCCGGAAGGTGCGTGCTGAGGATGGAAGACATCGACCGGACGCGGTGCCGTCCGGAGTTTGTAGGGGGCATCCTGGAAGACCTGGACTGGCTGGGCATTCGCTTTGACGGGACGATGATGGTCCAGTCTTCACGCTTCAGCGCTTATGAACATGCCCTCCAGGCGTTGAAGGACCGCGGGGTGCTGTACCCCTGTTTCTGCACGCGCCGGGAGATTGCGGAGGAGGTGGCCGCCATGGGCGGCGCGCCGCAGGGCGGCCGCGTGGACGTTTATCCGGGAACCTGCCGCTTGCTTGACAAGGGGCGCCGGAAGGAGCTTCTCAAATCCGGCAAGCCCTTTTCGTGGCGGCTGGACTGCCGCGTCGCGGCGCGGATTACGGGCCCCCTGCTGTGGCGGGACATGCGGTCCGGAGACCAGGTCTGCCGCCCGGAGGAACTGGGGGACGTGATTCTGGGCCGCAAGGATTGTGCGGCCAGCTACCATATTGCCGTGGTGGTGGATGATGCGGCCCAGGGCGTCACCCATGTGAGCCGTGGTGAGGATTTGTTCCCTGTGACCGGCATTCACCGGACGCTCCAGGCCCTGCTGGGGCTTCCAGTGCCGCAGTGGTACCATCACCGGCTGGTGAAGGACGCCTCCGGCAAGCGGCTTGCCAAGAGGGACCGGAGCCTGAGCCTTCATGAGATGCGTGCCGCGGGGATGCGTCCGGAAGACGTGTTCCGCCTGATGCGGGAGAGTTAGGGGATGTTCATCCCCGTATTTCCGGAGTATCTTCTTGGCGTCTTCGGCGGCTTCCGTCAGGAAGGCCGGGTTCGGGAGTCCGGTTGCGTTTTTTCCGCGGTGGGGCGGATTCCGCGTTTTCCGATGCAGAGAAGGCATGCACAGGCCGCCGCCATGGTTAGCAGAAGAAGGGCACAGAAGGTCACCAGCAGATTCAGGTGACCCAGCGGGATAATCCATGCGGGCGGCATGATTGCCGTTCCCGCCAGTACCTGGGGAAGCCAGTTGAGGGCAGCCTGGGAAAGCTGGGTGATAAGCGTGAAGGCCAGCCCAGCGGCCAGCGTGAGACGCACCGCCGGAAGAACCGGGCGGAAGGTTTCACGGACGTTTTTTTTCATGGCCCATGCCGTTCCGGCGAACAGGGCCGCAAGGAGCAGGGGGGTCAGCAGCGCTGTGGAAGGAATGCTGTTCCAGTAGTTCCACGCACAGAGGGGGGAGACGGCCACCAGGAGGCCGGCGATTTTAATCAGGAGGCCCCGGTGTGGCGAGGCGGGTGCCGCAGCGTGGTTCATTTCCGTTAATCGGGCCAGACGTTGCCGGGCGTGCTGCCCTGGGTGATGACGACTTCCTGGCCTATTTTCAGGGTGAAGTTGGGCGTTACTTCCTGCTGGACTTCCACGAGTTCGTTCGTGTCCTTGAGCTTGACGCGCACGCGGATCATTTTGGTGGCCTCCACCCTGCCGTCCACGATGGAGCCGGTGGCGGAAGCCAGTTTGGAGGTGCCCATGCCGATGATGCCGGGCGTCATCGCTTCCGCCGCCGTGCCCGCCATGTTGGCGAAGGTGCCGTCATCCGCGGAGGTCAGCACGTTGATTTCCTTGATGCGGACCACGTTGCCCAGCTTGATGGTCGTCACCTTCCCGGTGGCGATTTCCAGAGTGCTTTTTTGAGTGCAGGAGAAGAAGGTGGGGAGAATGAGAAAAACGGGAATGAATTTAAGCAGATTCATGATACACGTATGTTACTACGTTGGGAAAAGGAGGCGTTTTTCAGTGTGCGGGCAGAATTGTGTACGTGGCCAGGTACAGCAGCAGATGGAGGGAGGCGAGGGCCAGCACCTTGTTCATGCGTTTGTCCGCAGGCGTTTTGCGGATCAGGAGCATCAGGTAGCCGCCGAAGAGGATGGCGGGAATCCACATCCACCACGTATGGGAGAGGTTCAGGTGCAGGGCCCGGCTGGACGTGGGCAGCGTGATGTAGGCCGCCAGGATGAAGGCCTGGGCCATGGCGCGCGCTTTTCCCTCTCCCAGCCGCACGGCCAGCGTGCGCTTGCCCGTGGTGAGGTCTTCCTTTCTGTCGCGGATGTTGTTGATGGCTATCATGACGGCGCACAGAAGGCCGCACTGAATGCCCACCACGATGCCGGCGTTGTACACAGCCAGGGATTCCACCAGCGTGCCGGGGACGACCGGGGCCGTGCCTATCTGCACCAGGATGGTTCCCAGGACGGCCACCAGGCCGAAAAAGAGGATGACGAATATTTCCCCCAGCCCCTTGTAGGCCAGCGGCCATGGTCCCCCCGTGTAGCCGTAGGTGAAGTAGAGGGACGGAAGTCCGATGGCGATGATGGGCCAGCCGCGCAGCTCAATGAGGGGGAGCGCCAGCAGGCACGCGCCCAGCAGGAAGGCGAGGCCGATGATCATGACCGTTTCGTGGGAGAGCGCTCCGCTGGCCGTCATGCGCACGGGGCCGGTGCGCCGTTCCGTATCGGCGTGCTTGGCGTGGTCAATGGCGTCATTGAAGAAATTGCAGGCAATCTGGAGGCAGAGGCAGGAGGCAAGCGTCAGGAGGGCCAGGGCCGCGTTCCAGTTTCCGGTCAGTTTCTGCACCACCATGCAGCCTGCCCATACCGGAATGAGGGAGGCGGTGAGTGTTTTGGGGCGTGCCGCCAGAAAGGTGGAAGTAATGATGTTCATGAGAGAGCGGAAAGAAAGGCTCCGGAATCAGCGGAGAATAGGGCCGAGGTGGCGGAGGGTTTCCTTGATGAGGGAGACGTGCCACTGGCCGGGCGCCGTCTCTTTTTCCCCCAGGTAGCCGTACACCAGGCAGGAGCCGAGCTGGGAGTAAAGCAGGCGGGAGACGGGCCCCATGGGTCCCATGCCCATGACGGCAATCGGCCCCTTGGGCTTGGTGAAAAGCTGCACGCCCGTCTGGATGTCCGAGGCGAGGCACGGCGTGAACGCGAATTTGACGATGTCCGCCTTGTGGGCGCGCGCCCGTTTTTCCAGTTCGCGCAGGTAGTCCACGCCCGGCGTGATTTGGAAGTCATGGGTGGAGCCGATGACGATGACGTCCCGTGCCCCCGCTTCCATGATTAGTTCCCTGGCATGCCGCATGGCCTTGATTTCAATGTCCATGGCGGTGGCGTACGGCATGTAGGCACGGAGCAGGGCAAAGCGCTCCTCTTCCGGAATGCGGCGCAGGCCGCCTTCTTCATGGCAGCGTACGGTGACCAGCAGGGGCATCTCCGGCCTGAACTCCATGACCTGCTCCGCCGTGAGTTCCGGGGGAAGGGCATCCACGCGCAGTTCCACCCAGTCGCACTGGTCTGTTAAATCTTTTCCTTTCAGCGTTTTCCACAACTCCCATGAGGTGACGGACGCAACGATTTTCGGCGGATAGGTCTGATGTTCACGTACAATCTGCTGCATACATCCTACTATTCCAGTAAAGAAAGGAAGGTCAATCTTCTATTGAGGTGTTCCTCCTCATTTTGCGTCCGTATTATGTCAGTTCCCCAACCTTGTTCCTTCCGGAGCTGTTTGCCTTAATCCTGTGCCAATCCTATTGTGCGGCTCCCCTGCGAATGGCTTGCGGGGCGCCAACGCCGGCAGCCATTCTGCTATCCGGACAAGATTGTTTCATAAGGTTCCGTTTTCTTTTCCGGCGGAGGGCGTTATTTTTCAATCTCCAGATGTTAAGAACATATTGAGAAGGGAGGGCAGGCTTGAAAAAGGCGGCCTGACGGCGTTACGTAAAAATCTGTGAATATGTTTTGGTCAGCGTTACTGCGAATGGGGCGGAATCCTTTCTGGGCGGCTTTGGATGCCGTGCTGGTGGTAAAGACGGAGGAAGGAGCGTCCGGCCATCCGGAATGGTCCTGGAAAGCGTATGTTCCGCATGGCGTTCCGGTTCATGAACTGGTTCCCGTAGACGTTCCTTCTCCGGGAGGGGACCGGGATGGGGCCTCTCTCCGGGCGGAGAGGCGGAAAGCGGCCCGGGTGCTGGGGCACCAGGCGGCTTTGGCTCTTGCTTCTTCCCGTAATTTCACCCGTTTCATGGTCGTGGAGGAAAATTGCCGTTTCAGGCTCCCGGTAACGGGCACCATGGCGCGAATGCTTGGGCAGTTGCTGAATGGATGCCGGGAAAGAACAGTCTTGTTTTTAAGTGAACCGCATCTTTCTCCCCATATTGCCTGCTCCGTGGCGAATGGGGAAAAGTCCGCTCTATTGCGCGTATCGGATATGGCTGCCTCCGGAGCGTATGTGATGAACCTTTCTTTATGTGACCGTGTTCTTCCGGCGCTTCCATCTGGTCAGCGGGTCTGGCCATGGCTGAGGTATTATGGTTCCCTGGAAGAATGGTTTGCCCGGTATTTGGGCCGCTACGGGGATTTATATGCCCTTTCCCCGGCGCCTGTTTCCTGCGGGGTGGGAGCGCCCATGCCCGCCCTCTGCAAATCCATGGGACACTTCAATAACGCACGTACCAAATATACGGATCTGTCCTATCTGGTAAATCCGGCGATCAACTCATGGCGCTGGCTGAAAAGCCTGAACCTTTTTGCCGGAAAGAAGGAGCTTCCGTGAAACCGCTGGAAAGCGCCTTGTGCCGGCAACGCCATGTTTCCGGTTGCGGAGCGGAACGCTTTCGTCATTGGGACCGTCGTTTTCCGGAAAACAAGAGCCCCGGACCGTAGAACGGCCCGGGGCGTCTCCCTTCATGGATGAAGAGAGGGTGTTAATGGTGCATGCGGCCTAGTTGGCCCCTTCGTCGCACAGGATTTTGACGAAGCCTTCTTCCTGGAGACGGGTGGCGCCGCAGGCGAACTTGGCGCGGATCTGGAGGGCTTCCTCCATGTCGTCGCGTACGGAAAGCTTCACCTTGAAGTCGTTCCAGATGCCGAACTGCGCCTTGCTCTTCACCCAGGCCAGGCAGGAACGGGTGCCGTCCTCCGCCTTCGGAAGCCGCTGGGTACGGATGAACTTGAAGCCCATGAAGGTGTCTATCTTGCCTTCCACCAGGGCTTTCACGTTGTTGAAGTCATAACTGCTGACCTCCGTTTCCCGCAGCAGGCTCATGATCTGGGAGCTGGTCACCGCAATGACGAGCTGGTCGCCGAACTGGGGGGCGTCCTGGTTCCATGCCTCGTTTTCCTCAAAGAGCTGGAGGGCCGCGCGCAGCTTGGCTACCGTGAGGTTGCTTGCGCCCTTGGTCCCGCTGTCCACGTGGTCCACGGCGATCTGCTGGCTTTCCTTGAACGGAACGGCGGTCATGCCGTCTTCCCCCACGTAATTCGTGTCCAGGAAGGCGGAGATCATCACGTCGTCCATGCGGCGCCCTGCGGCGGCCTGGAGTCCTTCAATCGTCTTGCTGACGGGAAGGTCCATGTCGCCCAGGCGGGTAGCGTCGAATTCGTCGTAGCCGATGGCCTTGGTGAAGGTGCGCGGACGCATGGAACGGCGCGTGGTGGGCGCCTCGTTCAGAACGGTCTGGCCCACGCGGGTGGTTTTTTCCGTGAAATCCAGAACGCCGAATTGGTCCAGAAAGACCACTTTGCCGCTCAAGTCGCGCATGACGCTGACGTACTTGTCCAGGCGGGAAGCGTGCTGCTGGAGCAGGGTGCCCCATTTCCTGGTGTATTTTACCTGATAATTGTCGCTGATTGTTACTGCCATGATTGCAAATGTAATGATGTTTGAATGCGGGAACGGCAACTTGGATTATCGGGTCCGGAATAACCGGAACGGTCCTGCCGCGGTGGGATGCGGCCATGTCCCTTGCGGGATTGCGGGCCGGTCCCGTCCAGCGCCAACGGGTATGGGCCACCTGCAAAAAAAACGCACCACGGCGGAACCGTGATGCGCTGGGTAAAAGGAATGAAAGGCGCTGCCTTTCCGCTGTTAAAGAATGATCGGGTGCGGGCGGGTGGCGTGGTCCGGGCCGAAGAGGGCCAGCATGCGGCCCGTCTGCCCCTTCTCCACGCGGTAGGAGTAGAAGCGCTTGGTATCCGCCGCCGTGTCCAGTCCTGAATCGTGAATCTGGTCTTCCGGCACCCCTTCCTCAACGAGCTGGGCCTTGATGGCCGTGGGGATGTCTTCCTCATAATGGGGGGGACGGATGCAGGGGGAGATGACGGCAATCAGGTTGGCAGGGTCCACTCCCAGGCATTTCTTCATGGACTTGATGGTGTTGGAAACGATGTTGCCGGCGGTTCCAGCCTTGCCTGAGTGAATCAGGGAGCGGTGGCAGTTTTCCTTGTCGTACAGCCAGACGGCGGCGCAGTCCGCCACGTAAATGGCAAGCACGCAGTCGGAAACTCCGGAGCAGATCAGGCTGTCCACGCCTTCCACGGGATAATTGGAGCCGATGTCCCCCACCAGGGCCACCCTGGTGCCGTGCACCTGTTCGGCGCGGCGCAGGTCCTTCCACCGCCAGCCCAGGGCCTCCACTTCCGCCTTGTGGTACGGTTCCAGCCGTTCCAGCACGGTTTCGCGGTCTCCGGTTACGTCCACCCCCGGGATTCTTTCAATAAACTGGACGATTTCCCCAGGATAGGACTGGATGGGCTTCAAGAATGCAGGCGTTTCCATAATTGATGGATCAATAGATGTCGTTGGGCACATCTTGTCGTTTTGTATTACCTAGTCGAGCAAAATCTAGCGCAAAATGTCACGGACGCCGCCCGGTGACTGAGAAAAGGTTTTTTTCCGCGTTTCCGGAGTGATATGAGCAATTCATGCTGCGCAGATATTCTTTGCTTTCCACTTTTTTCGCGGGGATGGCCGCCATGGTCCTTTCCCTGGCTCCTTCATTTTCCCAGGCCGTTCCGGATGCCGGGCAACTGCTGAAAAGGGTTCGCCAGGGGGCGACCCTCCAGGAGAACAAGGACATCAAGGGGCAAATACGCAAACGCAGCGTGAAAGTTCCCTTTTCCATGAGCTTGCGCGGCAACCTCATTGCCTTCCAGTACCAGTTGAATAACGTCTGGAACAGGTTTGACCTGAAATTCAAGGACCGCGGCCAGGAAATCCTTTCCTGGAAGGACGGGAAAGCAGGCGTTCTGCCGGTCGCCCAGTACGCGGTGCCCATCGCGGGGACGGACGTGACGTATGAGGACCTCTCCATGCGCTACCTGTACTGGCCCCAGGCCAAAATCGTCCGGGACGACGCGGCGAGCACGGTGAAGGGCCGGGACTGCTGGATTGTCCAGATTCCGAACCCGAACCCCAAGGTCGGGCAGTATGCCTGGGTGCGCGTCTGGATTGACAAGGAAAACGGAGCCATGTGGCAGGTGGACGGCATTGACGGCCGCGGGGAACTGGCTAAAAGGTTCATGATTGATTCCGTGATGAAGCTGAAGGACGGCTCCTGGTTTTTCAAACGGATGAAGGTGGAGGTTCGGGACCCCTCCAATCCCCGCAGAACGGTATCTGTCAGCTATATCGACATGGACAGTCCGGAATAATCCCCCGCCTCGTTCCCGCGGGCGCCCTTCCCAGGGAGGGGAAGCCTCCTTCTTTTTCATGCCGCACGGATGGATGATTTAGGACGTGACAAGAAGGCGGGATGGGCGTACATCCTCCAAAAACCTGTTATGAAGAAACGTTTATTCCTTGCATGTGCCCTGGCGCTCGGGCTGTCCGCCTGTTCCCAGCATCAGGAGCAGCCGGTGGAGTCCGGCGCTCCGGTGAAGACCTCCCTTTCTCCCGTGACCGCTCCGGGGAAGAAGCCGGACCGCCCCGCCGTGAAGCTGCCCCCCAAGTCCGTGCAGGTGCCGTCCGTGAGCCCGTCCTACAACAACACCCCGCTTTCCCCCCGCATTCCGGGAGTGACGGTCAGCCGCGTGGCCGTGCCGGACAAAGTGGTGGCCCTCACCTTTGACGACGGTCCCCACGGGACGCTGACCCCCAGGGTGCTGGACATCCTGCGGGACAACAATGTCAAGGGAACCTTCTTCATGCAGGGCTGCAACGTGAAAGCCCATCCCCAGGTAGTGCGCCGCATGGTCAGTGAAGGCCATGAAGTGGGCAACCATACGTGGAACCACGCCTACCTGAGCAAGGTATCCCGCGAAAAGGCGGAATCCCAGCTCCAGAGCACCAATGAAGCCATCCGCAACGCCTGCGGCATTGTTCCCGTGGTCATGCGCCCCCCCGGAGGCTACACGAACGCCGGCGTAGCTTCCTGGGCCCGCCAGCGTTTCGGCTTCACCACCATCATGTGGGACGTGGACACGAATGACTGGCGCAAGCCCGGCTCCTCCGTGGTGGCCGCCCGCGCCGTAAACGGCGCCAAGCCCGGCTCCATCATCCTGGTGCATGACATCCACGCCTCCACGGTGGCGGCTGTAGACGCCATTGTGAAAGGGCTGAAAAACCGCGGTTATGAGCTGGTGACCGTTTCCGAGCTCATCCGGCGCGGACGCGCCGCCGCCGGCCATGCTCCTTCCATGCCCGCTTCTCCCGCCGTTCCGGATTCCTCCCCCCTTTCCGCGCCCGTGATCGTCACTCCCGTGGCGCCCGCCCCCGTTCCCGTTGAAACGGTGGCAGGCATGTAATCTCCGGCGTTTCCCCTTTTCCATTCTTCTTTCAACCCGGTTTCCGCAGGGAAACCGGGTTTTTCATGCCCGCGGCGGAGCTCGTTTTCCGGAGGTCCGCAGGGGGTGGCTTCCTCTTAACGGGTACACGCACAGAAGGCTTGACCTGCTGGCGAATTTCTCCACAATCCCTTGCCGTATTACTCACACCCAATCCGGATTGAAATGTCTATGAATCTCCTGGCATCTGCCGATACTCTCCCCGCGGCTGGCGGAATGTCCGCTCCTCTCGCGTTTATTTACGATCTCTTCAACAACCCTCTCTTCATTTTCATTGGCGGTCTGGTATTGCTGGGTGTGTTTTTCTGGTACCTGGGTTCCGACCAGGACAAGGTCAAGCGCAACGCCGGCACGATCTTCATCATCGGCATTGCGTCCTTTTCCCTGTTCTCCCTTTTCCAGCAGGGCTTGAAATACGGCATTGACATTGCCGGGGGCGTCTCCTTCACGCTGAGCGTAGAACCGAACATCGGGGATGACGGCAAGCCCATTCCGCTGACGGACCAGGCCATGGAGCAGGCGTGCGTGATCCTGACGGAACGGCTCAACAGCACCGGAGCCAATGACGTCATCATCCGCCCGAAGAAAAAGGACAACCTGAACCTCATTGAAGTGCAGATTCCCGCCGCGGACCCTGCCAAGCGCGAGGAAACCAAGGCCATCCTGACCAAGGTGGCCAAGCTGCAGATTCTCCCCGTCCATCCGCGCAACAATGAACTGGTGGCGGAAGGCCGCATCCGCGTTCCCGGCTACAGGATGTATGAATACACCTTCAAGAACGGCAAAAACGAGGACGTCACGGAAAAAATCTTCCTGGAAAAACGTGAATCCCTGACGGGCAAGGACATCGTGCGCGCCGGGGTGGACCTGGCCCGTCCCGGCCATGTCAACGTCACCCTGAGCAACGAGGGGGCGGACAAGATGTACAACCTGACTTCCCGCATGCAGCTGGGCCACGACCGCATGGCCATTGTTCTGGATGACGTGGTCAAGAGCGCGCCTACGGTTCAGGCCATTCTTTCAAAAAGCTTTGAAATCAGCGGACTGGATGCGCCCGGCGAGGCGGAGGCCCTGACGAAGGTGCTTTCCAACCCCCTCACCAACAAGCTCAACTTTGAATCCGCCAGCGAAATCTCCGCCTCCCTGGGTCATACGGCTCTCCTTCAGGGGGAATACGCGGGCATCACGGGGCTGATTCTCTGCTTCATCATGATGATCATCTACTACCGCTTTGCCGGTCTGGTGGCTATCATGGGCCTGACGATCAATGCCCTGCTTCTTCTGGGGGCCATGTCCATCTTCGGGTTTGAGCTGACGCTGCCGGGTATTGCCGGTATCGTGCTGACCCTGGGCGTGGCGGTGGACGCGAACGTGCTGATTTACGAACGCCTGAGGGAAGAAAAGGAAATGGGGCGCCCCTTCCGCGTGGCTATCCGCAACTCCTTTGACAAGGCTTTCTCCGCCATCTTTGACTCCAACATCACCTCCCTCATTACCGCCGTCATCCTGTACTGGATGGCCACCGGCACCATCAAGGGCTTTGCCGTTACGCTGACGGTGGGCGTCATCACCTCCATGATCGGGGCGATTCTCGTCACCCGCGTCCTGTTCTACTGGGCGGATACCATCGGCATGATGAAGGACCTTAAATTCCTGAATCTCTTCAAGAAGAAGAGCAACATCAACTTCATGGGCCAGAAGGTCTGGTCCTGCTCCCTGTCCGCCATTCTGCTGCTCATCTGCATCGTGGTGGGGGCCATGAAGGGCAAGGACTGCCTGGGCATGGACTTTACGGGCGGTTCCTCCATCTCCTACCTGGTCAACAAGGGAGACATCTCCTTCCGGGAAGTGGAAGGTGTCGTGAACAAGCTGGCCCTGACCCAGAAAGCCACTGTGCAGGAAGTGGCGGAATCCACGGACAGCAGCAAGGTGAACATCCTGATCAACTTCTCCGACAACGCCCTGGACAAGGCGGCCATCACCACGGCCCTGGACAAGGCGTTCCCCGTGCTGGACAACGCACCATTCAGCGAGGAAACCATCGGGCAGTCCATGGGATACGATACGCTCATCACTTCCGCCTGGGCACTCTTCTTCGGCATTCTGGGCATCATGGTTTACCTGACGGTGCGGTTTGAATGGACCTTCGCCATCGGCGCGGTCATCGCCCTGACGCATGACGTCCTGCTGGTGCTGGGGCTGGTGATCATCAGCGGCACTGAGCTGAACGTCATCCACATCGGCGCGCTGCTGACGGTGGCCGGCTATTCCATCAATGACAAAATCATCGTGTTTGACCGCATTCGCGAATTCCTCCGCTTCTCGGACCCGAATGAAAGCGCGTCCCAAATCATGAATGAAGCCATCAACCAGACGCTTTCCCGCACCATTCTGACCTCCCTTTCCACACTGGCCGTGCTGGTGTGCCTGTACTTCTTCGGCGGCCCTTCCATGGAGGACTTCGCCTGGACGATTTCCGCAGGTATTCTGATCGGCACGTACTCCTCCATTTTCATCGCCTCTCCGGCGGCCCTCCTCTTCTCCCGGAAGCACGGTCTGCATGAGGAAGTCAAGCAGGCCATGAAGGCCGGAGCCTGAGGCGCGGCAGGAAATTGATTCGTTAACTCTGACCGGGGGAGGCCGCATGCCTCCCCCGGTCTGTTTCTTGGTGGAAGGAAGGGGAAGGGTTAAGTAAGTCCGAGAGAGTTTGCTAGG
>NZ_BSQU01000003.1:237908-338938 GCF_030268505.1 Akkermansia sp. NBRC 115031
GTAAGAGGGGTAAGAGGGGTAAGAGGGGTAAGAGGGGTAAGAGGGGTAAGAGGGGTAAGAGGGGTAAGAGGGGTAAGAGGGGTAAGAGGGGTAAGAGGGGTAAGAGGGGTAAGAGGGGTAAGAGGGGTAAGAGGGGTGATGATGGGAATTCCCTATAATCCCTAAAGTTCCCTATGATTCCTATAACCCCTAATTCCTTTTCCCTTTTCCCTGATAAGAAAAACCCCGCCTGCCGTAAGGCAGACGGGGCCGTCTCTCTGTTTCTGCTATGCGTTTCTGCGGGTGAACTTATTCATCATCCCCTTCTTCCTGGACCGGAGCGGGGGGGAGGGGCATGTCGTTATTGCCGCGGGCTGCCTTCCTGGCTTCCCTGCGTGCGGAACGGCGCGCTTCCAGAGCCTTGGAGGCGTCAGCGTTGAGCTGTGCCATTTCAGCTTCATTCAGCTTGCCGTCCTTGTCGGCGTCATACTTTTCCTCAATCAGGATCCAGCCGGCCGCCATGATGGGGGCGCGGTTGGGATCAAGCTGGGGGCGGGGGCCGTCCGGGCGGTTGCCGCGGGGACCGCGGTCACCGTCTCCGCGGCGTCCTTCACTGCCTCTGCGACCTTCCGGTCCCCTGGGCGCGCGGGGTCCTTCAGCCCTGGGGCCTCCGGGACGGCGCGGGCCATCCATCTTGGGCGCACCCGGTCCCTTGGGACCGCCGGGCGCGGCATGATGCGGGCCGGGCTGGCCGCGATGGGGAGGGATAGCCTGCAATTCTTCCGGGGAAAGCTTGCCGTCGCCGTCCTTGTCAAACTTCTTGATCATGTTGGCAGCGTGGGCTTCCTGGCGGGCTTTCATTTCCTCCATGCGCTTGGCGGCTTCCGGATGGTCCTTGGCCCAGTCCTCCCGCATGGCTTTCTTTTCCTCGTCGGAAAGCTTGCCGTCGCCGTCCTTGTCATACTTCTTCAGCATTTCGGCCTTGCGGGCTTCCTGGCGGGCCTTCATTTCTTCCATGCGCTTGGCGGCTTCCGGATGGTCCTTGAGCCATTCTTCCTGCATGGCCTTTCTTTCCTCCTTGGAAAGCTTGCCGTCGCCGTCCTTGTCGAACTTCTTCAGGATGGCGGCCTTCCTGGCTTCCTGGGCTTTCTTGACGTCCGCCTGGAGAACGGCTATTTCCTCGTCGGAAAGCTTGCCGTCCTTGTCGGTGTCATACTTGGCCATGACCAGTTCTTCCCCGATGATCATGATGCCGGGATCAATTCTCCTCATTTGGAGATTGGCCCGTTCCGGACCTGGGCCCTGGCGGTCCCTGCCTCCGGCGCGGTGGCGGGGGCCTCCCCTTCTTTCAGGAGGGGGCTGCATTTCCGGAGCGTCGGAAGGTGCGTCCGGGGCGGGGGGCGGCGGCGCGTCCTGAGCGAACGCGGAGCATGCGGCAAAGGCCGCGGCGATAATCATTTGCTTGGTCATAACTTTGAGTGGTGAGGTTTGATGCGTTTCGGAAAGGGGCGTCGCGCTGTGATATCTCAAACAGGTGGAAACGCCTCCCTTTGCTAGGATGAACCCCCGGAATTCGTCCTGGTTGCAAAATAAAAACGTGCGTGCTCCGGAAAGGGGCGGCCGGAGCCTTTGCGGGGCTTCCCTTTTTTCTGCCGGGGTGCAGAATGGTAAAGCTGTTGAATATGAAATAAATCTGTAAAAAAAGACCGCAGCCCGGAAGGGTTGCGGTCCAGCCGTGTCATGGAGGGAAAAATTATTCTCCGGAAATGAAGCGGAGATAGGCCAGCCACCACTGGTCGCCACCCAGCAGCCAGATCAGGGCGGCGCTGAGCAGAGCGGGGCCGAAGGGAAGATTCCTGCCGAACCCCATGCGTGAAACGACTGCCTGCACAATCCCCAGCAGGGAGCCGAGGAAAAGGCAGAACACCGCGCCCTGCCATCCGCCCACGCATCCGGCCATCATCAGAATCCAGGCATCACCGGAGCCCATGGCTTCCCGCTGCGCGCGAATATCCGTCATGGTTCCTTCCACGCTTTCCAGGTCTTCCAGCGGGAAAACGTCTCCGTTCTCCAGCTCTATCCTGTCCTGGCGCAGGATGACGGAGCAGGGAGGGAGCGTTTCCCCGTCAATGGTGACGGAGCCCCCGGAAATGACGGCCTTGTCCGTGGCCCGGTGGAAAAGCATGGACCAGTCGTGAGGCTGTCCGTTGATAATGAGCTGGAGCTCGTCCCGGTCGGATTCCGGCTCCTTCAGGCTCCACGGAGCGGGAGCGTCAAAGTGCTGCTTCCAGGTGCCGAACAGGAGCTTGCCCATTTCAATCACCAGCCTGATGGCGGCATACCCGGCGATTCCCCCCAGCACGGAGGCCGTGAAGGCGTCCGTCCAGGTCATGACGTCATTGTCCGGCAGGAGAAACGGGTAAAGGGCACAGGCTCCCACTCCGGCTGCGGCGCCGATGAGCGCCTGGGTACGGAATACGATCAGATGCTCCGCGTCAATGAACATGATGACGATGGCCATGGCAGTCCACAGGCAGAGCAGTATGGCGGCTCCCGCGGAGGCGTCCGCGTACTTCCACCCCAGGGCGGCGAAAAGCAGGGCCGTAAGCAGCTCCACGAAGCAATAGCGGAAGCTGATGCGCGTTCCGCAGCAGGCGGATTTTCCCCGGAGCGTCAGCCAGCTTAGCACCGGAATATTCAGGTACCACGGAATGGGTTCCTCGCATTCCGGGCAGAAGGAGCGCGCCGGATCATTGACGGAGATGCCCAGCGGCGTCCGGTAAATGACCACGTTCAGGAAGGAGCCGATGCAGGCTCCCATCAGGCCGAAAATCAGCGGAATCAGCCACGCGGGAAGGGCGTCAGACATGGGAGGGTGGGGAATAAGTCCGGCTGGGCGTCTGGTTGATGCGGTCAATCAGCAGCCTCAGCCTGCCGTAATTGCCGCGTTTGATGGGGAAAATGAGGCGTGGCAGCCGGTCCAGGTGGGGTTCGTCCGCCTCATCCGGGAGCGGTCCGCTCTGGACCATTCTTCCCCCGGGCAGGATCAGGTCTGAAAAATCCCGTTCCAGGTGCTCCACCCACTGGGCGGGCAGGTGCGTGTTCAGGCGGATGACGATGGCGTCCCTGACAAAACGGTAGGAGTGGAAAATGCGGTAGAAGCGGTCGATGTGCTCCATGGCCTCCGCCGGATTCTTGGTGACGTGGATGAGGTGCAGGTCATCCGCGGAAATCAGGCCGGAATCCACCAGTTCCACGCGGATGAAGGCCAGCCAGTTCAGCCAGAAAGTCTTGCCGGGGGAATCGAGAAGGACGATCGGGTAAATGGTGGCCTTCCCCGTCTGGATCAGGGTGAGGGTTTCAAACACCTCGTCCATGGTGCCGAAGCCGCCGGGGAACGCCACCATGGCATCGCTTTCCGCTACGAAATTCAGCTTTCTGACAAAGAAATAATAGAAATTGATCAGCTTGTCGCTGTGGGCTACCACGTGGTTGGAAGTCTGTTCATACGGCAGGGTGATGTTCAGGCCGAAGGAGCGTTGCTCGCCGGCTCCTTCATTGGCCGCCTGCATGATGCCCGGTCCGCCACCCGTAATGACCATGTAACCGTGTTCGCTGGCTTCCCTGGCGAACTCCCGCGCCGTTTCATACGCCGGCTCATCATTCCTGATGCGCGCGGAGCCGAACACGGAAATCTTGCGGATGTGGCGGTACGGGGCGAAAACGCAGTTGGCCCGGTACATCTCCCGCCCGGAACGGATCAGGACGGTAAAATCGTGGTCGGAGGCTTCGGACTGCGCCATGTTGATGCCCGTCTTGATATACTCCTGGAGGTAACGGGGATCGTGCCTGGTGGAGGCTATTTCGGAAAGTTTTTTGACGACTCCTTCCAGAGCCTGGTAGCTGGTGTCCATGGACATGGTGGAGGGGCGCTTCTTGTCTTCCCCCGTAAAATCCCTGTTGTCCAAAAAATCAGGATGCTTCATGAGTTGGTATATAGGTTTGCCCCACTATGCCAGATGACGCACGTTAAGTCACAGAAAATTTGCCGGCGGACATGAAAAGAGTTGATTGTTGAAAACAGATCGTTAAATTGCTCCCCGCACGGGCGTTTCCAAAACATGCCGTAGGTCCTTCAGGCGGATTGCCCGCCATGCCCGTGCTGAGGGGAAACCCGGTACATTACATACGATTATGTCGGAAAACGAAACCACTACTGCAGAAGAAACCGCCGTTACCACGCTGGCCCGCTTTGAAGTTCCCAGCCGTCTGGAAAAAATTGAAGACCCGAATGATGCGAATCATCTGACCTTCGTGGCGGAACCGTTTGAAAACGGTTACGGCCATACGCTTGGCAACTCCCTGCGCCGCGTTCTTCTGGGTTCACTTGAAGGTGCCGCCATCACCTCCGTCCGCATCGCCGGCGCACAGCATGAATTCTCCTCCCTGCCCGGCGTGGTGGAAGACGTGACGGAAATCGTGCTGAACCTGAAAAAGGTCAAGTTCAAGCACAACGGCAAGGAACCGCGCCTGCTCTCCCTGCGCGTGCACAAGCAGGGCGTCGTGACCGCCGCCGACATCACTGACGACACCACCTACCAGGTGGTCAATCCCGATCAAATCATCTGCACCCTGGACCAGGACACCATGTTCGAATGCGAATTCCAGGTGCGCGTGGGCCGCGGCTTTGCCACCGGCGACGAAAACAAGGTGCCGGACATGCCCATTGGCGTGATCCCGATCGACTCCATTTTCTCCCCGGTCACCCGCGTGAAGTACTCCGTGCAGAATACCCGTGTGGGCCAGATGACCGACTACGACAAGCTGATCCTTGAAGTATGGACGGACGGGCGCATCTCCCCCGCAGACGCCATGCTCCAGGCCTCCGCCATTCTGCGCCACCACCTGGACGTCTTCGTCAACTATGACGACAAGCAGGTCAACTTTGAAGAAGCTCCTTCCGCCGTCCAGGACGAGGAAACGGCCCGCCTGCGCAAGCTGCTCAACATGAGCGTCAACGAAATCGAGCTTTCCGTGCGCGCCGCCAACTGCCTCAACAACGCCAACATCACCACCGTCGGCCAGCTCGCCATGAAGAGCGAAAGCGAAATGCTCAAGTACCGCAACTTCGGCAAGAAGTCCCTCAACGAAATCAAGGACAAGCTGCTGGAACTGGGCCTTTCCCTGGGTGTTCAGGTGGATCCCTCCCTGCTTACCGGTCCCGTGCCGCAGGCCAAGCCGCGCCTGGGTCTGGAAGAGGAAAGCCCCGTGGGCCTGGCAGACCTGATTGCCGCCAACATCGAAGACGACGACGACTAAATCTCACAAAACCAACACACATAGAAAAATATCATCATGAGACACGGTGTAAAAACCTCCAAGCTTCAGCGCAACGCTTCTCACCGCAGGGCTTTGCTCGCCAACCAGGCATGCAGCCTCATCCTCAACGGACGCATCACCACCACCCTGGCCAAGGCCAAGGCTCTCCGTCCCTATGTGGAAAAGCTGATCACGCTCGCCAAGCGCGGCGACGTGCATTCCCGCCGCCTGGCTACCGCCACCATTCACAACACGGCCGCCGTCAAGCGCCTGTTTGATGAAATCGCTCCCCTCTGCGCGGAACGCAAGGGCGGCTATACCCGCATCGTCAAGCTGGGCCAGCGTCTGACGGACTCCGCCCTCGTGGCCATGATCGAAATCATCGATCTGCCCCGCGAAACGGCTGAAAAGGAAGAAGCTCCCGCAACCACGGAAGCAACCGCCTAAGGCCGTTCCCTGACACATCAGGCTTAACCATCTGTCCCGGCCTCTCGCAGAGACCGGGGCGGATTTTCTATTCATATTGGCGGTAAAGAGATTACGGAGGAAGTGCGGTGGCAAGATCGCTCTTGCTTCTTTCCTGCCGGAACGGTATAATTCAGCCTCAACTATGGACGCAGTATTATTGTTTTCCGGACAAGGTGCCCAAAAAGTAGGCATGGGCAAAGATTTGTATGACCAGTATCCCGCAGCCAGGGCCCTGATTGAGCAGGCGGACAAGGCGCTTGGGGAATCCCTCTCCTCCATCATGTTTGAAGGCCCCGGCGAAGAACTGACCCGCACCTGCAACTGCCAGCCTGCTCTCTACGTGCATGGCCTGGCCTGCCTGGCCGTCTTGAAGGAGCTGGCGCCTTCCCTGAATCCCGTGGCTGCCGCCGGCCTTTCCCTGGGTGAATTCACGGCTCATGCGGCTGCCGGAACCTATACCTTTGAAGAAGGCCTTCGCCTGGTCCAGAAGCGCGGCGCGTTCATGGAGGAAGCCTGCAACGCCACGAAGGGCACCATGGCCGCGATGATCGGCGGGACGGATGAAAACGTCATCAAGCTGGCGCAGGAATGCGACGTGGACGTTGCCAACTTCAACTGCCCCGGCCAGACGGTCGTTTCCGGCACGGAAGAAGGCGTGGACAAGGCCATTGCCGGAGCCAAGGCTGCCGGCTGCAAGATCGCCAAGAAGCTCAATGTGGCGGGAGCCTACCATTCCCGCCTGATGCACAGCGCCATGGTGAAGCTGGCGGAGGAACTCAAGAATGTCTCCTTCGGCACGCCTTCCATGCCCGTCTACTGCAACTATGAAGCCCGCGTGGTGGAAGGGCCGGACGACATCCGCAATGTGCTGGAGCACCAGGTGTGCGGCTCCGTGCGCTGGACGGCCTCCATGCAGAAGCTGGTGGACCAGGGCCACCGCCTTTTCATTGAACTGGGACCGGGCAAGACGCTGGCCGGCATGATGGGCCGCATCTGCAAGGATGCCACCGTCATCTCCATCGAAGACGTGCCCAGCCTGGAAGCCGCCGTTGCGGAATTAAATAAATAATTCTCCGTAACAGTAATTTTCAAACCGCCGGATCTTCAACGGTCCCGGCGGTTCTTTATTTCAAGTTATCCGACGGCACGGCGTCCCGGCCCGGGTGCAACACGGTGGCGGACGTTCCGCCGCGCTCTTATTCCCTGCCGGGAGCAGCGGTAATGCCGCACTTTTCCACAAGCGTGTGGACGTAGCATAAAAGCTTGCCCATGAAAACGAGGATGCAGGGAATCAGGATGATTACTTCCAGTTCGGCATGGTTCATCAGGAAAAATATCACGATGCCAAAGCAGAAAAAGAGGGTTGCCGCTGCGTAAAACAGGATGCGGATGGAAGGCTGCTCCTTCTTTGAAGGCTGGAGCGCCTTGAATTTAATCCGCCTCTGCAGAATGGCGGAAAGGGGGACCCAGTTCCGGGAATCTTCTTTCCTGACCATGGTGGTGGAAAACGGAAGCTTGCCGGCTGCCGCCAGCGTGTCGATCACTTCCTTGCTGACGGGACCGGCGGTTTTCTCATCGGTGCGGTAATGGTAGAGCGTTGCTCTGGCGGGTATCGGGCTCATAGGCTGCAGGGGAGAGAGCGGAGAGGAGGAAAATGTTTGCGTCTGGTCAGCGTTCCGGTTCCTGGGCGGGCATTTTCCTCATGCCTCCGGTAAGAAGGTGCATGTACATCAGCATCTTTCCCATGAAAAACGCTATGGCAGGCACGAACAGCACTTCCATGTAAAGGATGGTGTGGAGCATGATGGAATGCGCCACGCCGCAGGCCAGAAGGAGAAGGGCAATGATGTAAAACAGGAGGCAGCTTTTAGGAGGGCGGCAGGAAAGCATGAAGGCGGATGCCCTGAGGCGCGCCAGGCGCTCGTGACGGCGCAGCTCCGTTGCGAGCGGCATCCAGCACTGGGAATGTTCCTCCCGGATCATGGTGTCCGGAAGAATTTTCTTGGAGACAAGCAGGGCGTGGAGGTCTGTCAGGCAGATAGGGCCCACAATCTTGTCTTTGACGCGGTAGTGATATAATGGGGTACGTTGGGAAGCCATTCTCCTTACATAAGGCATGAAAGGAATTCCGTCAAGAAACAAGCGTAACGGAATGGAAGGCGGAATTCCCGAATTCCTAAAGAAGTTCCGCCAGGGAACGGATTTTACTGGTTGCCAGGGAAAAATCCGCCTGCTCCGTCACCCGGTTCGGGATGGAGATAACGGGCATTCCTGCGCGGTGCGCGGCGGTGGTGCCGTTCTGGGAATCTTCCAGCACCAGGCATTCAGCCGGCTGCATGCCCAGGTTTTCCGCAGCCTTCAGGAACAGGGCCGGGTCCGGTTTGACGGGAAGGCCGTCGTCACGGCAGACGACGGTCTGGAAATAGGGCATGATGTCCAGCCTGTTCAGCCAGCCGTCCACCCAGCGGTGGGAAGAGCTGGAGGCCACGCCCATGGGCGTTCCGGCTTCCGCCAGGCTCCGGATGAGTTCGCAGGCTCCTGGCAGAAGGCCGGCGTGCTCCAGGTCGCGGACGATTTCCTCCTGGCGGCGGCCGTTGACGGCTTCCCAGTCGAAGGTGCGGCCCGTCAGTTGTTCCAGATGCTCCCCGGGGTTCCAGTGGGTGTAGCCGCTCCCCAGGCACTGGTTGAACAAATCCAGGGGGAGGGCGTGGCCGCAGGATGCGAACACGCGTTCCCAGGAAGAATAAATGGCGTATTCCGTATCCACCAGCAGCCCGTCAAAGTCAAAAATCACGGCGCGTGCCCGGTGGAGCAGTTCGCGGGCTTTCCGGACGGCTGCCAGGGAGTCGTCAAGGTGGTCAGGGTTGGTCATGGACGGGTGTCTTTTTCAAGCCTCTCAGCATCTCCATGAAGCTTCTGTGGGCCAGCTTGGTCTGGAACAGGCGGATGGCGATGATGGTGTAAATGATGTTGGGCATCCACGCCCCCAGCCAGGTGGGGAGGTAGCCTGCGGAGGCCAGCGTGGGGAAAAACTCATACAGGAACAGCATGGCCGCCGCCAGGAACAGCGCAATGCCGATGCCGGACATGGCGGAGCGCCGCTGGAACGTGATGGCGGAAGGAATGGCGATGAATGTCAGGATAATGCAGGAAAACATGCGGGCTATCCTGACGTGCCATTCCGTTTGCAGGCTTCTGAGGTACTTGGCGTTTGTCGTGCCGGACCTGATGATTTCCTGGAGGGCCGGAGTGCCCTGGGTATCCACGCGGACGTTGGGGGAAATCAACTGCCAGGGAGTCTCTGGATAATGCTCTTTCAACGTTTGGTATTCCTGCCCGGCGAACACGGGCACGTCGTTCAGCTGGCGGGGTTCCTCCTGGGAATAATTCCTTTTGATGGCTTGCCGGAATGTCCATGTTCTGGAAGCCGGGTCCCACATGGCTTCATCCGCAAACAGCTCGTACTCCATCTTTCCGGGCGCGCTGAACTGTTCCACGCGCACCTGCCTGAACGGCTCGCCGGGGGAGTCTATTCCGGGAGGGTCGCCGAGGTACCAGATGCGGGATTCCGCGTCGTTCTTGTAGATGGTGCTCCGGGAGGCGTCGTCATTTTTATTCTGGCTCAGGGAGGAAAACATCAATTTCCTGTACAGAGTGGAATTGGGAGCCCAGTGAAACCCGAAGATGCCGAAGTAGATGGCCGCAAAGACGGCGCCGATGATGACCGGGGCGTTGATCCGGAGCAGGGATCTCCCGGATTGCAGCATGCCGGTGATTTCCGAGGATGAGGAAAGCTTGGTAAGCGCCCAGAGCGTTCCCAGCAGAAGGGTGTAGGGAAGGATCAGGTTCAGAATCATGGGCAGCTGGCTCAGGTAGAAGCGGAAGGTGCCCGCCAGGGGGGAATCCAGGTTCATCAGGTCCCCCACATTGTCCGCAAAGTCGCCGATGATGTAAATCAGCGTGAGGATGGCCGTGCACATGATGAAAGCCGTGAACCAGGTACGCGCCACATACCTGTCCAGGATGCCCGAGCGGTTGTACAGCAGCATCCCCAGCGCCGGAAGGAAACAGCCCAGGAGAATGAGCCAGGGCCGCAGAAGCTGGGCAAGGGGATATTCGGACGGCGTGCCGGGAATTTCCCATTGCATCTGGGACCATTCCCGGGGCATCAGGAACCAGGCCGCCGTTCCTCCCAGCGCAAGCAGGAGGAGGAATGCGAACCATTGGCGGAAATGTCGGGCCTGGATTGCCATGAAAAAGTAAGGTGGGACAAGGATGCCAGATCGGGGGCGGGAAATAAAGCGTTATTTGGCCGCCGGGCACGGACGGAGGCTTGCCGGAACCGCATGTCCGTGCGCCCGCGCCTGTCCAGCGGAGGGCGGTGCGGCACGGCTCCATGCGGGCCGGAATGGCGTGCGGAAGATATTCTCCTGATAGAAGTTGAGTGTTGTCAACGTAGACGGGATGGGATAAAATCTTCTCGACAACCGCTTTCCGGGTACAGCTTTTCCATGTTCAAACGTCTTGTTCAACTGTTTCTTCTGCTCCTTCTGGCAGCAGTGGGCGTCCTGGTGTGGTTTGCGTGGTATGTGTCCACTCCGTTGCTCGTTCCCGTGGGGGGGGATGAACCTGCCGCTTCTCCCGTTGCGGATTCCCTGGTGATGGAGCCGGTGGAAGCCGTCTCCGCCGACGGTACCGCCATTGAAGGCTATCTGGTGCGTCCGGGGCGTCCGGAGGCCTTGTCCCCGCGCCAGAGCCGCGTGCGGGATACCTTGAAACTGCGCGGAAGAATGCCGCATCTGGAGGCGAAGCCGGAGCTGGTGGTGATAGCCACCTCCTGGGACCAGGGGGTGAAAGGCTCCCTGCCGCTGGCGGAAGGACTGACCGGAGCCGGTTACACGTGCCTGGTATGGAATCCGCGCGGGAAAAACGACGCCCGGAAATTCTGCACGTACGGATTGAAGGAATATGCGGACGTAACGGCTCTGCTGGACGCCGTATCCCGGAAACAGGGGGGATTGCCGCCCGTGGCCGCCGTAGGGCAGGGGTTTGGGGCAGCGGTGCTGCTGAAAGCCGCGTCTGAAGATCCCCGCATCCGCTGCATGGTCAGCATGGACTGCTTCCCTTCCCTGAAAACCGTGGCTGTCCGGGAAATGGAGCAGGACTGGGGCAAGCCCCTGTGTTATGCCGCGTACTGGCTGCTGGATGCCGGCGTTGACTGGCGTGCGGATTTCAGTACGTTTGACGTGGCTCCCGTAGACGATGCCCTGAAACTGGATTATCCCGTCATGGTGGTCTGCACGAACCAGTACTTCTTCTCCACGCTGGAGGATTGCCTGAGCATTTACGACTCCCTGAGAAACGAGAAAAAACAACTTTATGAATCCATCCGGGAAGGCGAGCCCTACGGCACCCGGGAGCGGACCTTCCTCCATTCCATTGAAGGAAAAAAGGGGGAGAAATTTGAGAAAACCTACAAGGTCAACGTCTATGCCGGGGATGACGAGTTGCAGGCTGGCATTGCGGAATGGATTCATGAGAATACGCGCATGCCCATGCCCAGGGTGTTGTCCCATGAAACCTACAGTGCACCTGCTACGGGCACCGCTCCTTCCGGTTCATGAACCGTGCCTCTCCTTTTGCTGATGATCCCGTGAGTGCCAATCAGGAAAACACCCGTGAACTCCGCGAGAACCGCCGCAGGCGCAGCCGTTTCATCCTGCCTGCGCCGCGCCATCTTGCCGCCGTGGCGGTGGGGGCCCTTCTTGCCGCCGTGCTGGTGCACTACCTGGGCTTCATCGTTCTGAGCTGGTTTGACCTGGGCATTCATGTGCACAAGGCACCCGCGGTTCAGGAGGACCGGAAGCCGCTGCCTGAGAAAATCGTGCTGAAAGCGGACGACCGTCCCGCACCGGATGTGGCGGAAGTGGTTGAAAAACCGGATATCGAGCAGCTTGAGGAAGTGCCGCCGGAATTGCCGGACCTGGAGGACATGCTGCCGGAACAGGTGGTGATCGCTCCGGGGGAAACCAGCTTTTCCGCCGATCCGGTTACTCCGTCCCCGCCGGAATCCCTCGCCCCCAGAATGCCGCAGGTGGACATGAATGCCGTCGCGAAGGGACTGCCTGAACCTTCTCCGCCCGAGATGCTGAAAACTTCCGCCAGCCCGGCGACTATCAAGACGGCGGAGCCGGACATGGTCAACCCGGACGAATGGTACAACAAGCTCAAGGGGGCTGGCGGCCAGGATGATTCCCATCTGCCGGACGGCAGTAAATCACTTTCCCAGTTGATGGCCCAGTCCTCCCTGGGCAAGGACAGCGGTTACAGCAGGCTGGGCGCGGACCTTCTGTTTGAATACAACAAGGCGGTGATGAAAAATTCCGCGCGCCTCAGCATGCTTCAGCTCGCCGGGCTGATGATGAAAAACCCGGACACGATTTTCATTGTAGAGGGGCATACGGACAGCTTCGGTTCCGGAGAATATAATGCCGTGCTCTCCCTGATGCGGGCCAATGCCGTGCGCCAGTGGCTGAAGGACAACGGCATTGCCCTGACGCGCCCGAACGGGGAATGCAGGCTCTACATACGCGCCTGCGGGGCCTCCCGCCCGGTAGTCTCCACGAAGGGGGACCGGAATGCCCAGGCTGCCAACCGCAGGGTGGAAATCCACATGCGCAAGCCGGGAGAGGAAATTCCCGCCGGAAGCCTGCCCGTCACCTATGCGGTGGATATGAATACCCCCATTGCCCGCCAGGTGCGGGCCGGCGTGGGCGCCGAGGCCAGAATCCCCGCTTCCGCAGGAGAAAGGAAAACGGCCCCTGCGGCGCGTCCGCCGTCTGCCGTCCCGGCAGCCCGTCCCGCTCCCGCTGCGCCGGGACGCCGGGAGAAGCCTGCGCCGCGGCAGGAAGTCATCCCTGAGGCGGAACCCGTTCCGGAAACCATTCCTTCCGCCGAACCCGTGGAAGAACACATTCCCTCGGCGGAGCCGGTGGAGGAGGATATTCCGCTGGCGGAACCCGTCGTGCATGCGGAGAGGCGCGCCGCGGTGAAGGGAGGACTGGCCTGAAATGGAACTGATGCGTTTTCTGCCGGTCCGTGCCTTGCCCAGGCCCGGACTGCCCCGGTATCTCTTCTCCTTTGACTTTGACGATACCTTGTTCACGCTGGGGGGCCCTGCGGAGGAAAGACGCGTTTTTTTCAAAACCATGCGTGGACTCCGGGCGCGGTACGGCGTGCTCTGGGGCATCAATACGGGGAGGGACCCCGTTTACCTGCGGGAAGGGCTGATGGACATGTTCCAGGGTAATCCGGAAGCGTTTGCCCCGGATTTTACGGTGACGATGGAACGGAACGTTCATCTGGCGGATGCGGAAGGGCGGCTGATGCCCGGCGTTCCGTGGAACGATGCCTGCTCCGTGGCCCATGACGACCTGTTCACCCGTTACGGCGGAATGCTGGAATCATTGATGGACCATCTGGAACACCGGTTCTCCGGGCTGGAACTCCGCAGGCAGGCCAATGACGCTTTTTCCCTGGTGGTGAACGATGCCTGCGGGCTGGATGACGTCTCCTGCGTCATTCAGGACACGGTTGGACCGTATGATGAAATCGTCACGCAGAGGGCGGGGCCTTACCTGCGTTTCAGCCACCGCGACTACAACAAGGGGACTTCCCTGGCTTTTGTAGCCTCACGGTTCGGTGTGCTTCCCGTCCATGCGGCCATCTTCGGAGACGGGCACAATGACCTGGACGCCATGCGCCATTTGCCGGAAGCGTTCCGGTGCTGTCCCTCCAATGCGGCGGAGGAAGTGAAAGCCATGGTAGCCTGCGGTCATGGATACATCAGCCCGGAACCGCGCACCCGCGGCGTGCTGGACGGCCTGATGCATGGCGCGTTCCCCCATTTCGGGATGAAGGCGGAGGTTCCGGAAGCGGACGCTTGAAAAACGGGGGACGCCGGATGCGGGGAAAATCGGTTTCCGGAATGTTCTTTCCATGAAAGCTCCCGCGGAAAAGGAAGAATCGTATTGACAAGAAATGTCTGCGATGCAGAAATAATGACGATTTATTCCGATCACATGAATATTCCTTCTTTTACCCGAAGCGTCTCCAGAGGTTCCGCCGTAGGCTGGTTTTTAGTGCTTCTGCTGGTTTGCGGCGCGGGCGCCGGATATTATCTGTACCAGGATAACCTGGCAAAAAGGAAAGCTGCCCAGGAATTGACTGCCGAGCGTAAAATGAAGGAGAAGAAGGCCAGGGAAGCCGCTGAAAAACAGAGAATGCAGCGTGAGCGGGAAATCAGGGAGAAGAAGGAAAAGGAGAGGCAGGCAGAGCAGAAGGCGCGTGAGGAAGCCAGGGAAAAGAAGGAACGGCAGGTTGCGGAAGCGGCTCAAAAGCTCCGGGAGCAGGCTCAACGCGAAGAGAAGGAAAAGAAGAGGAGGGAGGAGCTGGAACGGCGCGAACGTGAGGAACAGGCCCGCAGGCAGGAGGAAAACATCCCTGTGGAAGAAGATGAGCCTGAACCGGAAGGGCGTTTTCCCCTGCCTGTGAAGAACCGGATGCCGGAGCTTTCCGTCTACTCAATCCCCTCCAGGGATGAAATTCAAACGGATAAGGACAAGCCGCTGGAAACATGGTCCTGGGACAAGGCGGAAAAAATGGCGGGAATGGAGGAATTTCCTGCGGGTGCCGCTCCGTGGAAAAGAGGTAATGATACCCGGCGCATGCAGGAGCTTCTGGAAAAATGCCGGGAATGGAAGGACGCCAAGCTTTCCACCCTGAAGGCGTGCCCGGCGGCGAAGGATTTTCCCGGCGTTCCGGAGGACGGGGCCCAGACGGTAAGAAGGACGGTGGAAATAGATTCCAACATCGGCGGCTGGCACAGTACGGGACTGTATGCTCCCCCCGGAGGGGAAATCTCCTTTTCCCTGTCCGGCGCGCCCAAGGATAGCACGGTCAGCGTGCGCATAGGGTGCCATACGGACAGCCTGCACAAGCTGGATGAATGGAAAAGGGTTCCGGAAATAACCATGCAGGTTCCGGCGGACCGGGGCCGCGTGAAAATGGTGAACCCGATGGGCGGCCTGGTTTACGTGAATGTGGGCCAGCGTTCCAAACGGGGAAAAGTATTCAAGGTTCAGATTTCCGGAGCCGTGCCGGCCCCTCTTTTCGTCATGGGGAAGACCACTCCGGAACAATGGGCCGAACAACTGGAAAATACCAAGGCGCCGTGGGGGGAAATCTGCATGCCCCGTCTCATTGTCACGATGCCCGTGGAGCAGTTGAAGCGGTGCCCGGATGTTCAGAAAACGGCTGAATTCCTGCAAAAAAACATGGCCCTCCAGGACTGGATCATGGGATGGGACACCAAGCCGGACCGCCTGCATCACCCGATGCGTTTTGTCGTGGACAGGCAGATTTCCGCCGGGGCCGGGCATTCCGGTTATCCCGCCATGGCTACGAAGGACTGGACGGACTCCATTGCCAGCGGCTCCATCATCCATTCCGGAAGCTGGGGGCTGTGGCATGAACTGGGGCATAACCACCAGTCGCCTCCGTTTACGATGGAGGGCCAGACGGAAGTATCCGTCAACATCTTCTCCATGGTCTGCGAGGTAATGGGAACCGGGAAAAACTTTGAATCCTGCTGGGGCGGCGGCATGGGGCCGTACGGCATGAGCGCTGAGATGAAAAAATACTTCTCCGGGGATCAGACCTACAATGAAGCGCCCAACAAGGTGCAGCTCTTCTTCTGGGTGGAGCTCATGTACTATCTGGGATTTGACGCTTTCCGGCAGGTGGCCCTTCAATTCCATGACAAGCCGTACGACAACGGCAAGCTGAGTGATGAAAAGAAATGGGAATGGGTCATGAACGCCTTCTCCAAGGTCACGGGAAAAAACATGGGGCCTTTCTTTAAAATCTGGCGCATGCCGGTTTCCGAACGCGCCGCGGACAGGATGAAAGACCTTCCCGTCTGGCTGCCTTCCAAGGACTACCCGGCCTGCTATACCGCGGAGGAATAAAAGGGTTCCGGGATTATGAGGGCTTCCGTTGCCGCACTCGCGTCTGGACGGTTCCGGCGGCGGGGGCTAGGATGGCGGAGCTGATGAAATGGCTGAATGACTGGCTGGGCTTTTTCAAGCCCCTTCAGGTGAGGAACCTGCAAATCTTCTGGTCCGGGCAGGCCGCCGCCCTGATCGGGATGTGGCTGCAGGTGACGGCCATGGGCATTCTTGTGTACGACATTTCCGGCGGCTCCGCCACGGCGGTGGGCTTTCTGGCCGCCCTGAACGCGCTCCCTTTCTTTCTGGGCGGCATGCTGCTGGCCGGGCTGGGAGACCGTTTTGACAGGAGAAAACTGCTCATAGCCGTGCAATGCGTCCAATGGCTGGTGGCCGTAGCCCTGTTTCTGCTGACGATGCTGGATATGCTCCAGCTATGGCACTTGTATGCCGCCGGGCTGGTCATGGGCGTCAACCAGACAGTGGGCTTTCCCACGCAGCAGGCTTTTGTGGGCGATCTGATCCCGCGCAGGCAGTTGCAGGAGGCCGTGGGCATGTACTCCCTGGTATTCAACACGTGCCGCGCCGTAGGTCCGGCGCTGGCCGGCTACATCATTGCGGAATGGGGGGCCGGAACCGCCTTTGGCGGCAATGTCGTGGCAAGCCTGCCGTTGGTAGGCTGCCTGGTAGCTCTGAAAGGACGCGTTGCGGATACCTCTGCCCCTAAAAAGCAGCGCGGGGCCGGAAGAAAGGCCTCTGGGCTCAAGGCGGTGCTTTCTACGCGCAGCCTGCTCTTCATCATGATCAGCGCGCTCATTCAGAACATCTGCGGGCAATCCCTTTACCAGATTGTTCCGGCATTGATGCACGGGAACCCCAGGAATACCGGCCTCATTCTGGGAGCGGTCGGAGCCGGTGCCATGGTGAGCATCCTCTTTGTCCTGCCGTTTGCGCGCAAAAGCGACAGGGTGGGGGCCAAGCTCTCCTCGGGCACGCTGTGGATGGGGAGCGCATTATGCGTGGCCGGCATCATTCCCGTGGTGGAAATACAGGCCCTCTGCTTCTTCTTTGCCGGTCTGGCTACTTCTTCCCTCTTTGTCACCTCTTCATCCGCCGTGCAGCTTCTGGCGCCGCCGGAACGCAAATCTGCCATTCTGGGGCTGTTCAGCATCGTTACGATTGGGGTGCAGCCTTTGGCGGCCATGGGCTGGGGAGCCGTGGTGGATGTTTGGGGAGTCCAGGCGACGATCATCATGGCGGGAGGGCTGGAAGCCTTGTTCTCCATCTGGATGCTGAGCGTTCCGTTCTGGCGCAACTTCAAATTCTCTCCGGATGATTGTCCTGAGGCAACCTGACGGATCCTTGTCATTTGGCGGCATGGGAAAATTGCCGTCCCGTATTCCGCTGGCTTTTAAGGATTGGTCAGGAAGATGCGATTCGGGAAGTTCCTGGCGGCGGGAATTCCGGAATGCGGCTTGGGAGAGGCTGGAAAGGCAGTTCTTGAACCTGTTTTACTGAAAAGAGAGCAGGCGTATTCCGGTCCTGCGGGAAAATTGAAAGCCGCTTCTGCCGTTTTTCTCCTGGCGGGAATCATCTGCGGCCTTGCAGGGAGAATGTGCCTCCCTGCCGGCAGGACTCTTCAGGGAAAAAGGAAAATTTGGCAGACTGTCCTTCCGGGAAAGGGCCTTCCTGCTTGAATGATTCCTGTTTTTCAGCCGGACGGAATGTGGATTTTTCCCCAGCAAAAAAGGAGGAAGGAGGTAAATATCCGGAAAAGGGAGGAACCGGGTTTGTTAATGCCCCGGCTTTGCCTCGTGTTCGGAATAACTGATGCCCAGCATGCAGATATCGTCGGCCTGGTTGGTGCAGCCGGTGAATTTTGCTACGCAGGTAAGGGCCTGATGGACAAAATCCTTGGTGCTCGTGGGGGATGAGTTGTTAAAATAATCGATCAGCCTCTCCACGCCCAGCTCTTCCCCTTCCGAATTGGCGGCTTCCGTCAGTCCGTCCGTATACATCAGGACGCGGGAACCTGCCAGGAGGGGGAACTGGGCGTTCTGGTACGTGGCATCATCCAGCAACCCCAGGGCAATGCCCCTGGGCAGCGGCATCTTGCGGGCAACTCCGTCCGGCCCCAGGATAATGGGATGCGGGTGCCCGGCCGTGGAGGCGGTCATGACGCCGGTTTCCAAATCCAGGTAAATATAAACGGCGGAGGCGAACATCGTGGTATTCGCCCGTTGCAGAATTTTGGCAAGCTGGTGGTTGAGGGAAGACAAAAAGGCCGCCGGATTGTCCGCCAGATGGGACAACTGCTCCATCAGGCCGCGGAGCATGGAAGCGATCAGGGCGGCGCGGATGCCGTGGCCCATCACGTCGCAGACGATGGCGCCTACGCCGGAATTGCCCACGGGAAAGGCATCGAACCAATCGCCCGCCACCCCCTCTGAAGGAGTGAAAATGTGGTGGAAATCCACATGGCGCGTCAGGCCGTGTTCCGTATGGGAGCGGGAGGGAATCTCATAGGGAAGCAGGGCGAACTGGATTTCCCGGGCCAAATCTATCTCCTTCTCCAGGGACTTGTTGCGCTCTTCCAGAATACGGGCTGTTTCCGTGGCCTTGATCTCCGTCTTCACCAGCTTGGTAACGTCGCTGGAAATGCCCACGATGCCCTTCAGGTCCCCGTTGCGGCCGTACCAAGGAAACTTGCTGATCTGGCTCCAGGAATCATCCTTGTGAAGCCATGTCTCATGATGGAGACGGGCGCGGATGGGGCGTCCGGTAGCCATGATGTCCAGCTCCTCCTTGCGGGAAACATCGGACATCGTTTGATCGAAAAAGTAATCGTCCGTCCTTCCGGTCAGGTCAGCCGGCGTGGGCACGCCCAGCTTATTGGCCGTGGCGGTATTCGCCAGCACGAAGCGCGATTCCCGGTTCTTGAAATAAATGCTGTCCGGAATGTGCTCAATCAGGGTGTGGAACAGGTCCCTGTCTTCCGCGGCGCGCAGTTCCGCCGTCTTTCGCCGGGTAATGTTGACCCATACCCCTACCAGCATGACAGGGCGGCGCTGCTTGTCCCTGCGAGCGAGACCGTTGATGCGGACCCAGCTCCAGCTCTTGGAATTCAGCTTCTTCATGCGTATTTCAATGCGCATGGGCATGTGGGAATGGCCGTCCAGGTAACGGCGCACCTCCTGGGAAAAAAAGGCCTGGTCCTCCTCGTGGATGGTAAGCTCCGGCTGGGTGAAAATATTGGGGGCCTTCTCCTTGCGGCTGGCCCCCATCATGGTCAGGCAGCGGTCCGTGTAATGGATGACGCCCGTTTTGATATTCCAG
The DNA here is from genome assembly GCF_030268505.1 of Akkermansia sp. NBRC 115031. Classification (NCBI taxonomy): domain Bacteria; kingdom Pseudomonadati; phylum Verrucomicrobiota; class Verrucomicrobiia; order Verrucomicrobiales; family Akkermansiaceae; genus Akkermansia; species Akkermansia sp. NBRC 115031. The sequence continues at coordinate 257,018 of NZ_BSQU01000003.1, forward strand.
ATATAAAACCCTTCTTCCGCCGCCGCCAGGGCCATCTTGATCTTGTCCCAGGTAAAAACTCTCTGGGCGGAATGTCTGTTGCGTGAGGGCGGCATTGCAGTTGCCGTTATCTAACGACAAAACATCTGCCTTGGCAAGAGGCAAAATAAAGGAATCATTCCTGAAAAGCGGAACGGCAGGAGAAAAGCGGGAAACGGGCCCGGTTGCACCGGGGCGGCATCCGCCTATCTCTCCTTCTCCTCTTCCTGGGAATGAAGGAATTGCAACTCTTTCTTCAAGGCGCTTCCTACGCGGTGCTTCGCCAGATAAACCTGGGCAATCGTGACGCCGAGCTGTCTGCGGACCTTCGCCGCATCCCACTCCCGTAGCACGTAATAATCAAAAATTTGAAACTGCTTGGGAGACACCTTCGCTTTGACGCGTTCCAGGGCCGCCTGGAGCAGGTTATTCTGCCACTCCCTCTCCCACACCTGGTCAAAATTATTCTTCCCTTCGTCCGGAATCTTGTCGATGGGATGTTCCTGGCTCTCCGTGGCGTCCGGGCTCATCAGCATGGCCGTATCCTTCTTCCGCTTGCGGAACTGGTCGTTAATGCGCCAGCGGGTCATATTCCAGAGCCAGAGCTTGAAGGAACCCTGTTCCGGCTTGTAAATATTCTTCTTGCTCTGCTTGGCGATGGAAAGAATGGTCTCCTGCACCACGTCCCAGGCTTCGTCCTCCCTCAATCCGGCCTTGAGGGCGACGGAATAAATAAGACGCCAGTACGTCCGGTAAAACTCATCCCACGTGCGCTGGTCCTCCCAATTCTCCAGGCGCGCAATCAGGCTTTTCCTGGTATGTTCGGCATATTGGGAAAGTGTCTGCTCGTCAGGCTGGGACTCGTTCTGGGGTTGCAATGAAGGCACATTCATGGTTTATCATGAACTACGGATGAAAGTGAAGTGAAAGCCGAGTAATAAGCCGGAAAATTTTGTGCGGCTCGGCCTGTTCATTCACTACGTCCTTCATGGAGAAAATCTTTCAAGGGAACGGACATGATCAGGAAAACGTCAAAACGCAGGGGAACCTCCGTCATCGCGGCCCTGGTTGTGCTGTGCGCGGTGCTGGGGTACGGCTTGATGGAATGGAAGCCGCTGACGGATACGCCGCAGGCGGTCCCTGCCTCCTGGGAGGCGCCCGGGAAGGGAAGGGTTCCGGAGAAAATCTCTATACCGGAAAAGGGTGAACCTGTCAGGTTATTCACAATGAATGCTGGCAACTACTTTGTACCGGAAGATCCGCGCAGGAGCAACTTTCAGGTAAAATACAAGCCCGTTGAAGCACGGGAGGCCGTGGCCGAACTCATCCGGCAATCCGGTGCAGAAATAGTAGGATTGTCAGAAATGGGTGGGGAAGCCGCCGTGCGCGACCTGCAAATGCGGTTGAAAAGAAAAGGAGTTCAGTTACCGCATAAGGTCCTGGTCATGCGGAACGGAGAAGACCGGGGATTGGCCCTTCTCTCCAAATATCCCATTGTGGACAACCGTTCCGTGACGGACATGCCTGTATCCGGAGAAACGAAGAGGAAAAAAACGATGCTGCGGGGCATTCTGGACGCCACGGTGAAAATGCCGGACGGGCGGCTGTTCCGCCTGGTGGGCATTCATTTGAAATCGCGCCTCAGCCGTGACGGTTCCGCAGAAGACACGCGGCGAAGGGAAGCGTATGCCCTGCGGGACTACCTGAATGAAGCCATCGCCTCCCAGGACGGCATGCCGCTGCTTTTGTACGGAGACTTCAATGACGGTCCGGCGGACAGCGCCGTGCAGGTCATCCAGGGGCCGGCTAAAACGGAATACCGCCTGAACCGCCTGAAACCCAGGGATTCCCGCGGGGAAACCTGGACCATCTACTATGAAGACGGAGACACCTACCACTCCTTTGACCATCTCTTCATCAACAATACCCTGAAAAAGCGCCTTGGCCGCAAGCCTTCCATGGGAATCCTTGACTCTCCCCCCTCCCGCCAGGCCAGCGACCACCGTGGCATTTGGGTGGAATTGAGGTAGGTAAAAATGATTTATTATAAAAAAGATACGCAATAAATATTTGTTAGATTGTTTTATTTGATCGGATTGATATTTTTGTGATGTAAAAATTCACTTATAAAAACCTAAAAAATAATATTGCTAATGAGCAGAAAAATTTGTAGAGCTGTCCCTCAATATTACCTTCTTGCATAACTGTTAACTATTTATTATGGATTTTCCAATTAATTCTAATGATGTATCTGCGTTCAGCATAATTAGAGGATTTAAATTTAAGATATAAAAACGGAATTGTTTAATCTAGTTTTGTTCCGGTCATCTTCTCTGTTTTTCTCCAGATATATTGCCGGATATCAGTATTTGAGTAATGTTGCAAATCTTACAGTAATACTATTCTATATAATCCTGTAAAAAATATGGACTGCTTCCATTTAATGTGTTTTATTAGTGTTCTTATGTTGAAGTGGCAAATTATTTTTTACCATAGCTATATATAAAATATCCGGATACGTAATTGTAGATTGCAACTATACATATTTGTTGTCTTATTTTAAATGTTTGCTTCTGAAGAATTAGGGTTTTGTAAAAATACAAAAAGTTGCATTTTAACTTTGAATGGAACTCAATCTCTTAATTAGGGCTAATAGCAAAATGGAGCTTATAGATAATATAAACAAGACCCTGAAAGGGGATTTAACCAAGGAGTTGCACGACGGCAGCAAAGTAGCCATTGCCGCCTCGTGCTTTTCCATTTACGCCTTTGAGGAGCTGAAAGCGCAACTTAAAGACATTGAGGAGTTGCGCTTTATCTTCACCTCCCCGACTTTCGTCACCGAGAAAGCCAACAAGCAAAAACGGGAGTTCTATATTCCACGGTTGAACAGGGAGCGCAACCTCTATGGCTCTGAGTTTGAGATAAAGTTGCGCAACGAGCTTTCGCAAAAGGCCATTGCCAAAGAGTGCGCCGAATGGATCAGGCGGAAAGCATGCTTCAAGTCCAACTATACGGGAGAGAACATGATGGGCTTCGCCACCGTTGACGACAAGGCGTATATGCCCGTCACCGGATTTACCACGGTGGAGTTGGGGTGCGAGCGGGGCGACAACGCCTACACGGTGATAAACAAGTTCGAGGCTCCTTTCTCGCAGCAATACCTTTTCCTTTTCGATCAGCTTTGGAATGACAGCGCGAAGATGCAGGTGGTCACGGACAAGATACTCGACAACATCAGCAATGTCTATAAGGAGAACGCCCCCGACTTCATCTATTTTGTCACCTTGTACAATATCTTCCGTGAATTCCTTGACGACCTCTCCGAAGACGACCTGCCCAACGAGGCTACCGGATTCAAGGAAAGCCAGATATGGAGCAAACTATATAATTTCCAGAAGGATGCCTGCCTTGCCATCATCAACAAGTTGGAGAAGTACAACGGCTGTATCCTTGCCGACAGCGTGGGATTGGGCAAGACGTTTACCGCCCTCTCGGTCATCAAGTACTATGAGAACCGCAACAAGTCAGTACTTGTGCTTTGCCCGAAGAAACTTAACGACAACTGGATAACCTACAAGAGCAACTACCTGAACAACCCCATTGCCCGTGACCGCCTGCGCTATGACGTGTTCTTCCATTCCGACCTGTCACGCCGGGGTGGAAAGACCAACGGGCAGGACTTGGACCATATCAACTGGGGCAACTACGACCTTGTGGTCATAGACGAGAGCCATAATTTCCGAAACGGCGGCAAGGTGACAACGGACGGGAACGACGACAACCCGCGCGAGAACCGCTACCTGCAACTGCTGAACAAGGTTATCCGGGCGGGGGTCAAGACAAAAGTGCTGATGCTCTCGGCCACGCCCGTGAACAACCGTTTCAACGATTTGAAGAATCAGATACAGCTTGCCTACGAAGGTGAGTGCGGCAGGATGGATGCCCTGCTGAACACGTCTTCCGGCATTGACGACATTTTCCGTCAGGCTCAGAAGGAATACAACATATGGACGAAGCTCCCGCCGAAGGAGCGCACTACGAAAGAACTGCTCAGCCGGTTGAGCTTCGATTTCTTTGAAGTGCTCGACAGTGTTACCATTGCCCGCAGCCGCAAGCACATAGAGCAGTATTACAATACGGCGGACATCGGCAAGTTCCCCATGCGGCTGGCTCCGCTGTCACGCCGTCCCAACCTGACCGACCTCGACACGGCTATCAACTATAACGAGATTTACGAAATTGTCAGCCGCCTCAACCTTGCCATTTATACCCCTTCCGATTTCATTCTGCCAAGCCGGAGGAAAAAATACATGGACGAGGATAACGACTTCCACGGTCGCGGCAGAGCCGGACGCGAGAAGGGAATACGCCGCCTGATGAGCATCAACCTGCTCAAACGTCTGGAAAGCTCGGTCAATTCTTTCCGCCTCACCCTTGAAAGAATCAAGAAGTTGATAGCGTCAACCATCGGACAGCTTGATGTGTTGAATCAGGGCGACAGCTTTTCCATTGAATTGGAGGATATTTCGCGGAATCTCGATGCCGATGACCGAGAGGCGGATATGTTTATCGGTGGCAAGAAGACAAGAATTGCCCTGCAGGATCTTGACCACATCACATGGCGCGGCTACCTCAAAGAGGATTTGGAGAACCTTGATCTTCTGCTGCTCATGATTGGTTCCATCACTCCGGAACACGACAGCAAGCTGCAACAGTTGATTGCCGACTTGCGCGACAAGTTTGCCCATCCCATCAACGCAGGCAACAGGAAGGTGATTATCTTCACGGCGTTCTCCGACACCGCCGAATACTTGTACGACTGTCTGGCTGCTCCCATTCTGAAAAAGTATGGGCTGCATACGGCACTCGTCACCGGAGACGTGGAAGCACGCAGCACATTGCGCCTGCCACAGCGCGTGAAGCTCGACTTCAACAAGGTGCTTACGCTCTTCTCTCCAATTTCAAAGGAGAAGTCTGCCATTTATCCGCACATCCGGGAGGAGATAGACGTGCTTATCGCTACCGACTGCATCAGCGAGGGACAGAACTTGCAGGATTGTGACTGTCTCATCAATTACGACATCCATTGGAATCCCGTGCGCATCATTCAGCGTTTCGGGCGTATCGACCGCATCGGCTCGCGCAACGAGGTGATTCAACTTGTGAACTACTGGCCGGACGTGACCCTTGACGAATACATCGACCTGAAAGGACGAGTGGAAGCCCGCATGAAGGTGTCGGTGCTGACAAGTACGGGCGATGACAATCCCATATCGCCCGAAGAGAAAGGCGACCTTGAATACCGACGCGAGCAACTGAAACGTCTGCAGAGCGAGGTGGTGGACATTGAGGAGATGAACACGGGTGTTTCCATCATGGACTTGGGGCTGAACGAGTTCCGTCTTGACCTGCTTGCCAGCCTGAAAGACGATCCCGGCCTAGAGCATACGCCTTTCGGTCTTCATGCTGTGGTGCCCGCAAGTGACGGTGCGCCTGCCGGAGCGGTGTTCGTATTGAAAAACCGTAACAACGGCGTGAACATCGACCACAGGAACCGCCTGCATCCTTTCTATATGGTCTATATCTCGGAGAGCAAGGAAGTGGTGGTCAATCATCTTTCACCCAAGGAGATGCTAGACCGCCTGCGTTTCCTGTGCAAAGGCAAGACCGCACCGGACATGGAACTATGCCGGGAGTTCAACAAGGCTACTTCCGACGGGAAGAACATGCGGCGGTATTCCGAACTGTTGGGCGATGCCATCTCTTCCATCATCCATGTGAAGGAGGGGAGCGACATCGACAGTTTTCTGAGCGGCGTGCAAGGCTCACTCTTCACGGAGGAGATACGCGGGCTGGATGACTTTGAATTAATCTGTTTCCTTGTCATCAAATGAGTATGTACGGACTGCCCATCACTACGGAACGCAAGAAGCAATTGCCGAAAAAGGCCGTATTTGCGAAGTTCCACCTGAAGCCCTCGCAGCGCGACGGCTTCGATGCCGATGTGAGCCGCATGGATATTGTGGCGGTCTTGTCTCCGGCAACATTGCCGGCCATTACGGCGGGAGAGAGCATCAAGGATATTTATGTGCTTGCTGTTCAGATGAAACGTAAAGATTATGATGGCAAGAATATCGTCCTGTTATCCCGGCTCATTCCGCAGAACATCCTGTTTGCCTTGCAGTTTGAAACAGACACGCAATTCGCCGTCTATCATTCGGACAGGCTTATCTGTTCCGCATGGATGCCGACAGGGGAAGCGAAGATGGCGCTTTCGGGCTTGAGCATGGATGCCGTTTGGGAGAATATCGTGAAGAGCATCGGCGGCATTGAGATGGAACAGGGCAATACACTTACGCAGCAGATACAAACCAATGAGCAACGAGCGAAAACCCTTGCTCAGATTGCTGCTTTGGCGCGGAAGATGGCAAGTGAGAAACAGCCTCGGTGCAAACGGGAGTATTTTGAAATAATCAAAAAACTAAAATCAAACCTGTAAATGGACAAACTGAAGATGCAGAGCCACGATGTGACAGGCTCCAACATAAATAAGATAGCGCGATTGTTCCCGAACTGCGTTACGGAACGGTTAGGTAAGAACGGCAAGCCGGAACTGGCTATCGACTTTGAAAAACTGGAAGCGGAGTTATCCAACGATATTCTTGTAGAAGGGGAGGAACGCTATCAGTTCACTTGGCCGGACAAGCGGGCGGCAAACCGTTTGGCGAACACTCCCACGACAATGACGCTCCGCCCGTGCCGGGAGGAATCGGTGGATTTTGACAACACGCAGAATCTTTATATTGAGGGTGACAACCTTGATGTGCTGAAGGTGTTGCGTGAGACATACCTTGGCAAAGTGAAGATGATTTATATTGACCCGCCTTACAACACGGGCAACGACTTTGTGTACAATGACGAGTTTGCACAAGGCAAGTCGGAGTTTGAGCAAAACAGTGGTTTGTTCGATGAAGAGGGGAATCAGACGATTGACCCGATGTTGCGGAATACGGAAAGCAACGGGCGTTTTCATACCGACTGGTTGAATATGATATATCCGAGGCTGAAGGTGGCGAGGGACTTGCTGGCGGAGGATGGAGTTATCTTTATTTCGATTGATGATAACGAACAAGGCAATCTTAAAAAGTTGTGCGATGAAGTGTTTGGCGAAGATAACTTCATTGCCTCTCTAATTTGGGCGGCAGGCAGAAAGAACGATTCAAAATACATATCCGTTTCTCACGAGTATATGCTTTGTTATGTTAAATCCATCTCTACACTAATTGATAGTAAGGTTCTGTGGAGAGAACGAAAGCAAGGAATAGAAGATATATATGCGGCTTATGAAAAAATTAAAAAGCAATATGGGACAGATTATAAAGCTGCAACAGCAGCACTAAAAGAATGGTACAAAGGTTTGCCAGACACCCATGCAGCAAAGAATCACTCGCATTATTCTTGCATTGATGCTAAAGGAATATATTTCCCCTCTGATATTTCTTGGCCGGGTGGCGGCGGTCCTAAGTACGAGGTCCTGCACCCAGTTACAAAAAAACCAGTACGTGTACCAAACAGAGGCTGGGTCTACCCGACCAAAGAAAGAATGGATGAAGTAATAGCCCTTGGATTGGTTCACTTTGGAGAAGATGAAACCAGTGTTCCATGTAAGAAAACCTACCTGGTTGATGGAGAATATACTACACCGTATAGCGTTTTTTATAAGGACGGTAGAGCCTCCACTAAGCGGCTTCGCACTTTGATGGAAGCAATGGTATTTCAGAATCCAAAAGATGAAACAATAATAAAGAGTTTGTTGGAGTTTACACTTACCAATAAGGACAGTATCATACTTGATTTCTTTTCCGGTTCTGCAACTACCGCCCACGCTGTTATGCAACTGAACGCAGAGGACGGCGGCAACCGCAAATTCATCATGGTGCAGCTTCCAGAATTGACCGATGAGAAGAGCGAAGCCTATAAAGCCGGGTATAAGAATATCTGCGAGATAGGCAAAGAACGCATCCGCCGTGCCGGAAAGAAAATCAGGGAAGAGAATGCCGACAAGGAAGGCATCGACAAGCTTGACACCGGTTTCCGCGTGCTGAAACTCGACAGCGGCAACATGGAAGATGTCTATTACACTCCGCAAGAGTTTGACGGGCAATCCTTGTTCAATGAGAATGTGAAGCCCGACCGCAACAGCGAAGATTTGCTGTTCCAAGTGATGCTCGACCTCGGCATTGAACTCTCGGCAAAGATTGAGACGCGGCAAATGGCAGGAAAGAACGTGCATTTTGTGGACGGGAACTATCTGATAGCCTGTTTCGACAAGGACGTGAATGAATCCGCCATTACGGAAATCGCCAGACTGAAGCCGGTATATTTCGTGATGCGCGACGCTTCGGCAGCCAACGACAACGTGATAGACAATTTCGAGCAGATATTCCGTCACTACTCGCCCGACACGAATTGCAGAATACTGTAGCCATGAAATTCAAGTTTAAGATACAGCAATATCAGACGGAGGCAGTGGAGAACACCGTGGCCGTCTTCACGGGGCAGCCCACGCACGCCATAGAGGGATATCGCATCGACCGCGGACGGCAGGCGCAACAACAGTTGGATTTCGATGATGAAACAGGATACAGGAACCACTGCGTGGAACTGGACGGGAAAGCCCTGTTGAAAAACATCAATACCATTCAGAACCTGTATGACATCACGCCGTCTTCTTCCCTTTCAAAGGGTATCGGCGCGGTGAATCTCGACATAGAAATGGAGACCGGAACGGGAAAGACATACGTCTATATCAAGACGATGTTTGAGCTGAATAAGCAGTACGGCTGGAGCAAATTCATCGTGGTGGTGCCGAGCATCGCCATCCGTGAGGGCGTGGCAAAGAGTTTCCGCATGTTGGAGGAGCACTTCATGGAACACTACGGCAAGAAAGCGCGGTGGTTCATCTACAACAGCGGCAACCTGCAACAACTCGACAGTTTTTCATCTGATTCCGGGTTGAGCGTGATGATTATCAACACGCAGGCTTTCGCCTCCTCGATGAAGGAGGGCGGCAGGAGCAAGGAGAGCAGGATTATTTACTCCGAGCGTGATGAGTTCGGCAGCCGCCGTCCCATAGACGTGATTGCCGCCAACCGTCCCATCATTATCATGGACGAACCGCAGAAGATGGAGGGCGATGCCACGCAGGCGGGCATCAAACGCTTCAACCCACTGTTCGTGCTGAACTATTCGGCTACGCACACGACCAAGCACGATACCATCTATGCTCTGGATGCTTTGGACGCCTACCGGCAGAAGCTGGTGAAGCGCATTCATGTGAAAGGCTTTGAAGTGAAGAACCTCCGGGGAACGAGCGGGTATCTCTATCTCGACAACATCGTGTTGTCGCCCAAACGTCCGCCGGAAGCGCGCATTGAGCTGGAGGTGAAGAATGCTTCAGGCAGCATCGTCAGGAAGATAAAAACGTTCGGCGTGGGTGACAACCTGCGCGAAGAGTCCGGGCTGGCCGAGTACGACAACTTTGTGGTGTCGGAAATCAACGTGAACGGCTATGTGACCTTTCTCAACGGCGTGACCATCCGCAGGGGCGAGGTGATAGGCGACCCGGACGAGCTAAACATTCAGCGGGTGCAAATCCGGGAGACCATCATGTCGCACTTTGAGAAAGAACGCCAGCTTTTCAAGCGGGGCATCAAGTGCCTGTCGCTCTTCTTCATCGACGAGGTGGCGAAGTACAAGAGCTACGATGAGAACAGGGAGGAAGTGAAAGGCGTGTTCCAGAAAATATTCGAGGAGGAATATGCGCGGTTGGTGAATGAGGAGTTCTACATCTGGGATGAGGACTACAATGAATACCTCCGCCGTTTCATGCCCCAGGACGTGCATCGGGGTTATTTCTCCATAGACAAAAAGACCAACCGGGTGATTGACGGCAAGGTGGAAAAGAAGACGGGACTGTCGGATGACATTTCGGCTTACGACCTTATCCTGAAGAATAAGGAACGCCTGCTGAGCTTTGAGGAGCCGACACGCTTCATCTTCTCACACTCGGCACTGCGCGAGGGGTGGGACAATCCCAATGTATTTCAGATTTGCACGCTCCGCCATTCCAACTCCTCCACCGCCAAACGTCAGGAGGTAGGGCGCGGACTGCGTATCTGCGTGGACAGGCACGGTGTCCGCATGGACAAGGAACTATTGGGAGAGGATGTGCATGAGGTGAACAGACTGACCGTGATAGCCAATGAGAGTTATGCGGACTTTACCACAGCCCTGCAAAAGGAGACGCGGGAAGTGTTGCGTGAGCGCGCAGCCAAGGCAACAGTCGCCTATTTCCAAGATAGGCAGATTAAGATTGAGGAGGAAATACATACCATTACCGAAACGGAAGCCAGCCGCATCATCATCTATCTGGAAGACAACGGCTATATTGACGAAGACAAGCACATTACGCCGGATTACCGTGAGGCCGTGGCAAACGGCACTGTGGCTCCATTGCCGCCCAAGCTGCAACCGATAGCCGAGGGTGTAGTCCGCCTGATAAACTCCATCTTTGACCCGAAGGTACTCGACGACATGGTGGTGGAGGAGAAGACAACCACGCCGGACAACAGGCTCAACGAGAACTTCCAAAAAGCCGAATTCCAAGCCTTGTGGAACGAGATAAATCACCAATATGTCTATACGGTAAGTTACGACAGTAACGAACTAATAGAAAAAGCCAGCCTGCACATCAATGCCGAACTGAAGGTGAAGCAGCTCCGCTATGTGATGGTGGAGGGAACGCAAGACGAGGAGCAGGTAACTGACTTCGGAGACACCCGTTCCCAATCCAGGCAGCTGACCGATGTCTGCACTTCCTCCGTCCGCTACGACCTTGTGGGCGACATAGCCAAAGGCGCCAATCTCACCCGCCGCACAGTGGTGAAGATACTGCAAGGCATCAAGACGAGCAATCTCTACCTGTTCAAGAACAACCCCGAAGAGTTTATACGCAAGGTTGTAAGCATCATCAAGGAGCAGAAGGCCACAATGATTGTGGAGGCCATCCACTACAACATGACGGAAGGCAAATACGACAGCAGCATCTTCACCGTGAAGAGCAAAATGGATTTTGACCGGGCATACGAGGCGAAGAAGCATATCACCGATTATGTGTTCAGCGACAGCAAGGGGGAACGCCAATTCGCCCATGACCTTGATGAGGCCAATGAAGTGGTGGTATATGCCAAACTGCCCCGTACTTTCCAAATACCCACTCCGGTAGGCAACTATGCCCCCGACTGGGCTATCGCTATGACGAAAGGCGGAGTGAAACACATCTTCTTCATTGCCGAAACCAAAGGCTCTATGTCATCAATGGATTTGAGTGCCATCGAAAAGGCAAAAATCGCATGTGCGGAGAAGTTGTTCAACTCTATCTCAACGTCAAATGTGAAGTACCACAAAGTGGCTACCTATCAGGATTTGATTGATGAGATGAACGCGGGGTAAAAAAGAACCTTTTTAGCTTTGTTTTTGGGACTCTTATTTTTATGAGCCGGATTTCGTCCCAGGCCGGTTTGACTCTATCTTTCTCTAGGTGTACTCATTGGATCAGCCGGTTGTTTTCTCTTACGGACGAATGGCCTGGGATAGGATTACCGGATGGCAATGAGTTTTATTTGGCTAGGAGCATATCAGGCCTTCCCGTTTCTCAAAAAATGATTGCCGTGCCCGCGTGAAACGGGTAGCATGCCAAAAATTGTTGTTCAATCCTGCATCATCTGTATGAGATATTTTTCCAAGCATTCCGGAACGGCTTCGCACTGTTCCTCGTCAGGGAGCAAGGGGTTTACCCTGGTGGAACTGATTGTCGTCATCACCATTATGGTTGCCATGATGGCCTTGGCCGCCAGCATGTTAAGAGGCGGGGGCAGGGGGCAGGGCCTCCAGTCCGCCGTGGAGATGGTGGACGGCATGGTGCAGGAAGCCCGCCTGGATGCCATGGGCAAGGGAACGTGGAGCCGCCTGATTATCGTGAGCACTCCTGAGGACGAAGCCCGCAACATGCGCACCCTGGGCGTGATGTCCAAAAATACGCGCACCGGAAAGTGGCATCTGGTCAACCGTTTGCAGACTCTTCCCGCCGGGTTTTACATCAGCCCCACCTACAGCACCCTGCTGGAAGGCTCCAAGAAGACCAAGGGCAAGTCCGCAGCCCGCAGCTTTGCCAGCCGTGACGGGCAGGATACCGTCAATCTTCCGGGCAACAGGATGACGGATATTTATTTCATTGAGTTTGACGAGGAAGGCCGCATGTCCCAGCCGAACGCCCCCACCCGCCTGGTGGTGGTTTCCGGTTCCGCCGGAAACGGCAAGGAGGAGAAACCGACTCCGATGGTGGACGGCAAGCCGGGCCTGGCAGGCGGCATCGTGATTTATCCCAAAGGCAATATCAGCCGGCTGAGGACGACGGAGCAGGTGATTCCCAACTAATTCATATTTTACCGGATTTCCCATTTTATGTTGACCAAGTGTATGAAACAGTCTCGTGCCAAGGGGTTCACCCTGACGGAAGTGGTGCTTGCGATCGGCGTGGTTGCCGTGCTGATCGTGGTGTTCATGGCCATGTTCATTCCAGCCAGAAGGACGGTTCAGTCCGCTCTGACCATCCGCGAAGCGGACCGCATTGTCCACGCCCTGACGGCGGAACTTGGAGAGCTTCGCAATTCCGAGCGTGCCGCTCCCAATGCCAGAAAGTCTTCCACCACCAGATATATTTCCGCTTTTGACAAGGCGTTTTACTGGATGCAGTTTACGTCCAAGCCCGCTACGACCATTCTTGTTTACAATTACAGGGCGGATCTGACCAAGGGCGCCCGCAAGGACGGCACCCCTCAGCCCTGGCTGGAGGAAGGCGGGAGCATCCCCGGGCAGAATACGGCGGTGGTGACGGGAGTTTGCCTGGCGAACAACAAGGACCGCTGGGATGATTTCAAGGCGCTTGTCGGCCCCGTCTTCGCCGTGCGCATGACCCAGCTGGTGGTGGAGCGCATGGATTCCAACGCTTACGGGTACAAGCTGGCTCCCAAGTACGGGACGATTTACAATCCCTACAATCGCGGCAAGGTGATTACGGAGCCCTCCCTGTACGTTTATACGCCGGAGAAGGGCGGCGGCCTGAATTTGCCGTGGGGGGCGGAAGTCCTGTACCAGGCGGAGTTTTTCCAGCTGTTGAATACGGACCCTGAACGTTTGCAGCACCTGACGTGGGAGAATTTGAAGACTCCCATCTTTACGCGCAATCTCGCTTTCCGCCGCTAACGGGCATTATCTGAAGACCTCTGAAAAATCATGAAGACATTTGCCAAAATCAAATCCGGCGCGTTCACCCTGATTGAGCTCCTGGCAGCCATGACCATCACCACCGTACTGGTGCTGGTGATTGTGGCCCTGACCTCCCGCGGGGTGGATATCTGGAGATGGGTGCTGCAGGATGTGCGGACCACCACGCTTGCCCGCACGGCCATGGATACCATGACCAAGGATTTTGAGAGCATGCAGTTCCGTGCCGGTAATCCCTTTGAATGGATGCTGGTGCAGCGGGACAGCGATCTGGTTTCCCGCGCGACCAAGACCACGGCGTCCAGGAAGAAGGGCGGTTCTTCCGCCCTGAATGAAGCCCGCGTGAACCTGATGACCATGGGGCCGGAAGGCGCCAAGATCACGAATGCCTCCCAGTTGATTTTCTTTACCACGGCTACGGACCGCAATCCTGCCAAGTCCAGCATGGACATGCGGAACGACCGCATCATCGGTGACGTGAATTGCGTGGGGTACAAGCTGCTTTACCGTGACCAGATTCTGGACCAGGACGCTACGGCGGAGTCTGACGGCTTTCCGGTTTATTCCCTGTACCGCAATTTGATCAGCGCGGAGGATACCGTGCAGAATCTCCTGGGCCAGCAGGACCTTTGGTCCGCTTATACCCGCTACCAGCAGGATGAGACCATTCCCGCCAATTTCCTGGTGGAGAACGTGGTGGAAATGACGCTGATTTTTGAAGTGGATTACCAGAAGAAGATCGGCAATTCCGGCAGCAACAAGTCGGACAAGGATGCCACGCAGCGGGCGTCCGTGCTGGTGCCCGTCATGACGACGGGGGCCAACCGGCTCGGTTCCTGCACCCAGATGGATGTGTACGGCAACCGTCTGGACATCATCGGCAGCAGCGTGAATATTGACGATTTGAAGTCCGGACGCGTCACTGCCGTGACGATTTCCATGACGGTGGTGACGGATGAAGGCATGGCCCTGGTGGACCAGATCCGGCAGAAGAAGCGTCCCGCCCCCTCTCCGGAGGAATTCTTTGAGCGCTATACCCGGTCCTTCACCCAGCGCGTAGCATTGCCCATGAACCGTTAGGCCTGTAGTATGGGGGCTGATGGGAGCGGGTTTTTCCGCTGCCGTTTCCCGCCCGGAGCGTCCTGCCGTTATTTACACTGTAGTTGCAAAATGTCTGGTTTCGCAAATGTCGTCGGCAATTTGTCCCCTCTGCCGGAGCTGGTGCTGTGGCGCGACCCGGTCGCCAGAAGCGGGGAGGAAGCCATGGCCGTGGATGAAGCCCTGCTGGAATGGGGAGAGAAGCCCGTGCTGCGTGCATACCGCTGGGCGGAGCCGACCGTGACCTACGGTTATTTTGACGAGGAAGCCACGGCACGCGCCATTTTTCCGGGAGAGGAACTCCATTTTGTCCGCCGCTGGACGGGCGGGGGAATTGTGGACCACCGGCAGGACATCCCCTTTACCCTGGCCATGCACCGCCGGGGAGAGAAGGAACGGCCTTCCAGCGCCACCCTGTACCGATGGATTCACGGGGCTTTGGCCCGTGTTTTGAGAGATTGCGGCGTGGAATGCGTGATGCTGGACGGAGACGCCCCGGACGGTGGCCGCGCCTGTTTTGCCAGCCCCGTGACGAGTGATTTAGTATTTCCCGGCGGGGAAAAGCTGGCCGGTGGCGGCCAGAGAAGAATCCGCGGCGGCGTTCTCCATCAGGGGAGCATCCAGAATTGCCTTCTTCCCGCCGGATGGGATGAAATGCTGGCCGCCCGTCTGGCGGACGGACATTCCCTGTGCGTGGAAGCGGAGCTGTTTCCCGGCATGAACGCTAGGGTGGCGGAGCTGCTGGCATCCAAATACCGCACGGAGGCATGGCGCTCCGGCGTGCGGCATGAGCGTACGTCCCATGCCCGGTAAACCTTCCCGTTTTTCCTTCCGATGAGTTACCTCCCCGATCCCGGCCGTTACAGTCATCTGGACTATCGCCGTTGCGGGCGCAGCGGGCTGCTGCTTCCTCCCGTTTCCCTGGGGCTTTGGCACAATTTCGGCGCTGCCGACGATTTCGAGAATGCGCGGCAGCTTATCCATGGCGCGTTTGACGCCGGCATCACGTATTTTGACCTGGCGAACAATTACGGGCCGCCTCCCGGCGCGGCGGAAGAATGCTTCGGCCGCATTTTCATGCAGGATTTGTCCCGTTTCCGTGACGAGCTTGTCATCGCTACCAAGGCGGGGCACCTGATGTGGGCCGGACCGTACGGGGACTGGGGTTCCCGCAAGCATATGCTTTCCAGCCTGGACCAGTCCCTTTCCCGCATGAAGCTGGATTACGTGGATATTTTTTATGCGCACCGGCATGACCCGGAGACTCCGCTGGAAGAGACGGCGGGGGCTCTCGTCACGGCGGTCCGGTCCGGAAAGGCCTTGTATGCCGGTATTTCCAAATTCCCGGCAGAGCAAACCAGGCAGATATGCGCCATGCTCAGGGAGGCCGGCGTGCCGTGCCTGGTCCACCAGCTCCGTTACAACATGTTCAACCGGGAGCCGGAAGAGTCCGTTTTTCAGGCCATCCGTGAAACGGGCACCGGGTGCGTCGCCTTTTCCCCCCTGGCCCAGGGGATGCTGACGGACCGTTATCTGGAGGGAATTCCAGCGGATTCCCGTGCGGCAGGTTCCTCCGTCTTTTTAACGGAAGAACGGGTCCGGGAGCATGGGGAGAAAATTCGCAGCCTGGCTGCCCTGGCCCGGAGCCGCGGCCAGAGCCTCGCCCAGATGGCGCTGGCCTGGGTGTTGAGAGACCCCGTGGTGACCACGGCCCTGATAGGCGCCAGCCGCTCCCAGCAAGTCATGGATTGCCTGAAAGCCCTGGAAAATACGCGGTTCACCGCGGAGGAGCTTTCCATCATTGACGGAATGGCGGACAGGTAGGCGCTGTTATTTCCAATGGGAGCGTTTGCTTTTTCTTTTTATTCAGTTTTCCCGGAATCAGGGCAGCTTCAAGAATTGCCGGAGATAGCTGGCCAAGGAGAGCACATCGCGCGGAATACCACGGTTTTTTGCCGTTTTCCAGGGCTTCCGGCAGCAGAAAACCGTAACAAGAAGTAGGCAGGGGGAAAGAGGGGCGGCCCAGCCGCTTCCGGAACCACCGGAGTCAATTTGGATTAATCGGTGCGGTACTTGCTTCTTCCGTGAATCCGCCGGATTTTCCTGCGGTGCTGGTCTTTCCGCAGGAAGGTGAATTTTCCGTTCCGAACGGAGGTTTTTTCTTGGAGTAAAGTGGACCAGGTGTTATGTTCCTACCACTTTAATTTAAAGTGTACTGACAATGATAACCATCCAGGATTTATTTTGGCTCATCCCATCGGCTTCCGTGCTGGCCCTCATTTTTGCGGCCGTCTTTTTTTACCGCATGAAAGCCCAGGATGAGGGGAACGAGGTCATGAAAATGATCGCCAAGCACGTTCGCAGCGGCGCCATGGCCTATCTGCGGCAGCAATACAAGATCGTCACGATCTTCTTTGTGCTGATTACCGTCGTATTCGCTTTTCTGGCGTACTGCCTCCATATCCAGAATCCCTGGGTGCCGTTCGCATTCATTTCCGGCGGCTTTTTCTCCGGCCTGGCCGGCTACATCGGCATGAAGACGGCCACATACGCTTCCGGCCGCGTGGCGAACGCCTGCCGCCATTCCCTGGACGCCGGCCTGCAGATCGCCTTCCGTTCGGGCGCCGTGCTCGGCCTGACCGTCGTGGGCCTTGCCATGCTTGACATTGGCGTCTGGTACTGGGTGCTGGACTGGTTTTATGAAGACATGGAGCTTTCCATGCGCCTGGTCGTCATCACCACCACCATGCTGACCTTCGGCATGGGGGCCTCCCTCCAGGCCCTGTTCGCCCGCGTGGGCGGCGGCATTTTCACGAAGGCCGCGGACGTAGGGGCCGACCTGGTGGGGAAGGTGGAAGCAGGCATTCCGGAGGACGACCCCCGCAATCCCGCCACCATCGCGGATAACGTGGGCGACAACGTGGGGGACGTGGCCGGCATGGGCGCGGACCTTTACGAGTCCTACTGCGGTTCCATTCTGGCATCCGCGGCCCTTGGCGCCGCGGCTTACATGGCCGTGCCGGAAATGGCGATCAAGGCCGTTCTCACACCCATGCTGATCGCCGCCCTCGGCACCATTCTCTCCCTGCTGGGCGTGTATGCGGTGCGCGTAAAGCGCGGCGCTTCCCAGACGGAGCTGATGGCCGCCCTGAACCGCGGCATCAACCTGAGCTCCTTCCTGATCGCCATCGCCTCAGCCTTCCTGCTCCAGCTCATCGGCCTGGACAACTGGGCGGGCATCTGGGGCGCCATCGTCACCGGCCTGGCGGTGGGCATCATCATCGGGAAGAGCACGGAGCATTACACCTCCCATGACTCCTATCCCTGCCGCAAGATCGCCCACAGCGCGAAGACGGGGCCCGCCACCGTCATCATCTCCGGCATCGGCATCGGCATGATTTCCACCTGCATTCCCGTGATCACTATCGTCGTGGGCACCGTGCTGGCCTACGGCATGGCCTCCGGGGACTGGCATTTCACCGGCGCTGAAATGAGCAAGGGCCTGTACGGCATCGGCATTGCCGCCGTCGGCATGCTTTCCACCCTGGGCCTGACCCTGGCGACGGACGCCTACGGCCCCATTTCCGACAACGCCGGTGGCAATGCGGAGATGAGCAAGCTGGACCCGGAAGTGCGCCGCCGCACGGACGCCCTGGACGCCCTGGGCAACACGACCGCCGCCACGGGCAAGGGCTTCGCCATCGGTTCCGCCGCGCTGACCGCGCTGGCCCTGCTGGCCTCTTACATTGAAGAGCTGAAGATTTCCATCCAGCATTGGGGGGACGCCACCGGAAACACCATGTACAAGATCAATGACGCGGTGAGCGTGGAAGTGTCCAAGATAGCTTCCTGCACGCTGCCTGAATTCATGAATTACTTCCAGGTGACCCTGATGAACCCGAAGGTGCTCATGGGCCTCTTCGTGGGCGCCATGATGTCCTTCCTGTTCTGCGGCCTGACCATGAACGCCGTGGGCCGCGCCGCGGAGAAGATGGTGAAGGAAGTGCGCCGCCAGTTCAAGGAAATCAAGGGCATCCTGACCGGGGAAGCGGAACCGGATTACGTGCGCTGTGTGGAAATCTCCACGGCGGGCGCGCAGCATGAAATGATCTGGCCGTCCGTGCTGGCGGTCATCACCCCCATCTGCATGGGCCTTGTGTTCGGCGTTCCCGGCGTGTTCGGGCTGCTGGCCGGCGGCCTGGCCTCCGGCTTCGTGCTGGCCGTGTTCATGGCGAACTCCGGCGGCGCATGGGACAATGCCAAGAAGTACATTGAGCAGGGCCACGTGGGCGGCAAGGGATCGGAAAGCCATAAGGCCGCCGTCATCGGCGACACCGTGGGCGACCCCTTCAAGGATACGTCCGGCCCCTCCCTGAACATCCTGATCAAGCTCATGAGCATGGTGGCCATCGTCACCGCCGGCGTCAATATTGCCGTGACGCTGTTCTAAAGGTTGACAGTCATTATGTTCAAGGCCCGTGGGTTCAGTGGAATCCACGGGCTTTTTTCCGGCGGCAGGAAGGACGCCGTGGATTTTTTTCGCCATTGACGGAAAGTTTTTTTGACAACGCCGGGCGGGAGGAGTAATAAACGCGCAGATGCAATTCAGCACTGGACAGCCCTTTTTTAGCACGACCCGTTATTATGGCAACGGCTATTGGTGGCGTATACCCATGTCCGGACGGGGGAATCCCGATGTGCAGTAGTAGCATCCAGCTATGACCGTTTTTCAAGAACTGCTTTGATTCCTCCGAGAGTCAAAGCAGTTTTTTTATTTTCAACTTACACCATCATCCATCCATGCAACCACCATCCATCATCACCCTCCAACAGCGCAGCCGGCGGCTGAGCGCCGATTTGGAAACGCCCATCAGCCTGTTCCTGAGCCTGACCCAGAACCAAACTCCCGGCCTTCTGCTGGAGAGCGCGGAGGTGGATGGCAGATGGGGCCGCTACAGCGTCATCGCCTGCGATTACCTGATGACCGTTTCCTGCGTGGACGCCAGGCTTTCCCTTTCCATCAGCGATGACCGGCTCGCTTCCCTGAAGGAGCTGGAAGGCATGCCTTACCTGGCCGGCCTGCGCGCCCTGATGCACCGTCTGGAACTGGTGGGGGACGACATGAGGCAGGCTCCCATTACGCGTGCCTTGTACGGGTACTTCGGCTATGAAACCGCCGCCCTGTTCCAGCCCAAGCTGGCGCAGACCATCAGTCCCTCTTCCGCGGAATCCTGCCTGGTATTGGCGGGCACGGTGATCGTGTTTGACCACTTGTACAACCGCCTCACCCAGATCAGCCTGGGCGAACACCGGGACCTGTCCCACGCGCCCCTTCAGGAGACGGAAGAACCTTCCGTCGGGGAGGTTTCCCGCACGCCGGACCAGGCGGCCTACATGAAGGGCGTGGAGCATATTAAGGAACTGCTGCATGACGGGGAGGCCATCCAGGTGGTGCTTTCCTCCCAGGCCTCCGCGGAGTTCCACGGAGACGCCTTCACGCTGTACCGCCGCATGCGCAGCATCAATCCCTCCCCGTACATGTTCTTCATGCGTCTGCCGGAGGTGACGCTGTTCGGTTCCTCCCCGGAACTGATGGTGCGCTGCACGGACGGCAAGCTCCAGCTCTCCCCCATCGCCGGGACGCGCAAGCGCGGCAGGGACGACGAGGAAGATTCCGCCCTGGCCGCCGACCTGCTGAAGGACCCGAAGGAGTGCTCTGAACACGTGATGCTGGTGGACCTGGGCCGCAACGACCTGGGCCGCGTCGCCAAGCCCGGTTCCGTGAAGCTGGAACGCCTGATGGAGATTGAACGTTTTTCCCATGTGATGCACATGACTTCCCGCGTGACCGCCCAGGTGAACGACGGATTGGACGCCCTGGACATCCTCGGCGCGGCCTTCCCCGCCGGAACGGTCAGCGGCGCTCCCAAGGTGCGGGCCATGGAAATCCTGGCGGAGGAGGAACCCCTGCCGCGCGGGCCGTACGCCGGCTGCATCGGCTGGCTGGGGCTGGACAGGAACGGCGTCCACATGGATTCCGGCATCACCATCCGCAGCATGTGGGTGAAGGACGGCCGCATCCACTGGCAGGCGGGCGCCGGCATCGTGTACGATTCAGACCCGGCCGCCGAATGGCAGGAGTGCATGAACAAAGGCAAGATTATTGACGTTATTTTGAAAGGAGAAGACCATGTTTCTGTTCATTGATAATTACGATTCCTTCTCGTGGAATCTGGTGCAGGCGTTTTACGCCCTGGGCCGCAAGCCCGTGGTGTACGCGAATGACGATCCGCGCATTCTGGACCTGGCGGCCAGCCCGGAGCTGGAGGCCGTGTGCATTTCCCCCGGCCCCAGCCATCCGCGCAACGCCGGGCTGTGCCTGGAGTTCCTGAAACGCCTCCCCGCCGCCGTTCCCGTGCTGGGCGTATGCCTGGGGCACCAGCTCCTGGGCTACTTCGCCGGAGCGGAGGTTTCCCGCGCTCCGTACGTGATGCACGGGAAGAGCTCGGACATCATCCATGACGGTTCGGGGCTGTTCACCGGCCTTCCCAACCCCTTGACCGTGGGCCGCTATCATTCCCTGGTGGTCCAGTCCAAGGAGGACGAGCCGAACTCCCGCTTCACCGTCACCTCCCGCGGGCCGGAAGGGGAAGTCATGGCCCTGCGCTATAATGACCGCCCCTGGGTGGGCATCCAGTTCCATCCGGAATCCATCCTGACGCCGGACGGTCTCCAGCTCCTGGGCAACTTCCCGGACAACATCGTTCCGGCAGGGCAGAAGGAAAAGCGCATCAACCGCATTCTGGACACGCTGGCCGCCGGGCAGGACCTGACGGCGGACATGGCCGCCGCGGGCTTTGCGGACATCATGGACGGCCGCATGACCCCGGCCCAGGCGGGCTGCTTCCTGATGGGCCTGCGCATGAAGGGAGAGACCCCGCTGGAGATGGCCCATGCCGTCGGCATCGCCCTGGGGCGCGCCAACCGTGTGGAAGGGCTGGAAGGGGACTGCATAGACGTGGTTGGCACGGGCGGCGACGGCCGCAGCTCTTTCAACTGCTCCACCGCCACGTCCCTGACGCTGGCCGGAATGGGGTACAAGGTGGTGAAGCACGGCAACCGCGCCGTGTCCTCCTCCTGCGGCTCCGCGGACGCCCTGGAAGGCCTGGGCTTCCCGCTGGACGTGGCTCCGGAGGACGTGCAGCGCCTGCTGGACGAGCGGAACTTCGCCTTCCTGTTCGCGCCCAATTTCCATCCCGCCTTCCGCAATGTGGGCCCCATCCGCAGGGAGCTGGGCATACGTACCCTGTTCAACCTGCTGGGGCCCCTCATTAATCCGGCGCGTCCCACGCACATCCTGCTGGGCGTGGCCCGTCCGGAGCTGGTGGAACTGCTGGCGGAGACGCTCAGCCAGTCCCACATCCGCAGGGCCGCCGTGGTGTACGGCGCAGGAGGGTATGACGAGGTGACTCCGCTGGGACCCACCAAGATGATGATCGTCCATAACGGCAGGCTGGCGCCCATGACCCTGGACCCCGCGGACTACGGCATCCAGCCCTGCGAACCGGAGGACCTGGCCGTTCGGTCCAAATCGGAAGCCGTGGCCGTGCTGAAGGACATTCTGGCGGGGAAAGGCCCGCGCGCCATGATGGACATGGTGATTCTCAATGTGGGAGTGGCCATGTTCCTGCTGGAGGACCACATGGACCTGGCCGTCTGCATGGCGAAGGCCCGTGAGGCCGTCTGCGCCGGAGTAGGAAGGAGAACGCTTCATGTTGCTTGACCGGTTCAGGGAAGCCAAGGCGGAGGAAATAGCCCTGCTCACGGACATGGCCTTCCGCCGGGAGCTGCCGCGCCCGTGGAAGGGGCGCAGGCCGGACTTCCTGAAAGCCATCGCGGAGCCGCCTGCCGGGCAGCCCGTGGCCGTCATTGCGGAGTTCAAGCAGTCTTCCCCGTCCCGCGGCGTCATTGCCACCGGGCTGAAGCCGGAGGAAGTGGCGGAGCAGTATGCCGCGGCGGGCGCATCCTGTATCTCCGTGCTGACGGAGGAACAATTTTTTGGCGGCCGCATCGGGTATCTGGAGCGCATGAGCCGCGCCGGGCTTCCGCTGCTCCGCAAGGACTTCATCTTCCACCAGCTCCAGGTGATGGAGACGGCCTCCACCCCGGCTTCCGCCCTGCTGCTCATCGTGCGCCTGACGCCGGACGCGCGGACGCTCCGCATCCTGAGGGAACAGGCGGAAGCCTACGGCATGCATGCCGTGGTGGAGGTTTTTGACGAGTCGGACCTGGCAATTGCCAGGGAATCCGGCGCTCGCATCATCCAGGTGAATGCCCGTGACCTGGATACGCTTGAAACGGACAGGACTGCCTGCCTGGACATGGGGAAACTCCGCCGTGAGGGGGAGGTGTGGATCGCCGCCAGCGCCATGAGCGCCGGGGCGCATCTCAGGGAAGCCGCGGAAGCGGGCTTCCAGGCCGTACTGATGGGGACTGCCCTGATGGACGGCGGAAAGCCAGGTGAAAAACTGGCTGCAATTTTAGAAGAAACAACATGAAGAAGCATTCATTCGCAATCAAGGTGTGCGGGATTACCCGCCAGAGCGATTTGTCAACCGCCATGGGGATGGGAGCCCATTTCTGCGGATTCATCTTTCATCCCAAAAGCCCGCGTTATATTGCTCCGTCACGCGCCGCAGCCCTGGACTCCGCGCTGATCCGCCGCGTGGGAGTCTTCGTGAACCAGAACGCGGAGGAAATCATGGACGTCATGAAAACGGCCCGGCTGGAATTCGCCCAGCTTCACGGCGCCCAGTCCCTGGACTGCGCGCGCCGCATCGGTCCGGAAAAGGTGATCCGCGTACTGTGGCCGGACCGTTATGAATCCCTGGCGGCCCTTCAGAAGGAAATGGAACTCTGGGCGGACAGCTGCGCCTGGTTCCTGCTGGATGCGGGCAGCCACGGCGGCGGCCACGGCGTCTCCCTGGACTGGAACGCCCTGGCGGCTCTCAAATCCCCCCGGCCTTGGTTCCTGGCGGGCGGCCTTTCCTCCGCCTCCCTGAACAAGGCGCTGGAGCAGTGCACCCCGAACGGCATTGACCTGAACTCCGGCGTGGAAGCCATCCCCGGCCAGAAAAGCCCGCAGAAACTGCTGGCGGCCCTTAAACCCCTCATCTCCTACACCCCTTACCACATCGCATGAACAAAGAAGGATATTTCGGCAACTTCGGCGGCCGCTTCGTACCGGAAGCGCTGCGCCCCCCGCTCATGGAGCTGGAGGAAGCCATGGCTACCATCATGCCGTCCCGCGAGTACCGGGACGCGCTCCAGGACCTGCTGGTCAACTACGCGGGCCGTGAAACGCCTCTCACGTTCTGTCCCCGCCTCTCGGAAAAACTGGGCTTCCGCCTGTGGCTGAAGCGGGAGGACCTGCTGCACACCGGAGCGCACAAGATCAATAACGCGCTGGGGCAGGCCCTGCTGGCCAGGATGATGGGGAAAACCCACCTCATTGCGGAGACCGGGGCGGGGCAGCACGGCGTGGCCACGGCCACGGCGGCGGCCCGGCTCAGGATGGACTGCACCATCTTCATGGGCGCGGAGGATGTGGAGCGCCAGTCCATGAACGTGATGCGCATGAAGCTGCTGGGCGCCCGCGTGTTTCCGATTGAAAGCGGTTCCCGCACCCTGAAGGACGCCATTAACGAGGCTCTGCGCTACTGGATTTCCCATCAGGAGGACACCCTGTACTGCTTCGGCACGGCGGCGGGGCCCCACCCGTTCCCCACGCTGGTCAGGCAGCTCCAGTCCGTCATCGGCACGGAGGCCCGGGCCCAGATGCTGGAACGCGCCGGAAGGCTTCCGGACGTGGTAGTGGCGTGCGTGGGCGGCGGTTCCAACGCCATCGGCATGCTCCACCCCTTTGTGGAAGATGAAGGCGTGCGCCTGGTGGGCGTGGAGGCCGGAGGCACCGGGGAGCCCGGATGCTACAACTCCGCCCCCATCAACCTGGGCAGCCCCGGCGTGCTGCACGGCCACGTGACCATGCTTTTACAGGATAAAGACGGGCAGATACAGCCGTCCCACTCCATCTCCGCCGGGCTGGACTACCCCGGCGTGGGGCCGGAGCACTCCCACCTGGCGGAAATCGGCCGGGTGCATTACGGCGTCATCTGTGACGCCTCCGCGCTGAACGCCTTCCAGACCCTGACGCAGGAGGAAGGCATCATCCCCGCCCTGGAATCCTCCCATGCCGTGGCGTGGGTGCTGGACCATGCGGACGAGCTGCCCGCGGGGGGTGACGTGCTGGTGAACCTCTCCGGCCGCGGAGACAAGGACCTGGGAATCGTTAAAAAATATCTGAACCTTTAAGCCGCATCTTTCCATGAACAACATGCAGAAATCACCGTTGCAGGAAGCCGTGGAGCGCGCCCATGCCCTCGGCAGGCGCGCCGTCATCCCCTTCATCACCGCCGGATTTCCTGACAAGGAATCCTTCTGGACCCATCTGGAGCGGATTGACGGAGCAGGGGCGGACATCATTGAAATAGGCGTTCCCTTCTCGGACCCCGTTGCGGACGGTCCTCTCATTGAACAGGCCTCACGGGACGCGCTGGCCCGCGGCGTAAGCCTGAAATGGATTCTGGACGGTCTGAAAGCCCGCAAGGGCCGCTTTTTCGCCAAACTGGCGCTGATGGGGTATGTGAACCCCTTTTACCAGTACGGGCTGGAACGGCTTGCCCTGGATGCGGCGGAAGCCGGAGTCAGCGGCTTCATCGTTCCGGACATGCCGCTGGAAGAATCCGGCATCTTCAGGGATGCCTTTGACCCCCACGGACTGACGCTCGTCACGCTGGTGGCTCCCAACACCTCCGTGGAACGAATGCGGGAATACAAGCCCCATACCTCCGGCTTCGTTTACGTGGTTTCCGTGCTGGGGACCACGGGTGGAAAGGTGGACCTGACGCAGAGCGTCACGGAAACCATGCGCCGCGCCCGGGCCGTATTTGACGTGCCGCTGGCGCTGGGCTTCGGCCTCCAGACGCCGGACCAGCTTGACGCCCTGCCGGAAGACGCCCGTCCGGACGCCGCCGTCCTCGGCAGCGCCCTGCTCAGGCACATTGCGGAAGGGAAGGATGCGGCGGAATTCCTGGGCAAATGGACCGGAAAATAAAATAACATTTCTGTTAACGTTAAAAAGAGGCTGTGCAGAATAACTGCACAGCCTCTTTGCTGCTGGCCGCCCGTCAAAGATAAAGTAATTTTGACGGTTTTCCGGCGCCTGCAATCAGGCTCTGTCAATAGGCATAACTGACGCCGGCGTTAAACCGGTGCGCCGTGGCCTTGCTCCTTCCCTCAAACTCGTACCCTGCATACATCCTCCAGCGCGCGTTCAACTGCAGGGCGCTGTTCACGTTCACTCTCACCCCGTTCCGGTCAGGAGACGTTCCTTCCGCTTCCCAGCGGTACCCGTTGAGCAGCCGCTCCGCCTGCGCACTTGGGTTCCTGCGGTACACGTCCGGCACGTAGCTCACCATCGCGCTGTTGATCCATTCCCGGTCTTTCAGCTCACTGCGGTGCGTCAAGCCCACTCCCACCGGTACGCTCAGGTTCTTCAGGCGCCCCTTTTCAAAGCGCCTCGCGTCCCAGCCCGTTTCCGTAAACGCCTCCTGCGTCACGTCCGTATACTCCAGCCCCAGCATGACCTCCATTGCAACGGTCTCGTTTACCCGGCGGCTCCACTTCCCGGTGAATGTTCCAAACAGGGTTTCATTGGTCCACTTGCCGTGGGACCGGCCGCCCGTGTGGAAGGAATTCATCTTGTTGTCCGTCCAGCCATAGCCTGCCGTTCCCGTCACCAGCAACGTATTCTTCCTGTTGAGAACCTTGTGCCAGCCGCCGTAGAGCATGCCGATGCGCGTCTGCTGGTCAATATCTCCCGCAAAGCTGCGCCCGCGCATCTTGCCGTACAGGTCTCCGAAGCCCAGGCCCAGGATAGCGTGGGAAGTGATTCTCCTGTCCGCTCCCACGGAATAGCCGCCGCCGTGGTAGTCAAATCCGTCCCGTACTCCCTCGGAGGCGTGGTTGAGGAAATCCCCCATGCCCTTGACCCAGTAGTTGTTTTCCGGCCCGGTGATGAAGCGCTGGGCATCCAGGTTGCCCAAGGCGGCCCGGGACATCCCAAGCGCGTTGGCGGCGCTGGACCACATGGAGTTCATGGCCAGGGTACCTGCCAGTTCCGGAAGGATGTCCCGGATGGCGGAGTCCTCGGCGGGAGTCCAGACCAGTTGGAGTTGTTCCGGGAAGCCGTCACCATCCGCATCCACCCACTGGTGGCTCCAGGAGCCCGTGTAGGCATAGGGGCTGTCCACCCGGTCGGACCCGGTAGCCAGAGAATGGGCGCCGGAGAAGTCATCCGTGTGGGTCTGGTTGGCATCCGTCAGGACAATGAAGGCGCGCTGCTGCGCCCAGGAATTGTCTGCATAGAAGTAGTCCGCGGTAGTGCCCGTGTCCATGATGCCTATGGATCCGCCCAGGATGAAGGAACCGGTGGCGGAGATGGAAAGTCCGGTGGCGTTTGCCAGGGAGGCGGCTTCCTGCGCCTGCTTCTGCATGTCAAAGACGAAGCCGCGGGAAAGATCCACGTTTTTGGCATTGATGAAGGCGCTGGTTCCGGGGCGCAGGACGACGTCATTGTTGGTGATGGAGAAGGAGGCGGCATTGATGACGCTGCCCCCGGTGATTTCCAGAGTGCCGTGTTCCAGAGTCATGGAGGTATCGTCCCGCAGGCCGGCATTGCCGAAGACGACATTGTGTTCCAGGATGAGGAAACCGCCGTAGAGGGTGGTTTGGCCCTTGAAATCGCTGTAGCGGCTGGCCACGAGGTGGGCGTCATCCCCCTGGTAGAGTTCCCCGCTGAAGATGACAGTGCCGTCCGTAGCGTGGGAGATGCCGTCGTCATCCGTGTACTGGTTGAGAGAGAGGGTGACGTTTTCCGTAGAACTAAAATAAGCCGCACTGGTGATCGGATCATTAAAGCGAACCTCCTTTCCTTGGGCGGCGGCCAGCTGGAGATGGTTGGTTCCGTCTACATGAATGGCGTTGGCAACGCCGTTTACCACGGAGAAGGAGCCGTCATTGTGTTGAGTGAACGTTCCCCCGGTTATGTTGCCGCTGAAGAGCACGTCATGCGTGAATGCCAGAAAGCGGCTGGAATTGTCGGTAGTGATCCCTTGCAGGTAAATGGCTCCACCGTAGGTAGAGGAATAGTTATTGGTGAAGATGGCGCCGTTACGGATCGTGAGGAAAAAGTTAACTCCCTGCATATAAATCGCTCCGCCAGAGGAGGTGGAGATGGAGTAGGAGTCTGAGGAAGCATAATTCCCGGAGAAGGTAACATTGTTTCCCAGGGTCAGCGTTGCATGGTCTCCCTCCATATGAATCGCTCCGCCAGAGGAGTTGGAGTAGTTGGAGGAGTAGTTGGAGGAGGAGTCTGAGTAAGCATAATTCCCGGAGAAGGTAGCGTTGTCCCCCAGCGTCAGCATTGCATGGTCTCCACGCATATAAATCGCTCCGCCAGAGGAGGTGGCGGTGGAGGCGGTGGAGTAGGTGCCGGACTTGGAGAAAGTATAATTCCCGGAGAAGGTCGCGTTGCTCCCCAGGGTCAGCGTTGCATGGTCTCCCTCCATGTAAATTGCTCCGCCAAAGGAGGTGGAGGGGTAGTTGGATAAGTGGGAGGTGGAGTCGGAGAAAGTATAATTCCCGGAGAAGGTAGCGTTGTCCTCCAGAGTCACCGTTGTATCATCTCCACTCATAGCAATCGCTCCGCCAGAGGAGGAGGAAGAGGAGTAGTTGGAGGAGGAGAAAGCATAATTCCCGGAGAAGGCAGCGTTGTTCCCCAGGGTCAGCGTTGCATGGTCTCCTTCCATATCAATAGCTCCTCCGTAAGCACTATTGTTTGAATTATCAACATGGTTATTGAGAAATTGAACCTCTCCGGTGATTTCCAGAGATACGTTATCATCTGCTGTGCGTATCACTCCTGCGGCGCCATTGCTCCAGATGACGGAGTCCATCTCCAGCGTGTACTCTCCCGCTCCCAGGTCGTACAAGGGATTCTTACCCAGGCCGGATAAGTCTACGGCACAGAGTGCAGCCGGATCAGCGGAGCGGAAGTTGACAGGAACGGTTAGACCGGTAGTCA
Organism: Akkermansia sp. NBRC 115031; assembly: GCF_030268505.1. Lineage (NCBI taxonomy): Bacteria > Pseudomonadati > Verrucomicrobiota > Verrucomicrobiia > Verrucomicrobiales > Akkermansiaceae > Akkermansia > Akkermansia sp. NBRC 115031. Next base: position 285,687 of record NZ_BSQU01000003.1, read on the forward strand.
GGGAGGCGTCATCGTTGTTCAGAATCACCGTATCCCCGGCAACTAGGGCGACGGAGGAGACCAGTTCCTCCAGGGTGGAGTATATGTTATTGTCTGGATCGGAATATTGAGATGCGTCTACCATGAAGTCCGCCGCGGAGGCGGAGAAGGACAGGGAAATAATGGGAACCAGCAGAGAGGCCAGGAGGCTGCGGCGCAGCAACAAAGGAAGGATGGGTTTCATGATCAATAATAAGAATAAATATAGCCTTATGGCAAAGAGCAGAACTAAATAGCGGATTTCTAATCCGTATTTTTCTTCAGCCGCAGGAAGAAACTCAAGCAGGTACCATTTGAGAAATATCGGGTAACAGGATTGATTGTTGGAAAACTATGTATTTCTATGTGATTAAGTATTTTGGGGCATTAAGAAATTTACCTCGGCAAAAAAGAAAAGAATGAAGCATGGGGTTCTGAAAGATGAAGGGGTTTCGCTCAGCGCTCTATTTCAGAAGAGGAATTTGTCTTAAAATAATTCCCTATCATTGTAGTAGGATTGACATCGGATTAGAAATCCGTCACATGGCCGGAAAAGGAGAAAATAATCAAGGACCCCGGAAGGAATAAACAGATGGAATTCCTCTGTTGTGCTTGGAGGAGATTGATTGATAAAAGCCGGGAAAACGCGTTCAAGCCATGGAGTCCTCCAAGCTATCTGATGGCCGTTCTCCCGGGAACAAGGGGTCCCGGTCTTGGAAGTCCGTTTCTCTTCCGGATCCGTTCACTCTTCCTGTGTTTCAAATGGATGCCGGTTCCATTGCCCGACCATGCGGAGACGTGCCCCGGAGTCCTGTGCAAACGCTTCACCATGCTGCGGGAGTGGAAAATTTTGGGAAAATGGACCAGAGGCATATTTAGTCATTCTTCCTCAATCTCCAAAGTGCGATTTTCATAACTTGTTGTGAGGCATATTTTTATTTTGTCCTGTCATGAAAAGAGCAAATGCGAATTCGCAATCCGCCGTCTCTTTATTTACATATCATTCAAAATTTCATCATTGAATAATATTTAACAATCAAGGGATTATCTGTTTCAAAGATAATCCCTTCATAGAAAACCGGGAAAATCTGTTTAACGGGGATAATTCCTTTCTGTTAGAAAACCGTTGCAGGTGATTCTTTTCCTTTGACAGCGGATTGCGAATTCCTTATTTATATTCACAATCATATTTCCCTTGCCGTGTTGTGGGAAAGGTTCTTTTATGATTGAATAACCCATTAATTGTCAAACGTTACATGAAATTGCACCTTCCCTTGAATCTGCTGGCCGCCCTGATAACCTCCTTCTCCGGGGTAACGCTTGGAACTGCCACCTTTGCAGGAGTTTCTGGTCTTTTAATAACAGTATCACAGGCTTATGCTGCGGATGTCGCTTTTAACGGGACACAGGTTAACGTAGCGGCGGGAGGCAGCTCCACTTATGACGTGGGCACCGTTACGGCTTCCACCACCTTGAATTTTGCCGGGGCGGGCAACGCTACGATCACGAACCTGAACGGAGACGCCCCGGAAGCCGTGCTGACAGTGAATCGCGTCGCCAACGGAGGAACGGCCCTCTCCACCCTCACCCTGAACGGGGCGGGCACCTTCAACGGCATTATTTCCCTCTATTCCAACACGACAGGGGGAACGCAGAACAACATCCTGAACCTCAATCACGCGCTGGCGGCCCAGAACGCCACCATCAAGCTGGGCGGCTATGGTTATGCGACCGGGGCCTCCGTCCTGAAAGCGGGCGTGAATACCTCCATCAGCAAACTGGTGCACAACAACACCGCGGCCCTGATTACCGGGGAGGGAACCACACTGACCATCACGGGGGACTCTTCTTCCTACGGCGGCAGCTTCGGCGGCACCGTGACGGTTGATTACACGGGGGGCGGCACGTTCACCCTGGGCAATTCCGACAAGAGCGCGGCGCTGACCCCCGCCGCCTCCGCGGATGCCACTCTTAAAATCAGCAGCGGAACGCTTTCCCTGTTTTCCGGCAATGTCAACTGGTCCCAGAAGCTGGTCATGGGGGACGGCACAACGCTCACCGTGCAGGACGGCCCCGCCGTTTCCGGATATTATAACTATGACGCCACTTCCATCAATGGGGACGGCTTTACCTTCTCCGGGGCAGCCACGTTCGGCACCGGAGTGAACCTCACTACCCAGTACGGCAAGAACATCAAATTCACGGGCGTGCTTACGGCCGCCTCCGGCTTTTCCATCAGCGGGACCGATAGCGAGTACACTTATTACACCCTGACCGGCACGGAAAACCAGATCGGCGGGACCATCGCCATCACCCGCAACTCCACTTCCCTGGGCATCAACGCTTCCGGTTCCCTCGGCACCGCCGCCGTAACTACTTCCTCCGGCAGCCAGTACCTCACTTATTACGGTACGGCGGGAGAAGCGGCGGACGTCATTGACAACTCCATCACCGGGGCAGGCAACTTTGTAGCCCAGTCAGGCTGGGTGCATCTGTCCGAGAACGTAGCGCTTACAGGCACCTACACCGTCAATTCCGGCGCCGTACTCTCCAAGGCGGGCTCCATCAGCGCCGCGCTTGCGGGAGGCAGGCTGGATGCAGGCAATGGAACCATGAATGTGACGGGACTGACGGGGAATGGAACCATCTCCGCCTCCGCGGGCACCATGAATTTCCAGGACGCCTTCACAGTGGGGGAAACGATGGGCATCCTCGCCAACGGTTCCGGAACCATTACGGGCAATGTAACGGTGGACGGCGGACGCCTGTACTACACCTCCATGGACAATGTGGGCAGCGTGCTTCAGAACGTGACGCTGACTTCTGGCCTGATTGATTTTTCCGGTTTCCAGGAATTCCAGGACCTGTTCGGTTCCGAAGCCCTGGTGAATACCTCCTACAACCTGGGCGTTGACCTGGGGACGGGGTTCACGCTGGCGGATATTGACGAGTCCCTGTACACCATCACCACCGTTGACGGGAAAACGGTTATTACCTTCACGGGATCCGGCGCGTATGATACCGCATGGGATTCCGCCTGGAGGCTGGAAAACGCCCCCACCTCCGGCGCCGGAACACTGGCGGACCAGCAGACGCTGGCCCTGTACAACATTCGCGCCGCGTCCATGCAGGAGGGCTTCGGCTCCGTGAACGTCGTGACCGGAACGGGTGACCTGACGGGAGTGACCCTGGCAGGCGGCTATTACAACACTGCAACCAATGCAACGGCCACGGAGATCACTACCGGCATCTGGACGGATGTGCTGGGGGGCAATTACGGCCTGATCATCGGCGGCAGTTACGCCAACAACTGGAGCGGCACCGGCAAGTGGAACATCACGGGTGACGTCCATACCCAGATTCAGGGGGATACCTCCGTCAACTGGGTGGTGGGCGGCAACTACAAGGACGGCCAGGCTGCCGGCATTACGGGGAACGTTTACGTGTCCGTGGACGGAAATGCCGTGGTCAAGGGGAGCGTGATAGGCGGCGGCACCGCGGCCCACAACTCCACCAACAACATTGACGGCAGCACCTTTGTCGTGGTGCGCAGCATGCAGAGCGTGACGGATGAAACCGTCTCGCTCAATTCCGTAGCCAGGGGCTTCATCATCGGCGGCAGCGCCTATGAAGCCAACTCCACTTCCAGCGCCGCCATCACCGGAAGCACCAATGTGACGATTGACCTGGGGACTGCCTCCGGCACCTTCGTCAAGAGCATCGTGGGCGGTTCCTACTCGGGCAGCTCCGGAACATATACGATCAACGGGGACTCCAACGTCAGCATCACCGCCGCCAGTGACGCCGTCTTTACCGGGGCCATTTACGGCGGCGGCTACGGCACTGCCGGAACTTCCACGGTCAGAGGCAATTCCAACCTGACGCTGGATGGCGGCGCCTATACGGGAGCCCTTTATGCGGGCGGCGGCGGAGCAAGGTCCGCCGTGAACGGGAACGCCACCCTCACCGTTAAAAAAGCCGTGTTCCGAGCGGGCAGCACGCTGAATGTGTCGGAAGGCACGGTAGGGGGCACCTCCTCCCTGCTTCTGGGCGGTTACGGCAATACGGCGGACCAGGCCATCTCCTTCTCCAATACGGTCATTACCGGCTTCGACATTGTGACCATGTTCCAGAACTCCTTCTTTACGGGGAACCTGAACGTGGACGGCTCCAGCACGCTGGCCCTGGCGGGAGGCGCCGGAACGGGAATCAACGTGAATGGCACGTTCGCCCTTTCCGCGGAAGGGGAATTGAATCTGGACCTTACCGGGTTTGGCGCCTTGACGGACGGCATGTCCGTGCTCTCCACCACCGGACTGACCAACATCTCTTCCATCAAGGCCGTCTTTGCGGACGGCGTGGCGGGAACCATCACCCTTTCCAACAATGGCAGGGACCTGGTTTACACGGCGGAAACCCTCCTGCTGTGGGCGGGCGGTGAAAACGGGGTCTGGAGCGCGGAAAACATCTGGACGGACGGCGGCACGCCCGCCACGTATGCGGACGGCCTGGCGGTTTCCTTTGCAGACCAGGCCGGAGTCGCCACCTCCGCGGTGCAGCTTGATTCCGAGGTTTCCCCCGGCTCCATGCTGGTCCGCAACACCACCACCCGCTATGAGCTGGCGGGAACCGGAGTAATTGCCAATACCGCCGTTACCAAGGAAGGCACGGGAACCCTGGTGCTGGGCTCCGCTTCCATCCTCGGTACGGGAACCACCGTAGCCGTGAACCAGGGCGTTCTGGCGTTCGGGTATGATACGGACCTGCCGGCCACGGGCATCACCTGGGGCGCGGGTTCCTCCCTGGGAGCGGCCAACGGCGCGACGGTCACGGTGAATCTGGGAACCGTGACCAACCCGGCGTTCTCCCTTGCCGCGGATACCAACTCATTCATTAATCTGGTAACGCCTTCAGACCTTACCTTCGGCAATAACATCACGGGAGCCGGCTCCGTCCGGAAAACCGGTACGGGGCTGCTGAAATTGACGGGGGCCAACTCCGGCCACCTGATCGTGCAGGAAGGCAACGTCCAGATAGGGGGCGGCTCCACTGCCATCAATTGGGGCAGCGCCGGTTCCTCCGTCACCCTGCAGAACGGCACGTCCCTGATCATTGCGGGCAACAGCGCCCACCACACCATCGGTTCCGATCTGATTCTGGGCACGGCCGCATCTGACGCGGTCTCCCTGAAATGGGTGGACGCCTCCCAGGCAAACGCCACCAATTACCAGCATAACTTTACGGGAACCGTTACCGTCAACGGGGCGGCCACCCTGGTGGGCCGGGACAACTGGGCCAAGGAAATGGGCTTCACCGGAACGCTTACAGGCGCAGGCTCCCTGACCTACAGCCGCGGAGGGGGCGACGGCAGGTACAACTCCAACGGCAAGCTCATCATCGGCGGTGACGCCTCCGGATTTACCGGCATGATCACCATGAACGCCGCCAACGGGTACAGCACGGGGCTTGACATGCGCACCTCCATGGCGCAGGGCGGGGTCACCCTCACGTCCGGCACGGATACCACGGGATTCGCCTTCATGCGCGTGCTGGGGGATATTGAAATCGCCTCCCTGGACGGCACGGCCAACTCCCAGGTGGGCGCCGTGGGGGGAGCGCGTACGCTGACGGTGGGTTCCGGCACGTATAACGGCACCATCACGGACCACGGCGTTGCCATCGCCTACGGAGCCACCACCATCTCCTATGACACCACCGGAGTCCTCTCCCTGACCAAGGTCAGCGATGAAACCCTGACGCTGGGCGGAACGGTCAGCTACACGGGGCTGACGAACATCCAGGGTGGAACCGTTGCCCTTACTGCCGCAGGGGCCACGTCCCTGGGGAACATCACCATGGCGGCCAATACGCGGATGACGACCGCCGGGGCCCTGAATCTGGCGGCCAGTTCCACGCTGACCCTGGATATAAGCTCTTCCATCGGCGTGGGTGGGGCCTTCGGGGCCGGTACGTTCAACCTCACCCTGAATGGCCTTGAAGGCATTACGGAAGCCGGGGAATACACCCTGATTTCTGCTGCCAGCGGACTTGATGCCGCCAGCGCCATCTTCAACTGGGCCGGCTATACCGGAGACGAAACGCTGATTTACACGCTCGAACAGACGGGCGCCACCCTCAAGTTGGTGGTGACTTCCGCCGGGGACGTTTGGATCTGGCAGGGAACGGAAGGCATGACCTGGAGCGACACGAACACGGGAGCCCAGTGGGGCATTGACGGCTCTGCGGATACGGCCGCCGGCCAGAACCTGGTCTTCAACAGCTCCGGAGCGGGAACCGTCACCCTGTCCGGCGCGGTGAATCCGGCCTCCATCACGGTGAACAACGCCGCGGGCAGCGACTATGTATTCGCCTCAGACGGCACCGGAAAAATTGCGCAGGGCACGCTGACCAAGCGCGGCGAAGGCAAGCTTACCCTGAACCTGGACAATACGGGCTGGGCGGGAGCCATCTCCCTCCAGCAGGGCGAGCTGGTGGCCCAGGTGGCCAACTCCCTCGGTTCCGGGGCTGTCACCATTACGGGCGGCACGCTCACGCTGGCTACGGCTGACGTCCAGCCGGGCATGGGCATGATCAACCTTCAGGGCGGGAGCCTCAATCTGGCGTCCGGCGCCTTTGCCACGGCGTTCACCGCAGACAACATGACGTGGACGGACGGCTCCCTGATCCTGGGTGAAAATGTGACGGCTACCGCCGCCAAGGCCCTGGCCAACGGAAAAACCGTGGAACTGGCCGCCGGCTCCATGCTGACGGTCAGCGGCGCCAATGACAACACGGCGCTGAACCTGGATGCCTCCGGCACCGGCACCATTTCCGTGGGCCTGGGAACCAGCTACGGAGCCAATGTCCTGAACATGAGCACGGCATTCCAGGGAACCCTGTCCGTGACATCCGGTTACTTCCAATTGAACAACGTGACCATGGGAGCAGACGGCACCGTGAACCTGGCGGACTCCAATGTCCGTGCGGAATGGAACGGCACGGCCGGGGGCGCCTTTGCCAATGACATCATCTTTACGGGCAACCAGATATTCGCCACCAAGGACTTCACCCTCAGCGGCGATCTGAGCGGAACGGCGTTCTTCACCCAGGGCGGGGGCAACATCACCCTCACGGGCGGCGTCAATCTGGACGGACAGCTCAAGGTGCACCGCGGCACAGTTACGGTGAACTCCGCCAATGTGACCAAGCTGGGGGACAGCATTGACATCCAGAACAACTCCACGCTGGCCTTTGCCCGCGACTTCTCCTACGGCGGCGTCATCAGCGGCACGGCCGGCAGCACGGTATCCGTAAACGCCGGAACGCTGGAGCTCACCGGAGCGAACACCTTCCTGGGCACCCTCTCCATTGCGGGCGGCGCTACGGCGCGGCTGGGTGACGGGAGCGCCTGGGCCGGGGCCCTCTCCGGAGCCGGTTCCCTGGTCGTCGACACCACGGGGAATATAACGCTGGCGGCCGGCAACACCGGGTTCACCGGTTCCACTACGCTCTCCGGAACGGGCACCGTCACCCTCGCGGGGGCCGACTCCCTGGGGTCCGGGCGGGTCACCGTCAACAACGGGATTCTTGACCTGGCCTCCCAGAATGCGGCCAACGCCATCCTGATCACGAAGGGAAGCCTGGCAAACGCGGGAGCTAAAACCACCGGAAACGTGGAAGTGGCCGCTTCCGCCGGAACGCAGGGCGCCCTGAACACCATCAATCTGGGCGGTCTGTCCGGCTCCATGGTCGGTTCCATCGTCATGGAAGACTACTCCCGGCTCACCGGCATCTCCGGCGGCCTGGACATGACGGGAAAGACGGTGACGCTGAAACTGGATTCCGGCAGCCTTACCGCGGGCGGAACAACCGGGCAGGGCGTCATTGATGCGGACAGCCTGACGCTCTCCGCCGCCAACACGACCATCAACCTCAGCAACCAGGGCGTCCTGGACCTGCTCTCCGCCAACCGGGATTCCGCCGACGGCGTAGGGCTGGTGCTGACGACGGGAACGCTGACCGTGGACAACTACAAGCAGATAGCCTTCTCCCCGCTTCTGGCCTCCCTCGGTTATGCCGTGACGGAAGTCCTGGGCGCGGACGGAACGCTGATGGTCAGCGGCAATACGGACCTCGTCTACCTCGTGGACACCACGCCCAACTCGGACAACCCCAACATCAGCGACTACGCCGCCCTGGATCCCTACAAGGCCGTGGGCATCAACGGAACCACGCTCAATGTAAGCCTGAACGGTGCTCCTGAAGCCTCCCGGAACGGAGACGGCCTGAAAGTCAGCAACCTGATCGGCAGCAATGGCGCTCTGGTGGTGACGAATACGGCGGCGGACGCTGCCGCCAACCATGCCGTGGTGGACCTGATCCAGAACGTGGACGCCGGAGGCAACAGCTACGGCGGCACCATCAGCGGGGACCATGTGGACTTTATCAAGAAAGGAGCGGAAACCCTCACCGTGGAAGGCAGCTTCACCGGAAATGACTCCATGCTGAGCTCCACGGAAGGGAACATTGTCCTGAACGGTACGGGCAACAGCCTCACTACGCTGGAGCTCGCCGGGGGAGACATCACGCTGGGCGGCAGGAATGACGGCGCCTCCCGCGTGACGACGGTGGAAAACCTGGCCTCCGGCACGGGTGGAGGAACCCTGGACCTGGGCCGCGGCGCCCAGCTGGTCCTCACCGGCCAGCAGGCCGGCAGCCATGTGACTGATGTGACCATCTCCGGTGACGGCACGCTGACCCTCGGAGGAATGGGAACGGACTCCTCCCTGACGCTGGGCAACGGCTCCTCCCTGGACGGCGTTCTGCTGGACATCCGGGAAGGTTCCGCGCTTTCCACCGCGGCCGGCTCCGTGAATACGGTCTCCGGCCTGACGGGCGGGGGCGCCCTGAAGCTGAGCGGCGCGGAAATGACGGTGGACTCCTCCGCCTCCCATACCTTCACCGGTACGCTGGACGGCGCATCCGGAACGCTCAACGTCAAATCCGGCAACGGCAGCGTGCAGACCATCAAGGGTGCGGGCAATGCCGGCTACAACCTGAACGTGAGCGACGGCGGCGCGCTGACCCTGGCCGGCGCGGCTGCGGAAGGCGGTAATCCCGCCCAGGCTGCCTACAAGGGCATTACAGTGAACGGAGGCACGCTCAACATCGGCAGTGCGGACGCTCCCAAGACCCAGTTGACTCTTGGCACGGACGGCTTGAGCGTGACGGGGAACAGCACGGTTACCATCACCACGTCCTCCACCACGGTGGATGGCCTGGGGAACCCCTTCGTCACCTCCAGCGGAAACATTACGCTGGGCGACGGAACGGGAGAAGTGACGCTGGTCATGACCAACCTGGACACCCTGGTGACGGGGAGCACGGAAACGCTGAACATGGAACTGTTCAAGACGACGGACGGCGCGCTGGTATCCCTGGGCGACAACGTCACCCTCCAGGACATGATCCTCAGCTCCCTGTATGAAAACCTGTCTCTGACCACGAATGACAGCATGACGGCCATCATCCTCACCGGCACGGCGCGCACGGAAAACATCTTCCGTGACTCCTCCCTGACGCGGAACGCGGCCACCGGGGCGGACCTGCTGTGGAACTCCCGCTACCATATGGAGGAAGGCACCACCCTGCGCGACTTCTACACCTCCGTTCTGCTCTCCCAGAACGCGGGCGACTACTCCGGCGCGGCCCGCAAGCTGGCCGCCGCCGCGGGCAGCACGGTCACCAGCCTGGGCATCGCCCAGCGTGACTCCCTGCGCGACCAGATGGGCTGGATCCGCAACCGCGTGGCGCAGATGGGCGTGAACCCCGCGTACGTCCATGAGGACATGCCGTACTTCCACATGTGGATGCAGGGCACCGGGTCTTATGCCAAGCTGGACACCAAGGGGGATGAAAGCGGCTATGAGCTCACCACCTGGGGCGGAACGGTAGGCATGGACGTGGACATCAACGACAACTTCACCGCTGGCGCGGCCTTCACGGCCAACTACGGAAGCCTCACGGCGAATGCGGCGGATACCGCGGACGGTGACCTGGACAGCTACTACGTCAACCTGTTCGCCCGGTACCAGTCCCGTAAATGGTCCCACCTGCTTATCCTGACGGGCGGCTGGAATGATGCCAAACTCACGCGCACGGTGGATTACGGCTCGGGCTCCTACCAGGCCCACGGCAGTACCACCGGGTCCGGCTTCGGCGCCATGTACGAGCTGGCGTACGACATCGCCCTCAATGAAGACAAGAGCGTGATTCTCCAGCCCCTGTTCAACGCCTCCATCGTGACGACGCGCATGGACGGCTACAGTGAAAGCGGCTCCGCCGGAAATGCCGGGCTGAGGGTGGAGGACCAGGAACTGACCACGGCCGCAGTCGCCGTGGGCGCCAGACTCTCCGGCCTCATGGGCTCCAACGTCTTCGGGCGTGAAGCGCTGGGTGAAATCCGGGTGAACGTCTCCCAGGACATGGGCGACCGCCGCGGGCAGGCCAATGTGGGCTTCCTGGCGGACCCCTCCTACACGCGTCCGGTGTACGGCGCCAAGGTGGGAAGCACGGCCTTCCAGGCCGGTGTGGGGTTGAGCGTCCCCGTAGGCACCCAGGGCGTCATCTTCGTGGACGGCAATGCGGACATCCGCAGCGGTTCCAGCTCCATCAACGGAAGCATCGGCTACCGCTACAACTTCTAAAGGAAGAAAACGTCAGTTAATCAGAAGGCCGCTGCGGAATAATCCGCAGCGGCCTTCTTCGTGAATGGGCGGGATTTCTTTATAGGATAACGTGAAGAGTGATTTCCGCCCTCTCATGGGCGGCTTACTTCCATTCCCATTCAACGGGCGTTTCCATGTCCGGCCTCAGCGCCTGGCGGACCGGGCAGCTCATGGCCGTTTTTTCCAGCATGGAACGGAGGGGATGGCTGCTTTCCAGGGGCATTACGGCCTTCAGCTCAATCTTTTCAATCCCCTTGGAGGATTCCACCGCGCGCGCCAGAACGCGCATGCCTTTCAGGTCCACGCCCTTTCTGGCCGCGACCACGGAAACCAGGCTCATCATGCAGGAGGCGAGCGTGGAACCGAGCATCACGCCGGGGGAGGGAAACTCCGCGCGGCCTTCAAAAGAGGCGGGCAGGTCCGTGGCAAAAGTGATGTTGGAGGGAATGTAGGTGGTTTCACAGCGGAATTGCCCGACGTTCTCCGTCTCGGAGGTGTAATGAGTATCAGTCATAGGAGTGTGACAGCGGAACCCTGGATCGAGTTCACCTGAATTTGGTTATTTTTTTAGTTGGGCCGTCGCGGAAATCCGATTTGCAGGGGTGCCGGTCCATTCCGGCATGCGCGGCAAAGCCCCCCCTTATCCCCGTTCTCCTGTGCTTGCCAGGAAATCAATCCTGATCTGATGCAGCCCTTCACCGAGCTTCATCACCATCCGTTCCTTTCACGATGATGGCGTGGCTGTCAACGGAATCTTCACGCAGTGACTTGATCTGCCGGTATTCTTCCGAAGAAAAGCAGCGTTCCAGGCTTTCCCTGGAGGGAAAACGGATGACGATCACGCGGTCCGGCTTCCACCCGGAGCTCAGCGGAATGACCTCATTGGTCCTGACCAGGTATTCGCCGCCGTGTTTTTCAACAATGGGCTTCACTTCCCGGATGTAGGAATCGTATGGAGTGTCTGCATCGGAGCTTAAAGAAACCGTTACGATAAAATAATAGCTCATATCCTTCCTTTCCCTGGTGGCCGGCCCCTGTGCGGCTGCCATGAAATGCTCCGTGGGGAATTCGCAGTTTTCATGATTCGCCGGAAGCGTCCGGTGCCTTGACAGGGAGACTAAAGCCGGAGGGCTTTGCTGTCAATCCGTCTTCCGGGCTTGCCCGGACCCGTGGCGCCTCCTTGTTTGTGGGAATCGCTTTACAAGGGCAGGGGCCCTTGTTTCCGGGGATGCGGTTATCAGGAGAACGGATGGGGAGGGAGGTTTCCCCGGCTTGAACGGAAAAGCTTACGGAGTGTGTTCCGGGTGCCCTTCCGCCAGAATGCGCCGGATGGGTTCCGCGTAAAGCTCCGGCTCCAGCAGGAAGGAATCGTGCCCTTTTGTGGAAACGATGGTATGGAACTCCACGGGAATGCGCGCGGATTCCAGCTGCGCCACAAAATCCTGCTGTTCCGCCGGGCGGAAGCAGCAATCCGTATCAATGGAAAAGACGAGCGAGGGAATTCCTGCGCGGCGGAAGCCTTCCAGAGCGGTTTTAAACGTTCCGTCCGGAGCGTGGTCGCGGATGTCGAACTCCGCCCACATGTCCGCAATGCGGATGTAGGCGTTCGCGTCAAAGCGTTCCGCAAACTTGGTCCCCTGGTGCAGCATGTAGCTCTGTGTGCTGCGGGTGGGCGTCATCCATGTGAGCAGTCCGGACTTGCCCCCCACTTCCTTTCTGGCGCGCTGTTCCAGGCCTTCCTGGTATACGAACGACTTGTGGCCGATGATGCGCGCGAACGCCAGCCCCTTTTTGGGGGCCGGTCCCTGGTAATAGTCGCCCCCGCGGAAATCCGGATCAAGCTCGATGGCCAGGATTTGTTCAAACAGGGACAAACGGTGTTCAATGGAAGCCCGGTAGCCGGAGCCGATGGAAATGAAGCTCCGGACCCGTTCCGGGAACTGGCACGCGAAGCTGAGGGCGATCAGGCCGCCTACGGACGGTCCTGCCAGATGGATGCGTTCTATTCCCAGGCTGTCCAGCAGAAGAGCCTGGAGGCGCGCCTGGTCCGCCGCCTCCACATGCGGGAAACGGGAGCCGTAGGGCAGGCCGTCCGTAGGGGATGGGCTGGCCGGTCCGGTGGTGCCGTAGCAGCCCCCCAGGTAATTGGCGCAGATGATGCAGAAGCGGTCCGTATCCAGCGGCTTGCCGGGGCCGATGATGCTGTTCCACCAGCCCTCGTGGTTTTCCGGCTTCCAGAGGGACCCGGTGCCCGGAACTTCCGGATTGTAACCGTAGGCGTGCTGGCTGCCGGAAAGAGCGTGGAACAGCAGGATTACGTTGTCCTTCTCCGGCGTCAGGGCGCCGTACTGCTCGTAGGCCACGCGCACCTTGTCCAGCACGGCGCCGTTCCGCAGGGAAAAGGAGCCGGGCAGGTCCAGAAATCTGGTTTGGACGGTGGGAAGCTGCATGGATGTGCGGGAAGGGGCTTTGTCAGCAAAAAAAGACCGGCACCCGGCGGGCGGCGGTCTTCTTGAAATCTGTGTTGGGCCAGGGTTTACTTGACGCCCTTCTTGGAAAGACGCGTACCTGCCGTGGCGCCCTGGCGGGCTTTAAACTTGGGATTGCTCTTGCAAATCACATACAGCGTGCCCTTGCGCTTCACGATTTGGCAGTCTGCGTGGCGGCGCTTCATAGAGGCTAAGGAAGAAAGAACTTTCATGGTGTGTAACTCCGGTTTGGTGTTCGGTTCGGGAGACGGAATATACCGTTTGGTTAAGAATTGTAAAGTCATTTCTTTACCAAAAGTAAAATTGCAGTTCCGGACGAACTGCTTCTGCGGCTTGCGGAAGAGAAGATAGTACGCATGGACGGATTTGTAATCCGAAGTCAAGCCTACAAAATTGAAAGAAAAAAGGTTTGGGCAAATTTCGCTTGCCGGTGCCCGGTGATTTTGCGGCTCCGTCGCCTGGGAGCGGAAGGCTCCCGCCTTTCGTGGTTGAAACCCGTTCTGTAGCGCAGCGGAAGCTTCCGTTCAATAACCGTTGCCGCATACCGCCTGGCTGGGGAAAGGAGCTGGGTAATATCAATTAAGGTTCGTACCCACGATGCCGGAGTTTCGCGAAGGACAGCTTTTCCCGACTGTAGAATCAATACCGGATTACAAATCCGGTATTGGTTTTGCATGGAAGGGAAGGTTCTGGATATTCCCTTCAACCAACTGACGATCAACTCTGTTTAAGATAATGAAAAAGACATTCTTAACCATCATGCTGGCTGCCGGCATTGGTTCCGCCTGCGCCGCAACTGCCGCCGCCTGGGAATTTTCTTCCGGCACTCCCTCGGAACAATTCATGACGGGAAGCGGCATCAATCTGGAAGGATGGAGCATTTCCTCCCCGGTCAATTCAGCGGCTTCCTATACGGACTGGGCGACGGTGACGGGCGGGGACCGCAACATTTCTACGCAGACGGTGGGCATGTGGCTGGATTTGTCCTCCCTGGGGTCTGCCGCCACTATTTACAGCTTTGGAGAGACGGGTTCTCTCCGCGGCCTCCAGCTTGTTTACAACGGGGACGGCACGTTTACTTCCAGGAGAACGGGAGAAGCGGGCCAGACCTTCACCATTGGGCAGGACGTCATTGACGGAGGATGGTTCAACCTCTCCATGTCCCTCAGTACGGATACCACCACCCGGAAAACGGATTTCCAGATTTTCCTGAACGGGGAAAACATCGTGGATACCCCCCAGTTGTTCGCGGGGCTCAACGGCGGCCAGAACGGAACCGTGACCGTCGGCGGAGGCACGACGGATGAACATTCCTTCAGCATCGCGGATTTCAAGGCTTATGGTACCGCATTGACGGGACAGGAAATCAAGGAGGCGTGGAACATGGTTCCCGAACCAGCGGCCGCCTCCTTGAGCGTTCTGGGACTGATGGCGCTGCTGGTGCGCCGCCGGAAGTGAGAGAGGCGGAAAAAATACATTTCAAACGGCAGGCAGCAGGGCGGACATTTCCGGTGGGAATGTCCGCTTTTTTATTGTTTCACGGAACTGTTGCAGAAAGACGGCTCTTCTTTTTCCAATGGCGGCTCTGGGCCGCCATGTACTGGTGAGTTTCTGTTTTTCCCGGCCCTTCCTTCGGACGTGCAGATGTCATGTAAACGGTATCCGCTGTCCGGACGGGATACATCTTTTCCATGATCTGCTGCGGTCCGGGTCCCTGTATGGCCCCGTGCTGCAGCTTGCGGCAGTTGCAGCCTTCCGGAAGCTTTTCCCTGCATTTGGGGGAGTAACAGTTCATGGTGAAATCTGGAACGGGGCGGGAGGGCGGTGCAGTTTCCGTTCCGGCAGCGGTTCTTTTCCGCCGTGGGAAGGAGGCATGGAACGGGGCTTCCCGGGACGGCAGGCCGCCGGAACGCGGGAGGGAAGCCGCATGCGGGAGAATAAAGGGTTTGTGGACCGGAAGGGATTCGTATAAAATGTTCTCCGGTTTTCTTATGACGAGCTCCCCTTCATCCTCTCCTTCCCGCCCTGCATTTGCCCATCAGCTGGGAATGAAAGGATTCCTGATCATGGAAGGGCTGCTGAAGCTCGTGGGCATGAAAACGCTTTACCGCCTGGGGCGCGTGGCGGGCGGCGTGGCGTGGTACTTGCTGCCGCAACGCCGGAAAATTGTGGAAAGAAACCTGCGCATTGTGCTGGATCCGGCCCTGCGCGGCAGGGAACTGCAAAAATTGAGCAGGGAAAATTTCAAAAGGACGATAGCCAATTTCCTGTGCTCCGCGAAGACGGCCACCCTGACGGATGAGCAGTTGAAAAAATGCGTCACCATCGCGGGGCATGAAGAATTTGCCGCTCCTGCGGCGGAAAGGCGCGGGCAGGTATGCGCCATAGCCCATTCCGGCAACTGGGAGGCGCTGGCGAGGATACGCGTGTTCTTTCCAGAAGTGGAACGTTACGGGTCCATGTACCGCCAGTTTGACAACCCGCTGATGGAGGAATACGTATACAAGCGGCGCACGGAGCGGGGCACGCGGATGTTTTCCAAGGAAGGCGGCATCAAGGCTCCCATGAAGATGGTCAAGGAGGGCGGCGCCCTGGGTGTGCTGAGCGACCAGTTCGTCTGGGAGGGGGTGTATGTCCCCTTCTTCGGCAAGGTGACCGGCACGACGCCGTTGCCCGCTTTGCTGCGGAAGAGGACGGGAGCGGATATGGTAGCCATAGCCATCGCAGTACGCACGGATTCTCCCGGACACTGGATAGCGGACATGGGGAACGTGGTGGATTTTTCCAACTCGGACGGTTCCCTGGCGGGGGACACCATTGAAGTGAACCGGAGCCTGGAAACGTTGATCCGCAAGTCCGTTCTGGACGTGTTCTGGATGCACCACCGCTGGAAGTCCATCGACCGCTTTGCTCCGCAGGATAAAAAAACGGACGGCCTTCTGGAAAACATGGAGCTGCAGCCGTACCGCATTCTGGTGGCTGTTCCCAGGGCGCTGGATGAAGCCCTGGTGACCGTTCCCCTGGTCCGTGCGCTGAAAGCCGTCCGGCGCGACATGCAGGTGAACGTCATCTGCCCGTCCGCGCAGGCGGGGGTATGGAAGGCGGTCCCGGAAATCACCCATGTTCTGCCGCACGATTCCCTGAATCAGCTCCGGGAGGCGCTGGCCGCGGATGAATTTTACAATGACGGTCCGCTGGACCTGGGCGTCATGCTGGACCAGGACATGGAAACGCTCAAGGCGCTGGAACCGTACGGGCCCATGATGTTCTCCGGGCTGGACACGCATCCCGGCGCACGGAAATACAAATTCCGGGTGAAGGCTCCCGTCCTGCGCGCCGCTCCCCCCATGCACCGGGTTCAGCTTTATCTGCAACTGGGGGGGCTGCACGGGCTGGATGCCTGGAATCCGTCCCTGTTCCCGGTGAAAAAGGCGGCTGCGGCGGAAAACGCCCCCATCCTGCTGGCTCCGTTCTCCAGCTTGGGCAGCGCCAGTGAATGGAGTGAGGAACAATGGGCGGAGCTGGTTTCCCTTCTGCCGGGCAGGCCCGTACTGGCCGCTCTGGAAGAAGACCGGGAACGCGCGTCCGCTCTGGCGGAACGCCTGAATGTGGAGCTGGCGGTGGGAACTCCGGAAGCCTTGTTCCCCGTGATGGATGCCGCCGTGGCGGCCGTGGCTGTGGATGGTGACATTCCGTCCCTCTGCTCCTTCCGCGGTCTTCCGGTGGTGACCCTGTTTTCCACCCGCCTCCCGGACGTTTGCCGGCCCATGGGCCCCTTCAACCGCTCCCTGTACAGCCACCAGTGCTGTTCCCCCTGCTTCCTGAAGGAGTGCGACCGTGATGTTCCCTGCAACCGCCATATTGCCGTGCAGGAGGTATTGGATGCTCTGAGGGAAATAACAACCTCTGAAATTTAACGGGTTTCTCTACCAAGAAAAGAGCTTAGTCCTTTTTCTTATGATGAAGAAACGCCTGTGTTAAACAGGAAGTCATGTCTAAAGGCATTAATTTTAAAAAGTTGAGAAATGATGCCGGTTTAACGCTGGCACATCTTGCTGAATTGTCTGGATATGACGTGACCGATATAGTTCGTTTGGAACAGGGAGAAAAAATTCCTCCCTGCATACGGGAATGTATTCTTGCGTTGCTGTTACAAGCACGGGAGGAGGGTCTGGCTTTGGATGTCAGAATATGGCGTGAACGTGCTTTAAAAGCTGAATATAAGGTAGAGATTTTACTTGGAATGGTAAAAGGAGGAATGGATGTTTTATAAACGCCTCATGGTTGAAAAGAATTTTTCCTGCCTTCAATGCACGGAACTTTTTAAATTTTCTTCCTGGCGGAAGATGTCGCGGACCTGTTCCGTCAGTTCCTCGGAAGGTTCCGGAACGTCCTTCAAGGTGTAGTCCAGCTTCAGTTCATCCCACTTGAAGCGCCCCATCTGGTGGAAAGGGAGCACGTCCACGCGCTCCACGTTGCCCAGGCGCGCCGCATGGCGGGAGAGCTCTGTGATGTCTTCCATGTTGTCCGTGAGGCCCGGAACCAGGACGTAGCGCAGCCAGACGGGTTTGCGGAGGGCGGCCAGGCGTTCCGCGAATTCCAGGGTGGGGCGCAATTCCCCGCCTGCCAGGGCCCGGTACCGTTCCGGGTTCCACGCCTTGATGTCCAGCAGGACGAGGTCCGTATTCGCCAGCAGTTCTTCATCCGCGTTCGCGCCCAGATGGCCGGAGGTGTCCAGGCAGGTGTGCAGCCCCAGTTTCTTGCATCCTTTCAGTACGGTTCTCGCAAAATCCGGCTGGAAAAGGGGATCTCCCCCGGAAAGGGTGACGCCTCCGCCCGCCGCCAGCAGGAAATCCCGGTAGCGGGCTATTTCTTCAAGGACGTCGGCCACGCTTCTGCGGCGTCCCCTCCGCACGTAGGAGGTGTCCGGATTGTGGCAGTAGCGGCAGCGCAGGCTGCACCCGGACAGGAAGAGGACAAAGCGGATGCCTGGACCGTCCACGGTGCCGCAGGATTCCACGGAATGGACCAGTCCGGTGACGGCAGTTTCACCGTCCGGGGCCGGATTCTGGGAGAAAGCCTGCGGCATCCGCTTCCTGGCTGGGTTAACGGGTATGGAAGGTGCGGTTGATGACCTCCTGCTGCTGTTCCCGGGTCAGCTTGATGAAGTTCACGGCATAGCCGGAAACGCGGATGGTGAGCTGAGGGTATTTTTCCGGGTGGTCCATCGCATCAAGGAGGGTTTCCCGCTCCAGCACGTTCACGTTGATGTGGTGCCCGGTGGCGGCAAAGTAGGCGTCCAGCAGGGAGACGAGCTTCGTGCGGCGTTCCCCTTCTTCCTTGCCCAGGGCCTGCGGCACGATGGAGAAGGTGTAGGAGATGCCGTCCAGGGAGTCGCCATAGGACAGTTTGGCTACGGAGAGCATGGAGGCCACGGCTCCGTTCCTGTCCCTTCCGTGCATGGGGTTGGCGCCGGGCGCGAACGGTTCCCCGGCGCGGCGGCCGTCCGGCGTGTTGCCCGTCTTCTTGCCGTACACCACGTTGGAGGTAATGGTCAGGATGGACTGGGTGGGCAGGGAATTGCGGTAGGTGTGGAGCTTGCGCAGCTTTTCCATGAAGTTGCTGACTAGGCTGCATGCGATTTCGTCCACGCGCGGGTCGTTGTTCCCGTAGCACGGGAATTCCCCTTCCGTCTTGAAATCCACAATCAGGCCCTCTTCATTGCGGACGGCCTTCACGGTGGCGTACTTGATGGCGGACAGGGAGTCCGCGGCCACGGAGAGCCCGGCGATGCCCGTGGCCATGGTGCGCAGGATTTCCGGATCATGCAGCGCCATTTCAATGCGTTCATAGCAGTACTTGTCGTGCATGTAGTGGATGATGTTCAGCGCGTCAACGTAGGTTTTGGCAAGCCAGTCCTGCATCTTGTCGTACAGGGCCATCACTTCGTCGTACTTGAGCACTTCCTCCGTATAGCGCGGGGAGGGCGGGGCCACCTGTTTCCCCTTGAGTTCGTCCACGCCGCCGTTCAGGGCGTACAGCAGGCACTTGGCGAGGTTGGCGCGCGCGCCGAAGAATTGCATCTGCTTGCCGATGCGCATGGCGGACACGCAGCAGGCGATGCCGTAGTCGTCGCCCCAGTGCGGGCGCATCAGGTCGTCGTTCTCGTACTGGACGGAGGACGTTTCAATGGAAACCCTGGCGCAGAAATTCTTGAAGGCTTCCGGCAGGTTCCCGGACCACAGCACCGTCAGGTTCGGCTCCGGAGCCGGACCCAGGTTGTACAGCGTCTGGAGCATGCGGAAGGAACTGCGGGTGACGAGGGTGCGCCCGTCTTCCCCCATGCCGCCGATGGATTCCGTCACCCAGGTGGGGTCCCCGGAGAACAGGTTGTTGTAGTCCGGCGTGCGGATGAAGCGGACGATGCGCAGCTTCATCACGAACTGGTCAATGATTTCCTGCACTCCCTCTTCCGTGATGAGGCCCTGTTCCAGGTCGCGGGTAAAGTAAATGTCAAAGAAGGTGGAGACGCGGCCCAGGGACATGGCCGCGCCGTTCTGTTCCTTCACGGCAGCCAGGTAGCCCAGGTAGGTCCATTGCACGGCTTCGCGGGCGTTCCCGGCGGGGCGGGTGAGGTCGCAGCCGTAGGAGGCGCCCATCCGGGCGAGTTCCTCCAGGGCGCGGATTTGTTCGCTCATTTCCTCGCGCAGGCGGATCAGCTCATCCGTAAGGGGGGAATTTTCACGGTTTTTGAGATCCTTGCGGCGTTCGGCAATCAGCTTGTTCGTGCCGTACAGGGCCACGCGGCGGTAGTCCCCGATGATGCGGCCGCGGCCGTAGGCGTCCGGAAGTCCGGTGATGATGCCGGCGGAGCGGGCGGCGCGGATGTCGGAGGTGTAGGCGTCGAAAACTCCCTCGTTATGCGTCTTGCGTATCTTGTTGAAAATATCCGCCGTTTTTTCGCACATCTTGAACCCGTAGGATTCCAGGGCCTGCTGGGCCATGCGCAGGCCGCCGAAGGGCATCAGGGCGCGTTTCAGGGGAGCGTCCGTCTGGAGGCCCACCACCACTTCCTGCTCCTTGTCAATATAGCCGGGCTTGTGGGAGACGATGGAGGAGACCACTTCCTGGTCCGCATCCAGCACGCCGCCGTTGTCTATTTCCCGTTTCAGCAGGACTTTCAGTTCCTCCCAGAGCCGGAGCGTGCGTTGGGAAGGGCCGGAAAGAAACTCTTCATTGCCGGAATAGGGCGTGTAGTTGTTCTGGATGAAATCCCGTACGTCAATGGACTCCGTCCATGCTCCCGGCTTGAATCCCTGCCATTCCTGCGGAAGGGCGGGGGACTCCTTCAAGTCTTTTACTATGCTGATCATAAATAGGATGTAGTGAAGAAGACCGGAGAAAGACGCTCCGCGCCCGCTGAAAGCCCGGAAGCGGCGAAACTCCGCACCGCCTGATTATACCGGGAATGTTAGCGGTCAACAAGGCCAATTCTTCCAGGAGGGGGAACGGGAGCGGTTGCGCTGGTCTGTTTCAGGCATCTGGCTGTTCCGGAATAAAAAATGAGGGAAATTTACGGTTATGGGGGATAGTTTTTTCTTTACTCTCCAAATTGCCGCCAACAATATTTAACTATCATTTTGATGAAATCCCATTCATTCCTCTGTTTGTTGCTGGCGGGAGTTTCTTGCGCGGCCTTTTTCTCCGGCGCGTGCGCCAATGAGCTGCCGTCTACGCTAAAGCCTCAGGTTAACGAGCGCGCCGTTTATGACTGGAATGGCCGTCATAAGGCCGTGATGGAGAGGAACCGGAGCGTTAATCCGGAATATGCCGTCTTTGGCGACAGCATTACCCACCGCTGGGGAGGGGAGCCTTCCGGAGACAACAGGGCCCTGGGGACGGGAAAGGAGGCATGGAAAAATCTTTTCTCCCCTCATACGGTGACCAATATGGGGTTTGGCTCAGATTACGTGGACAATGCCTACTACCGTGTGCAGCTTGGGGAACTGGACGGAATCTCTCCGCGCGTGATCATCGTGCTTTTGGGAACCAATAATCTTGGCGGCAGGAAGGATACTCCCCGGGCATGCGCGGACAACCTCAAGGCTTTTGTGAGCCTGGTGGGCCGGAAGTGCCCGGCCTCTAAAATCCTGCTCCTGGGCATTCTGCCCAGGAAGGAAAAGGCGGTGGCGCCCCTGATTGTGGAAACCAATAAAATGATATCCGTTCTTGCTGATGGAAAGAGGGTGTTTTTTGCCAATCCGGGCACGGCGTTTCTGGCAGAAGATGGCGTGTCGCCAAAGAGCGGCCTGCTGGTGGATGGCTTGCATCCCAGTGCTGCGGGATATGACGTGCTGGGGAAGGAATTGAGTTCGCTTCTGGAGAAAATAGACGGCAGATACAAGGGAGGTTCCGTAGTTCGGTAAGACAGGAATGGGAGGATGCGCGTCCTGATGTTCCGGCACGGCATGGCCGGCTGTCGGGGCAGTGGTCTTTTTCTTCCGGGAAAGGCCGCTTCAGCATGTGGTCTTGATGCGCGGAAGTATTTCCTTAAACTGCTTTTCAATTCCGTTTTTCCGTCATGAATTCCCTGCTGTATACGTTCACTGCGCTGCTGGGCGCCGCCTGCCTGGCGCTCCCCGCATTTTCCGCTCCTGCGGCCGCGCTGCCCGCCACCCTGAAGCCGGAACCCCACCAGCGGGATCCGTATGACTGGAATGCGCGGCATGAAGCCGTCAAGAAGCGGAACCGGGCCGTGAAGCCGGAATACGTGATGATAGGGGACAGCATCACCCATCATTGGGGAGGGGAACCCTCCGGAGACAGCAGGAAGGCGGGGGAGGCCTCCTGGGAGAAATTGTTCGGTCCCCATGCGGTGACCAACATGGGCTTTGGCTTTGATTATGTGGACAACGCCTATTACCGCGTGCAGGACGGGGAACTGGCCGGCATCTCCCCGCGGGTCATCATTATTCTGCTGGGAACCAACAATCTGGGGCACCGCAAGGATGCGCCGCAGGCCTGTGCGGACAATATCAAGGCATTTGTCCGCCTGGTGCATCAGAAATGCCCCTCTTCCAAAATCCTGCTGCTGGGCATTCTGCCCAGGAGGGAGAAAAACCTGGCGGAGCCGGTGAAGCAGACGAACAAGCTGCTCGCAAAGCTGCAGAATGGAAAAAACGTCTTTTTTGCCGATCCGGGGAAGGCTCTCCTTTCCGCGGACGGCGTTTCTCCGCGCAATGAATTGATGAAGGATGTAGTGCATCCCAATGCCAAAGGGTATGAGGTGCTGGAGAAGGAACTGTCCGTACTTCTGAAAAAGCTGGATGCGAAATACCGCGGCGGGAAATCCGCGGACAAGCATTCCTGACGGTGGTCTTTTTGCGGAAGGAGGGAATTGTGCTTGAAGGGAAAGTCCTGTTTGAGGAAAATGTACCGCCTTTAGTATTTGATTTATGAAAAACCTGTTGTTTGCGTTGTTTGCCGGTTCCGTCTGCTGCTGTTATGCCCAGCAGAACGCCGCTCCCGCTCCGGAGCCTGAAATTGTCGCTACGCCGCCGTCCGATGCCGGACGCGGCCTCATCCGCGTGAACTCCCGTGAAATCCGCCATTACTCCGGCACCCGCAAGGAACCGGACTACCTGGTCAGCAAGGACAACGGAAAGACCTGGGAAATGAAGGCGGCCCCGAGCGGCTACCCGCCCAACTATGGAGGCATTCCCAAGGAATCCCCGGCGATTGCGCGCAACCCCGTGACCAGGGAATTCATCCGCGTGCAGCCCATCGGAGGGTTCATCTTCCTCTCCAAGGGAGGCCTGGACGGCAAGTGGTTTGCGGTCACGAACGACGGCAAGCTGGAGGAAGACTGGAAAAATCCGGAGAAGCAGAAAAATCTGAAAAAACTGGGCGGCATCATGCGCACGCCCACCTTTGTCAACAAGGGCAGGAGGGTGATCGTGCCGTTCCATAACATGGGCGGCGGCACCAAGTTCCATATTTCCGACGACGGAGGCCTGACCTGGCGCGTGTCCAAAAATGGCGTTACCTCTCCCAAGCATGAAGCCAAGCCGCCCCACCAGGGCGTCAGGTGGTTCAACAATGCCGTGGAAGCCACGGTGCTGGAAATGAAGGACGGCACCCTTTGGGCGCTGGCCCGCACCTCCCAGGACCAGGCGTGGCAGGCTTTCTCCAAGGATTTCGGTGAAACATGGAGCAAGCCGGAGCCGTCCCGTTTCTTCGGAACCCTGACCATGAATACGCTGGGGCGCCTGGATGATGGAACCATCGTCTCCCTGTGGACGAACACGATGGCCCTGCCTGAAAACGCCACGGCAGGCAACGGCACGTGGGAGGACGTGTTCACCAACCGTGATTCCCACCACATTGCCCTTTCCAATGACGAGGGCAAGACCTGGTACGGATTCCGGGAAATCATTCTGGACGAACACCGCAACCATCCCGGCTATGCCACCCTGGACGGTCCGGAGGACCGCGGCAAGCACCAGAGTGAAATGGTGCAGCTTGACAAGAACCGCATCCTGGTTTCCCTGGGGCAGCACAAAAACCACCGCCGCCTGGTCATCGTGGACCGCCGCTGGGTGGCTGCCAAGACGCGCGCCACGCAGACGGGCAGGGACCTGGACGGCCAGTGGACCATCCATACCTATATTCCCCAGAAAAAAGGCCATTGCAGCTATAACCGGAAGCCCTCCGCTGAACTGGTGCCCGACCCCTCCGGAGGTGGAAAAAAAGTGCTGCAAATCAAGCGCCTGGACGATACGGAACTGGTTAATGAAAAAGCCGGGGTAGATTACCAGAACGGGGGCGCCACCTGGAACTTCCCGAACGGGACCACGGGGCTGGTCAAGTTCCGCTTCCGTGTGGCGGACGGGGACCAGGCGGACGATTCCGGCCTTCAGGTTTCCCTGACGGACCGCCTGTTCAATGCCTGTGATACCACCACGAAGGATTACGCCCTGTTCACCTTCCCCATCAAGCTGAAGCCCGCGCCCCATCTGCTGCTGGGCATGAAAAAAGTTCCTTTTGCGCCCGGCGCGTGGCATGAAATTTCCATTCTGTGGCAGGGGCCGCAGGCTGTGGTCTCCCTGGACGGGAAGAAGGCCGGAACGCTGAAAATGGCCAATCAGTCTCCCAACGGAGCCAGTTACATCCATTTCATCAGCACCGGTTCCAAACCGGATGCCGGCGTCCTGCTGGATACGGTGAACGCCCGGGTGAAATAAAAGGCGTCCTGCCGCAGGGGGGCGGCAGGAACTCAGCGGCCTCTCTTTTTCGGAAGCGGTGAAGCGTTTAACTCCGGCAGGTTCTTCAGGACCATGTGCAGATGGTCGTTTGACCGGTTGCCTATCTGCTGAAGGACCGTGCGCCCGTACTTGTCACGCAGGGAAGGGTCTGCCTGGTGGTCCAGTAGCAGGCGTGCAATGCCCAGTTTCAGGCGGTCAAGGGAATCGTCCCCCAGCAGCATGTCACGGCAGCACAGCATGAGGGCCGTTTCTCCGGCTGCGTTTTGATGGTTGACGTCCGCCCCCTCGCTGATGAAAAGATTGACCAGTTCCCTGATTTGGGGGAGATGGGATATATCAATGAAAGCCAATTGGCGGCACAGGTTCAGCAGGGCCGTGTCTCCCCCGGAATCCGGCGGAGCCGTGTTCATGGGCATGGCCGCGTTGACGTCCGCCCCGTACTCCAGCAGGGTATGCGCGATTTGCAGCGCGGTTTTCGGGGTGTTCAGGTTCAGGGAAAGAAGGGGAGGGGTCATCTCTCCGCGGAAATTGGGATCATACCCGGCTTCGCAAAGCTTGCGGACCAGAAGAGGGTATCCGGCAGCGGCGGCCCAGGTCAGCAGACTGGTTTTTTTACCCCTCAATTCCGGCTGGAGGGAAATATCCGCCCCGCATTTCAGAAGAAACAGAGCCGTTTCCTCATAGGGCGCACCTCCGATGCCGGCTACGCAGGTCATGACGAGGGGAGGCCAGCCCATCGGGCCCGGTTTGTCCACATCCGCGCCGTTCTGGATCAGCAGGTTAAGGCAGGAAAGCCTGTTGTGCACCGGCAGGGGCCTGGTATCGTCCATTCCGGGCTGGCAGGCATAAGTCAGGGGTGTATCCCCCTGTTCGGACCCCGGGATGGAGGGAAGGGCTTGGTGCGGCAGGATGATCTGGAGGTTCGGGTCCGCGTTGCGCTGCAGAAGGCGGCCCAGCAATTGCACCTCTCCGAGCCCCGCAGCTAGGTGCAGCAGGGTTTCGTGGGACGAGGTGCTGCAGCGGCCGTCCGCGCTCTCCGCCGTATTCCGGATCATCTGGAGCCTTTCCCTGATTTCGTCCTGCATGTACTGGCGCATGGAAACCTCGGAAAACATGTGCCAGTCAATATGGCGGGAATTGGGGGAAAGCCCGCGGAAAATGAAACGCTCCGGGCTGCGGTGCGCCGTGAAATCCGCTGCGGTAAGAATTTGCTCCCTTTCCGCTTTTGTCCAGATAGGGTTGAATTTCCATTCCGCGGGGGAAGGGTCATTCCTGAGGAACCAGAAAATGGTGGAGCCTGCAACAAGAGCCGCAAAAACGCTCAAAGCTCCAAGAAACCAGAGGGTTTTCTTTCTTAAGGTCGTGTGTATCATAAGCAGGGGAACTGCAAAAAGCCATGATGCAGGAATCCGTAACTTCGGGCAATGAAAAAATGGTACGCGCAAGGAATGCCCGGAGCGAATTATATGGAAATTTAAACGGCGGATTGTGAATCCGGAGGGAGATTTTTTCCCGCCTGATATGGAAAAGAAGCCCGTGGATAAAGTCATTTGCGAGGGTGGCGGAAAATATGGTGTCATGCCCCGGACGTCATATTGGACATGGGTCTTATGATGTGGTTCATTTAATTCCAATTATTTGAATTATGTCCGGATTCACAATCCGGTATGATGCGTTAGGCGTTGTGGTTGTGACGTCTGTCTTAAAATTTCTTTCATTTGCTGTTGTTGCCATTGAAGTTAAAAAATGCAGGGAGCACCAGTTTTCCGTAAAAACAGCCGGAAAAAAGGCGGTATTTCCGTTACTGTGTGCTGAAACGTCTCTTCCGCCGCCTGGCCCGTGCTGTCTGAAGCCGCTCTTGCCTTGGAAGAAACGGCGCATGATGATTCAGGCAACGTTATGGACTCCGTCAAACTTATTGCGTCCGATATGGATGGAACGCTGCTCAATGGGAAGGGAGAACTGGACCCCGCGTTTTTCTCCCTCTTTAAAAAACTTGAACATCGGGGCATCCGCTTTGCGGCGGTCAGCGGGCGCCAGTATGACGGACTGCGCCGGACTTTTGCCCCCGTGGCGGACCAGATGCTGTTCATTGCCGAAAACGGCGCCTATGTGGCGTCTGGTTCCAGAGAATGGCTGGTGCTGGACATGGACCGTGAAACGGTGGCCGGGCTGATTGCCATGATCAGGCGCATTGAAGGGACGTGCATTGTCCTTGCGGGCCTGGACTCCGCATATATTGAAGATAAACAGCCGGAATTCGTCCGGGAGGCCCGCCGGTATTACACCCGCTGCAAGGAGGTGGATGACCTGCTGGACGTGCAGGGGGACAAGCTGCTGAAAATAGCCGTATATGACTTCAAGGGAGCGAAGGAAAACAGTTATTCCCGCCTGAAGCATTTGGAGCATGGCTTCCAGGTGGCCGTCTCCGGAGAAAAATGGATGGACATCAGCCGGAAGGGGGCCGATAAGGGCGCCGCCCTGGAGCTGATTCAGCGGAAACTGGGCATTTCTTCGGAGGAAACGATGGTCTTTGGGGACCAGATGAATGATGCGGAAATGATGCGGCAGGCCCGGTTCAGCTATGCCGTGGCGAACGCCGTGCCGGAAATCCGTGCCATGGCCGCGTTTGAGGCCCCGTCCAATCAGGAAAACGGAGTCATGCAGGTGCTCGGAAAGTTGCTGGAGGTCCATGCTCCGCAGGGTGGGGCCGGGGACTGCTGAGCCGTCCGGTCCATATTGCCGGGAGTAGGGAAACTGGTAAAACAAGGGCATGGGGCATGCTGGCGTGGCTGGCAGGCTTATGTTCCATGCCGGTGATGGCCGTGTTCGCCTGCGTGGGCGGCGTTTTGCCGGGAACTGGCTTTCTGCTGTTCAAGCTGGAGGATCCCCTTCTTGGGATTCTGGCGGGGTGTCTGGTTCTGATGGAAGCGGCTGGGGACTGGGTTCTCCATTTGATGGGAGCGTAAACCCGTTGTCCGCGGCAATGAAGGATGCTTCCTCCACGCCTTCCCGGCGAAGGGCTTCCCGGAAATCGTCCAGCGTTTCCTGGTAGCCGTCGTCCGCCAGTTGCCAGGTGCCGAAGTGGAAGGCCATGCCCTGCCTGGCGCGCAGCGTTTTAAAGGCCCGGACTGCGTCGCGCGGCGACAGATGGACGCCTGCCATGAGTTCTTCCGGAAGATAGGACCCGATGGAAAGAAGGGCCAGGTCCGGAGAGCCGAGGCGGTCCCGTATTTCCGCGAAAAAGCGTGTCCGGGCCGTATCTCCGGCAAAATAAATGCCCGGACCGTCCGCCGCGCGCAGGAAAAAGCCTCCCCACAGGGACCGGTTGGCGTCTCCGTGGAATGGACTGCGGCCGCTGTAATGCCGTGCGGGGGTGAAGGTGACGGTGGTTTCCCCATCCCCGGACGGCAGGGCGGCGGACTGCCACCAGTCCAGCTCGCGGATCTGCGCCTGTGCGCCGCAATGGCGGAGAAGCAGGCGGCGCAGCCCCAGAGGAACAAGAAAGACGGGGTGGAAGCGTTCCTCCAGCCTTTTCAGGGTGGGCGCGTCAAAATGGTCGTAATGGTCGTGTGAAACCAGTACGACGTCCACTTGCGGCAGATCCTCCCATGCGATACCCGCGGGCCGCTTCCGTTTGGGGCCCATCCATGCCACGGGGCTCACGCGGCCGGACCAGACGGGGTCCGTCAGCACGTTCAGGCCGTGCAGCCGAATCAGGATGGTGGCATGATTGACCATGACGGCCTCCCATTGCCCCCGTTCCACGGGAACATGAAAGGAGGGAATACGGGCGTTTTCCGCCACGGACGGATAGGGGCGCGGACGGCGCGTGAGCATCCATTTAACGATGCTCCAGTGGCTGCGGTGCGGTATCGGTTCCGGAGAGTGGAACCGTTGCGCCGCCCGTTTTTCTAAGGAAAATGTGCGGCAGAGCCGTGACTGGAGGAAGGAATGCAGGGACATGGGGAACGCGGTCCATCATAACGGTTCCGGTTCCGGGAGGAAACGGGCGCCCCCGTCAGCATGAAAGCCGCCGCCCTTTTTAGTTTTGCTTTTCCGGGGCGTATATGGTACATCCGTGCCAGACGTCATGAATCAGGAATTCTTTTCAGTGCTTGTGCAAGTGGTGGCAGCCTTGGGGCTGGCCGGCATTATCTTGTTGCTCAGTATCTTGATGGGCAAGCGCTCCTCCGTGCGCAAGCCTGCGGACATTCCCTACGAATGCGGGATGATTCCCATGGGGGAAGGCGCTCCCATGTTCTCCGTGAAATTCTACATGGTGGCCATGCTCTTCGTCATCTTTGACCTGGAAGTGGTATTCCTCTATCCCTGGGCCGTCAACTTCCGGGACTATGTGATGATGAATCCGGAATCCTTCACGGCCATGTGCATCTTCATCGGCATTCTGCTGGTGGCCTACCTGTACGCGCTGGGCAAGGGGGCCCTGAACTGGCACCACGATCCCCGCTGACCCTTCCTTATTCCATTTCATCAAACGCCGTGCTCCGTCGGGAACGCGGCGTTTTTCATGGGGAAGAGAGGGGACAACCCTGGGAAATCCTATGGCGGGGAAAAATCCCCTTAAGGCTTATTCCTTGCCTCTATGTCTCTTTTGCGGATAAATTCTTATTGTATGAAAGATGATTTCTCTTGCCAGGGAAAGGGAATGGGGATAGCGTCTGCGTGACCAGGAAATCCAGCATGAATCTGCCTCTTCCCAAAACGACGCAGGGCGTCTACCGCCTGTCGGTCAGCACCTTCTATTTTCTCCAGGGCCTGGTATTCGCCAGTTGGGCGTGCCGCATTCCGGACATCAAGAATGCGCTGGGACTGAATGACGCCGACCTTGGCTCCGTGCTCTTTGCCGTTCCGGTGGGGCAAATGTCCGCCATGGCGCTGTCCGGCTATCTGGTGGGCCGTTGCGGCAGCCGGAGGATACTGATAGCGGCTTCCATCTTTTATCCCGCCGTGCTTGTGTATCTGGGCATGGCGTCCTCCTTCTGGGAACTGGCGGCGGGGCTGTTTTTCTTCGGGGTGGCCGCTAATTTGACGAATATCTCCGTCAACACGCAGGGCGTGGGAGTGGAGCGGCTGTACCAGTGCAGCATCATGGCCCGGTTCCATGGCTTGTGGAGCCTGGCGGGATTCTTCGGCGCCCTGCTGGGGGCGTTGATGGTGGACTGGAAGGTATCCACGGAAATGCACTTCATCGCCATTTTCCTGATGTGCATGGTCATTCTGGCCGTCTTTTCCCCCTCCCTCCTGCCGCGGGATGCACGCCGCTCCTCCACCCAGGGCGGAGGCATGTTCCGGAGCATGGATGCCTATGTCTTGGTGATCGGACTGATCGCCTTCGGAAGCATGGTGAGCGAGGGAACCATGTTTGACTGGAGCGGCGTGTACTTTGAAAGCGTGGTGCAGCCCGGTCCCGGACTGGTGCAGATGGGCTACGTGGCGTTCATGAGCACCATGGCCCTGGGACGCTTTACGGCGGACCGCATGGTGATGCGCTTCGGCCCCGTGCGCGTGCTGCGCGCCAGCGGCATTCTCATTGCCTCCGGGCTGCTGGTCTCCGTCCTGTTCCCCATGCTGTGGTCCGCCACGCTGGGCTTCCTGCTGGTGGGCTTCGGTACCTCCTCCATCGTTCCCCTTTGCTACAGCATGGCCGGAAAATCCAAAAAAATGATACCAAGCGTAGCCCTGGCTTCCGTCTCCACCATCGGCTTTCTGGGCTTCCTGCTGGGGCCTCCGGTCATCGGCCACATTGCCCATGCTTTCTCCCTCCGGTGGTCCTTCTCCCTCATTGCCCTGGTGGGGCTGGGCACGGCGTTCATCGCCCCCTTCCTGAAAAAGTTCAGGTAAACTTCCGGAAAAGGGAATGAAAAAACTCAGGGCTGCTTGTTTGCCAGGGAAAAGGAAATGAGCGCGGGCATGCGGGTACGTCATTAAGCGCAACCTATGCAGCCCTTATTATCTATTCCAAAGTTATCTACAGGCAATTCTTCTATTTCTATGATGTTGTTTATGAGAATATCGCATTCCGGCAATTTTTTGATTTCCACTTCATATAGATTGTTGCTGCCGAGGTGGGCATAGACTAGATAGATTTTACGGGGATCGGGTGAATAGCCTGGATTGTCCGGGTAAAGAGACTGGATAGCTTGATAAATATCAGCTGGTGTGAGGGGTCCGCAATTGGCGTGATGAACATGGGCGCATGCTTGAGCGTGTATGTCTGTCGATGTGTAGATGACCGAAACGCACGATCTCAGGCCGACGGAGGACAATACTGCCGGATTGGCGTCAAATGTTAACAAGCCTTTATAATTGGTAATCAGCGGGTTGGTTTTTACTCTCCGCCTTCTGGGAATAAATGGAGCCGGGCCCTGATAGCGGCTGGGAGACAGTTGTGACCGTATTGTTGGGGGTATGGTATGAAATTTCCGATATTAACGGGTTCTATTTTCTCTTGGGTATGGTATGCATGATTGTTTTTTTGTATTGATAATAAGGATTTTAAATTAATTTTTAATAAGGATTTTAGAATATTCTCTTTGCCGGAGGCACGAATTGACTTCCAAATGTACGGACAGGGCAGGCGAGTGCGAAGGGCGGCCGCCGGCTTTTCTGTTGGGAGCCGTCAGCCGGGTACTTCTTGTCATTACTGCGGAGTAATTCATTCAATCGCCTTACCTGATGGTGACAAGCGTAGATAATGATGAATAAGGCACTGGATTGTTGTTTTACATGGCGGCCAAATACCCGTGCATGATGTAGCTTGCATGGCGGAAATACCTTGTCAAATAGGGGCGAAAGCGGCTTGAAAGGGTCCAATTTTTCACCATAAACAAAAACCCCCCTTCAAGTTGTTTACTTAAGGAGGGGCATAAATGGTGCGCCTGGCAGGACTCGAACCTGTACGCCTTTCGGCACCAGATCCTAAGTCTGATTCTGTACGTTAACTATCAATTAGTTATATGACTGTACACACTTTGTACACACTTTTGGTTTGTCAATATAAATGATCATGGGATACTTTCAACCGTGAGAAGATCCCGAAAAAATCAATACGGTTCACATGCCTCTCTTTCCCCGAGAAAGCACCGGGGAAAGAAAAAATGGCTGGTGCGTGATATGTCCGGCGACCGGGAAACTCACCGACTCTTTGATTCCTACGAAGAAGCTCTTGATGCCTATCAACGGCTTCAGCATCAATCATTGGACGATATGTTGCCGGAACACTTGCGAAAGCAGGAATGGAGGGAACATGTAGATGAACAGGACTACAATGCT
The DNA here is from genome assembly GCF_030268505.1 of Akkermansia sp. NBRC 115031. Lineage (NCBI taxonomy): Bacteria > Pseudomonadati > Verrucomicrobiota > Verrucomicrobiia > Verrucomicrobiales > Akkermansiaceae > Akkermansia > Akkermansia sp. NBRC 115031. Next base: position 317,481 of record NZ_BSQU01000003.1, read on the forward strand.
ATTCTTTTATGGAGAGAATTCAGGAACATCTATGATGAAGTAACCCAACAATCTTCTCTCCCTTTGTATCTGGTAGTACGTGAAGCCTTGAAGAACCTGAAGCGGGAAATAGCCAGTGGCGCGATTTATGGTCGGAAAGACGCTAATGGCAACTGGATGGTAACGCGTACGGACGAGGAAAATTTGAACAGGCTGGAAGAACTGACCAATTTGTTTTCTCTGACCAGATTCCTTGCAAACAAGAAAGAACAGGTCAAAGTTGACTTCAAAAGAAAGTTCGGCACCCTCGCAGAACAATATCAGGAAGTTATCGATAAGAAGCTCGAATCTAACCTGATCAAAAAAGCCCATCATGACAGCATGATCATGGAACTGCAGAAATGGTCACTGGGATGGGAAGACCTTCCGCTCAATCAGATAATGCCGGACATGATTGAAGAAAAGCTGGCCTCATTCCGATATCGGAAACAACCACTCAGTAATGCTACCAAACGGCGTTACCGTACAACCCTGCATGGATTCTTTGTCTGGGCGCAGAGCAGGGACCTCATTGCGTATAACCCGGTTGAAAGAACGCTTGCTCCGAGAGCGGAATCTGTCCAGATTGGTATCATCTCTCCGTCTGAACTGAAGAAACTCCTGCAAGCTGCCCTTGAGCACGACAGAGGAATGTTGTTCCGATTGGTCCTGGCCGCCTTTTGCGGGCTGCGCCGTTCCGAATGCGTTAGAATAACGCCGGATGCCATCCTTGATGAAAAGGATGAAGTATTTGTCTCGGCCTCCATAGCCAAAACCGGGAAACAACGTTTTGTTCCACTTCCTGCTGCCGCCAAGGCTTGGCTCGCCTTGGCAGAATATAAACCAGCTCCTGACGAAATTGACAGATTATACGAGAATCGCCATGGACGCTGCCTCAAAAAAATGGCAGAAATTGCAGGCATAACACTACCGCATAATGCCCTACGCCATTCGTTTGCCTCATATGCTGCAGCCAAAACACACGATATACCCCGGGTATCCATGTGGCTAGGGCATTCAGGAACTAACATGACGGAAAAGCACTACCGGGAAGGTGTTCGTGCAATTGAAGGCGAAGCATGGTTCAATGTGTTGCCGAAGGAAGCAGGTCATTAACTTGTTGTTCTTGTTGACCTTTTTCTTTGGATATAGTAATTGATTTCTGTTGTCTGTCAGTCGCTATTAAGCGCAGGACTTCTTGACGCTCTCAAGCGTTTCATTGGGTTTTCTATAAACCCGGAACGTACAAGGAATGGTGGTCTAGCTCCTCATACCCGTTCCTTGAGTTCCACCCCCAGCGAGTTCGCCGGGGTTCCACGACAGGGGCATTTTTCATATTACTTAATAAGGTTAATTGTCCTGCGTTCTTGATGAAGGCAGGCACTCCGGTATAGCCGGGAAGGAGACTCGCTGAGTCTCATAAAACTTGAACGGGAGATCCAAACGAGATCCCACATTATTTTCCCCCTTCAGTATCAAGAGCGCCTGAAGGTACCATTTTCACTAGCAAAGTATGCTCTTGCTTCATACCAATCATGAGTGCCCACAAAAAACAAAGGAAGCGTTCCGACGCATCAATCGAAGCACAATATACCGAAATAAGAGGAAACTACACGCCTTTCCCTCGGATTATGCTTTCATTCTTCGAAGATCACAACCAGGCAGTTGTCTGGTTCTATCTTTACGCACGCGATTGCTTTTCCGTACATACCATCAGTTCAATCAGTAAAGCAACAGGCATTTCCGTAAGAACCCTGCCTTCTGTACTAAATGCCCTCGCGAGAAATAGTTGGTGCAGTAAACAGCAAATACCAAAAAAAGAAGGAACGCCTCTGTATTATCATGACCTGCAAAACTGGAGGGCCAGGGCCGCTTTCCCTGATAATTGGATGGGAGTAGCCAAAGGAGGTGTTCCTAGAGATTTTACCACTTACGATCGCCAAAACTATCAAAGTTCCACGCAAATCATTCGAAATATCGACAAAAGAGGAATAAAGAATATAGAAATCCCCGTTCCCAACGGGCCAATGTTGGATACTCGACTTACTGCCAAGGACCGGGCATTCTGGCTCTGGTTATACATCCATTGCCAGACGACACCTCCGAAAAATCATACCCTCAAGGCTATTCATCAGAAACTGCCTCATTTTTTGAACAAGAATATCACTGTGTCTGCGCTGAAGTCTCGCCTTAACAAGTTACGAAAAGCCGGGTATCTGGAAGAATCACCTCTCCGGAGCAAAAGGGATGTTCGAGCTACCCTTTGTCTATACAAAGCTGTTTCGAACCCTCCTCTGAAGATACCTGATGGACGTCGGGTACGAATTGAAGCTATGCAAAACCAAGATGAAAATTTGCGTATGACCGAGATGAAGAATTGCGTCGTAAATAATAAAAGTCTGGTAACGATAGGTCTCGGCCTTGCCTCTAACCTATCGTTACCGACGACTTCGACGAGAATGAATAGCTCGCCTGCGGCGGCAGGGCTGCGCCCTGACCGCCCCAGTCTCGACTCTTCCCCCGGGATACAGGGTGATGAGCCGCTGATCCCGGAATGGGTTCCTTATCGAAAGGAAGGAGAGGAGGTTTCCTTGCGGGAGCTGAACAGGCTGCTTCAACAGTGGCAGAGAGCTGCCATGGCCGATGTAAGAAAGGCTATTGCACTGTACAAAAATGAAGAGAACCTGTCTCCCGGTGCTATCATTTTATGGCTGCTTGAATATACCCATTGGGCCCGGCTTCTCTTTGATTCCACCATGACGGACTACAAAGACTATCTGGATGATCTTGGAGCTTTTGCTCTCAAGTGCTCGATTCAATTTGTCGATTGGATTGTCCAGAGATTTAACGTTAGCAAGCAACCGTTCAGAGTGATTCATGAAATTCATGATTCTCCCGAATTTTATCACCCTCAAAGGATAGGTTCCTGGCTGTCAAAAATAACAGAGCGCATATGCCGTATCGTATCTCTGTGCCCGGAGATGTTGTCGGAATTCAAGGAATGGCCAAAACCGGCTGACGGGCACCAGATCCCCTCCTGGACAGAAGATGGGCTGCGGTTGTATTTGAAAGACCAACGCGAAACCCACCTCAATGCCAGTATTAAACATTGGGAAACAGGCCCATTTGACGACAAAGGAATTCCTTGCTGGTACGGCTTTAATTCGGATGGTATCGAAGCGTATGTGTTGGGCCACTACCTGGGCAAGATCAAAATCCCGAATAAACAGGTGCAGGAATTTCATCAGTCACAAAACTGGAAAGAACTTTTCGAATATCCTGACCTTTTCAGGTATCTGGAGGAGAAAGCAACAGACATCGATTATCAAATTTTGTTCGGAATGAAAAGATGGCAGCTCAATGCGCTAAAAGCCGAGTTTGTCAGGAACCTTGTGGCCGAACTTATGCAGTTGCGAACCTACGGACTCGACCTCATGGAATATCAGGGTGGTTCAAAAAAATAACCTGTTTGCAACAAGCAATCCACACGGGAAGTCTGCTTGTGGTAGAGAATCCTCGATATTTGAGCATAAATGGCTTCAGGCCGCTTTGGAAGGCGCTGTTCTGAATGTCTTCATCTTCGGAGGACAAACGGGCGTCCTGGGCCATTCTAAAGCTAAAAACTCTCACAGCCCCCGGAGAACCATCTCCGGGGCTGTGAGAGAATGCTGCAAGATGGTCGCAATTATTCGGCAGAAGGGAATTTATTTCTTTTCGTTGTCAGCAACGCACTTCTTCTTTAGAAGAAGTGCGTGAGGAAAGTTTGCCTGTGCGGTTTTATTCCGGGAGGAATGTTTCGTACGCGTGTTATTTCAAGAGTTATGGTGTACCGATCTGCTACACCATAACTCACTTTTCGACAACAGACTAATCATCAATCATTCGCACCGAATAGCCCTCATTAGACTGTTGCCATTCTGTGCCTTCTGTGCAACATTTACCCTGTTTCAGTGCAGGATTTTGTAAGAAAGTGTTGCACTGAGTGCAACACTGGGTTCAGTGACAGCACCGGCAGCATGGAGGTTTGCACACCCGGCTTCTCCTGCGAGGATCTTCCGGGATACGTGCAATGATCTTCCTGTCGAAGGTATTGTACTTGGCTTGCTTGATCTTCTCGATCCGCACTATCTGCCAGCCATGGTTTTCGAGGTACCTGACACGCTCATTCACTTCCCTTATACTTGTTGTACTCATGTTTTTCATACGTATACGTATTCCGGAATCGGAAACTGGAATCTCCCTATGGCAGCTAAAAAACAGCCCGACTTCATGAAGAAGAGCTGCTGAATGAAGGCATTCATTTACATTTGCCTTCCAATGCCCTGACAATAGCCTGGGCTCCTCGTTTGTACACGGTCACGGCCAACAGTTCTCCGTCGCGAAAGACGGCCCAGAACCGGGTGCCCTTGTACTTTTCAATCGTCAGCATCAGGCAAGTCCTCCTTTCCTGGGTGATGGTGTGAGCCGAACAGGTGTTTCAGCACTGCCCCGATATTGGCTTCATACATGTCCCGCGTGTGCTTGTTGCAGGCTATGGCGTACAGGCAACGGGCATCAAGGATGTCGATGCCTTCACCACAGAGCCGGATACAGCTTTCCAGTGTATCCAGTTCCGTTTCCGAAATCGGTGAGGTAAGCAGGATGCTTTCGTCTTCGTCCAGTGACTCCTGCTGTTCTTCCGTCAGTTCCGGGAGGTTCACCAGTGCCGTCATGGATGGGCCGCGAATCGTCAGCTTGCTCAACCCCAGTGAGGGATCGTTCTGATGGCTGCTGTAAAGCGACACGGCTCTCTCGATCCGGGCCAATAGTTCCGCGTCCAGTTCCATGTACACATACGGAGCATCCGTATCGTATCCACTCGTGGAGCGCAGTTGCGCGATGATGGGAATCGTCTTCATGTCTCGTTCCTTTCCTGTCAGAGTTACTTGCAGAAGAAGGCGATGACGCCCAGGATCAACAGCACGGCAAGTAGATACGGAGCCACGGCCACCAGAGCCGACAGGATTCCGATTACGACCGGCCCCAGCAGACACAGCAGTACGAGTGCTACCAAAGCGATGATGATATCTTTCATGTTCATGGCCGTGTCTCATGCGGGAACTCTTGTCCTGGATGATCGACGAGTCAGAGCCGCAGAAGACACCCATTGCTTGAGCGCCAGCCGTCCGGCATACGTAATCAGCCAGCAGTCGGCACGAAGCAGGAATTCTTCCTTCGTACGGATGATGAACTCACTGTCTGCTAAACCACGGATGGCATGCCTGACGCTTTCCTGCTCGATATTATGGCATTCCGCCGTGATTTCCTCATCGCTTCGTTCAAAGTCGCCGTGAAGGTACAGGAGAATGGATAGTTCCAGCCCGGTCAGGGATGGAATCCGCCCCATACGCTTCAACCGTAGATGATGTTTTCTTCTCATGGTCCTCTCAGGTCAGTTGTTCAGGGTATAGCTGTCAGCCAGATCCCAGAGCTCCCGGTTCAGGCGTGTGTTGCCGTCGATGCCATTGAGCACCCGCAGGGAACGGCGACGATATACGCCGTCCTTCTGTGGCTTCAACGGAACGCCTCCCCGTATCAGGTTTTCCTGAACCCGGTTGAAGCACTGCCAGACGGTAGCCGGGCCCCCCGCCGTAAAGCCAATGTCGTTCCAGCGCCGGGACGATAGAAGGGCTTCAGGACGTATCCTGTCTTCGTAGTCGTCTCCCATACGTAGCTGTGCCGCTTCATGAACGAAGTCTACCTGTCGCTTGTAGTGTAGTTCGACTCCCTGCATGCGATGGATGTCGTCCATGATGCGGGGCGTTTCTCCGGCCAGCCGGAGACTGGCGGCAATCACATCCTCACCGGTATGGCCCATGTGGCGGATGTTGATGGCGGCGATGCGTGCCCCGACAATCAGGCCGTTGGTGCAGACCAGCCGGAAGATCCCGGCCATGAGCTGGTAGGAGCAGCTGCCGTTGTGACTGTTGATCATGACCACTTCGATGCGCTGGTCACGGTTGTGTTCCAGCACATCCCGGTGGGCGAAGCGAATCAGGTGCTTGCGAGTGGGAGTGCCGTCCGGTTTCCGGGTACGCTGTTCCTGGGCTCCGACGACGAGGAATCCAGCCTCTTCCATCTGGTCAAGCAGGGAATCGGAGGAGACGAAGCGGTATTTGCCCGAACGGCTGTCGTCCTCGCGGTCAGCGAAGACGGAGGGGGCGACGCGCCGGATCTGGAATCTGTCCAGAGGGCTGTTGTCTCGGTTGCGATAGAGTTCACGTGTGGATGTATGAGTATTCATGTTTTTGATGATTGGTTTGTTGCAACAAAAAGCCCGCCTCCCGGAACAAGGCCGGGAGGCGGGCACAGACAGGAAGCGGAGAATCTACTTCCTCAGGAATATATGACGTGAGGAGAGGGGGATTTTCAGGAGCCCCAGTTCGGAATTGACAGAAAATATGATAATATTTATATTATAAATATGGTTACTACAGACTTTAAGGAATGGCTCGGCGATAGAGTCAAGGATGTTGATGAAATGCATAGCGTATATAGATCGGTCTCAGAGAAAAGCGCTTATGGTTGTTATTCTACTGAAGAGAAAGGGGAAAGGCTCTTTCTCTCTGATAATGGTGATTTAGATAATATTCTCCTGCTAGCCTCAGAAAAGGCCGTTAAATATTTTCTAAAATATATAAACGATGATCTCTATGGGCAAGAGGGAGGCATCGAAGCCGCATACGCGTACTATCAAGCAATGAGTAAAGAAGACTAACAAGAAGCCATGCCTTTACAGCAGACTTTTGAATAAGAACTGCTTTGTTATCTCCCACACCACCCGGCACATTCTCTGTGCTGGCACCATGTGTATTACATCCCGGGCTGAGAGTGGAAACGTTCAGTAGTGATGCCTTCATAGACGATCCTGTACAGGTCGGTGATGCGCTGCTTACGCTTTTCGTTGGCTGGCGGGATTTTGACTCGGATTACCTGCGAAGTCTTCGTTTTGAACAGGTAGATCAGATCCAGCGACGGAGGCGTGTCTCCCGTGGCTTCTTCGATCATCATCTGGTAGGTGACCAGCTGAAGTTCATGATCAAAGGCGGCATGCCCGGTGTCCGGTTTGGCTGCAGCAGATTTGTAACCTTAACACCTATTATTGTATAAGTGACTTGCTAAAAATGAACCTGCTAGTTACCATAAGGTTACCGAACGAGGGGTAAAGAATTAATATTGATAACTACTTGTCAATTATTTGTCACATGGGAGGGGTATTAACTTTTCCCTTTGGCAATGGAGTAGAGTCATTCCATAGGTGAACATAATAACTTTCAAAAAAATGTTGAAACCATCGTTCATTTTTCTGTAATTCAAAGAATGGAACAGTCGTATGGTTATCTTTATAGGCTTTAAGCTCTAATCTCATTTTACCATATCGTTTTGTAGGATCGCAAAAAGTCAGTGTAGGATTGGGTATATCGACTCTATATCGAATTTCAATAGAATCATTCACGTTAATAGATTGTAATTTTTCTATAGTTTTTTTAGCATTTGAAAAGTGGTCGTGTACAACTTGTTTCCCATAAACATTTCGTTCGTCATGACTGTTTACAATTGTTTTATAATGCCCCTGAACAGAAGGATTAACTAACAATATTTTAAATTTAGTTCCTTTAGCAATCGCTGATTTTATAGTTTGCAATTCAGATACAGCTAAAAATCCTAAATCAATCCCGATTATCATTACTTCTTTTGATTCTGAAATAAATTCTCTGAATTGAGTCATATTTTTATCTCGTGATAATAGAGTAATTTTTTCTGGTTGCTTGCTTTCTATAAGTCGCTCGTATATTTTATCTAAAATCCCTATTCTTTCTAAAAAAATATCTAAGGCTAGAATAGAAATTAATGTAGTAATTAGAGAATTTATTATATCACGATCTTTTATGAAAAGACTTGCTATCCCAATAATTATTATAAATAGAGTCGGTATGTTCCTTGTTTTAAATATTTTCTTAATCATAATATATAAATTTTCAAATAAAATAATCCAATTTAGTTTCCTCGTTAGATAAAGAAATTATATTATCCATATTGTTTAATAAATAGATATTCATTAAATTTCTGTTGCAAAAAAAATTACATTCTTTCTGAGGAGTAACACTAGAAACAATATTTTCTTTTAGAATACCTTCCCATCGATTGCAAAATTCTTCTGCAGATTCAAATAATTTATGTTTAGGATCGCCTCGAAAATAATTGCATGGATAAATTCCGTGAGGAGTTATAAGCAAGCGATAAGTTATTATGAGGCAGCGATTATATAACTTTTCTGAAGGAGATAGTTTTCCTTTCAGAACAAGATGAAAAGATTCTGGATAAATTACGCGAAATGACTCAGTGATCAATGAATTTACTTTATCCATCTCATCTTTTATTTTTTGAATTGTATCGTAAGGAAGTTCAACTAAAAAATGGAACTTATTTAATATTGGCTTTATTTCAAAATAATCACATCCTATTTCTTTTGCAAGTCGAGCAGATTGATATATTTCATCAATATTTGAAACACGAGAGAATGGAGGGCTATGCATTAAAAAACTGAAGCCGACTTTTCCTTTTTTATTTTTATTCAAATTGGATATATTTGATATGACTTTTTTGAATGAATCATCCCCTGTATTTTTTAATATTTTATATGTATCGTTTTTTGCGGCATCTACTGATATTCTCGTCCAAGAGGATTGCTCAGAAAGTATATCTAAATATTTATTTATGAAATATCCATTTGTTACAAGAGCTGTAGTAATATTTTTTTCATTTGCTTTAGTAAAAGCAATATCAAATTTGGGATAAGTCAATGGTTCTCCCCCTCCAGAAAATAATATTGCCCTGACATCATACAAAGAAGATTTATCTATAAGATTTAACAATGTTTCTATTGGTATACTTTTATTTCCTATAACAGAATGGCTTATACAATTGTCACAACGATAATTACAACTAGTTGTTAAATCTATTTCAAATACGATTGGTCTGAATAAGCTTTCTTTCTGACTCTGCACCATTCGTTGGTAAAGACAGGGGTGTTTGAGCTTTCCTACAAAGTCTAGTTCATTGATGTCTTTTTCCTTTTCCATAACATTAAAATGATTTTTCTTCGTACGAACCGCATTTTTGAACTGGTTCCACATTGTCATAAGATATTAGAATATATTTTCAAAGTCAAAGTATTTTATGATATTGAATGAATGCGCTTAAGGATTCTAGATTGATAGAATGGGTTTATTCAAAATCCAAGTGGCTTGCTTTTCTTTCATGGAAGACAGGGGCATTTTATGGACATTGCCTCCGTCCCCGGATCAGATCATTCAGGCCCTGGCTCGTAAAACAGGTTCCCGCATCATGCCGTCCGGGGCAAGCCTTGCCAACAAACTCGGGTTGAGCGATCAGGTTCCCGCCTCTTATGAATATTTGACAGATGGACGGTCAAAAGAATTCCGTATCGGAGCTTTGCAAATCAGGTTACGCCGCATGGCCAAAAACCTGATGGATTTGTCAGGCGCCATCATGGGAGAAGTATATATGTCATTGCGTTTCCTCGGTAAGAATCAGACTAGTGTGGAAGAAGTGCGTTACCGCTTGTCGCAAAATCTTTCGTTGAACGATAACAAACAACTCAACCAGTGGGCACCCCAAGCTCCTGAATGGATGCGCTCCATCATCTGCAATTTGCCGTCATGATTCCTTATTTTCAGCTTGTCCCCGAACAGTAGCGTGATGTGCTTGCTGAAACTCAGAACCAATTAGGTTTGCCTGCTCTTTTCTTGGAGAAAGACTACTGGGTATGCCGGGTGTGGCTTTGAACTTTTTTCAACTTGTCGATCCATCTTCTGAGCCGGAAGACCTGTCGGGGGAAGCCCATGCTCCTGATACAGAGTTCCATGTTAGAAAAAAGTCCGCTTCATCAAGAACAGCCTGAAACGGTCCGGAGATAAATGAGCGAATCACCGATAAGATCGTCTGGAAATTGTCTGTTTTCGTATGAAGTTTTCGGGCGAAGTTATTCCATTTTTGCGGCATTCCATTGTTGGCATCGAAAGTCATGATCTGCTCGAACTACTCGATCGTATAATGCCTCTCCCGGTTCCGGAAGGTTTTCTTGATGGCCTCGGTCAATACGGTGCCGTCAAAGTCAAACTTGTTTGCCAGATAATAGAGATCATAATAATCCTTCATCCGGGTAGAAAATTCCATCAGGAAAAGAATTGCATCCAGCTTTTCCGCAACAGTTGTTTCTATGGAATAAGTATGAACTTCCGGCGCTTCAAAATCTGGTAGTTGTGTCGGAAGTCTTCTCTTTTGCTGGCGAGGAACGATAATGTCACCGACGCCGAAATCGATATCAATCGGTGTCCGTGTATTTTTGATTTTTGCCACCAGAGAAGCACTGATGCCGGAGTACTTCTTTGTTACGGAAATAGGTGCCAGGTTTTTAATCTCGAAGGTGATGAAGTAATTCCCCGTATCGACGGCAATAATTTCTTCCAGAATTTCCCTCAGTTGTTCCGGGGTGTTGGGCACCCGTCTCAGAAGGAAATCAACATCTACCGTAACGCGGCTATCAAAGTTTGTGAGAGAATAGAGAAAAAGTCCCCCCTTCAATATGAGGTTCTCCGCATACCGGGATTTTTCTACGCGTCGAAGAAATTCTTCCTGACAAAAGAGTTGCATGCAGAGTTGATAACTTCGCCCGCTTTCCACAGCCTTGTTTTTCAACCTTGCTAGAAGGGATGCTCCCGGATCAGACATTCAACATCACCTCCATCAAGGCATTTAATTTTTTGAAGAGCCTCATTTCTTTGGCGTATTTGGCAAGATTGCTCAGATTTTTTTTGTCGTCTGCAATATAGGCGTGAATTGCCTTGTTGAAGGTTTCATGATCCAGCTTCGTTCGATACTTGAAGCAATCGCAAATCGTACGTTCTCTATCGTAGATGGGAAGTTGGACGCCATTGATCTTTTCCGTTGTCCTTCCGATTTCATAATATGCTTTGGGAATATAGTATGCTCGGAAACGTACAGCTTCTGTTTTCAGTTTTACGCGAGAAATCGTGCGAGGCACGGCAATCGACCACATTCGAGGAGTAAAGTCACTGTACCCATAGTAGAAAAGGGCTGATTCCATACACACGATTCCTTCGGGAATCAGCGCGGACAGAAGCAGTTCCTCTGATACGGACTGATTATCGGCCAATTGGTAATAGCCGTGACGAATACGCTCAAGAAACCCTTCGTGACAAAGAAGAGCCACATTCGTTTTACTCAGGCCGGCAGAGAGAAAATCCGCCGTTTTCGCAATACCTCTTGATGATGCAAGCACTTGTTTTGCTAGTTCCCGTTTTGTCATAGGCTCTGTTCATTTCGGATTGACGAAGAGAAATCCGGCTCCCTGCGGTAATATGAGGCAATCAGAGCCTGCTTGCAATACTTTCTGCACGCAATTATGAAACTCTGTGTGCAGAAAGTATAAAATTACATCATCTCCAAGCTAAAAAGAAGCCGACCTCACGACAGGATTCTGAATGAATAGTGGCTACCTACTTCCCGCACCATTCGAGGTTAAACGCAAGCGCCTTCTTTGACTGATGTCTTTCATGGAGGGGTATTTTCTCGTTAGGTCGAGAAACATACCATGAAGACTATTGATGCCTTAAGCAACCGCAGTAATGATGGACTTGTGGAGCACATCAACAACCTTAATGATATCCCGTATCTTCACTCCAAAAATTGCTGTGAGATCGTAGTTGTTGAAGGGGGTAGTATTAACCATATCCTCTCGCTTCACATCACCGTTCTCCCGGACGTAATTGATGACCGCATGGACGAATTCCTGCTGAACCGAGTTTAACACGGAGCCATTCAGGTATTCACCGAATTTTTCGTTGACGGCTTCCTGGCTCAAGCCGACCAGGCTACGGACAAATGCCGCCAGATTGTCTATGTTCGTTGTTTCGTTGTAGTCGTCCCTACTCCCCAGTTCATGCCACAAGATGTGTTCAAGCTCCCGCAGATCATCTTCATCAATAGGCTGTAAATTGTAAATTTTGTGAATGACAGGGCTATCAATATTTTCCATCAGGTAGTCGAAAACCTTTTCCCGATAGGTTCGTATGTCAATAATCGTATCACCGGGCTGATAGCTCGATTCTGTTACGTCATCAGAAATATCTATATCGTATTGTTTTTGTCCCTCACCCTGCAAGAACTGCATCAAATCACGCAGACTTGCGCGGAGGCGTTCAATTTCTGCGATATTGGGGTTCTCCCAGAAAGTATTATTCATAAGCAACTTCAGATCTGTGGCCTTAGCCAGAACCTGAGGTACTGATGCTTTTTCATTCAATAAATACCTGGCGATTTCACGGACCTTCTTCACATCTGAAGCCGCAGCTTTGATGTTCTTGTCGCAAATGAGGGAAAGTGCCACATGGTACATACGGCAATCGTATGCCACGGCCAGGGAATCACCATTCAATCCGCTATCTAGCAATGGCACTAGGTGACTCTTGATTTCCTGTATGGAGACCGGGGACAGAGCCGTCCATGAAACCAAGTCGTAGTATTGATCGACGTGCCGCATGGCCGCTCGTACCTGAATGCGGTTACTATGAGATTTGATTTTGACTATTTCCTGATGCAGCTCTGTCTTGAGCTTATCGTAAAAGGATTTGAACCATTCGTTCTCCTGATACTCGATACTCTGCAGTTCGCACAAAATATCAAGCCGAATGCGGAACAACCGCTGTGTCAGACTTGATTGCGATACAATGTCAGTCTTTCCTTCCGGCAAATTGTCGAAGAATTCGAAGTTGCCACAGTAGTCAAAGATATAAAACCCGCTCTTATGCTTGCTTGGGCCGAGCAGGTTCTCACAAAGGCGAGTGCCTCGCCCAATCATCTGGACAAACTTGATTTTTGAGCGCACCGGCTTAAAGAACACAAGATTGAGGATAGAGGGAATATCTACCCCGGTATCAAGCATATCCACCGACACAGCGATACGAAACTCCGGGTCGCTATCAAACTGCAGGACAAGATTATCAGCGTAGTTGACATAATTATCGACCAGCTGGCAGGTATTGGCCGGATAATCGGGATATAATTCATGGAAGCACTCCACAATCATCTGGGCGTGTTTGTGATTGTAGGCAAAAATAATGCTTTTGCCCAGCGTCTCACCATTGTTCACCCTCAGTCCACTTTGCATGAGCTCCTCCACAACCTGACGACAAGTTTCCTTGTTGAAAAGAATACGAAAAATTTTGTTACCCGGCACCGTAGAATCAGGCGAGGAAGGATCATCGCTCAAATATTCGTCAAGCTGCTCGCGTTCGTCCGCTGTCAGGCTGCTCCAATCAATCCCGGCCTTAATCAGACGGGAAGTGCGGTTGATGGGGTGGTAACCGACAAGGTAATGCTCCCTGATTGCCTCCTCCAGTGTGTAATCGAAATTGGGCATGCCCGCCTCACAACCGAAAATGCTGTAGGTATTCGCGTCCACCTCATTCTTTGGCGTTGCCGTTAGCCCCACCAGAAAACTGTCGAAATACCTGAAAATGGCACCGTAGCGCTTAAATATGCTGCGATGAGCTTCATCTATGATGATAAGGTCGAAACGCCCTGTCGTGAATCTCTTGTCCTCAGAATCGATGTAATTAATCATCGTCTGATAAGTGCAGAACATCAATCGCGCGTTGAAATCCTTTTCCCCATTGCCGGACAGCTCGCAAACGTTCATGTCAGGCAAAAGCTTGGCAAAGTTTCGTTTGGCCTGATTGACCAGTGTGGTTCGGTCAGCCAGAAACAACATGTTCTTGACCCAATCATTACGAATCAGGATGTCGACCAGTGAAATAGAGACCCGGGTCTTGCCCGTGCCCGTAGCCATCACAAGCAGTCCTCTGCGATGTTTCTTGTTCAGCCACTCGCAAATGTTGGTAATGGCCATTTTCTGATAAGGGCGATTCGTGATCTCATCGTTGATGCACAGATCAGTGATATCCCCGCGTGTACGCCGACTGATGATCAGTTCCAGCTCCTCCATCGAATGGAACGCCATGACGCTGCGATCCGGGTAAATCCCATCAATGACCTTTGTGCTGTACCCATTAGTGTAATAGAGCACAGGTTTGTAACCGTACTCTTTTTCCATGCAGTCACCATAAAGGTCTACCTGATGGCGTCCGCTTTCCGGAGACACGGATGTTTTCTTGACCTCCACAATGGCAAGCGGTTTGCCGTCTCTACCATAAAGCACATAGTCACAGTATCCGACACCTTGGGTGTTGGGCATCCCCTGCACCTCAATCTCGACACAGGCCTTGCCGGGTTGGGCAACATGATTCGTGTCAAGCACATCCCACCCGGCTTCCTGAAGGTACAAGTCGATGTAGAGCTTGCGCGTTTCCGCTTCGCTCATGTATGGAGGCTTTTGGTAGTTTGCTTCGGTGCCTTGTTCCTTCGCTTCCATCAGCCCCACGAAATAAGACATGTTGGCAAGGCTGAGAGAAGACTCCTTCTTGCGTACATTACGTCCATGTTCGGCGTTCATGCCCAGGATTCGGACATAGTGCAGTGCCTGGACGATATCCGCGTCATTGACGAAACCAGTTACCGTGGGGCTGTCCAGCAACTCAAGAAGAGTTGCCTTCCTGGGCATCGGTTCTCCTGCCTGCTCATAAATGTAGTCAACGGAAGAGGAAAGCAGTAAACGACAAAGCTTCGCACGCTCCGCTCGGGATTCGACACCCTTGGCTTCGCTCAACATCCTGTTTAACTGCTCGCTGGTCATTTTCGTAGATTGTTCAGGCAAAATACTGTTGCATCAGGCTATCAAACAATTGTTGCGTTTTGTCAAGTGCTTGTTGAACGGCTGCCTTTGATTTGTCGATTTGGTTATAAAAATCCACAAATTGTTCTTGTAGATCAATAGGAGGCAATGAAAAAGACAATCTTTTTATGATAGTAAGATTCAATCCGTCCATAATTGCACCTTTACTTTGCTTTTGAAGTTGGGTCCGAATTACTGGGTGTATCTGAAATGCACACGATAGAAAATACGGATTTGCTTGATCTCTATCCAGAGTTATACAGGCTAGATGTTTCGTATTGATAGCTCTTGGTATGTTTCTAGGAATAACTGCCGATCTGCCTACAGTACCCATGATCGTAATAATAACATCGTCGGGATTCACAGTATACCGCTTTAACTGCTGATATTTTTCCTCTGTAATATATCGCATTCGATTATATGAAAATTTATTCTCAACAGCATTATCAATCCCAAGGACAAAAATTCCAGAGTCCACAAATTCATCGTGAAGGAGGGCACTTCCAAAAGGCCCTGTCCTCATATCAGTAGAAATGTCCATAATTTTCTTTTCTGGCCAATCTTCCATGACATCTTTTTTTACAAACATCTCGACAAATCGGGCTTTTACTAGATCGTCTAGCTTCTGAAGTTGTGACTTATACAGGATAATAATTTGCCTAAGCCTGTCTAAGGTTGCAATCTTCATGTCTTGTTCCGCCAACGAGGGAAGCGGAATAGGGTATCCCTGCAAATATGATTTTGGCACTCGTTTTTGACCTGCGCTTCCAGTCATATTTTTTTCGCAGTTAAGCCTAAATAACTTTTCGATGGTAAAATAATAAATCCATGAGCTTCGGACTAAGTCCTGATTGGGCCTCAATACATGGAATTCTGTGCTTCCATAACCGATTCCATTATGCAATCCCGATGCGATCGCACCCTTTCCATTCTCCATACATGGAGTGATTTTTGCCATTAGAATGTCACCATCAACGAATGCTGTGAATCCTTTACATACCTCTTTTATTGATCGAATATCTGACGTATCGATATCACCCTGATCAGAAACCCTCTGCATTGGTATGAATGAAACATTCATATCTAAATCCTCAGGAGTTCTCTTCGGATTTATTTCGCAAATATCACCAAGCTTAACTCTCATCA
Source organism: Akkermansia sp. NBRC 115031 (assembly GCF_030268505.1). Classification (NCBI taxonomy): domain Bacteria; kingdom Pseudomonadati; phylum Verrucomicrobiota; class Verrucomicrobiia; order Verrucomicrobiales; family Akkermansiaceae; genus Akkermansia; species Akkermansia sp. NBRC 115031. The sequence continues at coordinate 333,520 of NZ_BSQU01000003.1, forward strand.
TTTCAATAAATTTGAGTCTTACAAACTAAGCAACTTATTCAACACGTCCAGCTCAGAGCTGATTTGCGCATTCAATTTGTGGATATCAGCCATAATCTCAGAAGTCGGCGGATATTTGACGGGAACGTAATTGGTCTTCTTGTATTTATTGATGCTCAAGTCATATTCATGATCAACGATTTCTTTCTTCGGAACGAAGAAGCTCTGCTCGGCACGCTCGCGGGATTCCTCTGCGTCCGGATTATTGAAGCGGGTGATGAGATCGGGAATGTCGTTTTGCGCGATCGGACTGCGCTTGTCATCAAGGCTGAAGCCATCGGCCCTCATATCGTAGAACCAGACCTTATCCGTACCTCCGGCATTGGTCTTCGTAAAAATCAGGATTGCCGTCGATACGCCGGCGTAGGGTCTGAAAACCCCGGAAGGCATGGAAATTATCGCCTGGAGTTGCTGATTTTCGACAAGCTCCTTGCGCAGGGCCTTGTGAGCTTTGCTGCTGCCAAACAGTACGCCATCGGGCACAATAGAAGCACAACGGCCACCGACGGCAAGCATTTTCGTAAAGAGAGTCATGAACAAGAGTTCCGTCTTGCTGGTCTTGCAGAGGGCGAGCAGATCCTTGTTTATTTCTTCTTGGAACACGCTACCTTTAAAAGGAGGATTGGCCATAATGAGCGTATAGGCCCCCCGCTCTGTATTTTCGCCGGAAAGAGAGTCCTGATACCTGATATTCGGATCTTCTACTCCGTGAAGCATCATGTTCATGGCTCCGATGCGCAGCATTGATTGGTCCGTATCGAAACCAGAGAACAAACTGGTCTTAAAATTCGCCATGTGTTCCGTTTTCATCAGTTCCCTGCTCTGGTGGGAACTGATATAGACTGCGCTTTCCAACAGAAACCCGGCGCTGCCCATGGCCGGGTCGAGGATTTTATCCTTCAGGGTAGGCTTCATCAGTTGCACGATCATGGAGATGATATGCCTGGGGGTGCGGAACTGTCCGTTGTCTCCGGCGGAGGCAATCTTGCTCAACAGGTACTCATAGACATCACCCATGATATCCTTGTCGTTCATGTCCAGAGAATCAATATCACCAACGACCTTCGAGAGAACCCTGGCTGTGGGAATCAGAAACACCGCATCTTTCATATAACGGCTGAATGCAGTATCTTTGCCTTCTCCGATTGTCTTGATGAAGGGGAACACATAAGTCTGGATATTAACCAGCATTTCACCCGGCTCAAAGTTATGGAACACGTTCCAGCGAAGATTTCTGTACTCCGTCTCAATAAGCGGATTTTCACTGATAACGCATACACCATCCTTAAAGACCTTGTTGGTCAATGGCACGCCCAGAATATTGGCATTCGCCTCTGCCTTGAGTTGGTTATCGTCCAGCAGCTTCATGAACATCAAGTAGGTTATCTGTTCGAGAACCGTAATCGGACTGGTAATGCCTCCTGTCCAGATAGTGAGCCAAATGGTATCAACCTTGCTTTTGAGTTCGCCAGTAATCATGATATAAAAATTTTGTTCCCTACAGATCAATGCTCACACATCAAATTCATCAGGTAGTACTTGCCGGGAATCTATCCTATTATATGGAGCTTGGCAAAAGAAAGTGCCTAGATATCGAAGTATTGGGTGAGGGGCAGTAAAACAAATACAGCTTCAAAGAGACACTCTAGACTATCCCGTGTTGAGAACATGACAGATAAAATAAAACCTCCCGCCAGAGTCTTTCTTGTGGAAAAACTCTGGAAGAAGATTGTGCTTTTACTAATTTTGTTATCTTTTGCACCATCCGGAACATTCCTTCCTGTACTGGCACCACGAGCATTGCATCCCGGGCTGTGGATGGAAACGTTCGGTGGTGATGCCTTCGTAGGCGATCCTGTACAGGTCGGCGATACGTTGCTTGCGCTGATCGTCAGCGGGTGGAATCTTGACTCGGATCACTTGCGGCGTCTTCGTCTTGACCATGTAGATCAGATCCAGTGATGGAGGAGAGTCTCCCGTGGCTTCTTCGATCATCATTTGGTAGGTGACCAGCTGAAGCGCGTGATCAAAGGCGGCATGCCCGTTGTCAGGTTTGGCGGCAGTGGATTTGTAGTCGACTGCCGTCAGGTCGTGCTGAACAAGATCAATGACGCCTCGCACGGGAACCGGCAGGCCGGGGATGGTAGCTGACAAACCTACTTCCACTCCCAGAGGCATTTGTGAAGAAACCTCGTCGGAACTCATGTAAGCCTTGATTGTGTTCCAGGCGCAGGAACGTACCTTCTGTCTCGTCTCTTCGTCGATGTAGTCCACGGGGCCTTCTGTCTTCTCCAGTTCCAAGAAGTGGGTGGAGAAGGCTTCTGTCATGGCCGTTTCTCCGTAATCCTCTCCTCGCCATCGGGCGAGGTTGAAGGACTGGAGTGTGGCGTGGATGGCCTTGCCGATATGCAGGGCGACTGTCGTCGGCTTCCGTATCTGCGCTACCCTCTCGAAGAAAAAACGCAGGGAACACGACAAGTAAGATTTGACCGACGAAGGAGACAGGTAGTCCGGACGTATGTCAGAGGAAGGAGAAGTCTCGGGAGGAAACTTCTTCGCCAATGCCATAGGTGGGTTCAGGGAGTATGAACGTATTGGCCGGGTTGCATGAGCGATCATGGTCAGTACGGGTTGGAGTTGCCGGCATAGGCCGTAGCGGGACGGCGGGTGTAGTTGTTCCTGCCTGATGCCGAACGTTTGGATGACGAGCCAGAGCGATTCATCAGCTCGTCGATCAGCCCGGAGGCTTCCATGCGGTTGAGCATGGCAACGGACTTGTTGAATCTCCGGGAAGCCAGTTCGTTCAGGGCAGAATCATCCAGCCCGGATTTCCCGGCCAGTTCCAGGATGAGCGACTGTTGCTTTTCCGAGCACTTCCATGCGGGAACAGTTTCAGCAGAGCTCTCAGGAACGCTTGCAGGAGGCGTTTGCCTCACGGATGATGTGGATGCCGTCTGCGAACTGAAAGCCCCGGGAACAGACGTTTGAGCAGCTTGTGTACCGTAATGCTCGTCGGGTACGAACCCGACCTGCTGGATCTGGGCGTCTACGGCCGCCTGAAGGGAGCCGTAGAGTCGTTCCGTTTCGAATGGCAACTCTGATGTGTTGCTGATTTCCGTTTCGATGGAGACTTCGAACTGATGGGAGGAATACCCCGGCAGGCCGAGGCGTTTGCTGTAGTTGGCGATGAGTTTGATAGCCATGATGGTTGTTCTTTCCTTGTTGATGGGTGGATACAGAAAAACCGCCGTGTCCCGGGATGGGAGCATGACGGCTTTTCGAAGTATGACAGGCAGGTAAGTACCTGTGTCTGGTATATATGACCGTGAAAGAAAGGTTATTTCAAAAGAGAAGGTTTCATATCCCGTTGCCCCGGGAAAGTAGACATGACTCTGTCGTACCCGGAACCATGAATCGTAGCAGCTGTCTTGGTCAGCTGATGCCAGTAGGAAGATCGCATGAACAGTATTTTATGACTGAGCTAAAAGAAAAGCAACACTCCCGGCACAGAGGCTGCGCCGGGAGTGTTGCTGAGTGATCAGTATATCAGAATGTGATCTCTAATGTACTCGTCAGAGTTTACGATGTCGTCTAACTTGCAGCTCAAAACTCCTATATAGGCAGCAGATAATGCTAATAGGACACCCAGCACCCACACAGTGATTTTCGCACTGCGAGGCCACGGTTGTTTGATTTCTTTCATGATATTTCCTTTCGTTGAATTTATTTTTTCAAAATAATTACCCCGGAAATCGTGCTGATTTCCGGGGTAATTGCTATATGGGAAATGGCCTGTCACAATGAATGGTAATGCCGCCTGTGATAACACCGATTATAAACAATAATACAATTAGTAGAATCGCGACACGGAACCAGTCAGCCAAGGACATGTCTTTGAGCTTCATCTTCATAATAAAGAATCCCCTTTCGTTGAGTTGTTCAAAAATCACCACCTGCTGAAGCCGTTCTTCAGCAGGTGGTTGTGATTGATTCATTTTTTGACTGGATACTTATCCGACCATATATGTCGATAAGTATCTGCCAGTCCGAGTTTGCGATATAAAACCTCTTGCTGCCTGAAATATTCTTCTGTTGGAAATGGAGGATCAGTACAATTCAGATTTACCTCAATACCCAAATTACATATATCGTTCTTTTCTTTCAGCTCGACGTTTGCGTTTGCCAATTCGTCTGTAATTTGTTCCAGCTTGATGTTACGATGAGCCGTCTCTCCCGTGCAGGCAAAAACGGCACAGAACGCCACACCCAGAACCCATACTGTAATCTTTGCACTGAGGGGCCATTTATTCATTGTATCTTTCCTTTCTACAGATTGGTTTCTAAAATCAACACCCCGGCACAGAGGCTCTGTGCCGGGGTGTCGGTATTAATTCATTTTTTGACTGGATACTTATCCGACCATATATGTCGGTAAGTACCTGCCAGGCCGAGTGTACGGAACCGATCCTCCTGCCGCCTGATATATTCTTCTGTCGGATGTGTAGGATCAGAGGTATTTAGCTCTGGATCGAAAACCCAATTGATTATATCATTCTCTTTTTTCAGCTCGATATTTGCACTCAAGAGTTCAGATGCTACTTGCTCTTGCTTGATATTGTGATGCGCCATCTTGCTCCAACAGGCGAAGCTGGCAAGGAGCAAGATACCCAGCACCCACACAGTGATCCTGGCACTCCGGGGCCAGCGATTTGATTTGTCCTTCATGATATTTCCTTTCGTTGAGTTGTTCAGAAAATCAATCCCCTGGTTCTTATGTAAAAAACCGGGGATAAAGGTTATGTTGTGGGCTCCAACGCAGGATATTCAAAATCAATTTTATGTAAATCAGGAATATCCTCTAGCGCTGGATCATCAAGATCAGGCATAATGATAGGAACATCTTTCTCTTTTGGTGCTTCTAGCGGAAAGTGGAGAGTACTGTAATCAGGCCACTTCTGATATGGACCATACCATTGCGTAATAGCAACAATGTTAACTGCAGCAGAAGCAGCGATAATAACGCTCAGCACCCACACCGTCACCCTGGCACTCTGGGGCCACGGTTGTCTGATTGATTTGTCTTTCATCTAAATGAACTAATGTTCCTAACGTTGTTGTTCCTTAAGTTTATTCAACAGATATTTTGCTTCCCCGTTTCCCAAATTGGCAGCTTTATTGTACCACTCGGCCGACTTATCAAGGTCCTTGGCAACTCCATCACCCGTTTCATAACAGTAGCCAAGATTAATTTGCGCTCTGGTAAATCCTTGCTCGGCTGCTTTCATGAGCCAGGTCACGGCGGATTTACGATCGCCGATACTTTGAAAAGTATTCGCTATTTCAAATTGAGCTTCCGGATCTCCCAGGGTTGCGGCCCTGG
>NZ_BSQU01000004.1:0-307257 GCF_030268505.1 Akkermansia sp. NBRC 115031
GGCCCAGACTACGCTTTACACCTACAACGACCAGTTCCGGGTGTCCCTGGAGATCAAGCCCGATGGAGGGTACACGCGCTACGAGTACGATGACCAGGGCAGAACCGTGCTTTCCGCTGCTCCCTGGACCGGAGGCGGGGAGAGAGGGACCCGAACCACTTACGCCGACCTGCGCTTTAACGACTTCAGGCCGGCCACGGAAACCGAGGTGGTCATTGCCGAGGATGGAACGGAAACGGAACTTCTCAAGCGCACTTACACGTATGAAGACAGTCCGCAGGTCAGCCGCACCACGGTGAAGGAAACGGCGTTGGGGTCGGAAAACACACATATCAGTATCTCTGAAACCTACGGCGAGGCGGCGGAGTATGCCTACGCCCGGGGCAGGCGGAAGATGAGCCAGGGCGTCAATGGCGTCCAGACGGTCTATTCCTATGAAGCAGCCGCGGAATACGGGGCCGTCCACAAGGTGACGGAGACCGTACAGGCCAACGGAAGCATCGTTCCCGGACAAAGTACCCGGAACATAGAGTACATCGCTGAAAACAGCGCCACCACCAGGAAAGAACAATACGTTCACACCGGGAAAGACTGGTCGCTGATTGCCTCGGAGGACTACGAGTACGACGACGAGCAAAGGCTCATCAAGACGACCAAGGGCAACGGGCGCACCAGCACGACGGAATGGATGTGCTGCGGCCCGTTGAGGGAAACCGACGAAGACGGCATTACCACCAGCTACGGCTACAACTCGGCCAAACAGCTGGTGGAAACCATCCGCTCGGTGACAGAAACCACGCCAGAAACGATTACCTCCTACACAAGGGATGCGGCGGGAAGAAAGGTTTCGACACGCCGCGACATAGGAGCCATGACCACGGTAGAAGGTACGCAGTACGACGATCTGGGACGAGTAGTTTCCTCTACGGATATACTTGGCAGAGTGACACGAACGGAATACAGAGAGGACTACCTTACAACAACCATCACTACTCCTTCGGGAGCCACACTACCTACCAAGAGGTACTATGACGGGACTGCCATCTTACAAGGCGGAACCGGCCAGCGAGAGATGGAGACCCGGCTGGAGCTGACAGAAGAAGGCATCCTGACCACCACTTTGTCCAAAGGAGCCATTCTCTCACGCAATCTGGAAAACGGTTTTGGCTAAACCGTCCGGCAGGAACAACCCAATACGAAGGGGGGATTCGTAACAACCAGGAATGCCTACAATGAGAAAGGACTGCTCGTACACACCCAAAAGGAAGATTTGGCACCCACGGTCACCACTTACAGTGAAATGGGGCAAGCCATAAGACGAACTGTTCTATTGGACACTCTCCATCCGGAGGATACTTCAAAAAACAGGATATCGGAAACCTCATCCTGCTTCCGGGTTCGGGAAGACGGCATCTACCAAGTGCACACTTCCACTACCTACAATGCCGACGGTTGCCCCCTCACTCAAACCACGGAGAATATGATTTCCAGGCTCAGTGCAATTCTGGAAAACAAATCCATCACCACAGACGTCTACGGGCAGCAGAGCGTACAATGGACGGAGTACACTGTTCCAACCAGGCGCACCCGGTTCAGCCAGATTCCGACTTCGGATATTATAGCCGAATCTGTCATCGTAGACGGCTTTATGGTAAGTCAAACGAATCACACCGGCATCCATGCCTCACAGCAGCGCTTCTATATCTCCACAGGCATGATTCTGGAAAAAACCGACGGCAGCGGCAACACTACTATTGAGGAAACGGATCTTGCAGGACGTACTGTCAAGATCACGGACGCATCCGGCACCATGACCACCACCAGCTACCTTCCCTGCTGCAATGCCGTGGCTTCCATCACCGACGGCCTGGGAGGCACTACCTGCTATTCCTACGACATCCGCGGCAGAAAGACGGCCGAGTACGGCACCTCTATCCAGCCGGCCTGTTTCGCCTACGACGAAGCCGATCACATGGTGGCGTTGACTACCTTCCGGGCGGATGAGAGAGACATCACTTCCGATCCTTCCGGCCGTACCGACGGGGACACCACCGCGTGGCTCCATGACGAGGCTACGGGGCTTGAACTCAAGAAGACCTATGCAGACGGGTCCTGTGTCTCCAAGACCTACGACGATCTCAACCGTCTGGAGACATTGACCAAGGCCAGAGGGATCGTCGCTAGCTATAGCTACGTGCCATTGACCGGAGAACTTGTCTCCATTTCTCACAGCGATCAAACCATACCCTGGCTCTATTCTTATAACCATTTAGGTCAAGTGGTCTCTATCTCCGATGCCTCCGGCATCAGGGAATTTTCCTACGATTCATACGGCCGCATGATCCAGGACACTTCCTTTGGAGGTGTGGAAAGCTGCATCCAGGAACAATACGATGCCTTGGGACGTTCTGAAGGCTACCGCCTGATGCTTGGAACCCGTACCGTGCAGCACTCCCATCTTGACTATGACCATCAGGGTGGATTATTAGGATGAATCTGGAAGGACTGGAGTCTCCTTTTACCTGGCAGTATGATCAAACCACCGGCTTCCTCCACCATCTCACCTACCCCAACGACATGGTCCGCAGCAATAGTTACCATCCCAGGCTCAACCTTGTAACCGCCATCGGTTACAGGAATGGCGCGGATGGCGAATTGGCAGCCGGCCACGAATACGACTACGACGCGCTGATGCGTCCCACTCAACGCCGGGACTCATGGGATGCTGCCACTCCTGCGACGATAAGAGATTTTACCTATAACAAACGCAGTGAACTGGTCAAAGATCAAATCCGGCAGGGTGGGAGCTTCAATTATCGGTACGATAACATCGGCAACCGCAAGACTGTTCGGGAACTGGAAGAGGAAGTCTCGTATGCGGCCAATAGCCTCAATCAGTACATGAACATGACCGTGAATGAAGTTTCATTCACTCCCACTTACGATGCAGATGGCAACCAGACCCGCATCAGGACCTCGACAGGTATCTGGGAAATCAGTTACGACGCCAACGACCGCCCCGTTGTCTTCACCAGCCAGGATGGCCGAACGGCCATCACTTGCGGCTACGACTACCAGGGAAGGCGCTTCGAGAAGAAAGTCACCGTCAATGGAACAATATCCAGCCATTGCTGGTACTTGTACCGAGGCTATTTGCAGGTAGCCGAGCTGGATTTGATGCATCCTGAACCTTTGCTGGTAAAAAGCTATTTGTGGGATCCGACGGAACCGACCGCTACACGCGTTCTGATGTTGACTAATTGGAAAAACGGTGGAACAACCATTGATCAGCATCTTTGCTTCATGCACGATGCATTGAAAAATGTCACTTCTATCTTTGATGATTACCAAACGCGAAGAGCTCGCTATGAGTATGCACCCTTTGGCAGACTTATTGTGGCAGAGAGAAACATGGCTCAGGAAAGTAGGTTCCGCTTTTCTTGCGAGTACATGGATGACGAACTGGGACTCGTTTACTACAATTACCGCCACCTCAATCCCACAGACGGAAGATGGATCAACAGGGATCCCATTCAGGAACAAGGAGGTTGGAATTTGTATGCATTTATTAGGAATAGAATTAACATAGAAGTGGATTTATTAGGTAAAATACCCCCCTACAATGGAGGTGCTTCTGGAATCGTTGAAGTTCCTATTTTTCCTCCTGCACCAACACCTCCTGCACCAACACCTCCTGCACCAACACCTCCGCAAGAAGGATGTTCAATCCAAATTTGTTGCAGGCCTGTAGCGGTCTTTAGCAGAGCCCATTGCGTGATCAGGTTTGTCTCTTCGTCAGGCCCCTCCAGAGGATGTAGAGGAGGTCCTACAGGAAGAGGAAAAAGTAGCGGTGCTGGTGGTAGTAGCGGTAGTAGCGGTAGTAGCGGTAGTGGCAACGGAAATGGACAAAGCTCTCATTGTAAGGGATGTTGTGGCTCATGGGGGAACGTCATTGGAGGATGTGGTTCGATTTCAAATGGAACGGATCCTCTCAGCGTAGGTATCACTGAAGATCTTAATGATGCCGAAAGCAATCCTGATCGTTGTGAGACTGTAGCTATCGTGAGTGAAAGAATGTGTTCAATAGCCTATAGTTGTATCCAAAAAGAAATGGAAAAAATAAATCAAGAATGTTATATCTATAAGCCTTTAGGCAATAACAGCAATACAACATGGAAAACTGCTTATAGGAATTGTATTGGCGGTGATTATGATCCTCCAGAATCTCAACCAGGAAATGATGAATTCGACGAAAATGAAAAATGTAAGAAATAAGATTCTAATTATTTTATTAATTTTAATTCCTTTTTCTTTAATGAATTTATTTGGAAAAGAGCAATTGGAAGTAACCATAAAAAATCAAGACGAGATACCTGTAAAGGCTTTCATCTCTCTTGAGAGAGATAATTCGTTTTTTCAAAAAATTATTAATCCTGTTGGTTCTTTTTATCATAATAAAAGCACTATCTATACGGAAGATATCAAGGGAAAGGGAAAATTGAAAAATATTCGAAATGGTGACCGATTGGTATTATTTACGAATAGGAGTATATTGCCGATTCAGTTGCAATTAAAAGGGAAGGATATTTATCAATTTACGTTGAATTCCACCGACTTGCCTCCGTTGCCAGAAGAAAATGGAATGAAACGTGATCCGGATTGTGTTCTTTTCACTTTTGAAATTCAAGATATGTCAATTAAATTGCTCCATATTGAATACGCTTGGTCAGCAGAAGGGAATCAACGATGTAAAGCTATGGAATTGACAAAATGATAGGTATGGTTCGTCCTGAAAAAGCGTTACAGGGTTAGACGTAAGATTTTAATATTTCCAAACCCTCCGGAAAGTTGCATTTTCCGGAGGGTTTGCTTTTGCTGATTTATAGCAGATAGCTTTGCTGGGTTGTATAGCCGTTTCGGTGTTTTTGAGGAATCTATATACTTGACTAATGAGACTATTTTACATCTTTTTATTATTTGAAGGTGAACAATTTTTGAATGATATACTTTGAAATTTATATCATTAAATTTTAATAATAATTCACAGTTTCTTTCCATTTTTTATTTATTGGATTTAATGAAAAGAGAGATGCCCGGTTTGGACGAATCAGATGACTATTTAAGGATGATTAGTCAAGTATGTAGGTTTCAAATATTCCTGTCGTTGTTTTGGATATTCTTCAAATGCCGCACCAGTTTAAAAGCCAGGCTTGGCGATTGTTACAATAGCTGTGGTGGACCGATCGAAAGTCAAACCAGGCAGAGAGGAAACTTTTGATATTAATGCGACAATATCAGAAATTTTGTATGCCACCCTTGGTCATTCTTTTTCATAAGGCGCCAGCTCCAACTGGCCCAGGGTGTCGGGGCGCCCTTTCAGAGCCATGCGTTTGAGGTGTTTGGCGAAGGCGGGGCGGCGGTGGTACTTTCCCACAACCTCTCCCGTCGTTTTCAGGCGCAGAAGGTACTTGTATGTGGTGACGCGGATGGCGTCCGGTTTGGCGGCGGCGCAGGGAACGGCCCCTATTTCCCGGCAGATTTGTTTCCACCGCGGGCCGTGGGTGCGCTCTCCGTGGCGTGTCCAGGCCAGGGCGTGGGCGATTTCATGCAGGATGGTGTCACGGATTTCATGGGGGGCTTCCAGATTGGCGCGGACAAAGTGGACGGAGATGGAGATGCTTTTTTCCAGAAGGCGGCACACGCCCAGCCGCCTGCGGGCGCGGTCCCAGCCGAATTTCCAGTCCGGGAGGCCCAGTTCATCCATTTTCAGGCGGGCGTAGATTTCAATGTCCCGGAAGCTGTCGCGGTTGCCGGATTGGAGGTCCCCGATGGTCATACTGCGGGAAGAGCATAGCACGGAACGCGGGGAAGGAAATACGGAGAAGATCATCATGACGGAGTTGCCGCGGGGGGCGTCTTTTTTATGGAAACAGCAGTTTTTCTTTGCAGGATCGCGGAAAAAGAAAGCATGCGGAAAGGTTGAAGGGAAGGTCTCCGTAATAGGGAATATCACTATGAGTTCAGCTTCCGGTACCAAGCCGCAGAGGATTGCGGCCATTGACGCCCTGCGAGGGTTTGACATGTTTTTTCTGACCGGAGGCTTGGCGCTGGCCGTGGCCGGCATCAATCTTTTTTATGACCAGAGCCCCGCATGGCTGGTGAAGCACAGCGCGCACGTGAACTGGGAGGGGTTTGCGGCCTGGGACCTGGTGATGCCCCTTTTTCTGTTCATTGTGGGGACAGCCATGCCGTTTTCCTTTTCCAGGCGCATCGGCACGGTACCCATGTGGAAGATTTACCTGAAGGTGGCCAAGCGGGTGGTGGTGCTTTTTTTGCTGGGGATGGTGGTGCAGGGGAACCTGCTGAGTTTTGAACCGTCCAAGATGTCCCTGTACTGCAATACGCTCCAGGCCATCGCCTCCGGCTACTTGATTGCGGCCATTTGCCTTCTTCATCTGTCCATCCGGTGGCAGGTAGTGGTAACAGGGCTGTTGCTGGTTGTGTACTGGCTGGTCATGAAGTTCATTCCTTTTTCCGACCCCGTAGTGGGTTCATGCCCGGCCGGCATGCTGGAGCCGGGAAGGAACCTGGCCCTGCTGCTGGACAAGTACCTGATGGGAGACTGGCAGGATGGAACGAATTACGCCTGGATTCTGGCCCAGTTCGGTTTTGGGGCCATGACCATGCTCGGGCTGCTGGGCGGCCAGGTTCTGAAACGGGTGCAGGGACACGGGAAGAAGCTGGCGTGGCTGCTTGGCGCAGGTGCGGGCTGCCTGATTTTGGGATATGTCTGGAGCCTGGATTTTCCGATCATCAAGCATTTGTTCACCAGCTCCATGGTATTGTGGGCGGCGGGATGGTGCTATTTCCTGCTGGCCCTGTTCTACCTGCTGACGGATGTGCTGAAACTGAACTGGCTGACGTTCTTTTTCTCCGTGATCGGGAGCAATGCCATTTTCGTGTACATGTGGGCGGAGCTGTGCCCCCCCACGCGCAATTTCTCCCGGGTGCTGTTCACCGGGTTCAGCGAGTGTTTCGGGGATGTGGATCGGTTTGTCTTTTATTTGTGCAATTACGCCCTGATTTGGGGCGTGCTGTATTACATGTACAAAAACCGGACCTTCATCAAGGTCTAGGCTTGTTTTCAGCCCTCCGTTCATAGTAGGGTCTTCCGCGTGCGGGCGGCGCTGCCGCGTGGAGCGTTTTCCGCGGGGACCGGCATGCCCGTGCCGGGCGTTCGTCATGAGCCGGTCCTTTCTGGAGCCATGGAGATTCCTTTCAACCAACCTCACAAACACGGTCCCGAACTGGATTACATCCGGGACGCCATCCAGCGTGCCCATTTATGCGGGGACGGCTATTATACGAAGAAATGCCATGAGCTGCTCATGGAGCGCACCGGGGCCGGGAAGGCCCTGCTGGTCCATTCCGGAACCGCGGCTTTGGAAATGGCGGCCCTGCTGATCGATTGCCGCCCGGGGGACGAGATTATCATGCCTTCCTATACGTTCGTCTCCACGGCGAACGCGTTTGTTCTGCGCGGCGGCGTTCCGGTGTTCGTAGACATCAGGCCGGATACGCAGAATATTGACGAGACGCTGATTGAAGCGGCCATCACGGACCGCACCCGCGCCATCTGCGTAGTTCATTATGCGGGCGTGGCGTGCGAGATGGATGCGATTATGGAGATTGCCCGGCGGCACCATTTGTACGTGATTGAAGACGCCGCCCAGGGCGTAGGCTCCTGTTACAGGGGGCGCAGACTCGGTTCCATCGGCCATTTGGGGTGCTACAGCTTCCATGAGACCAAGAACGTCATTTCCGGAGAGGGCGGCGCCCTGCTGGTGAATGATCCGGAGCTGATGGAGCGCGCGGAGATTATCCGGGAAAAAGGAACCAACCGGGCCAAGTTTTTCCGCGGCCAGGTAGACAAGTATACCTGGGTGGACGTAGGCTCATCCTACCTGCCCGGAGAGATGACAGCCGCCTATTTGTACGCCCAGCTTGAACACGGGCAGGAGATCAACGGGGAAAGACTGAAGTGGTGGAATATGTACCACCGCGCGCTGGAACCCTTGGAAAAACAGGGCGTCCTGCGGCGTCCGTGCGTTCCGGAACACTGCGCGCACAACGCGCACATGTATTACATCCTGCTCAATTCTCTGGAGGAGCGCACCAGCCTGATTGGCAAACTGGCGGAATGCGGAATCAAGGCCGTGTTCCATTACATCCCCCTGCATTCCTCCCCCGCCGGGGTGAGGTTTGGGCGTTGTGCCGGCCCCATGCCGCATACGGACCGCACCAGTGAAACGCTGCTGAGGCTTCCCCTGTATTATGACCTGGGGGAAGAGGGCTGCCGGGAAGTGCTGCGGGCCGGGTTCGGCCTGGAAGAGTTTGAAGAATGATGAAGATTCACCTGGTCAACGTGTCCGATGTGGACGAGTCCATGCGCATGCAGCTCCGCATATGGCGCAATTCCGACGCGGTCAGCCCTTTTTTTCTGCTGGACCAGGTGACGGAGGACCAGCACCGGGCATGGCTGGAAAGGAATATCCGCGGGGAGGACGCTATTGCCTGCGTGATTTACGCGGACCAGGTTCCGCTGGGGCTGGTTTATCTGCCCTGGTTTGACCGGAAGACGCGCCGCGGCGAGATAGGCATTTATCTTTACGACAGGGGATTCAGGGAACTGCGTCCGGCCTCTGCCGCGTATGCCGGGATGATGGAACTGGCTGTAACAGAGCTGGAGCTGGAACGGCTGTACGCCCGGATTCTGGAGAATAACGCTGCTTCCATCCGTTTTCATGAACGCATGGGATTTTCCCATGCCCCGGAAGAGGACGGGGAGTGCGAGAAGAACGGGGAAAGAAAGCGCGTTCTGATGTATGTAAAAACGTTATGACTGATCCACAGGTTCAACTGTCCATTGTGGCTACCGTGTACTGCACGGGTGGCTATCTGGCGGAGTTCTGTTCCCGCAGTTTTGCCGCCGCGCTTGAGGCGGGTTATGACCCCTCCCGCACGGAGGTGGTGCTGGTGAATGACGGCTGCCCCAGGGGAGGGCTGGAACAGGCCCTGAAGGAACGGGAAAAGGACAGCCGGGTGCGCGTGGTGGATTTGTCCCGCAATTTCGGCCACCATCTGGCCATGTACGTGGCCTGCGAGGAAGCCCGCGGAGAGCGCGTGTTCCTGATTGACAGTGATCTGGAGGAAGCCCCCGAATGGCTGGCGGATTTTTCCCGGGAGATGGCCTCCACCGGGGCGGACGTGGTGTACGGCGTGCAGGAGAAGAGAAAGGGCGGCCTGTTTGAAGCCGTTTCCGGAGAGTTGTTTTACACGCTGTTCAACCTGCTTTCCGACCAGCAGATTACCAGGAACATGGTCACGGCGCGGCTGATGAGCGCGCGTTTCCTGCGGGAGATGTTGAAATTCCAGGACCGGGAACCCTTTTTCTTCGGCCTGTGCGTTTCCGCCGGCTTCCGGCAGGTGCCGTGCACGGTGAAGAAGGCGTCCTCTTCCCCCACCACCTACACCTTCCGCAAGAAGATGGCGCTGGCGATGAATTCCGTGGTTTCCTACAGCGCCAGGCCGCTGGTGTACATTTCCTACTTCGGACTGGGGGTCACCCTGATTGCCATGCTGTACGTCATCTGGGTGGTTGTGCGCCAGCTTTTGTACAATGTGGCGCCTCCCGGCTGGGCCTCCTCCGTGGCCTCCATCTGGCTGGTCGGCGGTCTGATTCTGATGAGCCTGGGGGTCATCGGCATTTACATTTCCAAGATTTACAAGGAGACCAAGCACAGGCCCGCCGTAGTGGTGGCGCGCCGGTATGAGTGAGTTCCTCCGCTCTTTTTTCTCTCATGATCAACTACCTTATTCTGCACCTGCTGTTCATCGTTTACGCCCTGAATACCGTTCTGGGGCGGATGGCGGCTCCCTATAGCTGGACGGACTGGCACCGGTTCGCCCTGCTGGCCGGCGTGCTGTTCCTGCTGGGCATTTATGCGGCAGGGTGGCAGGTGATGCTGAAAAAGTTCAATCTGGGCGTGGCTTATGCCAACCGTTCCGCCGTGGTCATCTGGGGAATCCTGCTGGCGTGGCTCTGCCTGGGGGAGACCCTTTCCTGGACGCTGGCGGCAGGGGCGGTGTTGATTATCAGCGGCATTATTCTTGTTTCCACGGAGGAGGACGCGCATGAATGAGGAATTCTACATCGGCCTGAACCTGTTTTCCGTTTTCCTGGCCTCCTGCACGCAGGTGATTCTGAAAAAGTCCGCCATGAACGAACGGCTGTCCGGCCTTTCCTATTTCGTGAATCCGGCCACCGTGACGGCGTATTCCATTTTCCTGGGCTGCTGCCTGCTCACGTTTTACTGCCTGTCCCATTTGCCGATGATTACAGTGAATGTGCTGGAATGCTCCGCATACGTGTACATCCTTTTCTTCGACCGGATTTTTTTCGGCAAGCCCATTACCATGCGCAAGGTGGGCGGCAACCTGATGATTATTGCGGGCATTATCATCTGCCTGAACCGCTGAGGCGGCGGCCATGGCCTTTTGGTCCTTCCGGGCTTTGCGCCGGGATAGGCTCTTGACTTTCATTTTATCCGTTTCTAGTATGCGGGCCCGGGCAGGGAGAACAGCCCGCAAAGTCAGGGAATTTGCTTATGTTGAAACAGGTTTGGAGATGGGTATCGCTTTTTCCGCTGCTCCATCCCGTATGGTTCAACCTGCTGTTGCTGGTTTTGGCCTGGAGCATTGTGGGCGTGGCGTACCAATCCAATGACGATCTGGTGATTGCGTCCGTGCTTGACGGCTGGGGCGACCCCTCCTACGCGGACGCTCACGTCATTTTCGTCAATCCCCTGCTGACCGGGCTGCTGCTGAAAGCGGCTCCCGTTCTGGGCGGCCTGTCCGTCTGGCCCGTGTTCCTGGCGCTTGCCACGCTGTCCAGCGGAGCGGCCATTTTCACGATGCTGACGGCGCACGCCCGCAAGGCGCGCAGATATGATTTCAATACGCTGGTCCTGCTGCTGGTGTGGCTTTTAATCATGCCGGGCTTTTATGCCGCCCTGCAATTCAGCCATGCCGCCTTCCTGACGGGGTTCACCGGAGTGCTGGTATGCCTGAAGTACGGTTCCTCCTCCTGGAAGGGACTGTGCACGGGGGGATTCCTGTGCGTGCTGGGCAGCATGATCCGGCTGGACGCCGCCCTGGTGTGCGATGCTTTCTGGGGGGCCATCCTGCTGGCTGGCAGTTTGGACGGGTTTAAACCGTCCCGGGAAAAGATGCGTGCCCGCGGCCGTCTCTGGCTGGCCCTGGCCGGCGTACTGGCAGTCTCCTTCGGTCTGAATGAGTATAACAAGCACGCCCACCGGAATGTGCTGGAGGGCTGTGACGTGGCGGCGTGGAACCAGGCCCGCGCCCTCCTTTCGGACACATGCCCCATCAGGCCGGAGGGCGCCTACCAGTGCGAGGAGTACGGCGTGTTCGCCAACGATATCAAGATGGTCCGGATGTTCACCAATTGCGATATGGACGCTTTCAACACGGATTATCTGGAAAGGCTTCTGCTAGCGCGGGACGGGGGCGAGTTCTGGCCCAGGGCCTGGGTCCGCGGGGAGAAGGCCCTTCATCTGTTTTCCTGGGATTCCGTCATGGACCTTCTGCCGTGCTGGATTTTATTCGGCCTGGCCTGCCGCGTGTCTTTCCGGCGGGGGGATTCCCCGGCTCTGGTATTCTGCGTGGGCGCCCTGCTGGTGCTGATTCTGCTGTACATGTCCAGCATAGACCGCCTGTATTTCCGCGTGGTGTATCCCACGTTCCTGATTGCCGGGCTGTGCCTGCTGTGGTCGGATAAATACCGCCCCATTCGTTTCAAATGGACCGGAAAGGGCGCCCTGACAGGCGGCGTGCCCATGTTCTGCGCGTTCGCCGTTTCTTTGTCACAGGCGTGCGCCGCCGTGTGGGAGGCCAATCTGGAGTCTTTTTCCCCGGATGCCGGCCGCCTGCTGTGCGAACGGGTGGACCGTGAACCGGATTCCCTGTTCTGCGTCCAGATGTCCGGCGGCACCATTGACGACCTGGCTCCGGGACAGTCCGTTTTCCGCAAGGCATGGAGCTGTTCCCGGAAGAATGTCGTGACGCTGGGCGGCTGGAATTTTCCGTTGAAGCCCGTGCAGCGGAAGCTGAAGGAGATGGGTTGGGAGGGGCAGTCCTCCCTGAACCTGTGCAGGGATAACGTATATATTGTCTGCCTGACTCCGCAGGGGGACGTTTCCGACATGGACAGCAAGTTCATGGGGATGCTCAGCCGCCATATATGGGAGCGGCACGGCGTACGCACGGCCTGGCATCTGGATGAGAATATTGAGGGCGTGCGCATTTACCGCCTGCGCAAGACATGGTTCCAGCCCGGGAAGCAGGAACTGCCTCCGTCCCGGTGATGCGCCGCGCCGGAAAGTAAAATCCCCCGATGCACGCTGCGCACCGGGGGATGAAAGGGGAATTGGAGCTGTCGACGGTTGTTAAAAGCGCGGGCCGCCGCCGGGCATGCGCCTGTTTGTGCGCTCTTCACGGAGTTTTGCCTGTTCCGCCGGGGTAAGAAGCAGGAATTCCAGGTCGCGGATGGCGCGCTGTTTTTCAGCGGGATCCTTGATGCCGGAAATCAGGCTTTTCATTTTTTCAAGGGCGGCCACCTGGTCGCCGAGCTCAAAGCATGCCTTTTCTCGTTCCCACTGTCTTTTGACCAGGAAGCTGGCTTTTTCCACTTCCGCCGTTTTTTTGTCGCTGGCGGAATTATTTTGCAGCAGGGTCGCTTCCAGTCCGATGCGTTTATTCCAGAGTTTCCGGAAGTTTTCCACATCCTTTTTTTCCTTGTAGGGAGCCAGCAGCACGCGGTCGAAGATGGTGTTGAGGTCCATCAGGTTGTCCGGCAGGGTATCCGAACGGTAGTCGCTGATGTTCAGGTAGGAGCGGATTACTTCACTGGCTCCGCCCACCATGGGGAGCTGTTCGCCCACATCCTTGGCGTTGGCGGCCACTTCATCCAGCATGGACAAGACGCTGGAGGAAACGTTGAGTTCGCGCTCGTTCTTCTCGGCATCCGCCTTTCTCAGGCACAGCAGCATCCATTTGCACTGGATTTGAAGGGCTTTTTTGAAGCCTGGGGCCACGTTGTTCCCCGTATTCTGCTTGCGCCAGTTGGAAAAGGCGGTGCTGGGGCTGTCCGGCTTGCTGCTGTTGCCGTTGCTGCCTCCTCTTCCTCCGGAGCCCGGCATGCGCATCATCCGGAATCCTCCCCCTCCGCCCCGGTTCAGCATGCGGGACATCATGCTGGTCGGGTTCAGAAAGCGGTCTTTCATGGCGTCTACATAAAGTTTCATGGCGGCGTTTTCCGTGCTGGTGGCCGCGGTGAGGGCGGTCACAGCCTTCTGGATACGGGCGGAGCTGGTGTTCAGGTAGCCGGATTTGACTTCCTTAAGCCACTCGGTGGCTTCCTTCCTTGCGGAATCGGTAAGCATTTCCTGAGCCTGGCAGAAACCGGAGCCCAGGATGAGAAGCATCAGCGCGGAAAGCGCCGGACGTTTGCGGAGCGGGGTGAAGTGTATCATGACGGTATGAGGTTACAGGGTATTTTTACAAACCCCTCCCCTGAAGAAAAGTTGCAGCTTTTCTTCAAAAAAAGAACAGCACATATTGTTACGGAGGAAAAATGTTTACCCCAGCACCTTGCGGACGCAGGCGGAGCAGACGGCTACGGCCTCCTCCATTTCCTCCGGGGAAATGATGAGGGGCGGGTTGAAGTACAGGACGTCTCCCAGCGGCCGAAGCAGCAGACCCTGTTTAAGCGCTTCCTTGTAAATCTGGTATCCCAGCCGCCGTTCGGACGGGAAGCTCTTCTTGGTTTCCCTGTCCTCCACCAGTTCAATGGCGTTCACCAGGCCCAGGCTGCGGATTTCCCCCACGTGCGGATGGTTCCCCAGCGCATCGGCGATCATCCGGTGGAAGAGGGGGGCCTTTTCCTGCGCCCGGGAAATAATTTGTTCCTCGTCCAGAATCTTCAGCACCGCCAGGGCGGCGGAACAGCCCAGGGGGTTGCCGGAGTAGGTATGGCTGTGCATGAAGGCCTTTCCTTCCCGGTAGTCCGCATAAAAGGCATCGTAAATCTTCTGCGTGGTGATGGTGATGGACATGGGCATGTAGCCGCCCGTGAGCCCCTTGGAGACGCACATGATATCCGGGGAGATGCCGGCCTGGTCGCAGGCGAACATGCTGCCCGTGCGGCCGAAGCCGGTGGCGATTTCATCCGCAATGAGGTGCACGTTATAGGCGTCGCACAGGGCGCGCAGCTTCGCCAGGTAGGCGGGGGGATACATCCGCATGCCTGCGGAACCCTGGAGCAGGGGTTCCACCAGCAGGGCGGCGCATTCATCCCCATGGCGTGCAAAGGCCTCCTGCGCCGCGTCAATGCATTCCGCCTGGCAGCAACCGCGTTTTTTTCCCCTGGGGCAGCGGTAGCAGTCCGGAGCGGGTATACGCACGATGTCCAGCAGCAGGGGCTTGTAGAGTTCCGAGTAAAGGTCCAGGCCGCCTGCGGAGAGGGCTCCCAGGGTTTCTCCGTGATAGCCGTCACTCAGGGACATGAAGCGCACTTTCTGGCGGTTTCCGGTCTGGTAGTGGTACTGGAAACTCATTTTCATGGCGGATTCGATGGACGCCGAACCGTTGTCGGAAAAATTGAACTTGCAGAGTCCCTGCGGGATTTTTTTCATCAGCTCCTCGCACAGGGTGATGGCCGGCTTGTGCGAGAAGTTGGCGAAGATGACGTGCTCCAGGGAATCAAGCTGGTTCTTGATGGCCTGGTTGATTTTAGGGTGGGAGTGCCCGAGCAGGTTGCACCACCAGGAGCTGACCACGTCCAGATAGCGCTTCCCGTCCACGTCGTACAGGTGGATTCCCTGCCCGCGTTCGATCACGATGGGGGGCAGCGTTTCATAGTCTTTCATCTGGGAACAGGGATGCCAGATGTATTCCAGATCTTTTTTTGACCAGTCGGAGTGATTCATGGGGAAAGGAGCGGGAAAACGGGACAGTCCTTATTTCATGCGGACTTCATAGCCCAGCTCCGCCAGCATGGCCAGGTCTTCCCGGATGGTGACGCCGGAGGTGGTGAGCATGTCCCCGGAGATGGCGGCATTCGCCCCGGACATGAAGATTTTCCTGCCGTGGTCCTTCATGGTGTTCCTTCCGGCGGCGATGCGGACGAAGCCATCCGGCATGATGAAGCGCACCAGCGCCACGATGCGGAGCTGGTCTTCCTCCCCAAGCGGGGTCATGTTCGCGTACGGCGTACCGGGGATGGGCGTCAGGAAGTTGATGGGCGCGGACTTGATGCCCAGTGCGGCGATGTCCATGTACATATCTATCCGGTCCTCCAGGGTTTCCCCCAGCCCCATGATGCCGCCGCTGCACACTTCCAGCCCGGCTTCCATAGCCCACTTGATGGTTTGCAGCTTGTCGTCGTACGTGTGCGTGGTGCAGACATTCGGGAAGTTGCGGCGGGAGGTTTCCAGGTTGTTGTGGTAACGGGAGACGCCCGCGGCCTTCAATTGTTCGCAGTGCTTTTTGGAGATGAGGCCGTGGGAGGCGCAGAGGGAGATGCCGCAGCGTTCGGCGATGTGCCTGTAGCTGGCGCAGAGCCGGTCCACGTCCGCATCCGTCAGCCTCTTGCCGGAGGTGACGATGGAATAGCGCAGGATGCCCCGTTCGTCATTGTACCTGGCGCCCGCCAGCAGGGCTTCATCACTTAAGAGGGGGTATTCCTCCACCGCGGTGGAGTAATGGGCGGACTGGGCGCAGTACTTGCAGTTTTCCGAACATTTGCCGCTGCGCCCGTTGATGATGGTGCAGAGGTCGAAGACGTTTCCGCAGAAGTGCTCCCGGATGGCGTTGGCCGCCTGGCACAGCTCCTCCAGCGGTTCCCGGCTGAGGGCTATCAGTTCTTCTCTGGTGCAGGAACCGTCCTGGAGCACCCTGGAGAGGAGGGAAGAGGTCAGACTCATGCGTCAAAGACTACCCCCGGCGCGGTTCACGTCAAGGGCAGAATGCCGGGGGTTACGTATCGTGGGGAATCCTTCCCTTTTTCCTTATTTGGCCGGCTGTTCCGGGGCCTTGTAGCGCAGGGCCTGGAATCCGGGCGCGGGCTTGTATTCCTTGTCCAGGATGGCGATGGCCCTGTCAATAAGGTCACGGTTTTCCGCGGCGATGTCGTTTTTCTCCGCGGGGTCTTTTACGATGTCGTACACTTCCCGGTTGCCGGGTTTTTTGCCAGGGAACAGGTTGAGGCGGATGACTTTCTTTGCGTCAAAGCGCACGGCCACCTGGCCGCCGTAGCCGCCTCCCGCCCAAACCACGGGTTTCCTGTCTTTCAGGGCGGATTTTTTACCCAGCAGGACGGGAGAGAGGTCTATCTTAATGGGGAGAGGAAGGCCGTTTTTTTACATGCCGCCAGAGACAGGCGGCACAAATCAGGAGAAGGGTGGCGAGGATGATGCAGTAATAGGTGTTCTGGCGGTGGTCCCTGTATTGGAGGAGGACATGCGCGGGCGTGTCGGAAACGGGAAGGGGAACGATGATGCCGTAGTTTTCCGAGCATTCCACGGGAACGGGCACCCCTCCGTTGATGCGTGCCGTCCAGCCTTCGGAATAGCTTTCCAGAATATCCAGTGAGGAGGCCCCCGGCGGGACGGTGAAGTCCATTTTATTGTACGTGAGCCAGTTGGGGTGCACGACGGCGCTTTCTTCCGTAGCAGGGCCGTTTGCAAAGTATCTGCCCCTGTAATGCGGGTTGGCAAAGAGGACGTACCGGGAAGTGTTTTCCACCAGGTTCCAGCCTTTGGTTTCCGGGAGCTGCTGGCGCGGGTTAACGAGAAGGTGGGAAATGCCTGCCTTGGCGGCGGCTTCCGGATGGGTCAGGATGTCCTGAAGGGCATGGAGACGTTTGGGCCTGACGGTTTCATAGCCTTCCGCCTGTTTGATGCCGAAGCTGGAAAGGTGGTTGTCGTGGAAATAGTCCTTGTCCCTGTGTGAAGTGTAGCACAGGACGGAACCGTCCCCCACCTGCTGTTTCAGGTGCGGCAGCCATTCGGGTTCCCTGTACAGGCCTGCGGATTCGGGCTTGTCCGCATAGTGGACCCAGGTGGCCTGAACGAGAAGCTGTTCCCCCAGGGAGCACAGAATGACCGCGGAGGCCAGCAGCAGCTTGTGCCGTGCGCGGACATGGATGCGGGAGGCGGCCCACAGGCCTCCCCACAGCAGTGCAAGCAGGGCCAGCGTGCGGGGATACCAGATGCACGTTTGTTCCAGCAGGCGTTCCGTCCTCAGCATGTACCAGGCTTCCCTGCCCGTTTCAGCGGGTGAGAGGCGGGAAACAAGGTTTCTCTGGAGGGTGGAGAGAATGTCCTGGTGGAAGATTTGAATCAGGATGGAGCACAGAAGCCATCCCAGCGTCAGGATGCCCAGCGCGATGAAGATTTTCTTCCAGACCGTTCTTGCGGGTTCCTGAGTAAAGGCATGGAGCTGCCACGCGGCCAGCCAGGAGGCACCCAGGGCATAGACCGTGGTGGAACGGGAATAAAAATAGGTGATGAGGGGGGTGAAGGCCAGAATCAGGCTGATGACCATCAGGAATTTTGCCGTCAGGGGGGCTTTTCTGTTAAAGAGGCCCAGCACGGCAAGGACGAAGATGACGCCTCCGGTGAATTTCAGGTCAAACAGGTCCTGGCCCATGAGTTTGAACAGGTCAATCGTTTCCGGAACGCCCAGGAGCGTGGGGAACAGGACGGTGACCAGGGAGGGAAGATGAGTGATTCCGGTCAGGAAGGGAATGGGCCTGCAACCTTCCATCAGGGGTGGAATGGTCTGGGCCAGCACGTCTATGGAGAGAAGGCCCCCGGCGATGCCGGACACCAGGTAGGGCAGGGAGACGCGCCAGAGGGTTTTAAACTTCCAGCGTGAGGGGGACGTCCACCAGTCCGCCAGCCAAACGCACCCCGTGAGCAGTACGATGAACAGGCACGCCTGAAGGTGGCCGCCCCGGAACCCGAGGGCGATGAAGAGGATGGAAGGAAGGTCGATGATTCTTTTTTCCCTGTTGCGCATCAGCGCCCATAATATCCACGGGGCCCAGCACATGGTTCCCAGCACCCACCGGTGGTAAATCCACAGGACGAATTGGGAGTAGAAGCCGTAGCCTATCGCCCCCAGCAGGCAGTAGGGAGCCGGAACCTGGCGGCTCCGCAGGAAGACGATCATGCCCAGACCCGCAAGGAAGAATTGCAGGATGATGCCCGTGTCCCAGGCCGTCCAGAAGGGCAGGAAGAAGTAGAGGACGTGGTGCCAGTCACCGGGGCACAGCATCGTGTTTTCCGCAATGGCCGTTCCGTTGTGGGTGTACGGATTCCAGCCCATGTAACCGTCCTGCCGGAAGCTTTGCGCTACGGAGTAGTTGTAGGGCAGGTATTGGGAGATGGCGTCCACGGTAAAGTGGTTGTGGACGTTTTCCATGGGCTGCGTGGCATACGGGGAGATGAGGCAGTCCATGATGTCCATGGGCGCCAGCACTTTGCCCCCGAAGATGGCCGGGGCAAAGCAGGCCCCA
The DNA here is from genome assembly GCF_030268505.1 of Akkermansia sp. NBRC 115031. Classification (NCBI taxonomy): domain Bacteria; kingdom Pseudomonadati; phylum Verrucomicrobiota; class Verrucomicrobiia; order Verrucomicrobiales; family Akkermansiaceae; genus Akkermansia; species Akkermansia sp. NBRC 115031. Next base: position 18,662 of record NZ_BSQU01000004.1, read on the forward strand.
ACGAGGACGGCCCAGAGGAGGCAGCAGAGCCAGAAAGAGCGCCGGGAGAGGGAGTCAGTGTTTTTCATGCTTAAGATTGCGTTCCTCCCAATGCATGAGGGAGAGGACATGGTCGTACCGCTGGGCGGACCGGAGGCCGTGAAGTATGAAGGCGATGGTCAGCGCGAGGGCCGATACGGTGAAAAGGCCCATGGACAGGACGGCCAGCGGAAGGTGGAAGACATAGTCGTACCGGAAGTAGTCCAGAACGGCAGGGATGCCGGCCAGAATGGCGAGGATGAGCAGAACCGCGCTGATGATGGAGAAGAAGAACAGGGGGCGGTGGTTCATCAGGACGGCGAAGATGGTTTTGATGACCTTCACCCCGTCAGATACGGTAGAGAGCTTGGATACGGAGCCTTCCGGGCGGTCCATGTAATTAGTGGGGATTTCCACGACGGAATAGCCGTTGTCCAGGGCGTGGATGCTGATTTCCGTTTCCAGTTCAAAGCCCGTGGAGAGAATGGGGAAGTTTTTGACGAACCGCTTGGAAAAGACGCGGTAGCCCGTCAGGATGTCATGCAGGTTGCCCTGGAACAGTTTGTTGATGAGCATGCGGACGGCCTTGTTTCCCGTATTATGCATGGGGCGCTTGTTTTCCCGGCTGTAAATGCCGGCGTCATGGCGGTCTCCGCATACCATGTCCGCATCTCCCTGGAGAACCGGTTCCAGCAGGCGGGGGAGGTCGGCGGCGGGATAGGTCAGGTCTGCATCCACCATTACGTAAACGTCCGCATCTATTTCCCGGAACGCCTTTTTAATGGCCATGGCCTTACCCTTCCGTTTTTCTTGAAGCAGCGTGCCGGAACAGCCTAATTCTTCATAAGTTTTCCTGGCTATTTCCGCAGTTTTATCGGAAGAATTATTATCAACTACATAAATGGCCGCTTCCGGGCAGTGGGAATGAAAATCCTGCATCACTTCCCGAATGGTCAATTCTTCATTGTAGGCGGGGATAATGATGGCGATGGAAATCATGTGATGACCTTTTGAAAATTGAGTATCTTGCCAGAGATTACGGATTGCGAATTCGAAGTCAACATGTTTTTCTGAAACCGAATTAGTTAATAGAAAAGACCGGTTGTTGGAAAAGAAATTTTTCTTTAATTTGAAGGTGTGGATTCCTGATAAAATTCTGCCTTGCAAAAGATTTCAGGTTTGCATCAACCGCCGTTCTTTTGGCCGGATTCGCAATCCGCTGGTTTTTCCATTATGAATGAAGATGGTCCCTGTCAATCGCGGGACCGTTTCTCCGGGAGAATGCCTCCCGGCAATTAAAACCGTGCTTCATTCCGGAGGCTTTTATCAAGGAAGCGAAAGGAGGAGGAAAGGGCAAGCCGCATTTTTCTCCGTTTTCCCTCCGCAGGCGAAGGAAAAGGAAAGGGACACGGTTTCCCCCGGATGAAGAACGGTTCAGGAGAGGACGATTTCCTCTACAGCGGCGCGGAGGGTTTCATCACTGAATTGGTCCAGCGCATGTTTCAGAAAGCCCTGGGCGATCATCCTGCGCGCCGTGTGCTCCGGAATGCCGCGTGAAAGCAGGTAGAAGATTTCTTCCGGAGAGATGGAGGAGGTGGCGGAACCGTGCGAGCACTGCACCCTGTCCGCCAGGATTTCCAGGCCGGGAATGGAGTTTGCTTCCGCCCGGGGGCTGAGGATGAGGTTGCGGTTGCTCTGGTAGGCGCTGGTATCGTGAGCACCTTCCGCCACCAGGATCATGCCGCTGAAAATGCTGCTGGCCTCGTCATCCAGCACATTGACGTAAAGCAGGTTGCTGGAGGCTCCGCGATAGAGGTGCTTTTGGTAGGTTCTCTGGTCCAGCTCCTTGTTTTCCTTCAGGTGGCTGGCGGAAAGCAGGCGTACGTTGGCGCTGTCTCCGTTCAGGAGGCAGACCGTCTCCTGCCTGGCCCATGCCGCGCCGGGATGGCTGACGAGGTGCTCCATTTCCGCGGAATCGTCCGCCATAATGTGGCAGAGCTCCACGGCCCGGGAACGGCTGTTGAGCTCCTGGACCAAAGCGTATTTGACGGAGGAAGCGGAGGAAAGATGGTGCTGCTGGAGCGCTCCGCAGAATTGGCTGCCGTGGTCCGCGCTGACGTGGCGTTCCAGGATGTGCAGGCGGCTTCCGGTCTCCGCAATGACCAGCGTGGCGGGGAAGACGGCCACGTTGTCCCCGGAGATGAAGTGGAAGATTTCCAGGGGGCAGGAGATTTCCCGGTCCGCCATGATGACCAGACCGTTGTGCTGGAGAGCCGTGTTCAGGGCGGCCAGTTTTTCGGAACCGAGCGTTTCCGGCGCTGTTTCCAGGTGTTTCCGGGCCGCGTCCGGGTATTGGAGCACAAAGTCTTCCAGATCCATCACGGCGAGGCCTTCCGGCAGTTCTTCCGGGATGGAGACGGGGAGGCCGTTGGCGTAAACGATGCGGATGGCGTCTGGCATGGAGGCATGCTCCCTGATGATGGAGGCCAGGGCTTCCGGTGCCACGGGAGGGGCGGCTTCAAAGTTTTCCAGGGATTCGTTGCCGGGAGTTCCGAAACGCCAGGATTCCATGCGGCGGGAGGGTTCCGGAAGCTGGCCCGCCTGTTCCAGGGCCTGGCGGTGCCTGGCTTCAAACCATGCGGGAAGGAAGCCTGCGGGGAATTGTTCTTCGTTGAGCAAGTGGTTCATCATTTCCCTCCTTATCCGATGCTGTCTTCCATTTCCAGGTCAATGAGCCTGCGCAGTTCCACGGAATATTCCATGGGGAATTCCTGAACGAGGTCGTTAATGAATCCGTTGACGGCCAGGGACATGGCCGCCGCCTTCGGGATGCCCCGCTGCTGCATGTAAAAGAGCATTTCTTCAGAGACCTGGGAGACGGAAGCTTCATGCTGCACCGTGTTCCTGTCCCCCTTCACCGTGATGGCGGGGTAGGTGTCCGTGCGGCTGTTGGCCGCCAGCAGGAGGGCGTCGCATTCCGTGTTGTTCTTGCAGCCCTTGAGGCCTTTGCCCATGACCACCTGGCCCCGGTAGCTGGCGCGCCCTTCACCGATGCTGATGGATTTGGAAACGATGTTGGACGTGGTGTCGTCTGCCGCGTGGATCATTTTGGCACCCGTGTCCTGGTGCTGGCCCGTATTCGCCAGGGCGATGGAGATGACTTCCCCGCGTGCACGCCTGCCCTTGAGCACCACAGCCGGGTATTTCATGGTGAGTCCGGAGCCTATGTTGCAGTCTATCCAGCGGATTTCCGCGTCTTCCATGGCCAGTCCGCGCTTGGTGACCATGTTGAAGACGTTGGAGGACCAGTTCTGCACAGTGACGTACTGGATTTTCGCTCCTTTGAGGGCCACCAGCTCCACGACGGCGGAGTGGAGGGTGGTGGTTTCAAACTGGGGGGCCGTGCACCCTTCCATGTACATGAGCTCCGCCCCTTCATCTGCAATGATGAGGGTGCGTTCAAACTGCCCGAAGTTTTCCGAATTGATGCGGAAGTACGCCTGGAGCGGGTGCTTGAGCTTCACGCCCTTGGGCACGTAAATGAAGGAACCGCCGGAAAATACCGCGCTGTTCAGGGCGGAGAATTTGTTGTCTCCCGTGGGGATGACTTTGCCGAACCAGGGGCGGAAGACGTCTTCATGGTATTTCAGGCCTTCCGTGGAGTTGACGAAGATGACGCCCTGGCTGCGGAGTTCCTCCTTCATGTTGGAGTAGGCGGACTCGGAGTCATACTGGGCTTCCACGCCCGCCAGGAACTGGCGTTCCTGTTCAGGGACGCCCAGGCGTTCAAAGGTGCGCTTTACGTCTTCCGGCACGTCGTCCCAGCTTCGCTTGGGCCGTTCGCCGTCGGAAAGATAGTAGCGGATCTGGGAGAAGTCTATTTTTTCAATGTCCGGGGACGCCCAGTGGGTGGGCATGGGCTTGCTTTCAAAGACGGCAAGCGCATTTTTGCGGAACTGGCGCACCCATTCCGGATCGTCCTTGACGTCGCAGATGTAGTCGATGGTGGCCTCCGTCAGGCCGTAGCCGGCGTTGAATTTATGGCGTTCCGGGAAGGAGAAGTTCCCCTTGCTCCGGTCGAAGTCAAACAGGTTCTGTTTGTTCCCGTCCTCTGACATGTCAGGTGTGTCGCTCATGATTGACTGCCGGATTGGCGGCGTTACGCCTTTTCCGCTCCTTCCGCCTCTTTCAGGAATTCATATCCCCTGCTTTCCAGTTCGTCCACCAGCTCTCCGCCGCCGGTACGGACAATCCGTCCGTCGGCCAGCACGTGAACCACGTCCGGCTTGATGTAATCCAGCAGGCGCTTGTAGTGGGTGATGACGAGGAAGCTGCGGAAGGGGGAGCGCATGGAGTTGACTCCTTCCGAAACGATGCGGAGGGCGTCTATGTCCAGGCCGGAGTCCGTTTCGTCCAGAATGGCGTAAAGGGGATCCAGAAGAAGCATCTGCAGCACTTCATTGCGCTTCTTTTCACCGCCGGAAAAGCCTTCGTTGACGGCGCGGGCGGTGAATTTGCGGGACATGCCGAGCTGGTCCATTTTTGCATACAGCGTCTTGTAGAAGGTAACCGCATCCAGTTCCTCCCCCTGGGGCATGCGGGCCTGCATGGCGGCGCGCAGGAAGTTGGCGTTGGACACGCCGGGAACTTCCATGGGATACTGGAACGCCAGGAAGAGGCCCGCGCGGCTGCGCTCGTCAATGCTCATGTCCAGCAGGTTCTGTCCGTCCAGCCAGACTTCCCCTTCCGTCACCTCATAGTCCGGGTGGCCGCAGAGGACTTTGGAGAGGGTGCTTTTTCCGGAACCGTTGGGTCCCATGATCGCGTGCACTTCTCCCTTGGGAATTTCAAGATTGATGCCTTTAAGTATTTCCGTGCCTTGCACTTTGGCGTGCAAATTTTTAATGACCAGACTCATGATGATGAAAGGGATTTAGCCCTGCGGCGTGATGATGGAGCCCCTGAGGGTGATCTGGGCTTCTTCTATGCACACGTCGTCGGGCAGGTTGATGAATTCCTTCAGATCCACGCCCTCCTTGATGGTGATGTCGTAAATGCAGCCGGTCCGGGTGTCCTGGAAGTGCCCATGATCAACGAGATTGGGACAGAAGCGGGAAGAGCTGCGTTCAAAGTTGACCTGATTGACCAGGCCGTGATTCACCAGGGCTTCCAGGCAGTTGTAAACGGTGGCCAGGGAGATGCTGGGGAGCTTTTTGCGCACCCGCTGGTAAACTTCATTCGCGGTGGGATGGTCTCTCTGTTCCAGGAGAACCTGGTAGACTTCCTGTCGCTGCTTGGTGAGTCTCAAACCGGAAATAACCGGGAGGGTAGAGGCGGTGCGGGCGGCTTGTTTGGAATCTGTTTTGGGATTCATATCTTATTTTTCATGCTCTGCGTGGATAGTGGGGGAGGGTCAATTGTTTTGCAAGAACAATTCCTGTTATTTATTCGGGCGCGGGGAGGGGTAAAAAAGGGGCGGTCATCCCTGTGGATGGCCGCCCCTGCAGGGAGATAGAGTTATCTGTAATTTAGTTGGCAGCCTCGGAGCTTTCCGGGGCCACATTGACGCGGCGGCCTTCGCGGTCAAAGAACACGCGGCCGTCCACGAGGGAGAAAATGGTGTAGTCACGGCCCATGCCCACGCCCTTGCCGGGGTGCCACTTGGTGCCGCGCTGGCGGATGATGATGTTGCCCGCGATCACTTCCTGCCCGCCGAATTTTTTAACGCCGAGGCGCTTGCTGCGGGAGTCGCGACCGTTCTTGACAGAACCTTGACCTTTCTTGTGAGCCATAAGATTAGGATAAAATTAAGGGTTGAAATTAGGCGTTGATACCGGTGATTTCCAGCTTCGTCATGGCGCGGCGGGAACCTTTTTTCTTGTGGAAGCCCTTGCGGCGCTTGAATTTGAAGGCGATGATCTTCTTGTCGCGGAACTGGCTGACGACCTTGGCGGAGACCGTAGCTCCTGCCACCGTCGGGGTGCCGAGGGTCACGTTTCCGTCATTTTCCACCATAAGCACCTGATCGAAGCTTGCTTCAGCACCCTCTTCAAGGGTATTGATGCACTCAACGTCGATCACGTCGCCCGCCTGAACGCGGTACTGCTTGCCACCTGTTTTGAAAATTGCGTATGCCATTGCTATCACTGTTAAGGTTCACCCGCGGATGCGGGAGCCGCAATAAACCATATCACCTTCTTTTAGACAAGCAAAATTTCATGAAAAAATGAACGAATGGTATAAAATTTTTAAAAACGGCCCCGTTTTAACTCATTCTCCGGAGGAAATGAGGGAGCTGGGATGGCAAATAGGTAAAATTTTAATGCCCGGTGAAGTGTTGGGCGTGGTGGGGGAGCTGGGCGCCGGAAAGACGCACCTGACTCAAGGGATTATGGAAGGGCTGGGGAGTTCCGATGCGGCGGCCAGCCCGACGTTTTCCCTGGTGCACGAGCATGCGGACGGGCGCCTGCGGGCGTGCCATTTTGATTTTTACCGGCTGAAGGATGAGTCCGAATTGCTCGGCATAGGCTGGGACGAGTATCTGGACGGGGACGCGGTGCTCATTGTGGAATGGGCCAACCTGTTTCCGGACGCGCTGCCGGAGGGAACTTCCTGGCTGCTGCTGGAGCACGAGGGGGAATGCCTGCGCCGGGTGTCTCTGGCCCCTGTGGAATGAAGCGGTTCAGTAGCTGATGCTCCTGGAGAACGCCTTGTCAAAGCCGGGGCTGAGCCAGATGGTGTTATGCATGGCGCCGGGGAATTCCTGGTAGTTGACCGGCGTGGAGAAGCAGTCCCGGAGCCGTTTGGCGTGGTCAGGCGGGATGACTTCGTCCGATCCCGCCGCCAGGATGCTGACGGGGCAGGCTACTTTGGGCGCTGCCAGGTCCGACCGGAAGTGGTCCGGCAGGAGAAGCTTGACGGGAAGGTAGGGGAAGAGGCCGCGGGCGGTTTCCAGAAGACTGTCAAAGGGAACCAGCAGGACCAGCTTTTTCACGTTCCTGACGGAGGCTATCTGCGTGGCGACTCCGGAGCCGAGGCTTTGCCCGACCAGGATGACGTCGTCCGGCGTTCTTCCGGTTTCCTTCAGCACGGAGTCGAGAATCGCCAGGGAATCCCCCATGATGTTCTGCTCCGTGGGCGTGCCGGTGCTGAGACCGTATCCCCGGTAGTTGACCAGGAGCTTGGCATGGGGGAACCGATCCAGGTAGGGAAGCATCATGGAGATGTCCATGGCATTCCCTCCATAATACACCAGCAGGGGCTGTCCCTTCTTTTCAATAAGCCAGCCGCTGAGCTGGGCCCCGTTATGGTGGAAAGTGCGCCGGTGGGGCTCCCAGGCGGCGCGTTTTTCCAGATACACGGTTTTGTCCTTGGGCTGGGGCGGCAGGTACACCAGGGAACGGACGGAACACTGGACGCACGCCAGGGCCAGCGCTCCGGCCAGCAGGGCGCTCAGGATTTTCCATTTTCCCGGTTTCAGCATCCGCATGAGGTTCATTGTCCAGAATTTTCCGTGGTCATGGTCCCGGCCGTGCCGGTGCGGGGTAGGGCTGTCCCCCGTTCCTGGCAGCTCCAGCCGGTCAGGGAGGACGTTTTGCCTTCCGCGTCCAGGCGGCACACCCCGCTGAGGAGTATTTCCCGGGAGGAGGTCTTAAAGTGCAGGACGGCGGGTGATGTTCCCTGCCGGTACGTAACCGTTGCCGTTTCCGGAAGCGCTCCGTTGACTCCCAGGGTGCCTCTGCCGTCACCCAGGGAGTTGTATAAGAGAGTCATGCCGGAGTTTGCGCGCTGGATTTCCCGTGCTGGGGCAGGTTCCGTTTCACCATCCAGGACAATGGCCGTGCGGCTCCCGTTGGGGAACCATTCCGCCTGGACGTTATCCGTTTCAAGCGTGGCGCCGCCGCGCCCGCAGGCGCAAAGCGTCAGCAGCATGCCGGGCAGGAGGAGGAAAGCTGGTCGCATGGAAAGAGTGTCCCCGAATTTGAGGAGGAAGGCAATCTCTCTTTTCTCTCCATGGGCGGCTTTTGCAGGAATTGGAATTTTTCTGATAGAAGAAAACCGGGGAAAAGGTATAATAAAGGATATGTTTAACCGGATGTTTTCATGGAGTTTTGTGGCCGCAGCGTGCGTTGCGGGATCATTCCCGGCACTATCCCGGGGGCAGGAAGGCGCGGCGCAATCCGGGTCCGCAGCCGTGAAAGTGCCTGCCGCCAGTCTGCTGATGGCCCGCCAGGAGGTGGGGGAAACGCGGTTGGACCGGTCTTTCAAGAATGGTGAATTGAGCATCGGGGGTAAAAAATACGCTGCGGGCATCGGCACTCACGCTACATCCATGATTCCGCTCCCTGTGCCGGAGGGCAGCGGCTCAAGAGTGTGGAAGCTGGAAGGGGCCTGCGGCATTGACGACGGTACGGACGGAGACGGCAGCGTGGAATTCCGTGTAATGAGCGGTTCCGAAGTTTTATGGAGTTCCGGCGTGATGAAGAGGGGAATGCCTGCGAAAAAGTTTTCCGTTCCGGTAGCGGAAAACGGCATACGGCATCTTTACCTGGTGGCTGACCGGGTGGAAAATAATTCCTATGACCACGCAGACTGGGTGGACCTAGTCTGGAAAACGGGCGGTGAGCCGCAGAGCATGAAGGGAGCCGTGGTGAATGCCGCCAAATTCGGCATGGTTCCCGGCGTCAGGAAAGATCAGGGTCCGGCCCTGCGGGCCGCGATTTCCGCCCTGCGGAAGCAGGGAGGGGGCGTGCTGAACATCCCCAGGGGAGTCTATCATTTTTATCCGGAGGGAGCCTTGAACATGAGCTTCAATATCTCCAACCATGACCAGCCCCTGGTTCATCCGGTGTGCGTGACCCTGACTGATTTGCGGAATGTCCGCGTAGAGGGCAACGGCTCCCTGTTCCTGTTTCACGGCAAGGTGGTTCCCCTGCTGGTCATGGACAGCGAAAACATCAGCATCAACCGTCTGTCCGTGGATTATGAACGGTCCTATTGTACGGAAGCGCGTGTCTTGAATGCGGACGACAGGTCCACGGAGGTGGAAATAGACAAAAAAGCCTACCCCTATGAAATCAGGAACAACAGGTTCGTTTTCCTGGGCGAAGGCTGGGAGGAAGGAATGGGGAGCTGCATGGCCTTTGAGAAGGGGACCGGGCACATCATTGCCAATACGTCGGACATGGGCTGGAACGGCCGGGTGGAACCCCTCGGAGGGAACCGCCTCCGGCTGGACTGGAACCTCAAGCAGAAGGGAATCAAGCCGGGGGATACGCTGGTGCTGCGGAATTATAACCGCCCCCATCCGGGATGCGTGGTTTACCGGGCGCGGAAGACGGTCCTGAATGATGTGGCTCTGCACCAGAGCACGGGCATGGCTTTGCTGGTCCAGCGGTCGGAGGATTTCCACATGAAGGGTGGCGGCGTCATGGTCAGGAAAGGGACGGGGCGCGTGCACACCGCCGGGGCGGACGCCACCCATTTTTCCAACACCCGGGGCGAGATCGTGGTGGAGAAAGCCTTGTTCGAGGGAATGATGGATGACGCCATCAACGTTCATTCCACCTGCCTGGGCGTGACGGAGGTAGTGGACGGCCATACGCTGAAATGCAAGTACATGCACCGCCAGGCGGTGGGGTTTGAAGTGTTCCTGCCCGGTGAAAAAATCCGTTTTATCAACGGGCCTACGCTTGAACCGGGAAGCACCGCTACCGTAAAAACCGCCGTGAAGAAGAGTTCTACGGAACTGGTGATCACGCTGGAAGAACCGCTGCCTCCGTCCGTCAAGGCCGGGGACGCCGTGGAAAATGCGGATTTTTACCCTTCCGTAGTATTCCGCAACAACATCGTCCGCAACAACCGCGCCCGCGGTTCTCTTTTCACGACGCCTGAGAAGGTTCTGGTGGAGGGCAATTTGTTTGACCATTCCTCCGGCGCGGCCATTCTGCTGGCCGGGGACGCCCAGGGCTGGTATGAAAGCGGCGCCTGCCATGAAGTGGTGATCCGCAGGAATACCTTCATCAACAACCTGACCTCCCGCTACCAGTTCACGAACGCCATCATTTCCATTTACCCGGAAGTCAAGCAGTTGAACAAGCAGAAGGATTATTATCACCGCAATGTCCTGATAGAAAACAATGTGTTCAAGACGTTCGACGTGCCGCTACTGTTTGCCATTTCCACGGATAACCTTAAATTCGTCAACAACAAAATCATTTACAACAATGATTTCAGGGGCTGGGGGCAGAAGCCCTTCCAGTTCAGGAGGTGCGCCAACATCCTGATTAAAAATAACAAGGTTCAGCCTCCCCGCACATGGTCCATTGAGGACTGCAAGCTGGAAAATACTCCCGCGGACCAGGTGCGCATAGAGAATTGACGTTTCCCTGCGCCATTCCGCCTTTGCTGCGGAAAGCCGGCTTTTGCGGATTTTTCATGCTGCAGGGGCCGGACGGCCGTCCGGGAGGAAGGCGGAGTTTTTTACGGTTATTTCAACGTCTTGACGCAGAACGGTGTCATTACCGGAATGATAGATATTCCTTCCCGTCTGGTCAAACGCTGCAAAAAGTTCATTGAGCCGTACCGGGTGACGGACGGCAAGGGGTTCAAGTTATCCCACTATGATCCGGGCGATCTGGGCAAGCTGGACAAGGACAGCAAGAAGGAAGCCGTGGACAAGCTGGAGAAGGGCATTGAGCTGCTGGAACAGCTTCAGGAAGTGCTTTATGCCAGCGAATCCTATGCGCTGCTGGTGGTGCTGCAGGCGATGGACAGTGCGGGCAAGGACGGCATTGTGAAGCATGTGATGGGCGGAGTCAATCCGCAGGGGTGCGTGGTCAGCAGCTTCAAGCCGCCCTCCACGCTGGAACGGAGCCATGATTTCCTGTGGCGGTGCGTGGCCCGTCTTCCCCGGCGGGGAATGATCGGCATTTTCAACCGTTCCTACTATGAAGAAGTGCTGAGCGTGCGCGTGCATCCGGAATTTCTGGCGGGGGAGGGGTTTGATCCCGCCCATGCCAAGGGAGCCTTCTGGAAGGAGAGGTACAGATCCATCAATAATCTGGAACGCCATCTGCTCGCCAACAAGACGCGCATCGTGAAGATATTCCTTAACCTTTCCAGTGAGGAACAGAGAAAGCGCCTTCTGGCGCGGCTGGACACCCCGCACAAGAACTGGAAGTTTTCAGAGGGGGACATCCACGAACGCGAGTTCTGGGACCAGTACCAGAAGGCGTATGAGGAAATGATACGTCATACTTCTTCCCGGGACGCGCCGTGGTATGTGGTGCCGGCGGACAACAAGTGGTATTCCAGGCTTGTCTGCATGTGCGCCATTGTGGAGGCACTGGCGGAAATGAAACTGGAATACCCTAAGGTGTCCGGGGAATTGAAGGCGTTCTTCCCTGAATTCCGGGAGGAACTGGAACGCCCCCTGTCCGGGGACAGGGATTGAACGAAGAGTCCGGGAACGGAAGGGAAAGAAAAAAGGCCGCGAAAGAATGGCAAAAAGAAAAACGGCGCATCATGCGGAAGCTTCCCTCCGTCTGCTGCGCCGCCGCATTCCATCCCGTGCGGGCCTGCCGGTTCTTTAATCAGCGCCTGCGTTCCCAGGATTTCACCTTGCCGTTGATGAACAGCACGTAGCCGGTATCCACCGGGACGTAGGTGACGTCATTGTAATACGGGTAATAGGGACGGTAGAACCCCGGTCCCCAATAGGGGCCTCCCCAGTAGGGCCCGGCCCAGAAGGAGGGCGGCGGGGTGTAAACCGGCTGGAGGGAAGAGTAAATCCAGCGGGTGGCGGATTTTCCGTTAAGGTTGCCTTCCGCGACGGCGGAGGGGTCTCCCCAGGCCAGGAAGACGGCGGGCGGCGACATGCCTTCCGCAATCTGTCCGGCTTCCACCAGCGTTTTCTGGCTGGGCGGAAGGGAATTGAAAAGGGCTGGGTTTTTCTGGATGCGGGATGCCGGGGTGGACACGCAGGAAGCAAGGCTCAGAGCGGCGGCCAGGGTAGTGAAAAGTAACTTCCAGTTCATGATGTACATACGGATAACACTCACTTTGACTCTTGCCAAGGGTGTTTTGTTGAGTAAAATGTACGAACACGTTATGAAAGCGCTCCGCAATCTGGCTTTAACACTGATGGTCCCCGTTCTGGTTTCTTCCCTGTCCGCAGCAGAAAAGCCGGAAATAATCGATGAATATCTCCCGGTCGGCAAAATGGCGGAAGCTTCCGCCGTCAGCGTTGTGCTTGATGAAAGCCTTCAGCCATTCATGGAAAAGATTGACGGCGTTTTTGCCTCCCTGCCCGACAAGGACAAGAAGGAACTCGTCAGCCAGATCGTTCCCGGTCAGCCCGTTCCGTATGACGAACGTCTGGGCTGGACCAAGGATGAGTATGCCAAGTATCTGGAATGCTGGAAGCTGAAGCAGGTGCAGGAAGTGGCCCCCGTAGCTGTGGGCATTTTCGCCTCCGGGGAACGCGGCATCTGGACTCTGGCCGCGGTGGCCCAGCAGGGACCGCTGCCGATGAGCACCCTGAAGTATGACTCCAATACCAAATCCTGGATTTCCCCCAACGGCGCCCTGGCCCTGAAAGGGGACGTTTCCTATGACGATCTGAACGTGTACGGCGCATGGAGCGGCAAGGAATGGACCATGGAAAAGAAGACCATTCTTTCCACCCTGACGGAGACCATTATCGCGGGCAAGACCAAGGACGGCAAATATACCTATTTCGTTTACAACATGTCCGAGAAGAATCCGGATAATATTGCCATTGCCAACCAGTCCATCGTGCTGCGCATCCCCATCACCCGCATTACGGGAGATCCCCTGCTGGAAAAGGCCAAGGCCAAGGCGCGCCAGTAGGGACAACAAGACGTTCCTTTCATTCCGGTAAAAACATGCGTATCATCAGCGGAAAGGCCGGCGGCATAGCACTGTCTGTTCCCAAAGGGGAAGTGCGGCCCACGACCGACCGGGTCAGGGAGGCCCTTTTTTCCATCCTGAACCCGCTGATTGGCCATGCCGACGTGCTGGATTTGTTCACCGGCTCCGGAGCCTTCGGCCTGGAAGCCCTCAGCCGCGGGGCAGGGAGCTCCCGCATGGTGGATTTTTCCCGGCTTTCCTGCGCGACGGCCAAGGCCAATCTTGCCAAAACCGGCCTGGAGGGCGGCGCCGTCATCCAGGGAGACGCCGTGCAGTTTGTGAAAAGGGAGCTGCTGGCCGGCAGGAAGTACGACATTGTTTTTGCAGATCCCCCCTACTGCAAGGGCCCGGCGGACCGGGATTTTATTGTGGAGCTGGCGGAGGCCGGAATTGCCGGACTGCTGAAGGACGGCGGCGTGTTTATTGCGGAAGTGCAGGAAGGCTGGGGAACCGGCATGGAAGGCGCCGCGGAGTTTGACGGCCTGGACCTGGTGGATACCCGCCGGTACGGGAAAAATATGCTGTTGTTCTATCGATTGCCTGAGAAGTAAGATGAAAGCCTTCCTGTTCTCTTTCTGTTACAATGTCCTGTACACCCTCGGGTGGCTGGTGACGCTGCCTTCCTACCTGCTCAAGCAGAAGAGGCGCGGCGGCTTCGGCACGGGGTTGATGGAGCGCTTCGGCCTGTACCGGGTTTCCTACAACCGGGAGCCGAAGGGGGTGCTGTACGTGCATGCCGTGAGTGTGGGTGAAGTGGTGCTGGCCCTCAAATTTCTCCGGGCGTGGCTCCGGGAGCGCGGCGGTTCCGCGGTGCTGGCCACCAGCACGGCTACGGGGCATGATACGGCGGTGAATGCCCAGGTGCCCGGCGTGCGCGTAATTTATGCCCCCTTTGACCTGCTGGGCCTGCCGGGGAGGTGCTTTGACCGTTTTGAACCGGAAGCCATTGTGCTGGTAGAGGCGGAATTATGGCCGAACTTTGCCCGCGCCGCCAAGGTGCGGGGCATTCCCATGGCGATGATCAATGCCCGCATGTCCGCCAGGTCCGAGAGCCGCTACCGCGCTTTTAAATGGGTGTCACGGTATTATTTTTCCACGCTGGACGCCATGGGCGTGCAGGACAAGGGAGACGTCCGGAGGTTTGAATCCGTGGGGGTGCGCCCCTCCATCATTCATGTGACGGGCAGCATCAAGTTTGACCAGCAGATGGCGGAGCGCAAGGAAACCAATGCGGAGTTTGCCGCCATTCTGGACAAGCTGAAGCGCGGCAAGCCCGTGGTGCTGGCCGCCAGCACGCATGACGGGGAGGAAGTGCTGATTGCGGAGGCCGTGCGCAAGGCGGGAGGCTTCCCCTTGATAGTTCCCCGGCATGCGGAACGCCGCCATACGGTGGTGCGTGAGTTGGAGGCCCGCGGCTGGCAGTGCGTGCTGCGGACGGATGGCGAGCTTCCGGAAACCCTGAAGGACAATGTCTGCTACATTGCGGATACGACCGGAGAATTGAGGGATTGGACCGCGCTGGCGGATGTGGCCGTGATCGGCAAGAGCTTTCTGGCGGACGGCGGCCAGAATCCGGCGGAGGCCGTTGCCTGCGGCGTGCCCGTGCTGACGGGGCCGCACATGGAGAATTTCGATGCGCTGGTCCAGCTGCTTGAGGGCGTGGACGGCATTACCCGGTGCGATGAGGAGCGTCTGGCGGACGTGCTCAAGGAGATGCTGGACAATCCGCTGCTGGCCCATGCCCAGTCCTCCCGCGCGCAGGTGGCGTTGAAAGCCCATTTCGGCGCTACGGCCCGCACCATCCGCATGATCTGCATCATGCTCAAGATTCCCGTTTAACGGCGGGAGCCTTTTGTCCGCGGGCCTCCGGCTTGGAATGGAGCGGCAGGGCGAAGACTTCCCCCTGCGGCGCGTCAATGATGATGTCAAAGTGCTGGAGGGTGTCCACGCCTATCTGGCATCTGCCGCCTGTTCCCGTCACGGCGAAGGAAAGGCCGTCCATCTGGAAGTCCGGCCCCATGCGGAGGGTGGAGGGTATGCCCAGCTTCATGACGTTGCGGTCCCCGCTGTGTCCGTTGATGTCGGAGGCCTTGGCCGTGAGCTGGTTTCCATTTGGGTCCGCGGGCCACTGTTCCAGCGGGGCCAGGGAAAGGGAAGAACCGGAATCAAGGGCCAGCAGGAAGGCGTCTCCTCCCCGGGAGCAGCGGACATAGAAAATTCCGGATGGGTGGCGTTCCACTTCCAGCGGCTTCATGTTCTGGGAGGGAAAGCGGGAGCGTTCCAGAAATTGGAGGGAAGCATCCCTGACGGACAGCAGGAACGGGGAGAAGCCCAGGTAGTTGATTCCCAGAATGCCGTCCACCCTGACCTGCATATCTTTTTGAAGGGGGGTGAGGTCCATGGCGAGGCCGAAGAAGTTTTTAATGTGAAGCCCTCCGATGGAGAAGGTCTTCATGGCGAAAAGCTGGGGAACGGTGTTGACGTTGGAGCCGGGGGCGATCTGCGCGTTTTCAAGCGGCAGGCCGGGGAAATTCTTCTTGATGAATTTGATGTCAAACGTGGTGTGGGAGGCCGCCGTGTCCACAATGAGATTGCATGGAACGCCGTTAATGGTGCATTGCGCCACAAGAAGTTTGCTGTGGGCGTCTCTCGTCAGCCGGACGGGGTTCAGGTCCGTGATGGAAACGACGGGCCTGGCCTGGGCGGGGTCCGGCTGTTCCGCTGCGGAGAGAGGAAGCGCGCCCAATGCCAGAAGGGCCGCGGAAGCGCGGAAAAGGCTGCATGGGAAGAGCATCCCTTACTGGTAAGCGCGCCTCTGCGGTTTGACAAGCCAATTTGACGGAGAATCAGTCATGGCTGCGGTGGTTGGGCTTGTGGCGGCGTTCCAGTTCCACGCGGTCCTCATAATTCCGGGCCTGTACCTTCCGGTCTCTCTTCCCGGCCCGTTCCACGTTCATTTGCCTTTTTTTCTGACGTTTGGCAAGCCGGGCGATTTCATTTTCCAAATTCAGGAAATTCAAGTACCGCTCCCTGTCCAACGTTCCTTCCTCCACGGCTTTCCTGATGGCGCAGCCGGAATCCGTGCCGTGGCTGCAATCCGCAAATTTGCATTCCTGGGCCAGCTCCGTCAAATCCGCAAAGCTTTCCCGCAGGGTATGTTCATCCGTCCACATCTGGATTTCACGGATTCCGGGATTGTCAATCAGCAGGCCGCCGTGTTTGAGGAGCACCAGTTCGCGCGCCACGGTCGTATGGCGTCCCTTGCCGGTCACCTCATTCACTTCCCCCGTCCAGAGCCATTCGTCCCCCAGCAGGGTATTGACCAGCGTGGATTTTCCCACTCCGGAGGAACCGACGATGCAGATGGTTTTTCCCCTGGAAAGGCATTTGCGGAATTCCTTGATTCCCTTGTTGTGCAGGGCACTGATGCCGATGATGGAGCATTCCGGGGAGAGTTCCCGCAGGGCCTGCACGGCTTCGTCCACTTCCTCCCTGGAGAAAAGGTCCGTTTTATTGAGCAGGATGAGAGGTGCGGCGCCGCTGCGGCGGATGAGCGTAAAGTAGCGCTCCATGCGCCTGGGGTTGAAGTCCGTTCCCGGCTCCGTCACCACGGCTACGGTGTCCACATTGGTTCCCAGAACCTGTTCCGCGCTGCTTTTTCCCGGAGCTTTGCGGGAAAAACAGGTCTGGCGGGGGAGAATGGCGCGTATGACGGCTTCGTCTCCCGCTTCCCCCGGGTCAATCGCCACCCAGTCTCCTACGGCGGGCAGTTCCGCATCCGTGGCGGCGTCATGCCAGAGCTTGCCGCTGACGACCGCGTCCACGTCTTCCCCGCCGTCCAGCAGGGCGGTGAAGTTGATTTTCGTTTCCCGGATGAGGCGTCCCGGAACCCAGCCGGGTTTGGCGACGGCGTTGAAAGCGCGTTGAAAGTGGTCGTTCCAGCCTAAATCCTGAAGAGTGACGGGCATGAAAATGGAAAATGTAGTTTTGGGAAAGGCCGCCGGCATTTACATGCCGACATCGGATCGTGGGGCAAACCTTCTTCCGGTTCAAGCGTGGAACGGGTCTGCCGTGCGCCATGACGGAGCTTTTCCCTGTGCGAGACGGCATGCGCGCTCAATGATTTGAAAGGCAATTTGCGTTTTAGGCGCTTTTTCCAAAAGCTCCGTCCGGTCCGGGTAAACGAGCAGCACTTCATTTTCAGAGGAGTTAAAACCAATGTCACTGCGGGAAACGTCGTTGGCCACAATCATGTCGCACCGCTTGCGTTCCAGTTTGCCGCGCGCGTAATTTTCCACGTCATGGGTTTCCGCCGCGAAGCCTACCAGAATGCCTCTGAAGCCGAATTCCGCGCGCATGGAGCCAAGAATATCCGCAGTACGTTCCAGTTCCAAAATCATGCGCTCCCCCGTTTTCTTGATTTTGCGGTCCGGAACGGAAACGGGGCGATAATCCGCTACGGCGGCGCTGAGGATGGCGGCGTCGGCGTAGGGAGCCTGGTTTTTGACAGCATCATACATTTCCCGTGCACATTCAACCGGCAGGAAGTCCACGCCGTGCGGGATGTCCAGGGAAGTGGGGCCGGAGATGAGAAGGACGCTGTGGCCTTCGTGAACAGCCGCTTCCGCCAGGCAATACCCCATTTTTCCGGAGGAGTGGTTGGTGAGGTATCTGACGGGGTCAATAGCTTCTCTGGTGGGGCCTGCCGTGATAAGAAAACGCATGAGAGGCATTATGCGGAATCACGGGTAAAAGTGAAGAGTGATCTTGTGCAGCTGCGCATTATGTTCCGGCTTGACTCCTTCCCGCGATTGGGGGAGTTATGAAGGCGTGATTTATTGGGATAATAACGCTACCACACCGCTGGCCCCGGAGGTTTACGAGGCCATGGAGCCGTTTTTAAAAGAACGGTTTTTCAACCCGTCCGCCGGTTACGGCTGCGCCAGGAGCGTGCGCGAGGCGGTGGAGGAAGCCCGTGCGGCCGTTGCCGCCCTGTTGGGCGCATTTCCTTCGGAAATTGTATTTACTTCCGGCGGAACGGAGGCGTCTAATATGGCTTTCCGCCAGATGGCCGGGGAGCGGGAGGGAGGGATAGGCGTTTTGTCCACGGACCATGACGCCTCCTTGAAGACGGCCCTGGCCCTGGGCAGCGGCTGTGTCTGCCCCGTGGACAGGGAAGGGCGAGCGGTTCCGGAAAAATGGGAGTCCATGTGCGCAGGGGGCGTGTCCGGCGTTTCTTTTGCCTGGGCCAATAATGAGACAGGCGCATTGCAGGATGCGGCGGTTTTGTGTTCCTCCGCCGGGAAACATGGAGTTCCCGTGCATTTGGATATAGTGCAGTGCGCCGGAAAAATTCCCGTGGATTTGCATGGAATGGAAGTGGATTATGCTTCCGTATCCGCACACAAATTCCATGGCCCCAAAGGGATTGGATGTCTGTACAGGAGAGCGGGGGCTCCTTTTTCCCCTTTGCTGTTCGGGGGGGGGCAGGAGTACGGTTTGAGGTCCGGCACGGAGAATGTTCCGGGAATCATTGGTTTTGGTGCGGCGGCGCGGGCGGCATTGAGGCACTTGGAGGAGGACGCCGGACGGCTGTCCCGGATGCGGGATTCTTTTGAGTCTCTCCTGCGGGCACAGGTGGGCGGCGTGACGGTGCATTCCGGCGGAACGGAACGTATTCCCAATACTTCCAATCTGGCGTTTGACGGATGTACGGCGGAAGCGCTGATGCTGTTGCTGGAACCTGCCGGCCTGCTGTGTTCGGCTGGGTCTGCCTGCCATACGCTGCAGCCGATGCCTTCCCACGTGCTGACGGCCATGGGATTGTCTGATGAGGCGGTACGTTCCTCCCTGCGTTTTTCCCTGTCTTTCATGACGACGCAGGAGGAGGTGGAACAGGCTGCCGCCCTGGTGGGCTCCGCCGTTCGGAAGGTGCGCGGCGTTCAGTCTTCGCGTACCGGCCCGGTGCTCGTGTACAGGCCAGAATGGAAGGGCTGAGAGGCTGGGGCGCTTTTACAGAAAGCCGTTTGTGTTCCATGACACCGGAGCTCAGTAACAGCGGCTCCCTCCCTATCAATGCTTTTACAGATGTTTATGAGGCGATTCTATTGCGGCAGAAATATATTGCAGATTTTTTGCTCATTCGCGAATCGACTTAAAATTTAAACGTGACGCCCATATTGACGTTGTGGCGCACTTTGTCCGAAACGTCCGCGGCATAGTCGGCATAGACGCTCCACTGTTCCGTGATGCTGTATCCGATGCCTGCGCCGAATACGCCAGCGTCCCTGTCCATTTTCCAGCCCCTTACCCTTATGAAGGAAGAGCCGAGCATGGCATTTACTCCGTAGCGGTCGTCGCAAAATTCGTGCGTGTAGAACATTCTGCCCGTAAAGTAGAAGCCGTTTGAAAACGCGTAAGTGCCCTCAATTCCCACAAGCGACTTCACGCTTGTATAGTTTTCTGATTCCGCGCTCATGCGTTCTTCCCCGCTTTTTTCCGTGAACGACGGGTTCATCAGGAAGTCCGCGTTTACGCCGATTGTGGGTTTCAGGTAAAATCCGGTGTCGGCAAAAGGCTTCCACGCGTATCGAACGCCCGTGAAGACACCGATGAGGTTTGAATTCCAATCGGCTTTGCTTTTGTTCAGGATGTTCATCCTTTCGGCTTTGTTCATGCCGAAAGCATAGGTTGCACCGAAGTACCAGTCAAAGTTGCCGAAGAACCGCCAGTCGGTGTAGGCGTTGACCGCAAGGCTTTGGGTTTCCGCCTTGCCGCAGTTGCCCTTGCCTGACGATTTTGCCTGAAAACCGCCGAAGCCGAAGCCCGCAAGAAACGTGTTACCCGCCGTGTATTCAAAATTCACCAAGCCGCCCGAAATATAGTCGCTCGACCCATCCATGTTTTCATCGCCGCCGTAGGTGGCAAACCTGTTTATGTTGCGGACGGTAATGCCTGAAAAACGCCCCCCCGAAACTTCCGTGCCGCTGCTTTTTGCGCCGAGGCCGTCGATTGCCGCGCTCGTGCGGTTGAGCGTGTCGAGGTGGATTATGTCGGCAAGATCCATGTTCATGCGCACGCTGTGCACTACCGACTGCGGAAGTATCGCACCCAGTGTGCCGCTTTTTACCATTGCGGCGAAATTACGTTTTTTGGTAACTGCCGCCTCGTTCGCCGCGTCGTCGCCGTCGATGTATTCAAGATCGTCGTAGGTTTTTGCCAACGCCTTTTCGAATTCGTTTGTCGCAACTGCTTCGGCAAGATAGGTGTTCTTCTTGATTTCGTAGCCGACATTGCTGCCGACGTTGACGTACTTCACGGTGATGTAGGTGTTTTCAAAAGGATCCAAGTCGCCGTCGATCATGCCCGAAATGTTGTTCGAGACGACGTCGTGCGTGCCTTTCAAGGCGGTTGCGGCGGTGAGGCTTCCCGAAGAGTCGTCGGTTGCGGAGAAACCGAAGATGTTGTCGTAGTGGTTGTTGATGGTGCCGCGCAAGCCCGCGCCCCCGAGTGTCCCCGCGCTGATTACGGTCGCGGCTGAAGAGTTTATGCCGAAGACACTGTTTATCGTAAGTCTGTTCCCGCCCGCCGAAACTGAACCCGTGAGTGTTGCCGAACCTTCGTTTGACAGTATGAGGTCTGTCGTCGAAACGATGTCGCCGCTCACAGTTTTGCCGTCAAGCACATTGACATTCGTACCGCTTACGCGGATGTTGCCGACATCGCCGACGTTCAGTCCGTTAGTGACATTTGTTGCTGAGATGTCGCCAACGGCGTTGTTTACCGTCGCCGAATTAACCGAGTTGAACGAGACGTTGCCGTTTGCGTTTTCGATTGTCACCAAAACGGCGTTTGAAATGTTTGCTGATGTCTCGACTGTGTTGACTTTAATATACCCCGAATCCTCGCCCGACGTACCGATTTCGAGCGAACCCACTGATGCGGTAATGTTCAGGCCGGCAACCGAGTCGAATTTCATTTTGCCTGAAACCGTGCCGATTGTTGATTCTGCGGCAAGATGTTTACCCTCGATATTGCCGTTGACGACTACATTGCCTCCGTTGTTTAGCTCCATGCCGGCGTCCGCCATGAGGTCGCCATTTATCGTCGCGCTGCCGTCGAATGTCAGATAGAGGTTTTTCGAGCGGATTGCCTGGGCGCTGGAGTTTTCGTTTGCAGCGATTGCCGAGATTTCCGAACCATCGAGCATTTTTAAGAAAAGGTCGTTTTCCGTCCAAATTCCGTAGGCGTTGGAGTTTTCGCTTGAGGATAGGATTTTGCCGCCGAGGGTGATGTCAGCGTTGTCGGCGAAAATACCGTTTGCCAATCCGTTTTCAGACGAAACCGTAATGTTGCCTATGATGTTTTCATTTTGGCCCGATTTTGTAATGGAGTTTGCAAAGATACCCGTGGCATCTGCGCCGCCTGAAACCTCCAAATTATCTATCCTGATGTTTTCGAGGTTTCCGGCTGTGGAAACAGGGTTATCTCTGCCTGGCGCGGCGATTATGCCTGCTGCGTTGCCGCTGATTCCCGCGCTTACTTGCATATCGGATATGGTGAGGTTGCGGCCGCCTTCCGTCAGATGGATACCGGTTGCATTGGTGTACCCCTTTACTGTGATTGCATTTGCTGTCAAATCGCGCTTGACGCTTTTTGCGTATATACCCGTTGCTTCACCCTGCGTGCTGCCCGAAGTGATTGTGCTTTCGATGTCGAGTTCGCCCACGGAAAGCGAGTAGATGTCGCCCGCAGCAGAGGGGTCCTTGGCCGCGTTTTTACCAACTTTTACACCGAAGGCGTCTTTTGCTGTCACGTAAATTTGGCCCGAATAGTTATTTTTGAGCGAAACGTCGTCGCTGCCGAGCTGGTTGGCCAGTATACCTATCCCCGTGCCTTGTTTTGCATTGATTGTAAGTGAACCCGAAATCGTCATCGCCTGCCCGTCAGAACTGCTCGACGTGTTCACACCCACGATGTAGGAGTCGTCGTCGATTGTTTTTGCGGAATTCCCGTCCACAGTGTAAATTCCCGAAATTTCGAGGTCTGTAATTTGACCGCTGGTCTTGATGAGTCCGAAATCTTTATTAGTCTCGATAGAGGAAACGTTCCCGAAGCTATAATATCCACTTCCGCCCAGAACGCCTGAAGAACCTGTGGTTGTCTTGTTGTCCCACAAATACGAGCTTGCACTTACAGTGCCGTTTGTGCATCTTATGTTGCCTTGGTTTTCGATTCTGATTGTGTTGGTGAGCCGGTTCCCGTATAGTTCAAGACTGGATTGGGAATCCAAAATAAGGATTAACCCCGTGCCGCCTTTATCAAAGTCCCCCGATGCGCCCAAACGCGAATTTTCTAATTTCAGCGTCGTGTTGTTTCCCTCAGAAGTCGGCTCCACATATTTAATGCGGATCGAATCGGGAGATGTCCAAACGTCTTTTAAGATAATTTCTTTTGTGTCTCCGAATATTTCCGAAGTCCCAGGGACTGTGCTCCCGGGGGTTATTGGTCCTTCCAGAGTAATGCGGTCGGCAACCGTATTGCCCTTGCCTGTTATCACAAGCGTTTCAGAGGAGGAATCGTAGTTGTATGTTTGGGCGCAGGCAATACCAGCTGTCGCCAACAGGGAAGCAGCAATCTTTTCCATGTTTATTGCAGAAAATCTATGGTGTTTTTCGTTTATTTATACAATTCTGAAACAAGCCTACCTTTACTCATTTCCAAATACTAAATAAGCGATTTTTCTTTTCAGATAAATTCAGGGGATGGTCAAGTATAAACTGTTATCAGCTCAAAAATGGTGTGACCGGCCATAAATCACGGTAAGGGTGCATCCCTAAGTAATCGTAAGGGTCATGGATGTGCAGGGACGGCGGCCGTGTTGTCGGGTTTGCCTGCCTGGTGGGGGAAGGGGAAAAAGCCGCTCTGTTTGTGGCGCCGGAGCGTCAGTGCGAGGGAATAGGCACGGCTCTGCTGGACTGGGTGAAGGAGCACAGCAAGGGGATGCTGACGGTGGGCGTTTACGAGGAGAACGCCCGTGCCCGCGCGTTCTACAGGCGTGGAGGATTTGAGGAGATCGGCTCCAGGGATGACGAGCTGACAGGAAGCCGGGAGTACTGGACGGAATGGAAAGGAGAGAGTATATGATCATCATAAAAAAGGCGGAAGTTCCGAAGAACTTCCGCCCCCTGTAAAGCAGGCCGGCGTCAGGCGAGCTCCACCTTGACGCCGCTCTTTTCAATCTGGTCAGCCATTTCAGGAGAAAGGGCTTCATCAGTGATGAGCATGGAGATCTGTGAGGGCGCAACGGTATAGAATGCCGGGTTGTTCGCTACGCTGGTGGAAGGCATGGCGATGATCACCTTGGCATCCGGGGGAATGACGCTCTTGATGAATTCGGATTGAAGCATGTTCTTGTATCCGGCGCCATGCTTGGGGGAGTAGCAGTCCGGCGTCAGTACAACCATGTCAATGCTCAGGGAACCTGCGGCCTTGGCGGCTTCCTGTCCCACATAGACCAGGGCTTCGCGGTCGAAGCGTCCGCCCGTGCAGTAGAAGCTCAGGTTCGGAATGCCTTCAAGCCGGGTCAGCAGCGTGGGGTTGTTGGAAACCACGTGCGTATCCCTGGAATTAATGTGGTTGCAGATCTGGTAGCCCATGGTGCTGCTGTCAATGAACATGACCACGGAAGCGGGGATGTTCTGGACGGCTTTTTTTGCAATCCTTATGGAAACATCGTCTTGAGTGACAATGTCTTCATGGAGGGATTTATGGGTAAGGGCCAGAGCGCCGCCGTGGACGCGCTTGAGAAAGCCGCGTTTCTCAAGGTTAATCAAATCATTACGGACCGTTTCATCCGTGACCTTCATCTGTTTGGCCAGAGCAATGGTTCTTGCGGCTCCATGTTCGGCCAGCGTTTTCAGAATGAACTCTTTACGTTGGGATGCTAAATACATTGGGTTCTGTTTTTCTATATAGAATGTTTACACGTTCTAGGTGTTAAGTTGTTTTCTAACAATTTTTCACTGTCCCAGTCAAGCGTTAGAAATTCTAAGTTTTGATTGTTATTGTGAATAATGCAGATTTTGTAATAATGGGACAATTGAATACCGAGAAATGTACAAAAATAATTTTATGATGCACAAACTAGTTATCGGTATGACAGAGTTTATCAATCTGGAATGATAATGGACGCCGGATCGAAGTTGGGAGTGGGGAACGTGAGCTGGAGATGGCGCAGTTTTTCCACCATCAGGCGGGCGACGACGAGGTTCCTGTACCATTTCCGGTCTGCCGGAATGATGTACCAGGGAGCATCCGGAGTGGACGTTTTTTCAATGAGATCCTGATAGGCCGTCTGGAATTCGTCCCAGCGGTTCCGGTCATCCAGGTCGTCCATGCAGAACTTCCAAAGTTTGTCCGGATCCTGGAGCCTGGATTCCAGCCGTCTTTTCTGTTCCGCCTTGGAAATATTCAGGAACAGCTTGATGATGACGGTGCCTTCTTCCGCAAGCATGGATTCAAAATCCAGAACGTGCTTGTAACGTCGCTTCCAGACGGGGTCCGGGAAGATTTTTTTCACGCGGACGGCGATGATGTCCTCGTAATGGGAACGGTTGAAGATGGCGATCTGCCCCTTGGCGGGCACTTCCTTGTGTACGCGCCACAGGAAGTCGTGGTCCAGTTCTTCAATAGTAGGTTTTTTAAAGGGAACCACGTGCAGCCCCTGCGGGTCCACCCGGGAAAAGACGTGCTTGACGCATCCGTCCTTGCCGCCTGCGTCCATGGCCTGCAGAATGACGAGAACCCTGTGCTTGTGCTGGGCGAAGAGTTTTTTCTGCAGTTCCTGCAGTTCTTCCCTCAGCTTGTCGAATTCAACCAGGGATTCTTCCTTGGTTCCGGAGAAGAGAGATTTGTCATCCGGAGAGTAATCCTTTAAACGCAGTTTTTTGCCCGGAGGCACCAGGTAACGGTTCATTGTATGCGAAGTTAACGTTGAAGAAGCGGGAGAGGAGGTGGAAGAGGTTTTCATGGCGGCGGGTTTGGCCGGAAAATCCGGCCCGAAGAATTGCTGAAGGGCGTCCTTGATGACTTTCCTTTTGAATTTGGGGAACATCTCCAGCTTGAGGTCCTGGAGGGGTATCCATTTCGTTTTTGAAAATTCAGGGCTGCGGTGCAGGTCCGTCTTGGGGCGCCTGGCCTTGCAGCGCACCAGGAAGTAGGTTTGCTCCTGGCCTATCCAGCGCGTGACTTTGCGGTTGCCGGAGGGGTATTTGTACCGCAGGCCGGGGAGGCGGCTGACAATGGTGTATTCCGTGGGACGCAGGCCCACTTCCTCCCATACCTCCCGCGCGAGCGCCCGTTCAATGCTTTCATTTTTAATGACGCCTCCCTGCGGGAAGTGCCAGTACGGGTTGCGGCCGTTGTCCTTGCCCAGCAGCACGTAGCCGTCGGCGTCCATGATGACGGCTGCTGCGTTGAGTCTCCAGTTTTTGGCTGTAGATGGAGTGTCCATGACGGGAGGGGGCGGCTTAACTGGCGGTTTGAGCCGGCGTTTCCGGCTTTCCGGTTTCCGGAGCGGCATTTTCCGGTTCATCCTGCCAGATGAAGTGTTCCAGCTGGATGCGGCGCGCGTAGGCCGCCGCTTCCCTGGCTCTGGGACCGGAGGTCTGCGCCAGTTTTTTAGCCAGCGCCAGGGCGCCGTCCCAGTCCTGGAGCTGGCCCAGCAGGCGGATGGAGGCGAAACCGGCATTGTAGAACCAGTGCCAGTCCCGGCGCTTGTTGGCGGAACTGCCGCTGGGCGTATGGGCCAGGATGGAGGCGTAGTCATCCAGCGCCTTTTTCTGGTCGTTCATCCGTTCGTAGAATTGGGCCCGCTGGGTGAGGGCCTTGAATTTCCAGGCCAGGCCCAGGTTGGGGGTGTCCAGAATTTCCGTGCACAGGTTGATGGCCTTGCGGAGGGTGTCCGAATGGGTGTCTTCCTTCGTCACCCAGGCGTCCGCCTGGATGGAGAGGGCCAGCAGGCGCATGTAGCGCGGAAGGGGGGAGGAAAGGAGGTTTTCCAGAGCGGCGATGCATTGGTCCGCTTCTCCCATGCGCAGCAGGACGGAGGCTTCTTCTATCCTGGCGGGCTGCGCAAAGGGGGTGTCCCCCGCGCCCAGGGTTTTGAAGATGTTCAGGGCGGCTTTCAGCGTATTGCCGGTGTTGCTTTGCTGGGCGGCTTTTCCGGCCAGGAAGAGGGCCGCCGCCTGGAGGGGGCTGCCAGGGTATTTGGAGGGGAAGGGCTGGAGGACAAGCTGCGCTTCATGGAAATCCCCGTTCTTGTACAGGAGTTCCCCCAGCTTGAGATAGAGCATGTCCGCCTGTTTGCCTTCCGAATCCAGGGCGATGGCCTGGCGGCAGGCCTGGATGGCGCTGGGCCATTCCTGCCGGCTTTCCGCCTCCAGGATGTTCAGCCGCGCAAGCTGCATGGTCTGTTCCGGAGTCAGCTGTTCTTTTTCCAGCGGCGGAAGAACGGCCTGCACGGTTTCAAGGTCCGGCGGGTTGAGGTTCAGGGCTACTTCCGCCTGGTCCAGCCGGGCCTGGGTTTTCAGGGCCGGGTCTGTCGCCAGGGCCACGAAGGACGCCAGCAGTTCGGGAGCCTGGGGGTTCATTCTTTTGGCGGCGTAATGGGCCTGTTCAAAGAGGATGTGTTCCCGGAGCTGGGCAGAGCCGGCGGCTTCCTTGACCAGGGCGGCGGCTCCAGCGGCGTCATTGGCGTTCAGCGCAGCCAGATTTTCATTGAACAGGGCGCTTTCCGCCGTTTTTTCAGAGGCGCGCCGGGCTGCTTCCCGGAAGAGGCTCTGCGCCAGAGGGTAGTCTCCCTTGCGGAAGGCCAGGGCTCCCTGCTGGAAGACGAGGCCGGGGGACGTTCCGGGATATTTGGAGATAAGGCGTTCCGCGTCTTCCACGCGGTTTTTGTCCAGCAGGGCGGTGATGGTATTCAGGGAAAGGGTCTGGACGGGAAGGCTCTGAGGATATTTGGAGAGGCCGTCCTCCGCCATTTTGACAGCTCCCGCCAGGTCGTCCTTTGCCAGAAGCAGGCTTCCCATGGCATACATGGCTGCCGGCTGGCGTGCCGCATCCCTGGCATTCACCCAGCCGGTGAGTTTTTCCAGCGCCTGGGGATTGGTGCGGAAGATGTCCTCCTCCAGCAGGATGTTGAAGGCGTCCATCAGCAGGGAGGATTCCGATTTGCCGCCAATGAACGCCAGCAGGCGTTCTTCCGCCGTTCCGGCAGTGTGTGGGGCTTCCTCTTCCTGAGGCTGGGCGCGCGTTTCCTCTTCCGCCTGTTCCGGGTTGTTTTTCTCCCGGACGATTTCCGCCCTGGCGAGGGCCAGACGGCCCAGATCCCGGATTTTCCCCGGATAGGCCTTGTTGTCCATGACGGCGGCGAAGATTTTTATGGCCTGGTCCAGGTTCCCCTGTTTGTCGGCCAGTTTGCCTTCCACGAGTTCGGCATAAGAGCGCATGGGCAGGTCCCTGGCCGTGCCGTCGTCCATTCCCGTCTTGAATTGTTCAAGAATGGCGGCGGCCTCCGCATAGCGCCCCAGGTTCACCAGAACGTCAGCCAGAAGGACGTGCGCGGTCCGGGAGATGGCGGGGGATTCCGCCTGCCCCAGCCTGGTGAGGGCATCCAGTAAAAGCTGCCGGTCCTGAAGCTGGCGCGCGAGCTGGGCTTTCAGCTGGAAGCCGTAGAGGGAGAGCGGGTCCGTTTCAGGAATGGAGGAGAGTTTTTCCAGGGCCCTGGTAAAGGAGCCTTTATTAAAGAGGCCCGCCGCCATCCAGTATGATTTCATGGAGGAGTCCGGAAGTTGTTCCCAGGCAGTCAGTCCTTCTTCCGTTTTTCTGGCGCGGATCAGGGCTTCCGCCAGGAAGGGGCGGATGATGGCTTTCTGGGATTCCGGAAGATTTTTGGAGTTCAGGCATTCCTGAAAATGCTTGCTGGCTTCCAGGGGCAGGCGGTCTTCCAGGGCTTTCAGACCCTGCTGGTATTTTTTATTTTTCAGGAGGGCCTGCCTGTCCTGCGAGAGGGGAGCCTCCGGAGGAGGTGTTGCCGCGGCTGAAGGGGAAGTGCCCCCCATGGTGAGCAGAAAAGCCGCGCAGGACGTAAGAACGGCAAGGGAAAAACGGGGACTGAAGAAGGTGTGCATCATCGTAGGATTATGATTCAGGCCCCATGAAGATGAGCCGGATGTAGCGTTTGCCGGAGGCGGTCAGCTTCGGATCCTTGCTGGAGCCGGAAACGCGGTTGCAGGTCCTGTACAGTTGGGAGAAGGGATGGGGAACAGCCCGGATGACGGAGGGTTCCGTGCAGGGCTGGTCGGAGGGAGTCACGGAAACGGGAACTCCCGTTCCCGTAAAGCTGATTTCCCAGGACTTGGGATTGGCCGGTCCCGGTTTCAGCAGGAAGGGGTAGCGTTTGACAAGATTGGGCAGGCTTCCGGTAGATGGAGCGCGTACGACGTACTGAACGGGCAGGGAGGAGATATGGCGGGAGAGGGAGAATTCCGCGCCGTCCTTGCACTGCATGAGGGCGGGAGCCGGGTCAAAACCGGCCAGGTTCAGGCCGTTGTAGGCGCCATGGCGGTTGGGGGTACCCAGTTTCAGGCTGGAATACCAGTTTTCAAAGTCGTCCTGGAGCTTGAGGCAAAGTTCCAGATGCACATGGGCGCGTGTTTTGTTCAGGCCCACTCCGGAGTAGCCCAGTTTTCCGATGACGTTTCCGGTGCCTACCCGGTCCCCCTCCTTGCAGGAGACGGAAGCCAGATGGGCGTACAGGCTGTAAAGCGGGCCGTCCGCCAATTGGTGTTCGATGACCACATAGCGGCCGTAGTTGCTGTGGGTGGGGTTGGCGGAAGCGTGGACCACGGTGCCTCCGGCTACGGGATGCACGTCGTCCAGCGGAGTGCCGGAGGCGTCGCGCCTGAGCGGCTTGATATCGATTCCTTCATGGAATTTGACGGCTACGGGGCCTGCCTGGGTTCTGACGAGGGTCCGGGTAAAGCCGTAGGCTCCCGCCTCCCAGGGCTGGGATTTCTTCCCTTCAAAGTTCCGGTCCACGTACATGTAGAAGTCCTGCGGACGGTTGTCCAGCAGGGCCGTGTTTTCCGTGGGGAAGCGCACGACAATATCCGCCATCAGGAATGGCATGCTCCAGAAGAACAAGAGGATGCCGATCAGGGAAGGGAAGAACTTGCCGTGCATGCTCATACAAGGGGTGCTGGATCAGATCCGCCCCCGGCGGGTGCTGACCACGGTGCGGTCCTTATGTTCTTCGGGCTCCTTGGCTTCCTTCTTTTCCTGGGTGGGGTCCTTGATGGGAAGAAGGGGCTTGGTGACGGCGGCCAGCTTGTTGATGGGCTCTTCCCTCTTGGGGTCCGCCGGAGGAATGAATTCCGCCATGGCGGCAAGGTCCGCCGGGGAGAAGCCGCCCATGACGGCCAGTTTGCCGGAGGTAACGGGTTTGTTGTAAAGGCGCAGAGGCTGCATGGCATGACCGTTGACGACCGGCAGTATCTGCTTGCCGAGGTTGGCGGCGGTTACTCCTTCCACCCGGCTGTCCAGGCCTTTTCTGACATTGACTACAATGCCGTAGGTATTGTCCTCTGCCGGGAAGGAGTAGTAGGATTCAATGTCCTTCTGGGAAATGAAGGGAGCCTTGCTGTAGTAATGCCCGTCCCGCTCAAAGGCGAATTTTTTGCTGTCCGTCGCTCCCGTCTCCATGTGGAAGCTGACGGGATACTTGTCCGGGCCGCAGGAGCAGAGCATGAGGGAGCCAAGGAAGAACAGGAGCATTTTCATAATGTCCATGATAAAAGATTTAGTTCTCCCTGGGCAAACCAATAAACAGGCATGGAGTAATTTTATGCCGCCGTTACGGCAGGAGGGAGAGCGTTTTTTGAACAATCAGGTCCACTGGCATCAGTTTTCCCGCTCCTTCCGCTCCGCAGGCCAGCACGCCGGATTCACAGGGCCCCAGAATGCAGTGGCCCTTTCTTTGTTTCAGGACGGCCGCATTTTGCTGCGTGGCCGTGTGTTCCCACATGTGGACGTTCATGGCCGGACAGATGAGCACCGGGGCCTGGCAGGCCAGATAGAGGGAGCTGAGCATGTCCGGGGCGAAGCCGTGGGCGAAGTTGGCCATGGTGTTGGCCGTGGCGGGGGCCACGAGCAGAAGGTCCGCCCGCTGGGCCAGTTGGATGTGCGGGGGAACCCAGTCCGCCTTTTCATCCTCAAAGGAGGAGAAGACGGGATTGCGGGAGATCGTGTGCAGGGTGAGGGCTGTAACGAATTCTAGGGCCTTGGCCGTGCAGACGCAGTGCACCTCATGCCCGCTTTTGACGAGGGCGGAAGCGATGTCCGCCGCCTTGTACGCGGCAATGGAGCCCGTGATGCCCAGAATGATGCAGGCCATGGGTGGGGAGGGGTCAGGCTTTGGAGGCTTTTTTGCCTTCGTCAATGAGTTTCCAGAAGTGTTTGGACTGGCTCAGGATTTCATCTTCCCCTGCGGTCGGGGAGATGTTGGTGCGGAACAGAAAGTCGTTCAGGCTGTTGGCGTGCAGAACGCGATGGACGACCACCTTGCCTTCAATGACTTCAAAGTAGATGCGGTAGTCCCTGGCTACGTAGCGGTAAAGAATTTTGCCATCCTTTTCCATCTTGCCGAAGCGGGCGTCATCAAGGGTTTGGAGGGTGGATTCAGAGACCTGGAAGTCCCCGAGCAGGTCCAGTTGTTCCAGGGTGGGGATGCTGGATACTTCCGCAGCGCTGATTTTATTGAAGACGATTTGAAGCACGCCCTTTTTTAAGTGCGCCGGCGGGTTAGTTCAAGCCTGAAACAAGGCACGGGCCGATTTTGAGAAGGACCGTTCCGAACCCCGGCATTCCCTTGGGAGCCGGGGTTCCGGATTAACGGGAGTCCTGCGTGGGGATGATGCCCCTGCTTTTTACCACCTGGGTGCCGCGAATGACTTCAACGGTCAGAGGCTTTTCCCCCGTGAGGTAATAGGTGGCATCCAGCATGTCCCCGTAGTTGTTAATGGTCGTGCCGTTGATGCTGATGAGGATGTCTCCTGTCTGGATGCCTCCCCGCGCGAGAGGGCCTCCGTTAATGAGGCCTTCAATGACGGGAGTGGAGGCGTTGATATCCAGCAGGCATCCCAGGCGCACCCTCTTGGCTTCCGGATGGGCTGCCAGGAAGGAGATGGCCTGGGCGGGGAGCAGGTGGCAGGTTCCCTTGCGAGAAACTCCCAGCACGATGCCGACCAGACGGTTTTCAGCGTCATAGCACGGCTGGCCGATGGGCGGCGCAGCCAGTTTGGGGAATTGGGCGCGGACAAGACGCAGCGGGAAGCTGGTGTCTCCTATGGAGTGCTCCATGCCCACGTAAATTCCCAGGGTGGTTTCATTCCGGCTGCTGGCAAAGGCCAGCTTGTCGCCGCGCTTGAGAAGGCCGGAGGGCGTCACAACCGCCTGCCCGTCGTGTATGCGGGCAGCGTCCACCTTGAAAATCGTCAGGCCCGTGAGCTTTTCCTGGGCCCATACCTGAAGGGGAGGGGTGTCCTTGTCCCCAAGGTAGTAGGTCACACCGCCGTTTTTAAAGACCCGGTAGGGAATCAGGGAGGCGAGCATGTCTTTTCCGACCTGCGCCGCCATGGCCGTGTACGGCTCTCCTTCCGCCTGGTGGGGAATGGCTTCTACCTTAAAAGGGGCAGGCACGGCCGCCGCTTGATAAATCAAGCCTGCAACGGCTATGCCCGCCAATATCGGAGCCAGGTTCATCATGGATTGTTACATCTCGATGAGAACTCGGGATACCGGTTTTTTATCGGTATTGGAATCAGTTTTCAGCTGATTGTCGTTGGCCGATGTTTCATATGAAGGCGCTCCCGTGGTGAATTCGGGTTTTTCCGCAGGGGCGACTTCGGTTGAGGGTTGTTCAATAGTTTCCTTACTTACGGGAACCGCTTTTTCCTTCAGGAGAATCTCTTCCTTATCCTTGGTGGAGGATGCGTAAGAGTCGGAAGGATCATCCATGTTCCCGGATGCGATAATAACGCCTACCGCAGCCAATGTCACGATGGACATGGAAGCATAGACCCACTGCCAGCCACGAAAGTTCTGCAGATAGTTGTCCAGGCGTTCGAGTAACAATTTCCAAGCAGAGTGGGTAGCCGGATCGGTTTCCTTTCTAAGATGAAAATTGCGGAGGAAATCTTCTTCAAAGTTGTCATGGTAACAAGCTTCCTTACGGAAAGATGCCAGCATGGCAACCAGAGTTTCCTCGTTATGTTCTGTGGATTGTTTATCCATCGTCGTTGATGTTAAGTGTAATAAAGGTTAGGGTGTTTTAGTCCCGAATCTGGGACTATGCGTTTGACAGGGCGGAGGGAACCGATGTTCAATATTTTTTCCACCGTTAACTCAGATATTCCGCCAGCAGGCCTTGCAGCTCCTTGTGGGCATAATGCAGACGTGATCTGAGCGTTCCTTCAGAGATGCCCAGAAGGGCGGATATTTCCGTGTGGTTGAGTCCTTTTACATCATGAAGCACAACGACTTCCCTGTGCTTGGTGGATAGTTTTTTCAATGCTTCATTAATCTTGAGCTGAAGTTCGTTCAGATGGGTGCGTCGTTCAGGGTCCGCTCCGTCCGTTTCGTCAGCCATGTTCATGTCCTTTTCCGTATGGTCGCCGTACTCGTCGTCGTCCAGGCTGTAGGTCATCCTGCGGTTGCGTTTTTTCAGGAAGTTTCTGGCATGATTGACGGCAATGGAGTGCAGCCATGTATAAAAGGCGCTTTGTCCGTTGAAGTAGCGCAAGGCCCGGTAGGCTTTGGAGAACGCTTCCTGGGCGATGTCATAGGCATCGTCGTAGTTGTCCGTCATCTGGTACAGGGTGGCATGGAGCTTGCGGCTGTGGCGAATGACAAGTTCGTCAAAAGCTCGCGAATCTCCCTCCCGCGCCCTGGCGACCAGTTCAGTGTCTTCCAAGGTCGTATATGCAATGGGTCCCGACATATTAGCAGCAGAATACCCAAAAATAGGGACCCGCTACAAGGGCAAATCGTATGCACGCCCCCCTTTACCCTCAAACCAGCGCATGTATGCCACATTAACTGTGGTATATCCGCCCGGAGTCGGGTAGTCTCCGGTGAAATACCAGTCGCCGCAGGGGCCTTCTATGGATTCATGCAGGTTTTCGATGGTCTGGAAGATGACTTCCACGGGGCACGGGGCGTCGTGCGGAGTGACCAGGCGGGTGATTTCACGGGAGATTTCAGCGTCCGTCAAGCCTTCGTAAATGGCCTTGACGCAGTTGCGCCGTTCTTCTCTGGGCTTGGTCAGTTCCTCCTTGCATGCCTTGTATACTTCTTCCAGCAACCGGGCCTGCCCGTGCTGCTTGATCAGGGAGACTGCCGCCTGGAAGGCGATGAAGTTCCCCAGTTCGGACATGTCAATGCCGTAGCAGTCCGGATACCGGATTTGCGGAGCGGTGGAGGCGACGACGATTTTTCGCGGATTGGTGCGGCCCAGGATGCGGAGGATGGACCTTCTCAGCGTGGTGCCGCGGACGATGGAGTCGTCAATGGCGACGAGCACGTCTTCCGGTCCCACAGCCCCGTAGGTGAGGTCATATACGTGGGAGACAAGCTGCGCGCGGCTCTTTTCCTGCGTGATGAAGGTGCGCATCTTGATGTCCTTGTGGGCGATTTTTTCACCGCGCGGCCACCGTTTCAGGATGGCGCTGTCCAGCATGTTTTCATCCAGGGTCCCGTTTCTCAGGGCTTCCAGTAGCTGGGCGTGCACGCGCTTGCGGCGGTAGACGCGCAGGCCTTCCAGCAGGCCGTAGTAGGCGGTTTCCGCCGTGTTGGGAATGTAGGTGATGGCAGATTTGTCAAAGCGGTCTTCCAGGGAGTCCACGATCTGCGGGGTCAGCGCCGCGCCCAGGGCCTTGCGTTCCCGGTACACGATGGGGTCGTTCCCGCGGGAGAAGTATATCTTTTCAAAGGAACACGGCGTGGGTTTCAGGGGCGTGGTGAATTCCGTGATGACGTGCGTGCCGTCCGCCTTGATGGAAAGCATGTTGGCCGGCGGCAGTTCCTGCACCTGTTCGCTTTCCACTTCAAAGACGGTCATCAGCGGGACGCGTTCAGAGGCCACGGCAATGAATTCATCCGTAATCAGGTAGTGGCAGGGGCGGATGCCGTGCGGGTCCCGCAGGCAGAAGTAGTCCCCGTTGCCGATGGCGCCCATGATGGCGTAGCCGCCGTCCCACTGCCTGGCTGAGTTGTGAATGATTTCCTGGATGTTGAGCCGGGAGGAGATGGCATGGGGGATTTCCGGGCCGGGCATGCCGCTGTCCCGCAGGGCGCGGTAAAGGTCCGTATGGGCTTCATCCAGATGGTAGCCGATTTCTTCAAGGACGGTCTGCGTGTCCGTGCCGAAGACGGGATGCTGGCCGCGCTCAATCATGCGCTGGTTCAGTTCCGGCGTGTTGGTCATGTTGAAGTTGCCCAGCACCATCAGGGTGCGCGTCGGCCAGTTGGTGCGGCGCAGGTAGGGATGGCAGGAGCCTTCGTCAAAGAGGCCGGAGGTGCCGTAGCGGAGGTGCCCCATCAGGATTTCCCCGCCGTAGTCAAAGTTGTTTTTAATGTCTTCAGCGTCTTTCAGGTTGACCTGGCCGCGGCGGACTTTTTTGTTAAGCTTCTTGATTTGCCCGTTGAAGATGGTGGTGAGGGCGTCCTTGCTGGCGTCCCGGGTGCGGAACAGGTAGGGCTGGCCGAGGGGCATGTTCAGTTTCACGCAGCCGATGCCCGCTCCATCCTGGCCGCGGTTGTACTGCTTTTCCATCAGGATGAGCAGCTTGTTGAACGCCCAGAGGGTGGAGCCGTATTTATCCTGAAAATAAGAGAGAGGCTTAAGCAGACGAATGGCGGCTACGCCGCACTCGTGTTTAAGAAAATCGCTCATGGGATTGTGATGAAAAGATTGTCCTGTAAGTGTGGTGTATCCGCTGCAAGGAGATGGTGCCTTCTCTATTCGCCCTGTACCTTGACATGAATGCCGCGGCCTTCTCTCAACGTGCCGATGACCGTGCCGCCGGGGCCTGCCTTCAGCGCGGCTTCCACGTCCTCCGGCTTCACGATGGCTACCCAGCCGATGCCCATGTTAAAGGTGTTGAAGCGGTCCTGCGGGTCCACATGCTTCAGGATTTTCTGGGCTGCGGTGTTGTCCCAGCAGGGAATGGTGAGGTCCGCGCCGTAGTCGCCCAGGAAGCGTTCCAGGTTTTCCGGAAGGCCGCCCCCCGTGATGTGGGCGTATGCCTTCGGGATGACATTGAAGCGGCGCATGTCCGCCACCACGTCATGGTACAGGCGGGTGGGCTGCAGCAGGGAACGGAGTTCCTCTTCATCAACCACGTCCGGGTTTTCCTCCAGAATGCGGCGGATGAGGCTCCAGCCGTTGGCATGGAAGCTGTCGGATTTGTAGCCGATGAATACGTCTCCGGGGCGAACGGTCTTGGGGTCGATCAGCTTGCTTTTTTCACAGCATCCGATGCAGAAGCCGGAGAGTTCCACGATGGATTCCGGAACCACGCCGGGCATTTCCGCCGTTTCTCCGCCGGCCAGGATGCAGTTGCAGGATTCCAGATAGTCGCACATGCCGGCCACCAGGCGGGTGATGCGGGTACGTTCCTGTTCCAGATTGGAGATGCCCAGGTAGTCCAGGAAAAGAAGAGGGTCTCCGCCCGTGGTAAGGATGTCGTTGACGTTCATGGCCACCAGGTCTTTCCCGGCGGTTTCCACCATGTCCAGTTCGAAAAGGATTTCCGTCTTGGTGCCTACGCCGTCGCATCCGGTGACGATGACCGGTTCCTTGTAGGAGCTCAGGTCATAGGCGGCGGCAAAAAGACCGAAGGCCTGGTGCAGGGATCTCTGCTTTTGCGTTCTTTTAACGTGAGAGCTGATGTCGGATACGAAAGCGGCTGCTTCTTTGGTATCGACCCCCGATTGCTTGTAGGTTAGTTTGCCGGACATTGAACGGATGGACTGGGTGTGCCAGCATCCTAAAGGAAGGCTCCTGCCGCGGCGAGTGAAAAAAGAAGTATTTTTGCCATAGGCCGCGCAGGAGGAAGCCTTTTTATTCCACTTCTATCTTGCAGTCGCGCCAGAGCCACCAGGCATCCAGCGAGAATTTGCCCGGTCCCGTGTAGAAGAGGGTCAGGTAAATCAGCAGATAGATGGCGGCGAGCTCCTGTGCGCCCCAGCCGGAGAGGCCCAGGACGAGGAAGAGAGCCACGCACATGTTGATGATCAGGAGAAGGGAGGCCAGGCGGGTGAAGAGCCCCAGGAAGATGAGGATGGAACATCCGAATTCCGCGCCTACGCACAGCAGCAGGGACAGGAAGTTGCCGATTCCCAGCGGGTCCTGGAAAGCCGCCCAGTTTCCGCTGATGAGCATTCCCAGTTTGGGGATGCCGTGCACAAGCATCATCGCGCCTACGCCCAGGCGCAGCAATAGGACGCCGAAGTCCATGCTGGTGTTGGTGGAGAAAGAGCCCAGCAGGCAGCACGCGGATGATTTGCATTTATTCTGTTCCATGCACTGTAGACCGTTCGTGCGGCAGAAATGCTCAAATAAAATAGGATGAAATGAAATATCCGGAACCAGGAGGAAGCGGCCTGCTGCGCGGACGTTCCGTTTGAGGAGAAGCCGGGCACTTTCCGCAGTTTCCGGCCTGCCAGCAGATACTGCCGCGCGCGGGTGGAGAAGGAGATAATGTTTCTTATTGAAGAGGCTGGCAGACAGCCTCTTCAATAGGTTTTTCAAGGGGTGTTCAATGCTTTTTTGCGGGAATCAGGCGGAAGGCGGAGGGGGATTTGGCGGATTTGATTTCCAGGGGCTTGGTCGGGTCCTTTTGAGTTTCCGCGCCTATGGTGATGATAAGCCTGTCTTTGGGGTGGATGACGGTGGCGTTTTCAAAGACGAGCGTATTGGAGCCGTCCGTCAGCTTCCAGCCGTCCAGCAGGATGCCGGAGTCTCCGGGATTGTTGATAATCACGTTGCCGGTGCCAGGTTCCAGCTTGGGGGCGGCCTGCTTGAGCTTCATGCTTTTTGCCAGCTTGGCGAAGGTGATTTCAGCAATGCGCCGCGCGCCCGGCTCCGTGGGGTGCAGGCCGTCCACATACCATTCCGGATGATCGGAAAGGGGGTGCAGCGCGTCAAAGAGGCCGACCTTGTGCTTGCGCGCCACGGTGGCGATCAGTTTTTCCGCTTCCGGACGGTTGGCCGCGGAGCCGTTGTCTGAGCCTGCGTATTTGCGCACATCCGGGTAGCAGTTGCCGGGGAACGCCTTTTTGTTGAGCGGGCCGCGGTAGTCCGGACCCAGCAGGCCCCAGGCGAAGAATCTGGCCTTGGGATTGGCGGATTTCCAGGCATTGAACAGGTCGTCATAACCCTTGGCGAACAGCTTGGGGTCCCACCAGCGACCCGTATCGTTGATGCCCAGGTTGCAGATGTAAACGTCCGCCTTGAATTCCAGGGATTGCTTGTGTTCCTTGGTGCTGCCGTACCAGCGGCCCACTTGGCCCGGATAGTCGCCCGCCGTTTTTCCGGGGTTGCCGAATCCCCGGACGTCAAAGTCCGGACCCATCAGCGTGCCGAGCACCTGCGGATACCGGGCATCTCCGGGTTTGAGGCCGGAGCCGAAGGTGATGCTGTCCCCCACGCAGGCTACTTTGGTGGGGACGGCCTGTGCCGCGGTGCCCAGGGAAAGGGCCGCGGCCAGGGAAGCGAAGAGAAGATGAAGGTTCATGGTATGGTGGAGTGAGAAGGGTTATTTTTTAGGAGTGGGCGCATCCGTGCGGAAGGGGCGGGCGGGGAGCTGGTCGCCGTTGACCAGGTTGGGGGTCACGAAGCGGTTCCAGCAGTACCGTGCGTGTTTGGGGGATTTGACTTCCGGGGAGGTGAGGCGGATGACAGCGGTGCTGCCTTTCCTGTTCGTGATTTCCGCCGTGGCGGGATGGTAAGCGCCGTCCGCCCCGGCAATTTCAAACTGGGCCGGTTCCTTGCCGTCCGTCGTGGTCAGGTCTTTGGCGTGTTCCAGTTGGATCAGAAGGGCACTGCCGGAGGGTTTGAAGGCTTTGAAGGAGGGGCCTTCACAGGGAACCTTTTTGCCGTAAACCTTGTTGAGTGCCGTGTTCCCCGCGCGTTCTCCCACGGGACGCTTGAAGGGGGGGTGGACATCGGCGTTGGTGGAACCCAGGTCAATGGTGTTGACGCTGTAGACCTGCGGGACGGTTTTGGCTACCGTGTCCTGCATTTCCCGGAATTCCGGCCAGCCGGCACGGATTTTTGACGGATCGTTGATGCGGGGGAGCTGAATCATGACGAAGGGCATTTCCGGATTGCGGAAGGCTTTTCTCCAGGAGGAGATCATGGTTTTCAGCAGCATGCCGTTCTGTTCGTTGTCAATGATTTCAGCGTCGGATTCGCCCTGGTACCAGATGACGCCCGTGATGGGGAGGGCTGTCATCCACGCGATGCCGGATTCATAAAGGAACGCCGGTTTGTAGGGATGGTCCGGAGACCCTTGGTCCAGACGCGGGGAGATGTTTTTTCTGGCGCGTCCCCTTACCCAGTCGGAGATGAGGGGTGAGTCCAGCCAGTGGTTGCCGCGCAGGGTGCGGAAGCTGCTGTTGGCATTGATGACCTGCCGGGGAATCCACGCCGCTATTTCCGAGCCGCCCAGGGAGGAATGGATGATGCCTACCGGAATGCCGAGCCCTTCACGGAGTTTTTTGCCGAAGTAGTAGCCGACGGCCGCCATCGGGCCCGAGGCGGCGGGGGAACTGACGGCCCACTGCCCCTTATAGAATTTGTCCGTAGTGACGGCGTCAAAATCCTTGTCGGAATAGGGGGCGTTGTTCGTGTGGGCCTGTGGGACGTTGTTGAACAAGCGGAGCTGCTCGTCCGCGGAGGCGGCTATGTCTTCCTTGGCCGTGGAGGTCTGGTTCAGGCGGAACAGCATGTTGGACTGCCCGGAGGCCAGCCACACTTCTCCCACCAGCACGTCGTCCAGCTTGGAAGAGTCTCCGTTCTGGGTGGCCGTCAGCGTTTGTCCCTCTGCGCTGGGTTTCATGGGGGGCAGGGTGACGCTCCATTTTCCCTTGGAATCCGCCTTTGTTTTCAGGGAGGAGCTTCCGAAGGTGACGGTCACTTCCTTGTTGGGATCAGCCGTGCCGGAGACGGGCACGTTTTTCCCGTGGGGAAGGACCATGTGGGAACCGAATACCCGGTCGAATTGGGGAGCGGCCGCCCAAGCCGCATTCAGGGCGATGGCGGCAGCCAGGATGCATGGAGTATGGAGATGCATGATTTAACAGGTTATTTGAGAAGGAGTTCGTCCCGTGTGAGGCCGGTCAGCCGTCCGAGCCGTTTGATCAGGCGCGTCATGATGAAGACGAGGGCGACCAGGATGGGCACCCCGATGATCAGGAAGCCCCACCAGGTGATGCTGCCGATGGCCACGTTGTAGGCCACCTGCTGTTCCGCCTCAGGCTGGCGCATGACGGAGGACATGAAAGAGAGGCTCAGGAAGAAGTTGCCGATGGAGGAGGCAACCAGCGTGCCCGCCAGAATCCAGGACGAGTTTGCCAGCAGGCGCTGGTAGGTCTGTTCCTCGCCGTTGGCGGCCACCGCCTGTTCTATCCTGCGCACGTCAAACAGCTCCGGCGTGTAAATGAACATGTTGAGAAGGGGGGAGCCGGTGGAGCGGGAGACGACGACCGCCGCCGCCAGGATGAGGGGAATCAGGGCCTCCTTTCCGGCAAACAGCCAGGGAGTGGCGCTGTGGATGCGCCCCTCCGGCCCGATGACGAAGATGCTGATGACGCCCGTCAGCAGCACGCCGGCCATGCCTACGCCGGACATCAGGTCAAATTTCCTGGTGACGACCAGGGAACGGATTCCATAGACCAGGGGAAGGGAAAGGGCGAAAACGAGCGCCCATACCGGGCCGATGTGCCAGAAGCTTTCCCCTGCCGGACGTTCCAGGGGATTGGCGGGGCCCGCGCTGCAGTAGTCCAGAATCAATACCGGGAGCAGGATGTTGATGAAAATTCCCAGCAGGGAGGAACGTGAGTTGTTTTGCGTTTTATCCATGAATTCGGAGGCAGGTACTTGTATCATACGCAGATGCGTCCCCGCAAGTTGCAACCCCGTGTGTGAATGTAAAGACCAGAAGCGGGGGGAGGCGGTTTTTCCCTCCGCAGGCGGCCCCGCGGAAATCGTGGCATCTGACGGCATCTTCCGTTCTTTTGGCTGGACACAGGTGTGAATAATGTTCAGCTTCTCCCGTGACTCTGACAGATCATTTTTCCCCCATGACTCAAACATCTTCTTTTTCGACGCTTGGCATTTCGCCGGAGATTCTGGAAGCCATTGAAGTGCTCGGCTTCGATACTCCTTCCGCCATTCAGGAGCAGGCGATTCCCGCTGCGATCG
The DNA here is from genome assembly GCF_030268505.1 of Akkermansia sp. NBRC 115031. Taxonomy (NCBI): domain Bacteria; kingdom Pseudomonadati; phylum Verrucomicrobiota; class Verrucomicrobiia; order Verrucomicrobiales; family Akkermansiaceae; genus Akkermansia; species Akkermansia sp. NBRC 115031. The sequence continues at coordinate 59,160 of NZ_BSQU01000004.1, forward strand.
GAGGGTCCGATATCGTGGGGCTGTCCCATACGGGTTCCGGAAAGACGCTTGCCTTTGCCATTCCGGCCCTGGAGTGCATTGATCCCGAGGAGCGGAATGTCCAGGTGCTGGCCCTTTGCCCCACGCGGGAACTGGCCGTCCAGATTTGCCGGGAGGTGGACAAGCTGGCCCTGTTCATGGACGGCGTTTCCGCCGTTCCCATTTATGGCGGTTCCTCCTTCCGCCCGCAATTGGACGCCCTGCGGCGCGGGGTCCAGTTCGTGGTGGGAACGCCCGGCCGCGTCATGGACCTGATGGAGTCCGGTGCGCTGAAGCTGGACAATCTCCGCATGCTGATTCTGGATGAAGCGGACGAGATGCTGGACATGGGCTTTCTGGAAGATATTGAACGTATTGCGGAGTTCATGCCGGAAACGAAGCAGACTCTGTTTTTCTCCGCCACCATGTCTCCGGAAATCAACCGGCTGGTGAACCGGTTCATGAAGGACCCCGTCCAGATCACCATTGAGCGGCCCACGCTGACGGTGCCCACCATTGAACAGTCTTATTATGAGGTGGTGTTTTCTTCCCGGATTGAGGTGCTCAGCCGCTTGCTGGACACAGGGAAGATCAAGATGGGCCTGGTTTTTGCCAATACCAAGAAAGTGGTGGACGACATCGTGGACGGCCTGACGGCCCGGGGTTATCCCGTGGACCGTCTCCACGGGGACATGCCCCAGATCATGCGGGAGCGCGTGATGGATTCCTTCCGCAAGGGGAGCCTGCGTCTGCTGGTGGCTACGGATATTGCCGCCCGCGGCCTGGATGTGGACGATGTGGATGCCGTGGTGAATTTTGAACTGCCGCGTGATCCGGAGGATTACGTGCACCGCATCGGCCGCACGGCGCGCGCCGGGCGCAAGGGGAAGGCCATCACTTTTATGGGGCGCCGTGATTTTTCCCTGATGAGCCGCATTGAACGCTTCATCGGCGTCAAGCTGACTCCGGAACCCGTGCTGACCGCCGTTCAGGTGGACCAGCTCCGGACGGAATCCCTGGTGGATGACATTCTGGAACGCCTCAAGCCGGATGCCGTTCTGCCGGAGGAATTGAAGGAAGTGGAAGCCGCTCCGGAAGCCATGGCCGCCGCCCTGTTTGATTTGCTCCGGGAGCGCACGCACCGGGAAGTACAGCCCATTCCGGAGGACAAGCCCGCCCGCAGGACGCGCCATGTATCCCAGCCCGGAGAAGAGGCGGAGAGCCCGCAAAAGGGAGATTCCTGGCAGCACAAGGGGGATACGGTCACGCTGTTCATGAACGGCGGCAAGATGATCGGCCTGCGGCCCAAGGACATCGCCGGATTGTTTTACAATACGGTGGAAATGGAGAAGGGCGCCGTGGGCGATATCCGGATTTTCCCCAAGCATTCCCTGATTGAGGTGGACGCTTCCGTAGCTCCCCAGCTCCTGGACGCCCTGGCTACGGCCACCGTCTGCGGGTATGAGGTCAACGTCCGCGAGGACAAGGGCACGCCGGAATATTCCGACGGGCCGCGTCCGCCCCGCCGCAGCGGAGGTTTCCGCGGCGGCTACCGCGGAGACCGGGACCGGAGCGACCGCGGCGGATTCAGGGGAAACCGCGGAGGCTTCCGCAGTGACCGTGGTGAACGCTGGGGCGACCGCCCCCGCAGGGACGACAGGAAGAAGCGGTTCTGACGCTTCCGCGGTTCCGGACACGTTACTTGCGTCCTTCCGGAAACGGTTTTTTCCACGGGAGCGGCTGCTTTACTGGAGTTTCAGTTCCATGGGCACGGGGTCCGGATTCAGGAGGATGCCTTTCCGGTAGGCGGTCCCCGCCTCCTCGGCGCCGTTTTTGTACTGCTTCCACAGCCTATGCAGCGTATCCCGGTTGCCTGGGATGCGCAGGAAATCGGTGTGGGCCTTGTTGGCGTGTTTGCTCCATGGAGCCATGCCCCTGGCGGATTTCAGCATTTCCAGTCCGGCAGACAGTTCCTTTTTTTAAATGGCGCCCTGCCATGCAGATTTGGAAGATCTGCCGTTCCGGCACGCCGTATGCCTCCGGATTCCAGGCGCCCCCCTGTAAACGATGAACAGGTCCTTATTCTCTTTTTCGGCTTGTGCGGCGGCTTTTTCCAGGTCAGCCATTCACACGTCCAGCCCGCAGAGCGTACCGGAGGGAAGCAGAAGGGCGGATGCAATCAATAGAGTATGGGGCAGTTTCATAGTTTTTTCACTATAGGCCTGATACAGCAATCATCAATTCCCTTTCCGTTTAATTATCTTGAGAGATGGGAGAATTCATGTAAGATCGCGCTCTGTTTTAACGTTTCCCCTAGAGTCTATTTTCATCTGAATTATGAAGCTGGTATCTTTCCTATCCGTTCTTCTGACTGCCCTGGTTCCGTGCATGAGCGCTTCCGGGCAGGCTGCGAAGCCCGCAGCCCGGGCCGTCAAGAATTCAAAACCCAATGTTATTTTTATTCTGGTAGACGATATGGGCTGGGGCGATCTGGATTCCAACTGGAGCCAGCAGAAGCTGAACGGGCGGACGGTGGACAGGAAGAACGAGTTCAAGACCCCGGCTTTGTCCGCGCTGGCCCGGGAGGGGATTCAACTGCGCCGGCATTATTCTGCCGCTCCGGTCTGCGCTCCGGCGCGCGCCTCCCTGCTGCTGGGGGTGCACCAGGGGAATTCCCGCGTGGTGAGGAACAACCGCTTTGACCATCCCATTGAAGATTCCCATACGCTGGGCACCGTGATGCGTGACGCCGGTTATGATACCGCCGCCATCGGCAAGTGGGGCGTGGGCGGCGGCGGCGAAAGCCATGGTCCGGTGACGGGCGGTCCCCACCAGCGCGGCTTCAATTATTTTTACGGCATCCTGGACCATCTGGCCGGGCATTTCCATTATCCTTCCGAATCCCGCGACATTTTCGAGTACAACGGTTACGCCTCCAATCCCGAATGGAAGAATATCAAGGACAAGGTTCCCCAGACCGCCTATTCCACGGATTTGTTTGCCGCCCGCGCCAAGCAATGGATTGTGGACCAGCGCAAGTCCGCCCGCAAGACCGGCAAGCCGTTTTTCCTGTACCTGGCTTTTCCGGCCCCTCACGGCAACCTGGTGGTTCCCGGAACGCCCTATCCTTCCGGCGGCGGTTTGAAAGGCGGCCTGCAGTGGGTGAAGAAGAACGGCACGGAATCCGTAAATACGGCTTTTGACGCCAAGGCGGAAAAAGACAAGGACACGTACATTTATCCGGACAATGCCCGCTTCCCGAATGAGGTGGCCAAACGGCATTCCACGATGATCCGCCGCGTGGATGATGCCGTGGCGGATTTGATTCATCTGCTGAAGGATTTGAAGATCGACAACGATACGATGATTGTCTTTACCTCCGACAATGGCCCCCACAATGAAGGCGGCGCCGACCCCAAGCACAGGCATGGGGCGCAGAATCCGCAGTTTTTCAAGAGTTACGGCATGATGGACGGCATCAAGCGCGACTGTTGGGAAGGCGGAATGCGCGTTCCCACGCTGGTACGCTGGCCCGCCCGCATTCCCAAGGGCCAGATCAGCCTCCAGCCCGGACAGTTCCATGACTGGCTGGCTACGCTGGCGGATGCCGCCGGAGTGCCGGTTCCCGCCCGCAGCGACGGCGTTTCCCTGCTGCCGACGCTGACAGGCCATGCGGACCAGCAGAAGCCCGGCATTATTTATTCCGAATATAACGTCGGCGGCAAGACGCCCGGCTACAAGGATTTCCTGGGCGAACACAAGGGAGCGGAACGGGGCCAGCAGCAGATCGTCTTTGTGGACGGCCTGAAAGGCCTGCGCATGGGGGTGAAGGACGCGGACAAGGATTTCATGATTTTCGATACCCTGAATGATCCGCAGGAAAGCAAGGACCTTGCTTCCTCCAAGCCGGAGCTTCAGGCCCGCATGAAGGCCGCTGCCCTGTCCAATCGGCGTGCCTCCCTTCCTTCCAAGACGGTGTTTGATACGGCGCTGGTCCCGGCAGTGGAGACAAAAGGGGCTGCCTCCCCCGGCTTGAAGTGGTCCCTCTATGAAGGGGAGTTCCCCTGGGTTCCGGATTTCCGTCAGCTCAAGAAGCAGGCTGCCGCGCATGGCGTGGCCCCGTCTCCGTCCGTCAAGATGAACGGTCCCCGGAAGCGCGGGGTGGAATTGACGGGGTTTGTGAAGGTGCCCGCTGACGGGGAGTATACGTTTTACCTGTCCACGGACGCGAACAAGGGGAGCAAGGCCTTTGTCCGCCTGCACGGCATGGAGTTGATTGACGCGGATAAGACTTACGAACCGGGCTCCGAAGTTTCCTCCGATTTGGGCGACCGAAAGAATCCCGTTTATTTAAAGGCCGGGTTGCATCCCATCCGCATCGGCTATGTGGGCAATGCCGGTCCCGCCTCCAAGCTGGTCTTGAAGTGGGAAGGCCCCGGCTTGTCCAAGCAGGAGATTCCCGCGTCCGCGTTCAGCCATGACGGCGGGGCCGAATAAGAACCTCCGATGAGCGACCTTTACGAGTACCAGGCGATTGACGGTTCCTCCAAGGGACCCATCTCCCTGGTGCTTCTGATTCAAGCCCGCAACCATGGGCGGCTGTCCAACCGTACCCTGGTGAGGAAGCTTCCCGACGGGGGCTGGCAGCCGCTGTCTTCCTTCATTCCCTCCATGACCGTCATGGATGCCGATATGGAGGAATCAGCCATGCCGGAGCCCGAAACCGGGGGAGAGCCCGCCCTTCCCGCCTGGACGCGGAAGAAGTATTGGACGCGCATCATTAAGGGATGGTGCAGTTTTGAAGGACGCGCCGGAAAACAGGAGATGCGCGAGGTTTATTCCACCATGGGCATCGCGTGGCTGGTCGTGGCAGGGGTTCCGTCCATCATGAAAAGCGGTTTTTTTTCCGTGTCCCCCCTGTTGGAGCTGCTTTTTCCCCTGGCTTATGTGGTGCTTCCCGTGTTGTTTCTCCCCTTGGCGGCTACGATGGTGCGGCGCCTGCATGATGTGGGGAAAAGCGGCCTTTTCCTGATATGGCTGGCCGTGCCCGTAGTGGGCTGGCTGCTGTTGCTGTATTTGTGTTATGGGGAGAGCCTGCCGGGAGAGAACAAGTACGGTGATCCGCCCTGGAGTTGAAGAATGAAGCCGGAAGCTGGACGCATTGAAGGAGAACAGGCCGGGATGGAACGTCCGGTTAGGGGAATTTCTGCATGATTGCAGCATTGAAAATGAACAGGTTTTTTGTTATACTGGTTATTTTGGTTCAAAGCGCTGCTCATGGCTTCTCCCAGATGGAATTCACCATTGGCCTTTTTGATGGCGGCAGGAACAGAGTGGTTCCGGTAACCGTTTATCAGCCGGAGAGGGAAAGCTCCGAGACAAAGGTAATCATTTTCAATCATGGCTATGACGGAAACAGGAACGTCAAATCCAGCCAGACATATTCCTATTTGAACCGTTTTCTTGCAGGAAAGGGGTATTATGTAATCAGCGTACAGCATGAATTGCCCCAGGATCCGCTTCTGGCAATGGACGGGAATTTGATGGAGGCCCGCATGCCGAATTGGGAAAGGGGAGTGGAAAATATCCTGTTTGCCATTCAGGAGTTCAGGAAGCTGAAACCGGGATTGGATTGGGGAAAGCTTATTCTCATAGGGCACTCAAACGGAGGGGACATGGTCATGCTTTTTGCGGCCAGGCATCCCCTTTTGGCCGATAAGGCCATTTCCCTGGATCACCGCAGGATGAAGATGCCGAGAATCCGGAAACCGCGGCTGTATACCTTGAGGGGATGTGATTATGAGGCGGACGAGGGAGTGCTGCCCGGTATAAAGGAGCAGGAGGAGTTTCATATGAGGGTGGTGAAGCTGGAGGGAGTTACGCATAGCGGCATGGGAGGGGGCGGAACGGAGAAACAGCACGAGCTGGTCAATCGGTTTGTACTTGAGTTTATCAAGTGAGGTCCGGATTGCCCGTTGGTGGCGCGATGCCCAGGGAAGAGATTTTCCTCGAAGGAGCGGTCTTGTTCTGCGGAAATAGAAAGGGCCGTCCCCAATAAATGGAACAGCCCCTTCCAGGTTAAAAGTTATATTTGGCGTTACGCTTCCACGGCTTTGGAGAATTCCTCCACCGTGTCACAGGTGCAGACCAGGTTCCGGTCCCCGTAGACGTTGTCCACCCGGCCCACGTACGGCCAGAATTTGTGGATGCGCAGGCCGGCTACCGGATAGGCCGCCTCACTGCGGGAGTAGGGGTGCCGCCATTCGTCGGCGGAGACCATTTCCGCGGTATGGGGGGAGTTTTTCAGGACGTTGTCTTCCTTGTCCGCCGTGCCGTTGATGACGGCCATGATTTCCGCATGAATGCGTTCCATGGCTTCGATGAAGCGGTCCAGTTCCTCCTTGGGTTCAGATTCCGTGGGTTCCACCATCAGGGTTCCCGGAACAGGGAAGGACATGGTGGGGCCGTGGAAGCCGTAGTCCATGAGCCGCTTGGCGATGTCATCCACGGTGAGTCCGGCGTCATGGGTGAGCTGGCGCGGATCCAGGATGCATTCATGGGCCACCAGTCCCTTGTTTCCGGAGTAGAGGACCGGGAAGAGGGGTCCGAGTTTTTTAGCGATGTAGTTGGCGTTCAGGATGGCCATTTCCGTGGCTTCCTTGAGGCCTTCCGGTCCCATCATGGACAGGTACATCCAGCAGATGGCGGCAATGGAGGCGCTTCCCCATGCTGCGGAGGCCACAGCTCCTTCCTCATGGCCCAGCGTGAGGTGGCCGGGCAGGAAGGGAACGAGGTGTTCCGCCACGCCGATGGGTCCGATGCCGGGACCGCCGCCGCCGTGCGGCATCGCGAAGGTTTTATGCAGGTTCAGGTGGCAGACGTCCGCGCCGATGCAACCGGGGCAGGTCAGCCCCACCTGGGCGTTCATGTTGGCGCCGTCCATGTACACCTGGCCGCCGTTGGCGTGGACGATGTCGCAGAGTTCCCTGATGGTCTGTTCATACACTCCGTGCGTGGAGGGGTAGGTGACCATGATGCAGGAGAGGTTGTCCCGGTGGGTTTCCGCCTGGGCTTTCAGGTCCTCCATGTCGATGTTGCCGCCTTCGTCGCATTTGACGGGCACCACCTTGAGGCCCGCCATGGCGGAGGAAGCGGGGTTCGTTCCATGGGCGGAGGTCGGGATGAGGCAGACGTCGCGGTGGCCTTCCCCGGCGTGCTTCTGGTAGCGGCGGATGGCCAGCAGGCCGGCGTATTCCCCCGCCGCGCCCGCGTTGGGCTGGAGGGAGACGGCGGCAAAGCCCGTGATTTTCGCCAGGCGGTCGGACAGGACGGAGAGCATTTCCCGGATGCCTTCCGACTGGTCCGCCGGAACAAAGGGATGCAGGGAGCTGGTTTCCGGCCACGTGATGGGGATCATCTCGGAAGCGGCGTTCAGCTTCATCGTGCAGGAGCCCAGAGGGATCATGGCTTCGTTCAGGGCCAGGTCCCGTGATTCCAGACGGCGGATGTAGCGCATCATTTCCGTTTCGGAATGGTAGGAGTTGAAGGCCGTTTCCGTGCAGAAGGGCGTCTGGCGCGTATGGACTGGGGCCCAGGCGGGAGTCTCGCAGCAGCAGGGGGCGGAGGTTTCCGCGCCCGCAAGGGCGGAGGCCAGCGCCTCTACGTCTGCGCAGGTAGCGGTTTCATCCAGGGAAATGGTGACGTGGCCGGCATCCACCTTGCGGATGTTGTAACCCGCTTCCAGGGCTTTCCGGACCATGGCGTCCGCCTGGCCGGGAACGGTCAGTAGCAGGGTATCAAAGAAGTCCTTGTTTTCAATGGTGATGCCGGCGTTCGTGAGCGCCTTGTACAGGCTTTTGGTTTTCCGGTGGATTTCCGTGCCGATGCGCTTGAGGCCTTCCTGCCCGTGGTATACGGCGTAGAAAGCGGCCAGCACGGCCAGAAGCACCTGGGCGGTGCAGATGTTGGAGGTGGCCTTGTCGCGGCGGATGTGCTGTTCCCGCGTTTGCAGGGCCAGGCGGTAGGCCGGGCGGCCCTGGGTGTCTATGGACATGCCGATGAGGCGGCCGGGCATGCGGCGCTTCAGGGCGTCCGTGCAGGACATGTAGGCGGCGTGGGGGCCGCCGAAGCCCATCGGAACGCCGAAACGCTGCGTGTTGCCAATGCAGATGTCAGCCCCGAAGGCGCCGGGTTCCCGGATGACGGTGAGGGCCATCAGGTCCGCCGCCACGACGCAGAGCGCGCCCGTGGCATGCACGCGGGAGAAGAAGTCCATGTAGTCGCAGATGCGGCCGAGCGTGTCCGGATACTGGACGAGTGCCCCGGCCAGGTCCGCGCCAACGGAGGCGGGGTCAAAGGAGGTCCAGTCCCCCACCAGGATGTTAACGCCCTGGAAGGCGGCGCGGGTGCGGATGACGCTGATGGTCTGGGGGTGGCAGGTGTCCGCCACAAAGAAGGTGTTTGCCTTGGGGCGCGCGTTCCGGCACATGGTGACGGCTTCCGCGGCAGCGGTGCCTTCATCCAGCAGGGAGGCGTTCGCCACCGGCAGGCCCGTCAGGGAGGAGACCATGGTCTGGAAGTTCATGAGCATTTCCAGGCGTCCCTGGGCGATTTCCGGCTGATAGGGCGTGTAGGCCGTATACCAGCCGGGATTTTCCAGTACGTTGCGCAGGATGACGGAGGGCGTGATGGTGCCGTAGTAGCCCTGGCCGATGAAGGTTTTCAGAAGCTTGTTTTTCCGGAGGATGGAACGGAGTTCCTCCAGGGCTTCCGTTTCCGATTTGGCTGCGGGCAGGTCCAGGGGATCCTGCATCCGGATGTCTGCGGGAACGATGTCCGCAATGAGTTCATCAAGAGTTTGGTAGCCGAGGCTGTCAAGCATCTCCCGGCGTTCTTCCCCCTGGGGGCCGATGTGCCGTCTGGCAAAGTCTGAGTGGGTATTCATGTGGTATCTGGCAGGTAATGGAACCCGGCCGCGGGGGCCGGGTTAAATTCAAAATGCCCCGGGATGGAATCACCGGGGCGGGGGAGGGAGGAACGGGTCAGGAACAGTATTCCTCGTAGTCCGTGGCGTTCATCATGTCTTCCGTTTCCGTGGGAACGTCCAGGCGGATTTTGTACAGCCAGCCTGCTCCGTAAGGATCGGAGTTGATGAGGGAGGGATCATTGGAAAGTTCTTCATTCACTTCCAGGATTTCACCGGAAACCGGGGTGTACACGTCACTGGCGGCCTTGACGGATTCCACGACGGCGACGGGGTCGCCGGCGGCAACGGTGGCGCCTACTTCGGGAAGGTCTACAAAGACTACATCGGAGAGTTCGGCCTGTGCATGGTCTGAGATGCCGATGGTGCCGATGTCCCCGTCAATTTCAATCCATTCGTGATCCTTGGAATACAGCAGATTTTCTGGTACGTCGTGCATAAGATGTAATTGTTTGAGGTGAGAGTGTAGTAAAATGCAGTGTTTGTCAGTTTATTTTTGCGCCGTAGTGTCAACCTTTCTTATAAAAGGGTTTTTTAACTACCACGGCAGGGAATTTCCTTCCCCTTACGTCAATTTCCAGCTCGGTGCCGACCTTGGCATGGGCGACAGGCAGGTAGGCCAGGGCAATGCCCTCCATCAGTGAAGGAGAGAGCACGCCGCTGGTAAGTTCTCCGATGGCTTCTCCTCCGGGAACGTGAACGGCATAGTGGGCGCGGGGAGGAGCTCCCTTGCCGGTGTATTCAATAGCCACCAGGCGCTGGGTGAGGCCGTTGGCTTTCTGTTCACGAAGAATGTCGGCGCCGGTGAAGTCCGTATCCAGCGCGCAGAAGAAGCCGAGCCCGGCTTCCAGAGGCGTTTTGTCCGGAGCGAGATCGGAACCGTTCAGAGGATAGCACATTTCCAGGCGCAGGCTGTCGCGCGCGCCCAGGCCGCAGGGCTTGGCGCCTGCGTCAAGGAAGGCTTCAAACCATTTGACGCCTTCCCGGGCCGGACAGAAGAATTCAAAGCCGTCTTCCCCTGTATAGCCGGTGCGGCAGACGAGGAGGTCCGTTCCGTCCACCGTGATGCGGGAGATGCCGTTGCGGGGGGGGAGCTCCACGCCGGGAATGACGCGGACGAAGATTTCTCCGCATTTGGGGCCCTGGACGGCCAGGCCCACATATTCGTCGGAATGGTTTTCCAGGACCACGTCCGCGGGCTTGTGGGCGGAGAGCCACGCGAAGTCTTCGTCAATCTTGGAGGCGTTCACCACCACGAAGAAGGTTTCCGGCTCCATCCGGTACAGGATGAGGTCATCAATGACTCCGGCCCGGTCATTGAGCATGATGGAGTATTGCCCCTGGCCGATGTCCAGTTTATTGATGTCATTGGTCAGCATGGAGTTCAGCCATGCAGCCGCTGCGGCGCCGGCCACCGTGAACTGGCCCATGTGGGAGATGTCAAAGATGCCGCAGGCTTCGCGCACGGCTTTGTGTTCGTCCAGGATGCCGGTGTACTGCACCGGCATGTTCCAGCCGGCGAAGGGAACCATTCTGGCTCCCAGTTCAACGTGCTTGGCTGCCAAAGGGGTGGATTTGACGTCGGGATCAGTCATGAGGCGATGTGAAGGTTATGAGCAATCTGCTCTCTGCATCAGGAAAAGTCAATGGAATTCCGGTAAAGCTTTGGGCTAAACATTGAAGCGGAATTCGACCACGTCTCCGTCCTTGACGACATATTCCTTTCCTTCAATGCGCAGCTTGCCGTGCTCCCGCGCTCCGGCCTTGCCGCCGCAGGATACCAGGTCGTCGTAATGCACCACTTCCGCAGCGATGAAGCCGCGTTCAAAATCCGTGTGGATGACGCCCGCCGCCTGGGGGGCCTTGGCCCCGGCCGGGATGGTCCAGGCCCGCGTTTCCTTGACTCCGGTGGTGAGGTAGGTGCGCAGGCCCAGAAGGTGGTACACGGCGCGGATGAGGTCGGAAACGCCGGAATCCTGCACGCCCAGGGATTCCAGGAATTCGCGGGCTTCTTCATCCGAAACATCGATGAGTTCTTCTTCAATCCGGGCGGAGATGACAATTGCCTCCGCGTTGTGGTGTTCCGCCACGTATTTTTTCACCTGGGAGACGTAGGGGTGCGCGTCCGGATTGTTGATGGCGTCTGCCAGTTCGTCTTCATTGACGTTGCAGGCAAAGATGCTTTTTTTGTCCGAAAGGAGCTGGAAGGAATGGAGCAGCTTGCGTTCGTCGTCATCCAGTTGCGATTCAAAGGTGAGGGCCGGATTGCCCTCATTCAGGTGGGGCAGCAGCTTGGTGATGAGGGCCACCTCCGCCTTGGCTTCCTTGTCTCCGCTGCGGGCTTTGCGCTCCCGGGAGGAAAGCCTTTTGTCCATGGTGGCGATGTCCGCCAGAATGAGCTCCGAATTGATGATTTCAATGTCGCGCAGGGGGTCCACGGAACCAAGCTCGTGGATGATGTCGTCATTGTCAAAGCAGCGCACCACCTGCACGATGGCGTCCACTTCACGGATATTCGCCAGGAACTGGTTGCCCAGTCCGGCTCCTTCCGAGGCGCCCTTGACCAAGCCGGCAATGTCCACGAATTCAATGAGCGTGGGGATGATTTTTTCAGAGCCGGACATGTCGGAAAGCACTTGCAGGCGGGAGTCCGGCACCGTGACCATGCCCACGTTCGGATCAATGGTGCAGAAGGGATAATTGGCCGCCTGGGCCTTGCGGGTTCTGGTGACCGCGTTGAAGAGGGTGGACTTGCCGACGTTGGGGAGACCTACAATACCTGCCTGTAACATAGGCAGGACTGATAGCGGCTCACGCCGTGAAAGTCAAATACCAATTGCCGCCGTGCATTTATGCGGCGTCACCCAGGGCCCATTTGAGCAGGTTTTCAGATTCCGCCCAGATGCGGGACGGATGGCAGCCGAGAACGACGACGATGACATGGCGGCCGTTGAAGCCGGCGGAGGAAACCAGGCAGCGGCCGGCGGCGTTCGTGTAGCCGGTTTTCATGCCGGTGACCCACGGGTGCTGGGTGAGCAGCTTGTTGGTGTTTCTCAGCAGAAGCGTCTTGCCGTTGGCGCGGGTGAAGGCGTACTGGCGTTTGCAGATGATGTTGCGCAGTTCCGGATTGCGGTAGACGTAATAGGCGCAGCGGGCCATGTCAATGGCGGTGGAGTACTGGTCCGCGGGGAGACCGTTGGGGTTGACGAAGCGGGAGTTGTACATGCCCATCTGGCGCGCCTTGGCGTTCATCAACTGGGCGAAACGGGGAACGGACCCCGCCGTGTCGCGGGCCAGGGCCACGGCTACGTCATTGAAGCTGCGGATCATCAGGGCATTGAGCAGTTCCCGGCGGGAATAGACTTCTCCGGCGCGGAAGCCCAGCTTGGTGGGATCCGCCTTGGTGTCGGAAGGCTGGATAACCACCTTCCTGTCCAGGCTGCCGTGTTCAAGGACGACCATGGCCGTCACGAGTTTCTGCGTGCTGGCTACCTGGCGGTGCTGGAGTCCGTTGTGGGAGAAAAGCACTTTTCCGGTGAGGGCGTCCATGACGCAGGCGCTGGCACAGCGGGGCGTGCGGGGGGCGCTCGGCGGAATGGCTACCGGACGCGTGGGAAAGTTGGCGGGGCGGGGAAGGGCGTTGGCTACCGGCTGGGAAAGCTGCGGGGGAACAGGCGTTGCCAGGGGGATGTAATCACTTGAATCCCCATACGATTGGCAGCTCGTGGAGCTCAGGCAAAGGGTGAATCCTGCGAGAAGGGCGAACAAACGCATGTCTTGTTGCTACAGTAAGAAGTTTCATTCATCAAGCCCAAACTCCGCATTTGAAAGGGAGTTGGACAAAAAAAGGCCGCGGGTTGTTTGATCCGCGGCCTTTTCTCTCTATTAACTACCTATGGAACCAAAAACCACCCTGGACGGATTTTGAGTTACTTTTCCCACCCGTCGGATAGATCTTGTGAAGGGTGAGACTTTATCCCGCAAAAAGATGTTCAAAATATGTCCGTAAACGGTTATTTTTTTAAGAAATATTTCTGCATGTTTTTATGTTTGCATTAATATAAACACGTTATGGGGTTTTGGCCCTGCATGTACTGTCTGTTGCAGGCATGAGAGTTCTTCCGCAGGCCTTGAAGCGCGAGGGATCTTCCCTTGTTGACATATTTAATTTCTGGAATAATAACTGTTAGGAGGTAGCTTGACGGCTGTTTTAGATGTTTGAGGGTATTTGTTTTGCATCATGAGAAGAAAGTTTTTTTTGCCGGAAGCAGCCCGGAAGCAAAGAAAAAAGTCATTGCGGAGCATAGACGATTATGGTTCCTTACCATAAATTTGAATCATCATGAAAGTTTCCGTCCTGTTTTTGTCACTGGTAGCCTCCTGCATGGCCTGCGCCGAAGTTCTTCCGTTCAAGACGCCCTCTTTTGATACCAAGAGATGCGCTGACAGCGCCAAGTCCTCCGTGTCCATGGAGCAGAAGGAAACGTGCGTTGAAGTGAAGCTGCTGGACGGGGAGAACAGCATGGAGGCAATGATTCCCTTCCGGGACAAGAACGATTACAGTAACCTGGCCGTTTTTGAAAAGGCATTTGCCAAGGAGAATATTTCAAAGAAGCTTGATATTTTGAAGAAGGTGGAACCGAGGCTGGTCAAGACCATTATCCGGGGCAAGGAGGTGAAATGCCCGGTGGTGCCGCTCGTTTCTCCGATCAAGGGAGAGGACGGCTTGATGCTGGCGCTTTTCCTGGCGTCCTATGAAAAGATAGATTTCAAGGCCCAGCAGGAAGGCCGCTTTCAGAAGAAAAGAAACCCGGACGACATCAAGTTTGTATATGGAGTGATTTTTGAAGTTTCCGATCCCGTGTCCAAGAAGAAGCTGGCCGCCCCAGTCAAGTGGGAGCAGGCGGAGACGATTTCCGCCTGGATTGATGCCGTGCGCAAGGAGGTTAAGCAGTAGGAGCTTTTTTCTGTTCCTTTAACCGTGCTGACGCGGGCTGCCGCCGTCCGGGGGCGCCCTGCCTGCTGTTGAGACATTTCCGGAAAGGGAGGAGAACTGTTTAGTGTCCCTTGTGGTTGATGGAAAAGTATCCGCCTGCATCCGGCGTGATTTGCCCTACAATTTGCATTCTGGACAGAAGCGGCGTAATGGCGCATGCCGGTTTCCCCAGTGAGGCGCAGAGGGTGTCAATGGTATTGAAGCCCATCCTGACGGCATGGAGGATTTCCTTTTCCTCCGCAGTGGGAGGCAGCGGAGGTGCAGCGGCGGAAAGGGAGGATGGGGAAAAAAGGGGCAGACCCTGTTCCGGGGCGGTCCATTTCATGTCATGCAGGATGTCGGAGGCTCCGGCGGCCAGCGTGGCTCCGTCCCGGATGAGGGTGTGGCAGCCGTCGGAGGAATGCCGGTCAACCGGGCCGGGAATGCAGAAGACCTCCCGTCCCTGTTCCCCTGCCGTCCGCGCCGTGATCAGGGCTCCGCTGCGTCCGGAGGCTTCCACCACCAGCGTCGCGCGGCTCCAGCCGCTCACGATGCGGTTGCGCATGGGAAAGGTGGTGCGGGAGGGGGGTAGCTCCATCGGGAATTCGGAGACTACCGCTCCATGGCCGTCCGCAATGCGCTGCGCCAGGTTTCTGTTTTCCCATGGATACAGTTTGCTGAGGCCCGCTCCGATGACGGCGACGGTGCGTCCCCCCGCATCCAGGGCTCCCGTATGGGCCTCCGTATCTACGCCGCGCGCCAGTCCGGAAATGACGGTTACCCCGGCTTCCGCCAAGTCATGAGAGACGGTTCTGGCGCATAGCCTGCCGTAGTGGGTGGCCATGCGTGAACCGACGACGGCGATGGAGCGTTCGGAATCCCCCGCGGTCCAGGATCCCCAGGAATAAAGGACGATGGGCGCGTCCGTCAGCTCGCGCAGGGCGGCGGGATAGGAGGCGTCAAAGACCGTGGTGACCGTGGCCCCCGCCTTATCCGCCAGTTCCAGCTCCCGGTACGGATTGACGATGCTCCGCCAGGATGAGATGTGGCGAGCCAGCTGTGCCCCGATGCCGGGAATATCCGTCAGCATGGAGGCCGGAGCTTCCAGAACCAGTTCCGGAGAGGCGAATACCTGCATGAGGCGCATGACCCTGACAGGGCCCAGCCCCGGTATCAGGTTCAGGGTTATGGCGGCTTCCCGGGGCGTCATGAATAAGGGGTCAGTTCCTGGTAAACGTCCAGATGGGCCTGAATCATATCCTCCATCTTGTAAGGAGAGGGTATGTGACGGGGCAGGGGAGGGGGCTGGGCGTACCAGCGGGAAAGCAGGTCAGCCATGGAGGAAGCGTCCCCCACGGCGATGTTTCCTTCCGGCAGGAAGGCGTCCAGTTGTTCCTTGACTCCGCCGTGGGCGTACCCGGCAACGGGTCTGCCCAGGGCGAGCGCCTCAAGGGTTGATTTGCCGAAGGCCTCCGGGCTTTTGGTCAGGGAAAGAGTGACGGAACAAGTGGAAATGATGTCCCGCAGGTCCTGGCGGTGGCCGGTCCAGGTGAAGGCGTGGGAGACGCCGGCCCGCTCAATTTCCCGGAGGACTTCGTTTTTATATTCTTCCTTTCCCTTTTTGGTCTCTCCCACGATGACGGCGTGGGCCGGAATTCCCCGTTCCAGAAGCTGTCTTACAATGGGAATCAGGTCCAGCTGCCCTTTCAGGCGCGTGATGCGGCCTGGCAGGCACAGGGTGAATTTTCCCTTGAGCTCGGGATAGGACATATGCCAGCCCGTGAGCCATTCCCGGGAAGGGGAGTAGTCCGGGTGGTGCTGGTCTGGGGAAATGGCATTGGGAATGATTCTGATATGGTCCTCGGGAGTGGACGGATAATGGGTGAGGATGTAGTCCCGGATGCAGTTGGAAACGGCAATCACCCCTTCCCCCCGGCTCATGATGGCGGAGTACCGGTTGACGGAGTAGAAGCCGTGCACGCTGGTGACGAGGCCGGGCCTGTCTTCCGGCGGCAGTTTTTTCCATGCCAGGTAGCCTACCCAGGCGGGAACGCGGGAATGAAGATGCAGGATGTCCGGCCTGACGGCCTGGAGCAGGGCGCGGAGGGCGCCGATGCGGAAGAAGGTGGCGAGGCTTTTTTTGCCGATCGGCATCAGGATGTGGCGGGAGCCTTCCTTTTCCAGCCGGGGAACCAGGCGTCCGCCGCCGGAGACGACGATGTTTTCCACGCCCCGGGCGGAAAGGCCGCTGCCCAGTTCCATGACGACTTGTTCCACGCCTCCGGATTCCATGGAGGGGACGAGATGTACTATTTTCATAAGGCGTGGAGTTGGGGAAAGAATCTGGTGAGGATGTAGTCTGCGGCGCGGTCCGCCTCCAGAAGGGGGGCTCCGGGCGCTGCCAGGCGGAAGCCCTGCTTTTTCCAGTCCCGGTATCCGGTGACCAAGCCTTCCTTTTCCAGCATTTCCAGGCCGGACAGGATGCGGGATTTACGGTTGCCGTGGCGGCGGGGGACAGCCAGGACGCCTACGGGCGCGCCCGCGCCCAGCGCTTCATATACCATGGAGACGCTGTCCTGGCTGACCCAGGTGGCGGAGGCGTGCGCCAGATGCCGCGCTACCCACCCCGGCTGCGTTTCCTCCACTGGAACGACGGTGATCTCCGGAACGGCCGTCTGGATTTTCTCTGCAAAGCCCGTCGGCGTCCGGCGCGAGGTGGTCAGCACGATGTTGCCGGGGGTGTTGATGCTGATGTCCGAGAGCTGGTTGAGCATGGCTTCGTCATCCCAGTCAAAATCCTTGCTGGGACCTCCGATGAGGATCAGGGTGATGTCCTTCGGGATGGAGGGGTCAGGCCTCATGGGGTGAAGCGCTCCATGGGTGGGAAAGATGCCTGTATCCGTATAGTCGCGTCCGGGGCGCAAGTCATGGCGGGGAATGAGGCAGAGGTCAAAAAAGGTGCAGGGAAGCGTGGGCTTCATGCAGAGGACGGCCCGGGTCTTGAAATGATGGCGGGCGCAGATGAGCGGGATGTGCGTGGCGTGTCCGGCGGAGATGAACAGGTCCGGCCGCGGCGTGTCGCTGCCGGAGACGACCTTCCGGATTTTCCCCAGAAGGGAAAGTCCCTGCAGGTCCACCGTTTCCACGGCGCCCCCTGCTTTGGCAATCAGAGCCTGCGCCAGTCCCAGGGACTGGTTGAGATGGCCCTGTTTCCCATCGCTCAGAATCCGGATGTTCATATAGGTCTATTATGAAGCGGCGGCAGGGTGCAGGCAATCCAATTTCCACCGGATTGAAGAAAATTCTTGGTGGAAGGGGCGCTCTTGTTCATGATGCGGGCGTGCTGACGCCGGATCCCGATGTTATTAAAGATTCCCTGTGCGCCGTGTCCCGGCAGCTTGGGTTTTCCGGCTGCCGGGTGGCCCGTGCGGGAAGGAGCCCGCATGCGGAAAAATTGTTCCAATGGCTGGAACGGGGCTGGCACGCCGGGATGGAATGGATGGCGCGTTCTCCGGAGCGGAGGGCGGACCCTGCGGAGGTGCTTTCCGGCTGCCGTTCCGTCATCTGCCTGTCCTATGACTATGACAGCCCCGCCATGCGTCCGGAGGGGGAGGGAAGCATCTGCCTTTACGCCCACGGAAGGGACTACCACGGAATTCTGGAAGAGAAGCTGGCGGATTTGCAGGAACTGCTTTCCATTTACGGCGGCGAGCAAAAGGGATATGTGGACGCCGGACCCGTCATGGAACGGGACCACGCGGAAGCGTGCGGCCTGGGATGGCGCGGAAGAAGCGGCCTGATCGTTCGCAGGAAGGGAGGCTCGCGCTTTTTCATCGCCACCCTGCTGACCACGCTGGAGCTGGAGCCGGACGCTCCGGTCTCCCACGGGTGCGGAAGTTGCCGGCGCTGTGCGGACCTGTGCCCGACGGGCGCAATCATGGAAAACGGCCAGGTGGATGCCGGACGCTGCCTTTCCTACTGGACGATTGAACACCGGGGCTCCATTCCGGAGGAAATACGCCCCCTGGTAGGGACACGGCTGTACGGGTGCGACACCTGCGTGACGGTCTGCCCCTGGAACGGGAAGCCCCTGCCGGAGGCGGATGAGCGGTTCCGCATGTCCCGCCTGCTGGCCTCCATTCCGCTGCGCGATCTGCTTGCCCTGGATGCCGGCGGCTTTGCGGACCTGTTCCGGAATTCCCCCCTGAAAAGAATCAAGAGGGAGGGGCTGCTGCGCAACGGCTGCATTGTGCTGGGGAATGCGGGAACTCCGGATGACATTGATTTTCTGAAGGCGCTTTCCGGAGAGTCCCCCCTCGTGGCGGAGCATGCTTCCTGGGCGGTGGAACGCATCCTGCGCCGCCACGGGCGGCATGCATGTTCAAGCGGCGCAAGAGATTAAAAATAGAAAAAATGACGTTTTGCTCTTGTCAAAACCTCAATTTATGGTATCCATCTTGCCCCAAGCAATAGCTCTGCGCGAGGCAGAGAAAAATAACAGCTAGCAAATCCAATCCATTATGGCACGCCTTTTCGGTACAGAAATACCCAACGAGAAGCGCATCGAGGCTTCCCTTCCGTATATTTACGGAATCGGGCACTCGACTTCTAAGAGAATCCTGGAACAAGCAGGCATCAATCCCGACATCCGTACGGGACAGCTTACCGACGAACAACTCACGAAGATTGTTCAAGTGATCACCACTGACGGAATCCTGATTGAAGGTGACCTTCGTCGTGAAAAGCAATCCATTCTCAAGCGTCTGACCTCCATCAACTGCTATCGCGGTCAGCGCCACCGCCGTGGCCTTCCGGTCCGTGGCCAGCGTACCCGCACGAATGCCCGCACCCGTAAAGGCAAGAAGAAGACCGTTGGCGCGCAGGCCAAGAAGAAGTAATCCGCCAACCTGAATTTTACTATATAGCTTTACTATGGCTAGCGAAGAAATCACCAACGAAACCGCCGAAAAGCCCGTGGAAGCGGCAGCTCCCGCTCCCGCTGCTGAAACTCCGGCCGCCGCTGTTTCCGCTCCTGAAGAAGTCAAGAAGCCCGAACCCCGCAAGGACATTTTTGCGGAACTCGGTCTGGGCGGCGATGATGACAAGCCCAAAATCCTGAAGGCCAAGGGCAGCAAGAACGTTTCCTCCGGCGTGGTTCATGTTTCCTCCACGTTCAACAACACCGTCGTGACCGTCACCGACCAGCGCGGCAACGTGATCGGCTGGTCCTCCGCCGGCAAGATGGGCTTCAAGGGCTCCCGCAAGAGCACGGCTTACGCCGGCCAGGTGGTTTGCCAGGACGCCTGCCGCCAGGCCATGGGCCACGGTCTGCGTGAAGTGGAAGTGCGTGTGAAGGGACCGGGTTCCGGTCGTGAATCCGCCGTGCGTGCCGTGCAGACGATCGGTATTGAAATCACCTCCATCAAGGACGTGACCCCCATTCCCCACAACGGCTGCCGTCCCCCGAAGGCCCGCCGCGTCTAATTGAATCCTTTTACCTATAGATCAAATATATCATGGCTCGTTATACCGGTCCCCGCGATAAAGTGTCCCGCCGTTTTGGCGTTGCTCTTTTCGGTTCCACCAAGGCTCTTGAAAAGCGCCCCTTCCCCCCCGGCCAGCATGGCATGCGCGCCGGCCGCAAGAAGAAGTCCGACTATGGCGTGATGCTTGCTGAAAAGCAGAAGCTGCGTTTCCAGTACGGTGTGCTTGAAGGCCAGTTCCGCAAGTATTATGCAGAAGCCGCCCGCCGCCGCGGCATTACCGGCGACATCCTGCTTCAGCTCCTTGAACTCCGTCTGGACAATGTTGTGTACCGTCTCGGTTTCAGCAACACCCGCGCCGGCGCCCGTCAGCTCGTTTCCCACGGCCATATCACCGTGAACGGCAAAAAGACGAACGTTGCTTCCTACTCCTGCCGCCCTGGCGATGTGATCGCCGTCGGTGGAAAGGCCTCCTCCCAGCAGCTGGCTACCCGTTTCCTTGACCTGACCCAGGCCACCGTGGTTCCGGATTGGCTGGAATGCGACCGTGACAAGCTCACGGGCAAGATTGCTCGCGTACCTTCCAAGGAAGAGATTGCTCCCATCGTCAACGAGCAGCTCATCGTGGAATTCTACTCCCGTTAATCTTATTTCCTTCTGGATTTGCTTCAAAACCCCGGTTGCCTTTTGGCGGCCGGGGTTTTGGGCGTTTAAGGGAAGAGGATGGAGAGTTGAGGGTTGAGAGTTGAGGGTTGAGAGTATAGGATGGGGGTATGACGGATGATTTGAGCGGAAGGGGAGTGGCCCTTTTTGATATGGATGGAACGCTGCTGCCCTGGGATACGCAATACGTTTTTTCCTGTTTTGTGCTGAGGCTCCATCCATGGCGGCGCCTGCTGGTGCTTCTTTTCCTGGCCTGCATTCCTCTTTATGTTCTGAGGATATGGGATGAAAACCGGATGAAGAGGGCCTATCTCATTTATTTGTGGGGACTCCCCGCAGAAACGGTGCGGGAGTATGGAAGGAAATTCGGCTCTCTGGCACAGGAATGGATTTATCCGGAACTGAAGGAACGGCTGGAGGAGCACCGGAAGAAGGGGGATCTGTGCCTCATGGTTTCCGCCTCCCCAACCTTTTACGCGGAACCTCTGGGTGAGCTGCTGGGATTTGACGGCGTTCTGGGAACGGACGTGCTTCTGGACGGCCGCATGCCGGCGATGCCGGAATTGCCGAACGGCAACAACAAGGGACAGATGAAGGTGGAGCGCCTGCGCGAGCGGAAGGTGCTGCCGGAGCACGGCGTTCTGGATAACGCCGTCGCCTACAGCGACAGTGGCGCGGATATGCCCATGCTGCTTTCCTGCGGGCGAAGGGTCCTGGTGAATCCTTCTCCTTCCCTGAAGGAAGACGAACGCCTGGCCGGGGCGGAATGCCTGTATCCTGCCCGGCCATGGAGAGGAAAGCTTGGCAAGATCTGGAAGATTGCTCTTTTTGTCATGGGGATGGTAAATATAAATGTTAGAAAATCAATGATTAGCTAACTGTGGGGGAGAAAAGGCTTTACATTTGTGACGGAAATGTTTCACTTTCCTTAACAAGGGGGAAAAGATACTTTTCTTTCCTTGTTAGCAAATCAACAATTAATACCCTAACCAAGTAATAGTCATGCAAACCAAGAACATCATCAGTGTTGCGGCAGCTGTGGCATCCTTTGCCGGCGTTGCTCTTGCGGGCACTCCCGTCAAGATTGTTGCTCCGACTCCGGTTCCCACTCCCGTGGCGACTGTCAGCCCGCTGTCCGGCGATATCTACGCCGGTTATGCCTCCAATTACACCAGCCGCGGCATCGTGGCTTCCCACGCCTTGGTGGGAGGGGATAGCGTTATCCCTGCCGGTGTAAATCTGAATTACAAGCTGAGCGACGCCAACTCCATTGTGGGTGCCGCTTCCTACACCTCCCTGACCTCCGGTCACGAGCTGCTTGGCATGAAAGATATTGCTTTCCACAATGAAACCAATTTCAACCTTGGCTGGAAGAACCAGGACGGTTTGCTGAAGAACCTGTCCACCACCCTCGGCTGGAATCTGATTCATGGCGGTCTGCTCGGCAACTTTGCCAAGTATGATTACAGCAACCTCCTTGCAAACGGCGTCGTTGGCCAGCGTCATGCCCACTCCGTGGCTCAGGAATTCTATCTGAACCTGAACTATGACCTGTGCAGCAACTGGTTCGCCGGTGTGACCACTAGCTATGGCTTCCAGGGAATGACCGGATGGTGGTTCCAGCCGTATGTGGGCTGGAAGGCTTCCATCTGCCCCGCCACGGACATCGTGATAACGGGCGGCATGTCTGCCACTGCCGGCTACTTCGACAGCAAGTCCGCTTTCATGTCCAACGGCGCGCAAGCCTGGTGGGTGAAGGCTGAACTGCCTGTCAAGCTGGGCGTGAAGAATCTGGCCGTGGTTCCCTTCGTCAGCTTCAACTGGGCCGGCAACGGCGCCTTGAAGGCTAACAAGGGCGTGGACGCAGGTTCCAAGCCTTACAAGAACTTCGGCGTGGTGGCTGGCGCCAACCTCGTCTATTCCTTCTAAGCCGTCCGGCTTACGATTGAATCATGTTTCAAGAGCGGCGGAGTAATCCGCCGCTCTTTTTCTTTCATGTTCCGGATGGAGGAAGGAGAAATTGCCGATTAAAGCGGGGACTAAGATCCGGCCATTGTTCCTGTTCCGGCCGGTGATGGCTTAGGAAAAGCCGTCACGGATATGGCTGCTGTTGCACTGGCTGGAAAATTTGGGGCAGCGGCAGGGCCGGATTTTTTTATTCCTTGCAGGATGAGCGGCTTGCGGAGGAATTGACTTTCCGGGGTAAAGGAGAATTGCTCCGCTCCTTTTTTGCTTGTTGCCAGAGGCAGTATTTTTATTCAGAATGCCGCGGAACAGGAGTTCCAAGTTTATGAGTTTTTCCTTTTTTTCTGCTCTTGGGGCGGTTCTGGCCGTTTCCATTTCAATTTCCCTGGCGGAGTCACGCATTCCGGATGTTCCTTCCGATCCGCCTCTGAGACCCGTGAGCGGCAGCTTGAAGGCGGGCTATTCCACGAATTACGAATTCCGCGGCCTGATTCCCGGCGGCTGTAATCCCACGGCTCCCTTGCGTCTGGACTGGAGAAGCGACCTGAATGACCGGTATTCCCTGATTCTGGCGTTGAAGGAGGAGATTTTCCTGGGGCATCCGGCGGTTGACATGGAGAATGAGACAATGGCTGATCTTGGGCTTCAAAGGAAGTTCGGGAAGGCCACTTACGCCGCATTATCCTTCCGTGCGAATGACGGCGGTTTGGCGGGGTTTGCCTCCGAACATTTGTTCGGCAACGGTGGGACAACGTATGAAACGGCGCTGATTCTGCGCCATGATCTGGGCTTCCTGCCCGGTTTTTATGCGCAGGGAAGCGCCGCTTATTCCTTTTACGGCATTACGGGCTGGTGGTTTGACATGTGCACCGGGTCGGATTTCCGGATGACGGAGAACCTTTACATGGGTTTCAAGTTCGGCGCGGTGCTGAGTTCCTCCTACTGGCCTTCCGGCAGCAACGGCTGGCAGTCCCTGTACGTTAGGGTGACGGCGAATTACCGTTTGTTCGGGAATATTTTTGTGGAGCCGTTTGTGGGGCTGCACTGGCTCGGCAGGGGAGCCCACGGGGTGAACCGGGTGTATGGGAGAACGCTGGTGAAGGGCAATAGCTGGGTGACGGGCGTCAGCCTGGTTTATAGCTTCTGACCAGTTGGAGGTGTTTCCCCCTCCTGCGGGGAGAGGTCCGCACGCATGCGGATCATGTCAATGCACTGCACGCCGTTGTCCCAGACGGGTTCCGGGTAGTTGTCCGTAAAGTGGTTTTTGACGACGCCTGAAATCCGGAAGCCACAGCTTTCATACAGGGCCATTGGGCCCGGGGAGGCATCGCACGTTCCCAGTTCCGCATATCTTGCCCCCTTGTTCCTGATGATGTGCAGGGCGTGCAGCACCAGAGCGGTTCCGCAACCGTGCCTTCTGTATTCAGGGGCTACGGAACAGTTCATGATTTCCCATGTGTCTTCCCCCGTTTGCCGGATGACGATAGCTCCGGCGGCAGCTCCGCGGCTCCGTGCGACGTAAAGTTCGCCGTGGGCCAGATGGTCCGCTACCTGCCGTTCGTCCGGATCGGCATCCAGCAGAAGTTCCCTGAGGGGAGGGGGCGGAGGCCACACGGCTGTTTCCTGCGCCACATGGAAGGCAGGGGTCATCATTCCGCGCGCATGAAGATGATGGAGTCCGCCAGCAGTTCCCCTTGCAGGCTGTCCCCCTGGATGACGACGGGCTGGCCGGAGGTGATAAGCCCTTTTTCCTTCAGCAGGTTCAGAGCGGTGGAGATCATGCGGGCCGGGTCTTTCAGGAAGGGGGATTCAAAGGCGGTCACGTCGCGTGCCAGCGCGAGCTGCCGGACGACAACGGGGTCATTGCTGAAGGCGAAGATGGGAGCCCGTTCCGGCCTGAGGACGGCTGCCTGCGTGGCGGCCAGGCCGCGGCGGGTGAAGATGACCATGCAGGCGTTTTCCACGGAGTCCGCCAGGGAGATGGCTGCCTTGGTGGCCTTCTGCCTGTCTCCGTTCAGGATGGCGGAGGCGGCAAAGTTAAGGTTGCCGGAGCGCTCCATGCGGTGCGCGATGGAGTCCAGGACCTCCACGCAGCGCACGGGATAATGGCCTACGGAGGTTTCTCCGGAGAGCATGACGGCGTCCGCCTGTTCAAAGATGGCGTTGGAAACGTCCGTGACTTCCGCACGGGTGGGGGTGGGCTGCGTGATCATGGATTCCAGCATGTGCGTGGCGACGATGCAGCGGCGCCCCAGCCTGTGGCAGTGGCGAATAATGCGGCGCTGGATGATGGGAAGTTCCTCAATGCTGACTTCGATGCCCAGATCGCCGCGCGCGACCATGATGACGTCTGCGGCCAGGATGATGTCGTCAATGTGGCGGATGGCCTGCTGGTCCTCGATTTTGGCGACAATCTGGGCCCTTCCTCCAAGGTTGTCGATATGCTCCCGGAGCTGGGCGATGTGGGCGGCGTCCCGGACGAAGGACATGGCTACGTAGTCCGTCTCGCATTCCACGGCTACGGTCAGGTCCGCCAGGTCTTTTTCCGTCAGGGCGGGGAGCCGCAGGGCCACGCCGGGGAGGTTGATGTGGCGGCGGGAGCCGAATACTCCTTCCGTGAGCACCTTGCAGATGAGCCTGTCCGGGCGCACTTCCTCAATGCGCATGAGAATGCCTCCGTTGTCCACCACCATCGTATGGCCTACCTGGACGTCCTGCAGGAGCCCGTCATAGTTCACCGTGGTGGAGAAGGGGAGTTCCGGCTTGGCCGTGCTCAGGCGGATTTCCAGCGTGTCCCCTTTTTTCAGATGGTAGGGTTCGGGCAGGTCCCCGGTGCGGATGGATGGCCCCTGGAGGTCAAAGAGAATGGCTATGTTCGCCTGCAGCTCCGCGGCTTTCCGGCGGATGCGGAAGACGACTTCCCGGACCCAGTCGTGTTTGGAGTGGCTCATGTTGAGCCGGAAAACGTTGGCTCCGGCTTCAATAAGCTGGCCCAGCATGTCGGAAGTGTCTGTTGCTGGTCCAATGGTGCAGATGATTTTGGTGGCGCGGGGCCGGGAAGGTGTGCTCATGGTCTTTGTCAGTGCCCATACTGTATCCTACGGGACGTTCAAATGAAGTTTTTTGTGGTACATGGCAGGATTGTTGCATGTCACGGAGCGGATGCGGGAGCATACTGGCGGCATGAAGCAGATCAGGGTTGAATTGATCAACACCGGGACGGAAATTTTACTGGGGAGCATTGTGAATACGAATGCCGCGTGGCTGGGCAACAGGCTGTTTGAGGCCGGATTCCGTGTGGAGAGGGAGACCGTGGTTCCCGACGGCTATGCCATTAACGAGGCCATGAGGGAGAGCGCCCGGCGGGCGGATATCGTGATTGTGAGCGGAGGCCTGGGACCGACGAGCGACGATGTGACCAGAGAAGCCCTGTGCGACGTGTGCGGCGTGGACATGCACCGTGACGAGCAGGTGGCGGAGAGGTTGAAGAGCTATTTTGAACGCAGGGGAATTTCCATTGCGGAATGCAATTTCAAACAGGCCATGGTTCCGGACGGTGCCGCGGTGCTGGAGAATTCCAACGGCACGGCGCCCGGCCTGGTGATGCCTGCCAGCGGTTCCCTTCCCATGTTCATCCTGCTGCCCGGACCTCCGTCGGAGTTGAAGCCGATGGTGGAGCAGTCAGTGATGCCGCTTCTGGAAGATCTGGCGGATGAGGATATTCCGCATCTGCGCGTTTTCCGGCTGGTAGGAATCGGGGAGAGCGACCTTCAGGAGCTGGTGGATGATTCCCTGCACCAGGTGGAGGGACTGGAGGTGGCGTATTGCGCGCGCATCGGAGAGGTGGATGTGCGCCTGGTGGGCAGTGAAGTGGCGCTGAAACAGGGGGAGGCGCGCCTGCGCATCCTGGCAGGAGCGTATGTGCTGACTCCCGCGGGAGTATCCCTGGAGAAGGCGGTGGTGCTCCATCTGGCGGAACAGGGGTTGAAGGTGGCGACGGCGGAGAGCTGCACCGGCGGCCTGATTGCCAAGAGGATTACGGATGTGCCGGGTTCCTCCGGCGTTTTTGAGTTCGGCTGGGTGACTTACGCTGACCGGGCAAAGACGAAGATGCTGGGGGTGCCGGAGGATATCCTGAAGCTTCACGGAGCGGTAAGCGAACCCGTGGTGAAAGCGATGGCGGAGGGGGCCCTGGACCGTTCCGGTGCCGATGTGGCGGTTGCCGTCAGCGGCATTGCGGGGCCGGGAGGCGGCACGCCGGAAAAACCTGTGGGTACCGTATGGCTCGCCTGGGCTTTCCGGGGGGGAGAGACGCGGACGGAGATGATGCTTTATCCGAGGGACCGAGGGTCTTTCCGGCAGATGGTTTCCCAGAAGGCCCTGGCGGGGCTTCTGGACGCCAGAAGAAGGGAGCAGGTTACGGAATGAGGAACCATACGGGGAGCACTCTGGCTTCATGTAGCCCGCTGATGAATTCAAAGATGCCGATGAACCAGATGAACCACAGCGCGTCCACGATGTTGTGCGTGAAGGTGGCAGGATTGACGGAGTAGGTTGCGGGCGGCGGCTTCAGCCGCGATAGGGAGGGAATGAAGGAGGGGACGCTCCGGCAGTAGTTCCGGTAGGCGTCTCCGAAGAGGGAGATGAGCCGTTCCTGTTCCTTCCTGATGACGGACGGGTAGTAAATGCCGAAGGCCAATGCCGTCAGCAGGGGGATCGTGAAGGTTTCCGTGGCGCACGCTACGCCTATGCCGCCGATGAAGCTGAAAAAGTAAAGCGGGTTGCGGCACATGGAGTACGGCCCTTCAATGACAAGGACGTTGTTTTTATAACCAGCAATGTAGAGGGAGCACCAGATGCGCCCGAAGGCGCCTATGCCGGCCATGAAACAGGCCAGGAGCATGAGGCTTTCTTCTATGAGCGGGGACATTTCCCACCGGGATTCCCCAAAGAGCAGGGCGCAGCCGATAGCCAGGCCGAAGAGGAGTGAGATGAGTGTGCGGAAGCGCTCGTTGAGTGATTTTGCGTGGGCTTGCATAATGCTGAATAAAGGGTAATGGAAAGATGTTACGGCCTCCGGCAATGGCGTGAAGATGTTTTCCGTGACGTTTCCGTCACCCGCCCGGCGAATGCAAAAGAGGCTGTACGCATTAGCGTACAGCCTCTTGAAGAAAAAATGGGATTCCGGAAATCAGGCGCGCCTGCGGCGCAGCATCAGAGCTGCCAGCCCCAGCAGGCTGAGGGTAGCCGTGGCGGGTTCCGGCACGGCGCCCGCTACTACGTATTGCACCTTGACGTCTCCGTTTTCCGTGTAGAGGTAGTATTGGCCCTGATAGTCCGCTACATTTCCTTCCATGAGGCCGGAGGCCTTGGTCAGCGCGCTGCCGTCTTCAGCGGTAAAGTCCCCCAGGGAGATGGAACCGCCGTCAAAACCGGCGGAGGTGACCAGCGTGCGGGTAACGAACTGGAATTCTCCCACACTCAGGTCCGTGGATGTGGTGGCCAGCAGTCCGGAGACGGAGAAGCTGGACGCGCCCCATATTTTCTGGTTGACGTTCATGATGCCTCCAATACCGAAGACAAGCCGTGCGCCATTGCCGCCGGGATCAATGCCGCAGACGGTGAGGTTGAGGGTTCCGTCAAGGGTGATGTCACTGCTTTTGAAGTCCACTTGCCCGAGGTTGAGAGTGGAACCGGAGCCGACCGTTACATTCCCCGTATAGCGGGTGCCGCCGACGGTAACGTTGCTGTTGCCCGTAACGGTGATGCCGCCGCCGTCGGAGGTGTCCACCATGGCGCCGTTGACGTTGACGGTTCCGGCATTGTTGAAGATGACATCCGGGCCCTGGCCGTTGCCGCGGCTGGGAATGCCGTTGCTCCAGTTGCCCGCGTTGCCCAGTTCATAGGTGTTGCCTTCCGTAGGGCCGGCCCCACCGGTCCATTCCGTGACCATGCTGGCGGCATTGGCGCAAACGCACAATCCGCAGAGCATGGCGGCGATAGATAAGGTTTTTTTCATATTAAAACAGAAATGACTTGATAAATAAGCCCAGAAGAGACGCTGGCGCTGCAATGAGGCTACCGGATTTACAATCCGTCACGGTCTGAAACCGGAGAAATGTCTATCTCCTTACAGGGAGTACCGCATACCTTGCGGCAATTGAAATACGTGTGCCCGTCAGGACGTACCGGCTTCCAGGAAAGAGAGTTCGCTAACGCTCCCTTTCAAATTCAAATGCCGCAGAAGCCTGCGGCATTCCTCGCCCCAGTCCGACAGCTCCCGACGGGTCCCCATCTCATATAAACAGCTCCTCATAGGCGGAGGGGCGTCATCGCAAGTTCTTTTCCCTTAGAATCACAGCTTGACTCCGGATTGTAAATCCGCAGAAATTTGAAGCTCGGAAGGGATTTTATTCGTTTTCCTGGTCGTGTTCATCCGCTTCACGGGTGGAGAAGCGCATGAGTTCCGCTTCAAAGTGGAGCGGCACGTCCCCGGTGGGGCCGTTGCGGTTTTTAGCCAGGTGCAGGTTGGCTCGTCCGGCCATCTGCTGGCGTTTTTCCTCATCTTCCGCATAGTAGGCGGAGCGGTAGAGCAGCCCGATCATGTCGGCATCCTGTTCGATGGAGCCGGATTCACGCAGGTCGGAGATGCGGGGCACGCCCAGGCTGGCGCCCGTACGGCTTTCCGGTCCGCGGTTGAGCTGGGCCAGGACGATGACGGGCACTTTGAGTTCCTTCGCCAGGGCCTTGAGGCCGGCGGAGATTTCCGCCACTTCTCGTTCGCGGCTGTTGGCGGCCTGCTTGGAGTGGGAGCGCATGAGCTGGAGGTAGTCCACGCCGATGGCGGCCAGGCCGCCCTGGTCCCGCATGACGCGGCGCGCCTTGGCCCGGAGTTCGTTGATGGAGATGGCAGCCGTGTCGTCAATGACAAGCTGGGAGGCACCCACTTCCTTAACCGCCTGCTTGAAGTGCTTCATTTCAAGCTGGGTGAGGTTGCCCCTCTTGATGATTTCCCGGCTGCGGACCCCGGAGCGGGCGAAGAGAAGGCGTTCCACGATCTGGACCGCGGGCATTTCACAGGAGAAGAGCAGGGTGGGCTTTTTTTCATTCAGCGCAATGTGCTCGACGATGTTGAGCAGGAAGGAGGTTTTACCCATGGAGGGACGGGCGGCGATGATGAACATGTCCCCAGGCTTGAGGCCGTTGCTTTTTTTGTCCAGTTCTTCAAAACCCGTGGTCAGCCCCTGAATCTGTCCCTTGCTGGCAATGAATTTTTCAAAGTTGGTGACGGCCTGCTTGAGGATGCTTGCTAGGCTTTGTTCGTCCTTGGTGCTGTTGTAGCGTTCCCGTATCTGGAAGATGTGGGTTTCCACGGAGTCCAGCAGTTCCGCCACGTCGTCCGGATTGTCAAAGGCCTGGGTGGTGGACCGGGTGGCGATGTCAATGATGGAGCGGAGAATGAATTTGTCCTTCAGGACGTTGAGGTAGTGCTCAAAGTAGGCTCCGGTGGTGGTGAAGGTGTAGATTTCCGCCAGGCCCGCGCTTCCGCCCACCGCTTCCAATTGGTGCATGTCTTCCAGGGCCTGGGTGATGGAAACGATGTCGATGGGCTCGTTTTTATTGTAACGGGTCTGGAAGAGGCGCCAGAGCAGTTTATGCGCGGGCAGGTAGAAGTAGTCCTCCGTCATGCCGATGGTCACGCACTGGCCCACGTAAGTAGCGGGGTCCATGGCCATGAGGGCCAGCACGCCTTTTTCCGGGCCAGGAGCCTGCGGAATGTCCCTGAGGTCCAGGGCCGGGGCTTTGCGGGGAGCCTTGGTCAGTTCCAGCGGGGAGGCGGCGGTGATGGTTTCCGTAGTTTCCATGATGCGGCGGCGGGATGGGTGGCATCCGGCTGGAAAGGAATAGCACAACGAAGGGCGGCGGGCAATAGGCAACGTCGTAAATTCAGAAAAGCCTCCTTCCGTCAGAGGGACGTTCCACCGTTGTTTTCCCGTTCCTTCCTCAGTCTCAACTGGCCGCAGGCGGCGTTGATGTCATGGCCTTTTTCATACCGCATGGTAACGGGGATGCGCGCCTTGTGGACGGCGTCCCGGAAGGCGCGGCAGCGGCTCTCCGCAGGGCGTTCCCATGGGAGCCCCTCCACAGTGTTGTATGGAATGAGGTTGACCTTGGCGTGCAGGCGCTTGGCGATCCGGACGAGATGGGATGCGTCGTTCAGGGAGTCGTTCACGTCCCGGATGAGGATGTATTCCAGCGTGGGCATCTGGTTCCGGTCCTTCCCCCATTCCTCCAACGCGGGAATGAGCTGGGAGAGGGGCCATTTTTTGTTGACCGGCATGATCTGGTCGCGCACCTCGTCCGTGGCTCCGTGCAGGGAGACGGCCAGACGGATTTGCCTGGGATAGGCGGCCAGTTTTTTCAGGCCGGGAACGAAGCCTGACGTGGAGATGGTGATGTGGCGCGCGCCTATTTCCAGCCCGCGGTGGGAGGTGATGATTTCCAGGGCGTCCTCCAGGTTGTCGAAGTTGGAGAGCGGTTCCCCCATGCCCATGAAGACGAGGTTGTTGACCCGTTTTCCGGCGATGGTTTCCGCAGAGAGGATTTGCCCGATGATTTCCCCGGTCGTGAGGTTGCGTTTGAGGCCCAGCAGGCCGGAGGCGCAGAATTTGCAGCCGAAGGCGCAGCCCACCTGGGAGGAAACGCAGAGGGTGATGCGGTCCGCCTGTTCCCCGTTTTCCGCAGCGGCGGCGGGAATGATGACGGATTCCACCAGACTGCCGTCTTCCATTCTGGTCAGGAATTTCCGTGTGGTGTCCGCAGAGCCGTGGATTTCCACGATTTCCGGTGTGTGGAAACGGAAGTTTTCCGAAAGCAGGTTTCTGAGCGCCGGGGGAAGGTTGGTCATCGCGTCAAAGGAGGTGACGCGTTTGCGCCATATCCAGTCCAGGACCTGCTGGGCACGGAATTTGGTGTGGCCGCGTTCCGTCAGGAAGGCGAGCAGCTTTTCCTCCGTCTGGGCAGTAATGAGGGGAAGAGAGGGCATGGGGTTGAACGGACCCGTTACAGCAGGGAATCCACGTAGCGGTCCCGGTTGAAGGGTTCAAAGTCTTCAGCTCCTTCCCCGGTTCCCAGAAAGGCAGGGGAGATGTGCATTTCATCCATGATGGCTACGGCCACGCCGCCTTTTCCGGAGCCATCCATCTTGGTGATGATGACGGAGTCCAGGGGAGTGGCCTTGTGGAATTCCCTGGCCTGGGCCAGGGCGTTCGCGCCCGTGGTGGCGTCCACCACCAGCAGGGTGCGGTGGGGGGCCGCTGCATCCTGCTTGGCGAGGGTGCGGCGGATTTTGGAGAGTTCCTCCATAAGGTTATGGCGCGTGTGCAGGCGCCCCGCGGTATCGCAGATAAGGTATTGGAAGCTTTCCCGGATGGCCTGAGTGTGAGCCTCATAGCAAACGGAGGCCGGGTCCTGGTTGGGCGCTCCCTTGTAGATGGGAATTCCCAGCTTGTCCGCCCAGCTCTGGAGCTGTTCCACGGCGGCGGCACGGAAGGTGTCCGCCGCGGCCAGGAGAACGCGGGAGCCCTGTTTTTGCAGCAGGTGGCCCAGTTTGGCGGCGGAGGTGGTTTTTCCCGTGCCGTTGACGCCTACGACCAGAATGACCAGCGGCTTTCCCTCAGGAGGAGCGGGCAGGGACGGAGCGGTAGCAGGAAAGGCCTGGCGGAGGACTTCACGGGTGGCTTCCACCAGGTTTTCCGCATCCAGTCCCTTGCTTTCCCTCAGTTGGTCCGCAATGTTCATGGCGCGCCGGATGCCGATGTCCGCAGTAACCAGGTCCGCTTCCAGTTCATCCCAATCTATCCGGGGACCGCGGGAGAATTTGGTGAAGAGTTTTTTAAAGAATCCAGCCATGGTACAGGGTAGTGGTTACGCCGGGCGTTCCGTTTTTGAGATGCCGGCCAGCACGCCGTTGACGAAGCGGGGGGATTCCGCGGAGGAGAAGCGTTCCGCCAGGCGGATGGCTTCCGAGATGACGATGGGGGCGGCCAGGTCTTTGCGGTGAAGGAGTTCGTAGGCGCCCAGGCGCAGGATGGCGCGGTCAATGGCGCTGACGCGT
The DNA here is from genome assembly GCF_030268505.1 of Akkermansia sp. NBRC 115031. Classification (NCBI taxonomy): domain Bacteria; kingdom Pseudomonadati; phylum Verrucomicrobiota; class Verrucomicrobiia; order Verrucomicrobiales; family Akkermansiaceae; genus Akkermansia; species Akkermansia sp. NBRC 115031. Next base: position 91,364 of record NZ_BSQU01000004.1, read on the forward strand.
TCCGGAGAGTAGTTTTCCAGGGTGCCGTTGATGGCGGCGTCCAGTTCGTCCCGGCGGCGCAGAATGTCTTCCCCCAGGGCTTTGGCTTCACGGTAGAGTTCATCCGCATCCTTTCCGGCTTCCACCACTTTTTTCATTTCCGCCAGGGAGGGGCGGCCGTCCGGGTGGATGAGGCAGTTGATGCGGTCGTTGATTTCCTGGAGCTTGTTGCAGGAGGAAACAAGGGGAGCCCAGATGCCGTTGTAGGCAGGGAAGTCCTTGAGGGCATCCAGCAGGCGGCGGCGCATCTGCATCAGGGTGGTGTTGAGTTCCTGCGCGGCGTCACAGGCGGCGGAAAGCGCGCCTTTGTCATTGGAGGGGTCTTCGTACAGGGTTTTTTTCAGTTGGAGCAGGGAGGCGTTGAATTCCCCTTCCTTGACCAGCAGGTCCTGGAGCAGGTCGCGGACGGGCAGGGTGAGGGGGTCGTGCTGAAGCTTGTCCGCCGTTTCCCGCGCACGGGTGACGAAGAGGCGCAGCTTGTCCGGATAGTCCCGGGTCAGGTGGCCGGAGACGGCCTTGGCCCTGAGCTTGCAGTAGTCCCCGCGGAAGGGTTCCATCAGGATGTCCCAGATGCCTTCGTCCTGTTCCTGCTCCGCTTCCGGAGTCTGGGAGGTGGCGTAGAGGTATTGGAGGGCTGCTTGTCTGATTTGGTTGCGTGAGAGCATGGCGGTAGAGAAGAGAGAGGGAGGATGTGCCTTATTGCCGGGAGAGGGAGTTGAGGAAGAGTTCCGCCATGCGGGCTGCGGTGCGGGCCGCTTCCCGGCCGCGGTTGAGCTGGGAGGCGATGCAGCGGGCAAAGGCCTGCTTTTCATCGTTCAGGAGCAGGACTTCATGAATGACGGGCGTGGTGAATTCCAGCGCGAGCCGCATCAGGGCCTGCGTGATAGTGGACCCGATGAGGTCCGCGTGGTCCGTGCTGCCGCGCAGGATGACTCCCAGGGCCACCACGGCGTCCGGGCGTTTTTCCGGAGAGCGGGAGAGGACGGATTTGATGGTGACCGGGATTTCAAAGGCTCCCGGTACGCGGATGATTTCCAGCCGGACTGCGGGGAGCACGGCTTCCAGTTCTTCCGAGCAGTTGTCTACCAGGGCCTGGGTGTATTGCTCATTGTATTCCGAGGCGACGATGCAGATTTTGGCGCGCGTGCCCGTGGCGCGCTGGCGGCGTGGAAGTTCCGTGGACATGGAGGGATGGGATGGAGTGGGAGTTTACAGGATGTGGCCCAGCTTGCATTTTTTGGTAGCCAGGTATTTGCTGTTTTGTTCGTTGGGGGGGATGACGAGGGGAACCTGTTCCGTGATTTTAATGCCGAAGCCTTCCAGCCCCACGATTTTCCGGGGGTTGTTGGTGAGCAGGCGCAATTGGTCCGCTCCCAGATCATGCAGAATCTGGGCGCCGATGCCGTAGTCGCGAAGGTCGTCCGGGTAGCCGAGCTTGAGGTTGGCTTCCACAGTGTCCAGCCCCTGTTCCTGGAGCTTGTAGGCCTTGAGTTTTGCCGCCAGGCCGATGCCGCGGCCTTCCTGGCGCAGGTAGAGGAGCACGCCGCCTTCCTGCGCAATGCGGCGCATGGCGGTGTGGAGCTGGCTGCCGCAGTCGCACCGGCGGGAGCCGAAGACGTCCCCCGTAAGGCATTCGCTGTGCACGCGCACCAGCGTAGGCTTGTCCGGGGAGATTTCCCCGTGCACCAGGGCCAGGTGAAGGGCTCCGTCCAGATGGGATTCATAGAGGTGGCAAATGAAGTCTCCGTAGTCCGTGGGCATCTTGACGGTTTCCACCAGGCGTATCTGCTTTTCCTCGGCCCGGCGGTATTCGATAAGCTGGGCCACGGTGCAGGCTTTCAGGCCATGTTTTTTCTGGAAGCCGCCCAGGTCGCCGGTGCGGGCCATGGTGCCGTCTTCCTTCATGATTTCACAGCAGACGCCGGCAGGCTGGAGGCCCGCCATGCGCACGAGGTCGATGGTGGCTTCCGTATGGCCGGCGCGGCGCAGCACCCCGCCGGGAACGGCTCGGAGAGGGAAGGTATGGCCTGGCTGCACAAAGTCATTGACGGTGGCCTTGGGGTCCGCCAGCGTGCGGATGGTCAGGGCGCGTTCCGCGGCGCTGATGCCCGTGGTGATGTCATGGGCCGCATCCACGGAGACGGTGAAGGCGGTGGACATGTTTTCCCGGTTGACGGAGGTCATGAGCGGGAGCTGGAGGGCGTCCGCCCGTTCCGGGGAAAGCGGGGCGCAGACGAGGCCCCTGGCGTGGGTGACCATGAAGTTGATGGCTTCCGTCGTAGCGAATTCGGCGGCAATGATGAGGTCAGCCTCGTTTTCACGGCCGGGGTCGTCCGTAACGATGATCATCCGTCCCTGCCGTATTTCTTCCACGGCTTCGTCAACGGTGCAGAATTGAAGTTGGTTGTCCATAAAGGGGGTGAAAGGAGAGGAGGTTATTTTTGCTTTTTGGCCCAGGAGTCCTTAAGGGCCACGGTGCGGTTGAAGACGGCGCGCTTGCCCGGTACATGGTCCCTGCGGTCCGCCACAAAGTAGCCGAGGCGTTCAAACTGGCAGCGGAATTCAGGTTCCGCTTCAGCCAGGGATGGTTCCAGCTTGGCGTTCGTGATGACGGTCAGGGAGCCGGGATTCATGACGGAGAGGAAGCCTTCTTCCGCGGCATCCGGGTTTTCTTCCGTGAAGAGGCGGTCGTAGATGCGGATTTCACCGTCCACGGCGTCCCTGGTGCTTACCCAGTGGATGGCCGCCCGGCACTGGATTCCTTCCGGAGGGTTGGAGCCGATGGTGCCGGGGATATGCTCGCAGAAGATTTCCGTGATGTTTCCGTCCGCATCCTGCCGGTAGTCCGTACAGGTGATGCAGTAGCCGCCGCGGAGGCGCACTGTGCGGCCGGGAGCCAGTCGGAAGTATTTCTTGGGCGGGTCCAGCATGAAGTCGTCCCGTTCAATCCAGACTTCCCGGGTGATGGGAAGACGGCGGGTTCCTTCCTCCGGTTTTTCCGGATTGTTCAGCACTTCCGCCATTTCCTCCGCGCCTTCCGGCAGAGTAGTGATGGTTACCTTGAGGGGATTGAGCACGGCCATGCGGCGCGGAGCGTTGGCGTTCAGGTCTTCCCTTACGCTGTATTCCAGCAGGGCCACGTCCGTGAAGCCGTTGAATTTGGTGATGCCTATGGTCTGGCAGAAGTTGCGGATGGCGGCGGGCGTGTAGCCGCGGCGGCGCATGCCGGAGACGGTGGGCATCCGGGGATCGTCCCAGCCGCTGACGTGCCCTTCCTGCACCAGCTGGAGCAGCTTGCGCTTGCTCATGACGGTGTAGGTGAGGTTGAGGCGGGCGAATTCCGTCTGGCGCGGGCGTGCCGGCACGGGGCAGTTTTCAATCACCCAGTCGTACAGGGGACGGTGGTTTTCAAATTCCAGCGTGCAGAGGGAGTGGGTGATGTGCTCGTAGGCATCCTCCAGCGGGTGGGCGAAGTCGTACATGGGATAGATGCACCATGTGCCGCCCGTGTTGTGGTGTTCCGCGAACATGATGCGGTACAGCACGGGGTCCCGCATGTTCATGTTGCTGGAGGCCATGTCCATTTTGGCGCGCAGAATGGCTTTTCCTTCCGGGATTTCCCCGTTTTTCATGGCCTGAAAGCGTGCCAGGTTTTCTTCCACGGAACGGTTCCGGTAGGGGGATTCCTGGCCGGGCACGTTCACGTTGCCGCGCTGGGCGCGTATTTCCTCCACCGTCTGTTCGTCTACGTAGGCCAGTCCCTTGTTGATGAGGGCGACGGCGCATTCGTAAAAGAAATCGAACATGTTGCTGGCAAAAAAGAGATTGTCCCCCCAGTCGAAGCCCAGCCAGCGGATGTCTTCCTGGATGCTGTCCACATATTCCTGGTCTTCCTTGCTGGGGTTGGTGTCGTCAAAGCGCAGGTGGCAGCGCGCGCCCGGAAATTCCTGGGCGATACCGAAATTGAGGCAGATGGATTTGGCATGTCCGATATGGAGGTAACCATTGGGTTCCGGAGGAAAGCGGGTTACCGGTGCCTGATGCTTGCCGGAGGCAAGGTCATCAGAAATCATATCGCGGATGAAATCTCGGCGTTCGGCAGGCTGCAATGACATGGCGAAAATTCTACTACCAAATTTCCTTCTCTGCAAGCGTGTTCACTCGGAATGACATGGGGAGGAATACGGCGGATAAAGAGAGTTTTTTATCTTTTCCCGGAAGGCACCGGTTATAAAATTTAAATAATTTATATATAGGAATGTTTGGGAATGTGGATTTCTGATGAAGGTTGGCTAAAAAATCCCCAGTCTTTTACTAGGAAAAAATGTTGTCGGCCGCTTCGCCTTGTGTTCAAGGTTCTGAGGAATGGTTGTCAGTTATAGAATATTTTAAATGTAAGATACCTAGGTTAAATTTAAAGTTCAGGAAAAAAGAGGTGGAACAGGATGGTTCGGGAAAGCGGCTGAGCTGGAGTTCAATGGGACATCCTTGAAAATTTATGCAGAATAACCGGCGAAAGGAAAGTTTGAAAGACAGGTATTGCAAAAGAATCAAAAACGTGCATATTGAACTCCGGTGAATCTGAATTGTCCACAGTGCAAACGACATATCAATGTTCCTTCCGCTGCGGAGGGTTCCATGGTGAATTGCAGCAAATGCGGCCATGAGTTTCTTTGCGACAGGGAAAAGCTGATCCCCAAGAAGCCTTTTGCCAGGGCGAAGAAGGCCGTTACCGTGCATACCTCCAAAGACCGCCGGGAGGCCATTCAGAGCGCCTTGATGGAAACGGGGCTGATTCAACTGATGTGCCTTTGCGCCTCCCTGGTCATCGCCGCCGGCTGCGTCTGGCTTTTTTACAATGCCTCTTCCGAGATGGACGGGACCTTTTTCCTTTCCATGCTGCAGCAGCCCCAGCAAAAGGCGTTCGCCCTGTTTTTCGCCTGTCTTGCGGGGGGCTTGATGGCCTGCGCCGGACGCAGGCACAAGATTGTTTTCATTTTGCTGGGCTTTCTGGTGGCGGGGGGCATTGCCTCCCTGCCTTTCGTGTATCCGGTCAAAATGAATCCCTCCCTGCTCGGCGGGAAGGAAGCGGTCGCCCAGGCTGAGGAGGAGGAAGGCGTCTCCGGCTTTACCAGCATGAGCCTGGAACAACTGGCCGAACAGAACGCTTCCGTTCAGAATTACGGGGAAGGGGATTTGAAGCCCCTGTTTGCCGCCATTGACCGGAAAGAGGCCCAGGGTGTTCTGGGCGTGTGGGTGGTCGGGGTGAATGCGGCCAACCGGGACATGGTGAAGGCGTATTTGAAGAGGATGGCCCAGTCTGAAGACGAGCCGATTTTTTATGACCGCAAAGGCACGGGCGGCGGCTTGTTCGTTATTACTCCTACTCCCATCACGTTTAAGGAGTTTGTGGACGTGGTAGCCAAGATGGGGAACGTGACTTTGCAGGACAAGGAGCATTTCTTTGTGGAAGTGGTTCTGAACCGGGACAAGTTTGAAGCGCGCCCGGCTTCCGCCGCGTTGCAGGATGAACGCCACCAGTATTTCGTACTGGCCAATTTGAAGGAATTGTCCTGTCTGGACATCCGGCGCGTGATTGCCGCGGCAAAGCGTCTGGCTTCCGTGAAGCCGGACAAGATGCGCCATGAAGTTTCCGCCAAGCTGGTGGAGCTTCTCCGGGAGCCGTGGGGGCGTGATGCGGAGTATGTGACCGCTTTGGCTTCCGCCCTCGTCGTGTGGGCGGAGCCGGATAACGCGGAGGCGCAGCGCGTGGTTTACTATGTGGCTACGGAGTTGAAGAAGGCGGACTGCGAGATTCCTGCCTCTCTGGTCAGGTTTTTGCTGCACGGTCCGGAGAAGAAGAGCTTTGCGCTGCTTCTGGATGAATGGAAAAAGGATCCCCAGAAGTGGGAGGACGAGTGCAAGGCCGTCGGTCCCACCGGGGAAGCCGACATTATCCGGCTGATGAACGAGTCGGACGATTTTGTGCTGAAACGTTCCGCCGCCCGTATTCTTGGGGAAATCGGTTCGGAGGCTTCCCTGTCCGCGCTAAAGGCTTTCACCCATGACGCCGACAACGAATTGCGCCTGTGCGCGGAGCTGTCCGTAAACCTGATTGAAAAGCGGCTGGGGATAGATTCTTCCGCGAAGAACCCCCAGTAGGGACGGCATCCGTTTCCGGAAGAGGGCGGGAGGTTTTTTATGCCCGGTCTGATTGGGACGCGTCGCACCGCTCTTTTTTCAGCTGAATGGTTCACGGGGCCGGAGGGAAGGCGGCCGCGTTTTTTTCTTTTGCGGCTGTTTTTTCATGAAGATGCGGGGAAAATGGCAAGAGGTGTTTTTGGAGTCATTTTAAACGATCTTCCTTTCCTGTACGGCTTCCTAGTTGTTTCTTTTGTGATATTTTTACCATTTGGGCGCATTTGAGGGGAGGAAAGTTGTTTTTGTCCCGGAAGCGTCTCTTTTTTGGTTGCGGAGAAAAGCCAATTTACTAGAATGCAACGACCATGACAGACCAAGAAAACATGAAGGCCGCCGTTCCGGATGCGGCCAGGCGATACATGCGCTACCTCCTCATCATGGCCGGTTTGGGCGGCCTGCTCTACGGTGTGGACGTCGGCGTGATTGCTGCGGCGCTCCCCTACATTGAGCAGACGGCTGGTTTCAATCCCTCCCAGCTTTCCCAGGTGGTGGCGGCCGTGCTGTTCGGCAGCGTGCTTTCTTCCCTGTTTGCCGGGTATCTGGCGGACAAGTTGGGACGCAAGGCGCTGATTACCGTAGCCGCCGCCCTGTTCACGGTGAGTATTCCCGTGATCTGCCTGTCCCAGGAAGTGTTCGGCATCATGCTGCTGGGCCGTATTCTCCAGGGCGCCAGCGCTGGTATTGTAGGCGTGGTGGTTCCCCTGTACCTGGCTGAGTGTTTGAGCGCGGAATCCCGTGGCAAAGGGACGGGGATGTTCCAGTTCCTGCTGACGGTGGGCCTGGTGTTCGCCGCCGTAGTCGGTCTGCTTGCCGCCAGTTATGTGGGCGGCGTGGAAAATTCCGGCGCGAGCGAGGAAACGCTGACTTCCGCCAAGATTTTTGCGTGGCAGGCCATTTTCTGGGTTTGCGCCGTTCCCGGCCTTTTCCTGTTTTTCGGTTCCTTCCGTTTGAGTGAATCCCCCCGCTACCTGTTCCGCCGCGGCCGCAAGGATGAAGCCATGGCCGTGCTGGTGCGCAGTTATGGAGATGTGCGCGCCAAGGAGGTGTTTGATGAAATGGTCCACATTGAAGAGGAAGAGAAGCAGAAGGCTGAAGAGCTCAAGAAGCAGAGTTCTTCCGGTGAATCCCTTCTTCAGCGCAAGTATGTGTATCCCTTTGTTCTGGCGGTCCTCGTCCTGGCGTTTACGCAGGCCACGGGTATCAACTCCGTGCTGAATTACTCCGTGAAGGTGTTCCAGCAGGCCGGCCTGGAAGGCACCACCGCCAACTGGGCGGACTTCACCATCAAGGTGGTGAACTGCTTGATGACCATCGTCGCCATGATCCTGGTGGACCGCAAGGGCCGCAAGTTCCTGCTCAAGATCGGCACTGCCGGCATTGTGGTGGGTCTGCTCGGCACCGGGTTCCTGTTCAATAATGTGGAAAAAGCCCGCAAGGACGTGACCACGGACGTGGCCGCCCTGCTGGCCGCCCAGAGCCCTTCCGTCCAGAAGGAGTTTGACCAGGGCAAGGACGTAGGCTCCATCCGCACGCTGCAGCTGGAACGCACGCCCGATTCCCCCTTCGTCAAGAACCTGCTTGCCAAGAACGGCATGGGCGACAAGGACATCAACAGGATGCAGCTCATCATCACCTATGACCAGCCGGAAGCCAATCCCGCCTGGTACCAGTTCCTGATGGGTTCTTCCACCCAGCTTTCCGTGGTGGAATTTTCCGAGCTGACCAAGGATGCCAAGGATATCAAGAAGGAAGAGGACAAGGCTTCCCTGGCCGTGATCAAGGCCGTTCCGGATTCCACCAATAAGATGGTGGTGAACGGCAAGGACGGCTATGCCATGAAGCCCGTTTCCATCCTGAAGGCGGAACTGGGCGAGAAGCCGGATACCTCCATGGGCTGGGGCGTGACCGCCTTCTTCATCATCTTCATCGCGTTTTATGCCACCGGCCCCGGCGTGTGCGTCTGGCTGGCCCTGTCCGAACTGATGCCCGCCCGCATCCGTTCCAACGGCATGGCGATTGCGCTGCTGATCAACCAGCTTGTTTCCACGATCATTGCCGGTTCCTTCCTTCCGTGGGTGGGAAGCTGCGGCTATTCCGGCGTGTTCTTTACGCTGGGCGGCATTACGGTGCTGTACTTCATTACGGTGACCTTCTTCCTGCCTGAAACCAAGGGCCGTTCCCTGGAGGAAATCGAAGGCTATTTCACAACAGGCAAGATGCCGGAAGATCTCAAGATGATCGGTGAAGGCATTGAAGCGGAAGAATAATCTTCCCTCCTGTGGTTTTCAAAGCCGCCTCCCCGTCCGGGGGGCGGCTTTTTCATGTTCCGCCAGAGGAAAATGTTTGCTCCATGGCTTCGGAAACCTGGCTGTTCCGGGCTTCCGGCGTTTCCGGAAGGAGCATGCCGGGCGTGTTTAAAGACCGGAAGAGGCGGCTTGCGTAAGGTCTCTTTTGTACCGGAGAGGTCCGGGGATGAATCCTGGAACGGGCAGGCCAAGGCTCTGCTGCGGCTCGCTTGAAAGACCCGTGGCGGACGGGAACGGGCAGATCCCTTTTTCCGCTTTCACTGGAAAGGAAGATGGCGTTACTCGGTACGCGGTGCTTTTTTCTGTTTGGCCTGCCAGTCTTTAATGGCTTCCGCAATGGGGGGATACCCGTTTTTCATGTGGAAGTCATAGGCGGTTTGGCCGTCATCGTTGCGAAGGGCGGGATTGGCGCCGTTGTCCATGAGGCAAACGGCTATCTCCGGAGAGTTGCAGGCCATCAGCGGCGTCAGGCCGTCCACGTCCGGCTGGTTGGGGTCCGCTCCCGCCTTGATGAGAAGTTCAATGAGGGGGATGAGGCGTTCCGCCGGTTTTTCCTTGGTGCAGATCAGATGCAGGGGGGACTGCTTGCTTTCAAAGAAGCGTTCGTTGACGTCGCAGCCTGCCTTGATGAGCCGTTCGTAAATGGCAGGGGAAAGGCTGAGGAAGCCGACTCCGCGCGCCTGGGCGTTTAACCTGCGCTTGAGGTCCGGAGAACCGGCGTCCAGCAGGGCCAGGGCTATTTTTTCCTGTCCCGGATCAGAGTCATTGAGGGCGGCGGAGTACATGAACGGGGTGACGCCCCACGGTCCCGGCTGGTCCGGGTCGGCCCCGTGCTTGAGCAGGGACTGCACCAGCGGCAGCCTGTCTTCCGCCGTGGAGTTCATGTAAAGGCCCGAGAGGCAGGCCCAGGTGAGGGGGGTGTCTCCCGGTTCCTTAGTGCCGTCATGCATGAAGATGGATTGGGCGTTGACGGGAGCGCCCGCTTCTATCATCCGGATGGCCAGTTGATTCAATCCCAGGGCAATGCAGAGGTGCAGGGGCGTGTTGCGGTCCGGAGCCTGAAGCATGAGGTTGCCAGTCTCCCGGAATTGCTCCAGCATCCGGTAGCACTGGAGGATGGAGTGGAATTCCTGTTGAGCCTCTCCGGCGAACATGATTTCCAGGGGCCAGGAGTCGTGCAGGAAGCGGAGGGTAAGTCCCAGCAGCTTTTCATTTGCCGCTTGGATTTCCTGTTTTTCCGCTTCCGTGAGCTGGATCGTCCTTTCCTCCGCATCCGCCAGGGGGGCGGCTGCGACGGCTGCTGCGGACAGAAGCAGCATGGACCCTGTCATTTGTCTCATGGCATCCTTATAGGGGAAGGAAAGTGGCCTGTCACTTCAAATAAGGGGCATTATCCCAGTTTGGAGAGGCTGACATGGACTGCTTCCACCGTACGGTCAATGTCTTCTTCCGTATGGGCCGTAGAGATGAAGCCCGTTTCATACGGGGAGGGGGCAAAGTAGACGCCCTGTTCCAGCATGTTCCAGAAGAAGGGTTTGAAGAGTTCCTTGGAGGCTTTTTGCGCGGAGTCCAGGTCATAGACTTCCTGCTCCGTGAAGAAGAGGCAGAACATGGAGCCTGCGCGGTGGAAGGTGTAGTTCCTGCCGTGCTTCCGGATGGCCTCGCGGATGCCTTCTTCCAGACGCGCGCCGAGCTGTTCCAGGCGGTCGTAGGCGTTTCCGTCCAGGAGCTCCCGGAGCTGGGCAAGGCCCGCCGCCATGGCGACGGGGTTGCCGGAGAGGGTGCCCGCCTGGTACACGGGGCCGATCGGGGAGAGGCAGTCCATGATTTCCGCACGGCCTCCAAAGGCCCCCACGGGGAGGCCGCCGCCGATGACCTTTCCCATGCAGGTGAGGTCCGGAGTGATGCCGTGAAGCTGCTGCACGCCGCCGGGCGCGACGCGGAAGCCCGTCATGACTTCGTCAAAGATGAGCAGGGAATCGTGCCGGAGCGTGATTTCCCGCAGAAAATGGAGAAAATCGTTCTGCGGGAAGTAAAGCCCTGCGTTGGCCGGGAAGGGCTCCAGGATGACGGCGGCGATGTCGCTCCCATGGAGTTCAAAAGCTTTTTTCACCGCTTCCCGGTCGTTGTAGGGCACCGTAATGGTGAGCTGGGTCATTTCCCTGGGTACGCCTGCGCTGTCCGGTTCTCCGAAGGTGAGCGCCCCGGAGCCCGCCGCCACCAGCAGGGAGTCCACATGGCCGTGGTAGCAGCCGATGAATTTGATGATTTTGCGGCGTCCGGTGTAGCCGCGCGCCAGCCTGATGGCGGACATGGTCGCTTCCGTTCCGGAGTTGACCATGCGCACTTTTTCCACGGAGGGCACCATGCCCGTAATCATTTCCGCCATGTCCACCTCCGCCGGCGCGGGGATGCCGTAGCCCAGCCCCCTGTCCACGGCGGCATGGACGGCGTTCAGAACGGTCTGCGGAGCGTGGCCCAGAATGGCCGGGCCCCAGGTGCCGATGTAGTCAATGAGCTGGCGTCCGTCCGCGTCAGTGATGTAGGCTCCCTTGGCGGATTGGACAAAGAAAGGGTCGCCGTCCACGTTGCGGAAGGCTCTGACGGGGGAGTTGACGCCGCCGGGGATGACGGCGCGCGCGCGGGAGAAGAGCTGGGCGGATTGATTCATGTGCTGAGGGAAGCAAAAAGGGCAAACCTTGAGAAAGGGTTGCCCTCATTGAAATGGGTTCTATTCCCGAACCAATACTGATTTAAGCTTCAGGAGCGGAAGCGGGAGCTTCAGCGGTTTCGGGAGCGGCTTCTTCGCTCTTGTTGCTGTAACGCCATTTTACCTTGTTGCGCTTGCTGGCGGAACGGGCCTTGCGGCGGCGTTCGTCCATCGGGGTTTCAAAGGCGCGGCGGCGGCGCATTTCATCCAGAATGCCTTCAACATCCAGTTTTGTTTTGAGGCGCTTAAGAGCGCGGTCGATAGGTTCACCTTTTCTTACGGTAACTTCACGCATGATTTGTTTTCCTTTTTCTATTCGTCCGGGAACGGGAGACAATACGTAGTGCTTTCCTGCTTACAGGTCAAGATTTTTATCATGGCTGACCTATTTTTTGCCCTTGAAAGAAGGGTTCCGGCGTTCGCAGCGGGTGCGAACGCCTGCATGATGCGGTTTTCCCGCTCCGGAACGGGCTTCAACTGTCCTTGCCTTACAGTGGGGGGCGTGATAGAAAGGAACGTCTCCCATGAACCGGCTGCATACATTGATTGACGGATTTCCCCGCGTGCGGATTCTCTGCATCGGGGACGTAATGCTGGACAAGTTCCTGTACGGGAGCGTCAGCCGGATTTCCCCGGAGGCTCCGGTTCCCATCATGAAGATGGACCGGGAGACGCGCATGCTGGGCGGCGCGGGCAACGTGGTGACCAATCTGTGCGCGCTGGGATGCCGCACCACCTTCGTCAGCGTGGTGGGGAATGACGGCCATGGACGGCAGGTAAGGCGTTTTCTGGAAGAGACGTGCTGCGTTCCGGAGCTGGTGGAGTGCGAAGGGTATGAGACGACCGTGAAGGTCCGTTTTGTGGCGGGGAAGCACCATTTGCTGAGGGCGGACCAGGAACAGCCGCTGCGGATGGTTCCGGAGCTGGTCTCCCGTTTTCTGGAACGGGTGGACGCCTGCCTGCCGGAGGCCGACCTTGTTCTTTTGTCCGATTACGGGAAAGGGCTGTTTGACGGGCAGACAACCCCTGACGTGATCGCCCGGTGCCGTGCGGCGGGCAAGTCCGTGATTGTGGATCCGAAGGGTTCGGATTACTCCCGTTACAAGGGGGCCACGCTGGTGAAGCCCAATATGAAGGAGTTCCAGGAGGCGACCGGGGTGACGCTGAATCCTTCCGCGACAGGGTGGGAAAGGGATGCCATCGCAGGGGCTCAACGGCTGTTTTCCGAGTTCGGCATTGAGAATTTGCTCGTCACCCTGAGCGAGCACGGCATGATTTTCATTCCTTCCTCCAATCCTTCCGATTTTGTCTGCATTCCCACGGAGGCCCGTGAGGTTTTTGACGTGTCCGGAGCGGGGGATACCTCCCTCGCCAGCCTGGGCGCGGCGCTGGCGGCCGGAGCTACGGTGCCGGAGGCCCTGGTGGTGTCCAACGTGGCCGCCGGAATCGTGGTGGGCAAGTTCGGGACGGCCAGCGTGACCGGAGCGGAGCTGAAGAAGGCGCTGGAGGAGAAGGCCCTCAAGGCGTCCTCCTGGCATCACCGGAACAATATTCTGACGCCGGAAGCCGCGGCGGAGCTGGCGGAGCGTTTCCGACGGGAGAAGAAGGTGGTGGGGTTTACGAACGGTTGTTTTGACCTGCTGCACCTGGGGCATCTGCATTCCTTCATGAAGGCGCGGGAAGCGTGCGACGTGCTTTTCGTGGGGCTGAATACGGACGCCTCCATCAAGCGGTTGAAGGGAGAGGACAGGCCGATCAATAATGAGGAGATGCGTTCCCTGCTGCTGGCCTCCCTGGATTTTATCGATTACGTGGTGCCGTTTGACGAGGATACGGCACTGCCGTTGATTGAGAAGTTGCGCCCGGACGTGATCGCCAAGGAGGGCTATCCTCTGGAACGCTGGCCGGAAGGGCAGTACGTCACATCTTACGGGGGACAGGCTCTTGAGCTGCCCCGCCTGGAGGGCTTTTCCTCCACCAATATCATCAACCGCATGAAGAACAGTCCGGAATGAGCGAGTACATCAGGAATCAGATTTTAGGAATAGCGGATAATTTCAAGGCTCTGGCCGCCATGGCCGGAGAGATTGAACAAGTCGCCCGCGTCTGCGCGGATACCCTCAAGGCCGGGAACAAGATCATGTTCTGCGGCAACGGAGGCTCCGCCGCGGATTCCCAGCACCTGGCCGCCGAGCTGGTGGGCCGCTACAAGCTGAACCGTCCCGCCATGAATGCGCTGGCCCTGACGGTGGATACCTCCATCCTGACCGCCGTAGGGAATGATTACGGGTATGAAACGGTCTTTTCCAGGCAATTGCAGGGATTAGGCCGTTCCGGTGACCTGTTGGTGGGGCTTTCCACGAGCGGCAATAGCCAGAACATCGTCCTGGCGATGGAGCTGGCGCGCCGCATGGGCGTCAGGACCGTGGCCCTGACGGGCCAGGGCGGCGGGGAGATGAGGGACTGTGCGGATTTCTGCATTGCCGTCCCCTCCCATGCCACGAACAATATCCAGGAGATGCACATTGCCGTGGGCCATCTGGTCTGCGAGCTGGTTGAGCAGGAAATGTATGGCAGCTAAGGCTCTGTTTCTGGACCGGGACGGCGTGGTCAATGTGGACGGCGGCTACGTGCACCGCATTGAGGATTTTCAGCTGGTTCCCGGTATTCTGGACCTTTGCCGCCGGGCGAAGGAGAAGGGGTATCTGGTGCTGGTGGTGACCAACCAGTCCGGCATAGGCCGCGGCATGTTTACGGAAGGGGATTTCACCCGGCTGACGGAGCATATGAAAGGCGCGTTCAGCGCCGCCGGAGCGGAGATAGCGGATGTGTTCCACTGTCCCAGCGTGGATGACGGCCATCCTGACCGGAAGCCGAATCCCGGCCTGTTTTTGAAAGCCGCCGCCGCCCATGGACTGGATATGGCGGCTTGCGTGTCCGTGGGTGACCGGGAGCGAGACATTCGCGCTGCGCTTGCCGCCGGAGTGGGGCGGAATTTCCTTTTTTCCGCGGAAGATGTCCCGACTCTCGCCACAGCCCGTGTGGAGGCGTTGGAAGAAGTAGTGGCGTGGCTGTAAGCTTGGGAGTGATTGCTCAGGACTGCCCTGTCAGCCCTCCCCGTGTTCCGGCCGCCGGGATGTAATGATGGATGTTCCTGCTTCAAAAAGAAAGCTTTACAAGGGAATGAATATTTCTTATCTATCCAATAGGATGAAACCCTTGCTACCCCTGTTATTGATTGCGTTGTTTCCTGGCCTGTGCGCCGCTGCCAAAACCGCAGAGCCGGCCATGCCCGAGCGGCTGGAAAAAAGAGAAGCGGCCACCCGCATTACCTATCAGGGCGGAGACGGCTCCAGCTTTGAGAAGGCCGTCGTGATTGCCGGAGCGAAAAGTTCGATGGATGGCGTTCCTGCCGAACGGAAATGGCTCAAGAAGAAGTACGGAAATTACGAAAAGCTCAAGCAGGCGCTCGTCAAGGAAGGAGGCAAGTATTATGACCTGGTCACGATCAGGACGAAAAAAGGCAAGGAGCTGGTCGTCTATTTCGATATTTCCGGATTCTTCAATCGTGAAGAATAGGGGAGGCCGTTCTTTTGCAACTCTTGATGGCGTGCCGTCCCCGGCTGTCTGCCCGGTCGTTCCCGTGTTTTAGCACATTCCCGCTTTTCCCGTCCCGGGAGCTGCTCCTCCAGCGGCGGCCGTCGCGATGTGGAACCGGGCATGAAGGAGGGAAACGGAGAGCCGGGTTGGGAATTCGGCGGTGTTTGCGGGAACAACCGGATTCCTGAATGACTTATCCCCGGAAGAGGCAACTTCCCGAATGGGGCGAAGTAATTTGACATACGGGGAGCGCCCTGTTAGAAGTGGGGCGATTGGTCCGTAGTTTCGTGGACTTGTCCTGTACAGGCTTTTTACTTTTGCACATATGAACTTGATTTCCTTCCGATCCATGATGGCGGTTACGGCGCTGGGAGCCGGCCTTGCCCTTCCGGTGTTCGCCCAGTCCTCTTCTCCGGCCTCTTCCTCCGCGCCTGCGGCCTCCCGCGCCAAAAAAACGGCCAAGATGCCGGTGTATCCCATCCCGCAGAAGATGACCAGGAGCGGCGGTTCCGTGACGGTTCCGGCCCTGAAGCTGTCGGGAGCGCGGGACGAACCTACCGTGAATGCGCTGAAGAGCATGTTTTCCATCGCTCCGAACGGGCTGCCCGTGCAGATGTCCATCATCAAGGGAAGCAAAAAGGCCGCCGGGAATGTTCCGCAGAAGGCCGGGGCTTATTCCCTGAGCGTCACGCAGCAGGGCATCCGGATGACGGGCTATGACGACGAAGGCCTGTTTTACGCGGCCCAGACGCTGCTTCAACTGGCGGAGAAGACTCCTTCCGGCGTAACGGTGCCTGTGGTGGAGGTTCTGGACTGGCCGGACGTTCCCTTCCGCGGCACCATTGAAGGCTTTTACGGCCTGCCCTGGGGGCAGGAAGGACGCATCAGCCAGTTCAAGTTTTACGGGAAGTACAAGATGAATACTTACATCTACGGCCCGAAGGACGACGTGTTCCACGGTTTTTCCAAGCGTTGGCGCGAGCCGTATCCCGCGGACATGGCGAAGGACCTGAAAGAGCTGGTGAAGGTCGCGAAGCAGAACAAGGTGAATTTTGTCTGGGCGGTGCACCCCGGAGCGGACATTCACTGGGGGGAGGCGGACCGGAAAGCCGCCGTGAAGAAGTTTGAGATGATGTATGACCTGGGGTTCCGCTCCTTTGCCGTGTTTTTTGACGACATCGGCGGGGAGGGCGCCAAACCGGAAGGCCAGGTGGAGTTCCTGAATTACCTGAACAAGGAGTTTATCCACAAGAAGCCAGACGTGACTCCGCTGATCGTGTGCCCCACGGCGTATTCCGGCGGAGGTGGCCGCTACCACGAGGTGATGGGGGAACATCTGGACAAGGACATCGGCATCATGTGGACCGGGTCCAGCATCGTGAGCGATATCCGGACCCCGGCCTTGAAGGGGATCAACAAGTATTTGCAGCGGCCGGCGTTCATCTGGTGGAATTTCCCGGTGACGGATTACGTGCGCCACGCCCTGTTCCTGGGGCGCACCTATGGCGTGGATGCGGACGCGATGCCGTTCATGCAGGGGTTTGCTTCCAATCCGATGGACAAGCCGGAGGCCTCCAAGATTTCCCTGTTCAGCGTGGCTAACATGACCTGGAATGCCAAGGCCTATGATTCCGACAAGACATGGAAGGACAGCATCCGGATTTTGTTCCCCGGCTGTGCCTCCGCCATGCAGACGTTTGCCGACCATAACAGCGACGGGGGGCCCAGCGGGCACAATTACCGCAAGGAGGAGTCCGTAGAGATTGCCCCCGTGGTGGAGCAGGTGCTGGAATTGTGCCGCCGCGGCGCCAAGGTGTCTGAAAGCAAGGCGTTTGACCGCCTGAAGGCCGAGTTTGCGAAGATGGCCCAGGCTCCGGACATGATCCGGGCGAAATCGAACAATCCCGCTTTCGTCGCAGAGGTAGAGCCGTGGCTCATCCAGTTCGAGTCCCTGGGCAAAGCTGGAATGAACAGCATGCAGATGATTGAGGCCACGGAGGCGGGAAATGCCTCCGGAGCGCTGAATTACGCCATGGAGGCCGCCTGCCTGCTTGCCGAGATGCAGCGTTACAGCAAGGAGATCAGCAAGGCCATCAACAAGCACGTGACGGAGGTGACCAAGAAAAATTCCCCGTGGCAGACCGCCGTCAAGCCGTCCGAACTGGTGATGGCCCCTGCCGTGCGGGAGCTGCTGGACATGGGGTCCACCCCCGTGCTTTCCCGTGTGAGCGGACAGGCCGTTGGCCGTGTGAAGCCTTATGTTTCCACCAAGTCCAAGGGAGGGATCGAGAAGATGCTGGATGACGATCCCGAGTCCTTCTATTATTGCAAGGAGGTCCAGAAGAAGGGCGACTTTTTCGGCGTGGACCTGGGCGCTCCGCGGGAGATACGCACCGTTTCCATCGTGATGGGCCGCAATGATTCCGATACGGATGCCGTGAACAAGGGCCAGCTTGAGGTATCCATGGACGGGCAGTCCTGGTCGCCCCTGATGCCGGAGTCCAGCGGGCTTCGCGTGGAGTACCAGGGAAATGGCA
This sequence comes from Akkermansia sp. NBRC 115031, assembly GCF_030268505.1. NCBI lineage: Bacteria > Pseudomonadati > Verrucomicrobiota > Verrucomicrobiia > Verrucomicrobiales > Akkermansiaceae > Akkermansia > Akkermansia sp. NBRC 115031. The sequence continues at coordinate 108,757 of NZ_BSQU01000004.1, forward strand.
AGAAGGGCCGTTTTGTACGCTACCGTGCTACGGCGCAGGGTGTTCCGGGCGGGAAGTCCGACGTGTGGACGGCCATCCGGGATTTCAAGGTGAATGCCCCCGCCGCTCCTTCCGTGCTGACGGACGCTCCGGCGTTCAAGACTGCTGTGGTTGAAGCCGGGGACAAGGATATTTCCCTGAAGCGCATCATGGAGGTGCATCCCCTGCCGCCGAAGAAGTCCCTGGGGCTTCAAATTCCGGCGGGAGCATCCGTGGAGTCCGCCTCCGTCAATTTGAAGACGCCGGACATGAAGTGGGCCAAATTGTACATTTCCATGGACGGAAAGTCCTGGACGGAGGTTCCGTTGAAGGCGGACGGTTCTGCGGAGATTGGCGGCGTGATCAAAGGCATCAGGCTGTTGAACGCCGGATCCTCCCCGCAGGAGGTGACCCTGGAAGAGTTCAAACTGAATCTTGCCAACAAGGGAGGAAAGTCTGCCGACAACGGAGCCGCCGGGGATTTCAACCTGGCTACGTTCCTCCCGGTGGAGCTGTCTCCGGAGAAGGTGGAGATTCCCTGTGCTTCCCCCCGTGCGAATTCCGCCATTGTCCTGTCCGACGGTAAGGAAGCTTCCGTGCTGGCCTGCGGGGCCGACGGACGGTGGGTTCCCGTGGGCAATCTGGCCAAGGGCAGGAAGGTGAATACGTTCAGCCTGAAGTCCGTCAAGAAGCCGGTGAAGGCCCTCGGCCTGACCGGGAAGAAGGGAAGCTCCGTGAATATTTTTGAAGTGATCTGGAAGTAACGGGTTCCGCCGGGGGCTGCCGCATGCGGCAGTCTTCCGCGGGGCGATGCCCGTTGACCCTGGGGCGGCTGTTTCCTCCATGGAATGGCCGCCCCGGCTTTTTTCAGTTCCTGGTTTGCCGGGAGGCGCGTTTTTCCGCCAGGTGCATGCAGCCGAGGACGAGGGCGATGATGACCAGCGGACCCAGGATGTCCGCATACCCCACCATGCCCGTGTTCACAGGGGCCACGCAGAGCAGAAACCACCAGCCCAGGGCCAGCAGGCGGAGCAGGGGCGGAGCTCCGTTGCCGGAGAGGAAGACGTAGATGACGAGGGCCCATAGCTGCGGGAAACGGGGCAGCGTGACCAGCCATTCCCGGTGGTCCCCGCCGGGCCAGACAAGCGTGCCGTAGGGGCCGGCTGCGGGGAGGTCGCCCCACATGGCTCCCGCGGGAAGCGCCAGGTTCATCAGCAGGTTCAGGAGCAGTCCCGCATAAACGGCGATCATCAGGGCCCTCCATTGGGCGCCCGTACGCACCGCCAGGAACAGGAAAGCGGGCACCAGCAGGAAAGGCGTCAGTTCCAGCGCTCCCATCCAGGCGGGGAGGACGGTGCCTATTTCAGCGTAGCGGTCCGCGCCCTGCGGAACGGCGGAAAGAAGAGCCCAGTACAGGAGCATCAGGAGAATGCAGCGGTACCTGGTGCCCTGGCCCACCGGGCGTTCCTCATCCGGAGGAAGGCCCAGCCATGCTCCGGAATGGGGCTGGTTGGAGGGGTACTGCATGGCGGGTTGGGAATGGAGCCTTTTGTAACGGGAATAGGCGGCTTTGTCAATAAAGCCCGGTTCAGGTCCGGAACCGGGATTGTTTTTCAACAAAATGGGCATTCCTGCTGTCCACATTGTGACAAAGTTGTTGCCATCGGATTCTTGCCGCGGGCGGCTTCTTCTGCTAGTCGGTGCCTGAAAGGGCGCGGAAAAATGGCTGTGCCCCAGTAACTCATTCCTTTTGATTATGTCCCATTCCAGATTCCTGACGATTTTACCGGCCCTGTTTTTCTGTCTGCTGGCTGTTTCCTGCGGAAAGAAGGAGAAGGACGATCCGAACGTCATTGAATTGAACTTCGGCCATTTTCCCAACGTGACGCATGTGCAGGGCCTGGTGGCACACCATTTTTCCCGGCAGGGGAAGGGGTGGTTTGAGGAACGGCTCAAGGAGGCCACCGGAAAGGACGTCAGGATCAACTGGTACGTGTACAATGCGGGGCCCAGCGCCATGGAGGCCGTGTTTGCCCGCTCCATTGAACTGGCTTACGTGGGACCAAGCCCGGCCATCAATGCGTTTGTGCGTTCCCGCGGGGATGATATCAGGATGATTGCCGGGGCCGTGGAAGGAGGCGCCGCCCTGGTGGTTCCGGAGGATTCCACCCTGAAGGAGCCTGCTGATTTCCGCGGCAAAGTGATCGCCACTCCCCAGCTGGGGAATACGCAGGATGTTTCCGCCCGTGCCTGGTTTTCCCGCGGCGGCCTGCACGTGACGCAGCGCGGCGGGGACGTGACGATTCTGCCCACCCCCAATCCGGAGCAGCTCAGCCTGTTCCGGCAGGGCAAGCTGGACGGCGTGTGGACGGTGGAGCCGTGGGTGAGCCGTCTGGTGATGACGGCGGGGGGAAAGGTGCTGGTGGACGAGAAGGAGTCCATCGCCACCGTGCTGGTATGCGGAGCGGATTTCCTCAAGGAGAAGCCGGAGGTGGCGAAGGCCCTGGTGCAGGCGCATGAAGAGCTGAATGAATGGATCAGGCAGCATCCGGAGGAGGCCCGGGCGATCGTGGTCAAGGAACTGGAGGAGCTGACCCATTCCAGGATAGACCCGGCGTTGATTGCGGAGGCCTGGAAGAGCATCGTCATGAAGGACAGGATTTCCATTCCCAAGCTCCAGCAGTTTGTGCGGGACGCCCATGAGGCCGGTTTCATGAAAGAGGTTCCGGACGTGGGCGGCCTGGTGGTGCCGGAGGAGGCGGCGGAACAGTTGACCATGGTGAAGGAGGCTGCCGGAAGATGATTGTGGGTGAAGAACATTGCGGCCCCGGAGGGTGCAAGCTCCGCATTGCCGGCGTGAGCAAGGTGTTTGACGGGCGGCGCGGAAAGGTGGTGGCGCTGGAGGGCATCAATTTGAATATCAGGAGCGGCGAGTTCGTCTGCCTGGTGGGGGCCAGCGGCTGCGGAAAGACTTCCCTGCTGAATATCATCGCCGGGCTGGAGTTTCCCACTTCCGGGGTGGTTGAGCTGGACGGGGTTCCCGTGACGGGGCCCGGACGGGACCGCACCGTGATGTTCCAGGAGTCCGCCCTGTTTCCGTGGCTGGACGTGATGGGGAACGTAATGTTCGGCCTGAAGCTGACGCCCGGCCTGACGCGGGGGGACCGGCTCGCCATTGCGGAGAAGAATCTGGAGCTGGTAGGGCTGAAGGAATGCGCGCATTCCCATATTCATGAACTTTCCGGCGGGATGAAGCAGCGCGTGGCGCTTGCCCGCGCCCTGGCTACCAGCCCCCGCATCCTGCTGATGGACGAGCCTTTTGCCGCCCTGGACGCCATGACCCGCGAACAGCTTTACCAGGATATTCAGGATATCCATTTCCGTTGCGGCATGACGATCATTTTCGTCACGCACAATATGCGCGAGGCCGTGTGCCTGGGGGACCGCGTGGTGCTGTTTACTCCGCATCCGGGCCGGGTCTGTGAGGAGTATTTCGTGGACCTCCCCCATCCCAGGGACATCAACAGCCGCGATCTGGCGCAATTGTCATCCCGCATCACCCGTGATTTGAAAGGAGCCATGGCATGAACAGGAACAAATGGTCCAAGTGGGGCGCCCATGCCTGCTCGCTCGTGTTTTTCATTCTCGTGATCTGGTTGTGGCAGTATTTGAGCGACCAGAAGGTCTGGAAGCCCTATTTGTTTCCCTCTCCGCTGGAGGTGTGGGAGTATTTATGCTCCTCCTTCCTGGACGGATCTCTGGAGGAAGCTTCATGGATTACTGTGAAGAGGCTGGTGATGGGGTATGGAATAGGCCTGGTGATGGGGATTCCCCTGGGCATGCTGTGTTCCCGCTTCCAGCTCATGCAGAATACCCTGGGCCTCGTTTCCCTGGGGTTCCAGGCCCTCCCGAGCGTATGCTGGGTTCCGCTGGCTACCCTGTGGTTCGGCCAGACGGAGGGGGCCATGCTGTTCGTGGTGATCATGGGGACGCTGTGGTCCGTGATTCTGGCGACGGCCAACGGCATGAGGAACGTTCCGCCCATTTATGCCCGCGCAGCGCGCACCATGGGCGCTGGCCCCATTTATTGCCTGATTCACGTGACGCTGCCTGCCTCCGCCCCGTTTGTGGTGAGCGGGATGAAGCAGGGCTGGGCCTTTGCGTGGCGTTCCCTGATGGCGGCGGAAATTTTCGTTCCCATCCTGACCGGCTTCGGCCTGGGGCAGCTTCTGCACTTCGGCCGGGAGTTGAACGCGATGAACCAGGTGGTGGGCATCATGTTCGTGATCGTGGTGATCGGCCTGCTGTCTGACAAGATTCTGTTTTCCCCGCTGGAACGGTTCCTGCACCGCCGCTGGGGGACGGGGCAGGCCTGAGGGCTGCGCCTTGCAGACACAGATGAGCTGGTTGCGTCCGGCGAGGGGAAAGCCCGTTACTTGCCGGGGGATTCCAGGTTCCTTTTAAGAGCGTGGACTTCCTTGATGAGGGCCGGGAGCTTTTTGAGCGCGGCATACTGGCGGCTGGCGTCCTTGAACGGAGATGCCGGGAAACCCCAGTAGGCGACGTTTTCCGGGATGTCCGAGATGACTCCCGTTTTGGCTCCCAGAACGGATTTCGAACCGATTTTAAGGTGTCCGGAGATGCCGACCTGGGCGGCGATGGTTGCATAGTCGCCGACTTGGGTGCTGCCGGCGATTCCGGATTGGGCGACAATCACGCAATGCTTGCCGACGACGACGTTGTGGCCGAGCTGGATAAGGTTGTCTATCTTGGTGCCTTCCCCCACGATGGTGCGGCCGAACCTGGCACGGTCAATGGTGGTGTTGGCTCCTACGTCCACGTCGTCCCCCAGCTCCACGATGCCCACCTGGTCAATGCCCACGTAACGGCCGTTGTCTCCCATCAGGAAGCCGAAGCCGTCGGAACCGATGACGGCCCCCGGCTGGATGGTCACCCGGCTGCCGAGCTTGCAGCGTTCCCGGATGATGACATGGGCGTGCAGGCGGCAGTTTTCCCCTATCGTGACGCCGTCCCCGATGTCGCAGCCGTTGCCGATGTCCGTGCCGTCGCCAATTACGCAATGGGCGCCGATGCAGGTATAGGCGCCCACATGGATTTTGTCCGGATTGAAGGTGGCCGTGGGGTCGATAATAGCTGTGGGATGGATGCCGGGCGTGAACCGGTAGGCGGAAGCCATGAAGTATTTCACCAGGGCGTTGAATGCCATGGAAGGATTGTCCACTTCCACAAAGGCGACGTTTTCCGGGTACGCGGGCAGGGCCGGAGGCACCAGGACGATTCCGGCGGAGGTGTGAAGAAAGTCTTCGAAGTATTTCTCGTTGCCGAGGAAGGAGGCTTCCTCATGAGATGCGTCGAGAAGAGAAGCGACCCCGAACACAGTCAGTTCGGGGTCGCCAGAAAGGATTTTCCCCCCGGTGAGGGCGGCCACGGCTTCAAGTGTAAGCTTCATGGGAGTATGATTCCGCCTTCCCGGGGGTAATGTCAAGGGTTAGTTGGCCGGGGCCGCGGGAGCGGCAGGAACGGCCGGGGTCTTTTTCTTGGTGGGGTCAAAGCCCTTGGGAGCGTCCTTGTTGAGTTCCTTCATCACGGAGGGGGTGATGTCCATGCTGGGCTTCGTGTACACGAAGACCTGGTTGGAACGGAGAGCCTGGGCGCTCTTATCCAGAATGAGGTCATAGTTGCCCTTGGTGGCGATGCCTTCCGTGATCTTGGTGATTTCACCCATGATCTTGGTGGAGCGCACCTTCATCTGTTCCTGAAGGGACTTGAGCTGGCGTTCCACGAAGCCGCGGCGTTCCTGTTCCAGCGCGATGACTTCCTGACGCTTGATCTGGGCTTTCTGTTCCAGCTCCTTCTTGTCCTTTTCATTCAGCATGGGATCCTGAAGCTGTTTGACCATGTCGTTGAAGTCGGCTTCCATCTTCTTGATGGTTTCCGCGCGGGTGTTGTTGGTTTCCTGTACGGTCTGGGCAGCCTTGTCTACTTCTGCCTGGGCTTCATGGGTCTTATAGTAGTCGGCGAAGAGTTTCTGCACGTCCACCGTTGCTACTTTAAGTTCGGCGTTGGCAGTGGCGCTTAATGCCATTGCAGCTGATACACATAATGCTGTTTTGAAGAATCTCATAATTTTTAGCGTCTTCTGACTTTGCCAGTTTACATGTGGAACGGCATGCGTCAACCTTCTAGCTATATTTCAGGATTGAACTTTTGTCATCATGGGGCCACTTTAGGCGCATGCAAACATTTTCCACCAAGGCCCAGTTGAAGGCGGCCCTTCTCAAGCATCACCGCAAGCATGACCACGTGGTTCTCGTTCCCACGATGGGAGCGCTTCACGACGGGCACCGCGCCCTGCTGGAACAGGCCCGCAAGCTGGCCGGGGAGGACGGCGTGGTGGTGGCCAGCATTTTCGTCAATCCCATCCAGTTCAACAATTCCTCCGACCTCCAGACCTATCCCCGCACCCCTGAAAAGGATTTGGAGGTGTGCGAGGGAGCGGGCGTGGATTACGTGTTTTCTCCCTCCCCGGAGGAGATGTATTCCGGGGAGCGCAGCATTACCGTGGAGGAGAGCTTTTTATCCGCTACGCTGTGCGGGGCGTCCCGCCCCGGACATTTTTCCGGCGTCTGCACGGTGCTTGCCAAGTTGTTCAACCTGGTGCAGCCCACGGACGCCATTTTCGGCAAGAAGGATTACCAGCAGCTGGCGATTATCCGCCGCATGGTGCGTGACCTGGATTTCCCGGTGCACATCCACGGGGCGGAGATTGTGAGGCACGGGAACGGCCTGGCCTATTCCTCCCGGAACGCCCGTCTGACGGCGGAACAGAAAGAGCAGGCCGTGGTGATACGGAAGGCCATGCTTCAGGCCAGGGACGAGTTCCGGGCCGGAACGGATGTCCGGACGGTGAAGGAACATGCCGCTGCCATGATTGGGGCCGTGCCCGGCACGCGCATCGATTATCTGGAGATTGTGGATGCGGAGACGATGCAGCCGCTGGAGGAGAACCGGAATCCGGCCCTGATGGCCGCCGCCGTCTATTTTGGCGACGTGCGTCTTATTGACAATATAGAACTTTAATCCGGCACGGATTCCCTTATACTGCGCCCGTGATTACCGCCGCCAACCTCCACCGCAGCTATTCCATCGGCAAGAAATCCATTGAGATCCTGCACGGGGTGGACCTGCACATTGCCGCTGGGGAGAAGGTGTTCCTGTGCGGTCCCAGCGGAGCCGGCAAGACCACGCTGATGTACACGCTGGCCGGGCTGGAGACGCCCCAGGAGGGAAAGGTGACGATTGACGGCACGGATATTTACGCCTTGTCCGCCACGGCGCGGTCCGTGTTCCGGAACCGGAACATGGGATTCATTTTCCAGAATTACCTGCTGATGCCGGAGCTGACGGCGCTGGAAAACGCGTGCCTGGCTTCCTCCATCGGCAGGAGGCCGCGCGTGGAGTACGTGACGGAGCTGATGGCGCGCGTGGGCCTGTCCCACCGCCTGAACCATCTGCCCAGCGAGCTGAGCGGCGGGGAGCAGCAGCGCGTGGCGATCGCCCGCGCCCTGGCGAATGACGCCCCGATTATTTTTGCAGATGAACCTACCGGGAACCTGGACCGGAAGAACGGCGCGGAGGTGCTGGACCTTTTGTTCGGCCTGGCGGACGAATCCCGCAAGACGCTGGTAATCGTGACGCATGACGAACACCTGGCCCGCCGGGGGGACCGCATCATCACGATCATGGACGGGCAGGCGGTCTGAGGCCGTCCGGTCCTGCAAGTTTTTTATCTCTCCTTTTATTTGCCGTCCGCCGCCAAATGCAGGACGGCCTGGTGCACGCCCCGGACCACCTGGGCCATGCGGCGGTAGTCCAGCGTTTCCGGCAGGTCTCCGGACTGATGGTAGTTCGGGTTCCGGAAGAAGGAGGTGTCCGTAATCATGACGGCGGGCAGGTCTTTGGCCCAGAAGTTGCGGTGGTCGGAGAAGTTCATGCACATGCCCTTGATTTCCGGCAGGTTCAGGCGGACGGTAGGCAGGAAGGACTGCATGTTTTTCTGGACTGTCCGCGCCAGCCTGACGCTGTCCCAGTTGCCGACGATGGCGATGAAGTCCCCCTTGTCCGGGTACAGGTCGCCCATGCCCGCGGCGGGGTAGGACTGGCTGTTTTCCTTGTCCGAGAAGTAGCCGATCATTTCCAGGCAGATCATGGCTTTCACGCCTATCTGTTCCGTATAAAGTTTTTGGGCGTGCTGCGCGCTGCCCATCTGTTCCGTGCCGAAGTAGGGCGGTTCCTCGTTGGCATACGCGATGAGTTCAATGGTGTCATGGGGGGAGATGCCCTTGAGCATGCGCCCCAGGGCCAGCAGTCCGGCTACGCCGCTGGCGTTGTCGTCCGCTCCGGGGGTGCTTCCGCAGGTGTCGTAATGAGCGCCGACGATGACCCTTTTGGCGGATTTGCCGGGGAAAACGGCGCTGACGTTGACGAAGGTGCGCTTGTCCGCCGTGAAAGGCTGGTACGTGACCGCGGCTCCCGATTCCGACAGGGACCGGGCGATGTATTGGACCGCCTTGGCCTGGTTCTTTTCATAACCCGCCGGGCGAGGGTAGCAGGTTTTGGCCAGATAGAGGACGTCCTTTTTCAGTTCCTGCTCCAGCCCCGGGCGGACGGCCGCGGCGGGAGCGCCGCCGGCCGCGGGGGTGGTGCAGTGGGAAATGATGCAGCCCGTGGAGACGGTGAGGATGGCCAGGGCGGAAAACAGAGAGAGATAAACCCGGAGCTTCATGCTCCCTTTATATCAATCTATGTCTGGCGTGACAATTTCAATGTGAGAGGTCTAATATGGAGTATTCCTGCATGTTTTTCTCAGCAAATCATAAATCGCCGTTTTTTACCGGTGAGGCGGCAAGAGGGATAACACCGGACCCCTGAATACAGCCTGTATTTTATATGGGAAAGGGAGCAATCTACTCTTTTTAGGATTAGGAAAGAGTTGCTGAATGTCCGGCGAAACTGAAGTTTACTGGAGCGGTGAGATTAACGGGCCTCACTAGGATGGTCATTTGAACGTTCCGGTTGAATTGACAATGTTGTTGTTCACTGAAGGAATAACCTTGGGAAAATCGATCGTCATCACTTCCATAAGCATCAATCTTATTTTCCGGATCAAAGATAAGATGTTTGCCTTGTTTATTCTTTGTCAGGAGAACGGCATGCCGTTCATCGCCACTTGCGTTGGAGGCGGTAACGATCACACTTGGGTAACCTAACTGAGCCCAAAGAATATGCAGTAAAATGCACCGTTCCCTGCAAAAGGCGATTCTGCGTTCAAACAAAGTCATCAAAGGGACAATAGGGTTTATTCGATAATATTCCGTTCGTTCCTGTTGCTTGGATTCTACCTCTTCTCCCTGGAGAGGTCGTCCGAAGGTGGTGACGAAATTCCAGATGTCCGCAAAGTCTTCGGAGAGTGCCTGAATACGTGGATAATTTTCCAGTTTCGTATTTTGAAGAATTCCGTTAATGAGCGCTGTTTCACTTCCATTAGTGTATTCATTATTAAGGAACTGTACGTTTTGTAAATTCATTGTTTTGATTATGTAATGTTTACTGTTTTTATGATTTGGATTTTCTGCTGCATAGGTATCTTCCCAGAGCAGTTTTCCGGTGTTCCGGGTTCGCGCAGAATGGCACACCTGAATTTCCACTATAGGTTTTCGCGCTGATATTGCCTTCTTGCTTTTCCCGAGAGTGCATTACTTTTGCCGAAAGCATCAGACTTCAATCGGAACTTCTCATCTAGAGGGAATCGTCCGATTTTCAGGTTTTCCGTTCGTGGTTGCTTCATCCGGCACAAAAACTGAAGGGAAAGGATCGGTATTGCAATCATGCGGGTTGTTGTGTAGCTTGTTGCGCATGTGGGACTGGATTATGATCAAGGATGCGCTCCGGGCGATCGTTGAAATTTTCATCCTGTGGGTATTCCTGTACCAGATTTACCGCGCTTTCCATGCAACGCGCGGCGCGCGCATCATGGTGGGGCTGTTCGCCTGTTTCCTGGCCTTGGTGGTGCTGGCCTTTTTCTTCCAGTTGAACGTGATTTCATGGATCCTGACGCGCATTTTCGCCCCCGGCCTGGCGCTGGCGCTGGTGGTGATTTTCCAGCCGGAGCTGCGTGTGGGGCTGGCGAAGCTGGGCAGCCATCCGTTCTTCTCCTCCTTCGCCAAGCTTCAGCGGGTTGACTTTCTGGACAATTTCTGCAAGGCGGTGAGCAAGCTTTCCAACCAGCGGTTCGGCGCCCTGTTCGCTTTTGAGCGTAGCATCAGCATGAAGCCCATTGAGGATTCCGGCGTGAAGCTGGACGCCATTTTTTCTCCGGAACTGGCTCTGACGATTTTCCATACCAAGACCGCCCTGCACGACGGAGGCGTGGTGATTTCCGGCGACCGCATTTCCGCGGCGGCCTGCGTGTTCCCGGTTTCCCAGAAGGAGATGAGCGACCGTACCCTGGGGCTGCGCCACCGGGCGGGCGTGGGCATGTCCGAGGAGAGCGACTGCGTGGTGGTGGTGGTGTCCGAGGAAACGGGGGCGATTGCCCTGGCCGTGGGGGGCAAGCTGGAACGCAACCTGACGCCGGAACAGTTGAAGGGCCGCCTTGAAGAGCTATTGAATATTTCTCCTTCCAATGAAAAAACTGCTATTGCTTAACTGGCCGGCCAAGCTGTTCTGCCTGGTGCTGGCTGTGATCATCTGGTCTTTTATCAATCACTGGGTGACCACGAACGACGGCGTGCCCTCCCGTGGGCAGCTTGAGGAGATTAGAAGATCCCATCCCTGAAGATTTACCGTTATGAGGAATTTCATTGTTACCGGAACCGATACGGAAGTCGGTAAGACTTATGTGAGCTGCCTGATCGTCAAGGCCCTGAGAGAAGCGGGCATCAATGCCGCCGGGTTCAAGCCCGTGGCCTGCGGAGACAGGCAGGATGCCCGTCTTCTGCGCGAGGCAGGACCGGCGGGGCTGACGCTGGACGAGCTGAATCCCGTTTTCCTGAAGAACGCCACCTGCCCTTATGTGGCGGCCCGGCTGGAGAATACGCAGGTGGATGAAGGAGCCATCCGCCGCGCCTATGACGCCCTGGCCGCCGCGCATGAATGCGTGCTGGTGGAAGGTGTGGGGGGATGGGAAGTCCCGATAGGCCCCGGCCGGAATTTCAGCGACGTGGCCGCGGATTTCAAGCTGCCCGTGCTGCTGGTAATCGGCAACAAGCTGGGGGCCATCAATCATGCCCTGCTGACGCTGAATGCGGTCAAGGCGCGCGGCCTGGAATGCCTGGGCATTGTGTTTAATAACGTGAAGGATGAATGGGATACGGCCTGCGTGACGAACAGGAGCATGGTGGAGGAGTTTTCCGACGCGCCCATTCTCGGCGAGCTGATCCATGGGCAGGATTCCATGGACATTGACGCCTTGATGGAACGCCTGCGCTGAGCACGGTAGCAGTTTGACGGATGGAAGAAGATGGGGGAAGAAGCTCTTTCCTCCCCGTTCGTTTCAGGGTGTGAACTGGCGGCGTAGAGGAACCGGCATGTAGTGTTAAAAGACCAGGGGAGAGGGACAGGTTTTCAGCTCCGGAAGTCCTGTTTTGACAGGAATTGAGACGGGAGGGCGTAAATAAGGAATGTTTTTGTCCAGAGTTTTCAGCATTCCTGTACGGTTTTTTATTGCCCTGCTGGTTTGTTTCCCGTGGGAGCTGCTGGCAGGGGAGGTGGTAACTGCGCCTGTGCCGGAGTTTTCCTCCCCTGCGCTGATTCCCTATCCTTCCAAAGTAGTCAGGGGTAAGGGCGGGGCGCGTTTTAAAAGCGTTCATGTACATTTGGGCCGGGATGTTCCCCGCAGAGATGACTTGGTGAGGGAAATGAAGGATGTATTCAGGATGTCCGGCATTCCGGCTGCCGTGAGCAAGGATGTTTTTGAGGAAGGTTCCCTGACATGGGAGTTAAGCCTGGACGCCGGAATTGAGGGAGAAGCGTATGTCCTGTCCGTCACGCCGGAAAAGACAACTGTCAGGGCAGGGGGCTTTGGCGGTTTTTTCAATGCCCTGCAAACGCTGCGGCAGCTGGTTTCCAAAGAGAAGGAAGGTTTTTTCATGCCGTCCGTGCAGATCAGTGACGAACCCGCCTTCGCCCTGCGGGGTATGATGCTGGACGTGGGGCGCTATTACATGTCTCCCGCGTTTATCAAGGAGCTGATGCGCCGGGTTTCCCGCTACAAGATCAATACGCTGCATCTGCATTTGACGGATGATCCCGCGTGGAGGCTGGAGGTGAAGAAGTATCCGGCTTTGACAGACCGCGCCTTTCACTGGAAGTCACGGTTGCCGGGCAAATTTTATACGCAGGAACAGTTGAAGGACCTGACGGATTATTGCGCCCGGCTGAATATCCAGGTGATTCCGGAGATCGACATGCCGGGGCACAGCCAGCCGTTCGCCAAGGCCATGAAGACCGGCATGCAGACGGAGAAGGGCATTTCCATATTGAAGGATGTCGTGGACGAGACCGTTGCCCTGTTTCCAGGAAGGTTTTTTCACATGGGGTCCGACGAGGTGCACATTACGATGAAGGATTTTATTCCGCGCATGGCGGAGTATATCCGCGGGAAGGGCAAGGAGGTGATCGTGTGGTCGCCGGGTGGCCCGCACGATAAGGATTCCGTGCTGATGTGCTGGGGCGAGAGCGAGGCCGGAGCCCGGATGGACAAGGGAATGAAGCGCATTGACAGCAATGGCTTTTACATTGACTGGGCTGATTCCCAGTCCGGCGTATACCAGGTGTTTTTCCAGCAGCCCTGCGAGGTGCCGCAGGGGGATGAGAAGGCGTTGGGAGCCATCATGCCCGTGTGGTGCGACGGGAACCTGAGCAGTGAGAAGAGGGTGCTGGAACAGTATCCCCTTTACCCCTGCGTACTGACGTTTGCGGAGCGCGTCTGGCGCGGGAGCGCCACCAAGCGGAAGGATTACATGGCGCAGCTCCCTCCCAGGGGAACGGCCGGATGGGCGGAGTTCCGGGAGTTTGAACAACGGCTGGCTTCCCACCGTGACCGGTTTTTCCGGGACGTTCCCTTTGCGTACGTGAAGCAGGCGGATATGGCCTGGAGCCTGATAGGGCCATTCGACCACCGGGGTAAGAATGACACGTCCTTTGAACCGGAGCGCAAGATTGCGCCTTCCTACCGGGACGGGGACAGGACGCTGGAGTGGAAGAAGACGCCCGTTTACGGTGGAGCCGTGCATATCAGGCACCTTTTTGCGATGTTCAATATGCACCGGAACCAGTACCGGCTGGACCACTGGCCCACGCTGATGTCGGGGGACGTGGGAAAGGGCAGCGGAACCTGCTATGCGCTGACTTCCATCCGCAGCCCGAAGGATCAGGAAGTGTGGCTGATGGTTGGCCTGAACGGCATGTGGGGGCATTCAGGCGGGTACCGCAGTGCCCGTGCTCCGGAGCAGGGGAGCTGGGATTTTTCCGGCGGGGACGTGTGGCTGAACGGAAAGCGCGTGAATCCGCCCAGGTGGCCGTTCAGGAGCCTGCCCTGGACGGATTGGGGAAAAGGCCGCATTGAAGAAGCCCCCCTGACCTGGGAGGGGTATTTCTTCCGTCCCCCCGTGAAGGTGAAGCTCCGCAAGGGATTGAACCGCGTACTGATACGCAGCGTGTTCGGCCACTGGAAGGGGGACAACGGGCAGAGAAGCTGGTTTTTCTGCTGTATTCCCGTCCTGTGGGATGGTGTCCATTACCGGGAGGTTCCGGGCCTGGAATATGATCCCCGCCCGGACGCCCGCTGACAGGCAGGCTTCCTGCCGTCACTCTTTTTCAAAGGCGGAGAGGATGGCCTCATGCACGTCCTGCGCGGAACGGATTTCCGGCAGGGATGCCGGGCCGATGAATACGGGCTGCTGGTTTGCGGGTACCCGGTCCCTGCCATGGGAGCCTTTCACCTGGTCTCCGTTGAGGGGAATGATTTTCATCAGTGCGCGGAAGCCCAGCTTTTTTTTCAGCAGGAAGGCGGCGGCGTGGAACATGGGGAAGGAGAGGGTCGGGTCAAAGAACATTTCCGCCGGATCGTAGCCGGGCTTGCGATGGATGTCTACGCAGCGGGCGAAGTCCGGGGCCCTGGCGTCGTCCAGCCAGTAGTAGTAGGTGAACCACGCATCCGGGGCCGCGACGGCAGTGAAGTCCGGCAGGCGTTCCTGCGCCGCAGGATTCAGGCCGGAGAAGTCCGTTTCCCTGGTTTCCTCCACTCCGGGGGTGGCGGCGAGCAGCGTTTTCACCTCTTCCTTCACGGAAGGGTCGTTGATGTAAATATGGGCTGTCTGATGGTCCGCCACAGCAAAGGCCCGGGAGGCGCCGCAGTCCAGCATTTCCGTACCCATTTCCGGTTTGACGGCGATCCAGCCCCGTTCACGGAAGAGGCGGTTGAGGGCAATGCTGCGGGAGACGTCGGAAATGCCGTATTCACTGAGGATAACGGGGGTGACGCCTTCCTGTTCCAGAAAGTCGACCAGGTCGCAGAGCAAACCGTCCATGGCTTCCGCCGCCCGGGCCGCCTGCATTGAGGAAGGGCCGAATTTCTGAAGGTCATAGTCCAGGTAGGGCAGGTAGATGAGGTTGAGGGCAGGGCGGTGTTTCCGTTCCACCCACCGGGCGGAGTCCGCTATCCATCGGGAGGACTGGATGCCGGCCATGGGGCCCCAGAAGGTGGGGAAGGGGAATTCCCCCAGGTCTTTTTTAATGGTCTCCCGGAGTTCCATGGGCTGGGTGTAGATGTCGAAGACCTTGCGGCCGTCCGCCGGGTACATGGGGCGCGGCGTGATGGTCCAGTCCGCCGTGGAGTACATGTTGTACCACCAGAAGAGCTTGGCGCAGGTGAAGCCGGGTCCGTACCGTTCCCGCAGCTTTTCCCAGAGGCGCGGTCCCTGCACCAGTTTGTTGGATTGCTTCCAGAACTGGATTTCACTCATGTTCCGGTTGTACCATCCGTTGCCGGGGATGGCGTGCTCCCGCGGGGAAAGCCCCGTCACATAAGTACTCTGCGCGGAGCAGGTGAGGGCCGGAAAGGCAGGGGGGAAGGAGGAAACGCGCCTCCCCTCCGCCCAGGCGGAGAGTCGCGGCATGTGTTCCATCATCTGGCGGGAAAGGGCCACCACGTCAATGACGGCCACACGGGTGTGAGGGAGTTTCATGGAAGGGATATTAGCGGTTTGATGCGGGAATTCCATCTTTCCATTTGAAAAAAATGGCGGCATCCGTCATGATTCCCCGCATGGAACGTCAGGATAAACGACTTGTGGACCAGTTGCGCCCGATCAGCTTTGAAACGGGGATTGCCCCGAATGCCACGGCCTCCGTGCTGGTGGCCTTCGGCCGCACCAAGGTGATTTGCGCCGTTACGATTGAGGAGGATGTCCCCCGCTGGATGAAGGTTCAGCGTGTGGAGGGCGGCTGGCTGACGGCGGAGTATTCCATGCTCCCCTATTCCACGCTTGACCGCAAGCGGCGCGATATTACGGCAGGGAAGCTGGACGGACGTTCCAGCGAAATCCAGCGCCTGATAGGCCGCTCCCTGAGGGCTGCCGTGGACCTGGGCAAGATCGGGCAGCGCACGATCTGGGTGGACTGCGATGTTTTGCAGGCGGACGGGGGCACCCGGACCGCTTCCATCACCGGGGCTTCCGTGGCCCTGGCCATTGCCGTGAACAAGCTGGTGGCGCAAGGCAAGCTGGCGGAGTCTCCCATGAAGAGGCTGGTTTCCGCCGTTTCCGTGGGGATGCTGGGCGGGGAAGCCCTGCTGGACCTTTGCTATGTGGAGGACAAGGATGCGGAGGTGGATATGAACCTGGTGATGACGGACCGCGGTGAGTTTGTGGAAGTGCAGGGCTCCGGGGAGGAGGCCGTGTTTACGGCGGACCAGATGAGCCGGATGCTGGAACTGGGCCGCAAGGGCCTGGAAGAGATTGCCGGGCTTCAGCGCCAGGTGATCGCCGATGCGGACAAGCCGGACGCCGACGCGCTGGAAGGGCTGAGCGCCTTTTTCGGCAGCGGCAGGCAGGCATGAATTTCCCATGGCGCGGGATTGTTCCGGCTCCCGGCAAACGGGGGCCGCGGAGGAATCCCGGCGCCCTTCCAGGCCCAACATTTTTATGAGAATATGCTTGTCCTGACTGGGAAATCACGTTAATAGTAGAGACGAACATAGATAACCACGTACGGTTTTCTTAAACTGTAAACATTCCATCATATCCAACAATGAAAGTATCTTTTGCAACACGCCAGTTACGCAGGGGGTTCACCCTGATCGAACTTTTGGTTGTTATTGCCATTATCGCCCTGCTGGCTTCCGTGGCGTACGGTCCGATTCTGAACCAGATCAACAAGGGCGACCAGATGCAGGCCCTGACCAACATGAAGAACGTGGGTGTGGCGATGAACGAGTTCAAGTCCAACAGCAAGCTGGGCAACTTCCCCGATGACATCACCGCGGACCGCGTGGTGGCGCAGCACAATTACATGAGCGGCCTGGGCGCGCTCCAGGGGGATACCTCCAATGACTACTTCCGCCAGCTTCTGGGCAATGAGTCCGTTTCCGAAAGCAACTTCTACGCCAAGGTGCAGACTCCTTCCGGCGGTTCCACCGTTACTCCCGACGGTGAAATCTATGACGGCAAGGCCCTGACCCCCGGTGAAGTGGGCTTCTCCTACGTCATGCGCAAGGGTGACAATAACAAGAAGGTAGGCATTGGCAGCTCCGTGGGTGAATATCCCCTGATGGTTACTTCCGTGCTCCCCGGTGAAGACGGCAGCACCGTCGTGGCTGGCAACGCCGTCCGCTTTGACCCGGAAAGCTTCCGCGGCAAGGTTCTGATTTTCACGACCGCCCAGAGCGCCAAGACTCTGGAACTGGATGACAACGACAACCTTCAGGACACCTTCATTCCCAAGAGAAGGGGCAAGGATGTCAGTGACCAGTTCCTGATTCTCACGCCTGATTTCAGCGGCCAGGAATAAGTTTTTTCCGTTAGCATGATTTGCACAGGGCGCATCCTTAGGGATGCGTCCTTTTTCATGCCCCTTCACTGGAATCTGGAGCATTCCGAACCGCCGGTCCACACCGTATGACAGAAATGGCCGGCCCGGTAAAAAGAGGCAGCGGCCACGGTTGGTCCGGGAACAAGGAGTAAAAAACGTTGTTGGATTTCCCCATGTTTGTTTGGATTGCATTTGATTAGCTATTTTTTATATCTGCCGCCGGATAGCCGCATGATGGGGCAGCGGAAAGGCGCGGCCCGTGAGCTATTGTCATTTATGGGTCATCCGTTGTGCGCTACGGAGTGGTCATGGTTTCAATACACTTATCATGACCAAGATTGTGATTGCCCTGTTATCCTTAGCGGCGCCACTGGCATGCGCCGCCCTGCCTTCCGGTTCACCCTCCGGAGCCGCCGCCCCTGGTGAGGAGAAGGTGGTTCAAATGAAGGGCGTCATGTCCTTGTCTCCCGCTATGGTCAAGGAGATCAATGAAGGCGGAGCCCTGACTATTTCCTCCCCCTCTTTTCCTTCCGGTTATTATACCGTGTACCGTTTTGTTTCCTCCCGCGGGAATGTAGTGCAGGCTTTTTCCGTGTTGGAGAGAAACCAGCTCCAGGCCCTTGGGATGGCTCTTCCCGTGCAGGTAAAGGCCCGGGAAGAGCTGGATGAAGACGTATCCTGGAAGCTGGAACGGGAAGTGGTAGCCATGTTTTCCTATGGAAGATCCTATATGCCCCATTGTGAGGAAGTCCTGGTGCGGGAGGCCGTGTACGGCCCCTTGTCCGGCGCGATGGTTTCCCATGGCGGCGGCGGAGGATTTTACGGAGGGCCTCCCGGCAGGGGAAACGGGTTTGCCGCCAACCAGCTTAAACCAAGTCTTCCGGATAATGAGGCCAGCTCCAAGCCGTCAGACGACAAGGAGACGCCTGTTTCTCCGGACAGGAAGCCCGACGGAGGGACAGAGGCGGCCGGAGATGAGGCTGTGGCTGATTCCGGGAAGGAAGAGCTTTCTCTGGATTCCCTGCTTACTGAAAATACGGTGCCGACGTCTTCTCCCGATCCCAAGACGCTGCGTTTGCCGGCGTCTCTGAAGGCGGAGGCCGTTCCGGAACCGTCTTCCGCCATGCTGGGCATGTTCGGCATCGCCTGCCTGCTGATGCGGCGCAAGCGGAGTTGAACTCCGGTCCCGTTCTCCATTCCGGTTTTCCAGCCGGGAAGGAATGGCTTTTCTTTTCCACGCCGGAACATGGTTTGCAAACAGGCCGTGTCATGAGAAAGGCGTTCCGGCCTGAAAAAGCCGGAACGCCTTCATGCAGCTAAGTGAATGGATTTTATTTGCCTGCGGGCGTGCCGAAGACGTTGATTTCCGCAGCGGAAGCACTGTTGCCGTCCAGCGAGTTCGTGCCGGTGAAGCGGAAGTAGCGTACGGGTTCCTTGACGTTCTTGAGGTTGACGGATTGCTCGATGGGATTGGCGCGGAGGTTGGAGAATTCCCCTTCCGCCGCCTTCGTCCAGGTTTTTCCGTCCGGGCTCACTTCAAACTGGTATTTGTCCGTCATTCCGGAGGTTTTTCCATCCTGCCTGGGCAGGTAGGAGAAGCTGGAGACCTGGTAGGGTTTGCCCATATCCACCACAAAGGATTGGGGCGCCTCAGCCTTGGCGAACCAGGAGGTTTCCGGATTGTCGTCAATGGCCGCCGCAGCGTTTCCGGAAGTGGCGTTTTTCACCTTCCACCCGGTTTTGCTGATGCCGAATTTGGCCTGGCTGACGGGACCCAGCTTGCCGTTGGAGAATTGGCAGCGAGCCTTGACAGTGCCGCTTTCCGCAAATTTGGCGCCCTGTCTATAGACGGGGGAGCCTTCCTTGGGTTCGCTGCCGTCCGTCGTGTACAGGATTTTGTTCTTGCCGTCCGCAAGGATGATGAGGTTGTCTCCGCGGCGGAAGATGGAGGGCCGCACGGCGCCTGCCGGCTGGCGGAAGAGGGAGAATTCAGAGATGCAGGGCGTGGCCTGGCTGCCCGTGATGCGCAGGCGCAGCTTCTGGGCGGTGATGGGGCGGTTCAAACGCCGCATGACCTGGTTGCCGATGGTCTTTCCTTCATTGTCGATGCAGACCCATTTGCCGTTGATGAAGGCGTCAATGTTGAAGGAGTCCACACGCTGGCCCAGGCGGATCTGTTCGCGCAGCCGGATGACGTCGAAGGTGGCGGGTTTGGGCAGCGTAATGAAGGCGGTGGGCGTCAGGTTGTCGTCCTCCACGGCCCAGTAGGTTTCCATGTTGCCGTCCGTCATGTTGGAGGGGGCGAATTTTTTGTCATTGCCGCGCGTCTGGGTGGCCGTGACGGTGGCGCCCAGGGCATAGTCCCTGGCATACAGCTTGTCGCGCAGTTCCTTGAATTCCATCAGGGATTTGACGTCCGCAGGGTCCAGTTTGCCGGTTTTGTCCGCCGCCACGTTGAGGATGAGGTTGGCTCCGCGTCCCACGGAGTCAAACCATACCTGCATGAGTTCTTCCGGGGATTTGACGCGGGAAGCCTGCCCCTGGTGCCAGAACCAGCCGGAATGGTTGATGGTGGTGTCCCCTTCCGCCGGCACCCAGCGTTCTCCGCCGCGCTTGCCGGTTCCTCCGCCTCCGCCGTTCAGCCCCACGGTGCTCCAATGGGGGTAGTTGACGTGGCCCTTTTCAGAGCCGCCCCAGCGGGCGTCTCCGTAGTGGCCCGCGCCCCAGATGATGCAGTTGGGCTGGATTTTGCGGATCATCTCCACGATTTTTTCAAAGTTGTAGTACTTTTCCGCGTCGCCGATGTTGCGCTTTTCCTTGGCCCCTCCGTAGTAGCCGTCCCCCCCGTTGGCGCCGTCAAACCAGATTTCAAAGACGGGGCCGTAGTTGGTCAGCAGTTCGCGGATTTGCTTGTAGTAAACGTCCAGATAGCCTTCCTTGCCGTAGTCCGCATTGTTGCGGTCCCAGGGACTGAGGTAGGTGCCGAATTTAATGCCGTGCTTTTTGCAGGCCAGGGCGAATTCCTTGACCACGTCTCCCTTGCCGTTTTTCCACGGGCTTTTGGTGATGTTGTGGTCCGTGGACTTGGTGGGCCACGCGCAGAAGCCGTCGTGGTGCTTGGCCGTATAGATCATTCCTTTCATGCCGCCCTTCTTGAAGGTGGAAACGATGTCGGAGGCATTGAAGTCCGTAGGGTTGAAGATTTTCGGATTTTCGTCGCCATAGCCCCATTCCCTGCCCGTGAAGGTATTCAGGCCAAAGTGGATGAAGCCGTAGAATTCCATGCGCTGCCAGTTGACCTGGGAGGGGGTTGGCACCGCCCCGTAGGGCTTGGGAGGGTCTGCGGCCCAGCCGGGCAGCATTGAAGAAGAGAGAACCGTTCCGAGGAAGAGGGAGGCAAGCTTGTTCATGCAGAAAAAACGTGTGTTGAAAAATACGGGGAATGTTCCACCCTTCTTTCATACGGGGGCTTGGCTGTCAAGTTGAAAGGGAGGGTGGAAGGGGAACGAAGGGGGTTAGCAGGCTCTAACTTCGACATGCGGGGAATTCCGCTTGATACGGGACCGGGGTCCGTTTAGCATACAGAGGACTTTTGTTCCCATGTCCTATTTCCGTTTTTTACTGCTGGCGCTGGTTCTTCTGACCGGTTCCGCGTTTATCAGCGAGAGCGCTCCCGTTTACATGGCCCGGCGGGACAGCAAGTTCGCGCTCGTCCCTCTTTGCGACGGTTTTGATTTTCCGGTAGGCAAGCCTGACGGCAACGGCTATTACCGGTCCCGCGGCCTGCGCGTGAAAAGCCCCCGCCACATGGGCGAGGACTGGAACGGCAACAGCGGGGGCAATTCCGATCTGGGCGATCCCGTTTATTCCGTGGGCCACGGCGTGGTGACTTACGCGGCGGACGCCCGCGGCGCGTGGGGAAAGGTGGTGATTGTCCGCCATGCCTTCCGCGAGCCCAAGTCCGGAAAGGTTCTTTGCTGCCAGACGCTTTACGCCCATTTGAATGATATTAACGTCGTGCTGGGGCAGTTGGTGCTCCGCGGCACCCAGGTGGGCACCATCGGCACGAACCGCGGCATGTATCCGGCCCACCTTCATATTGAACTGCATTACAATCCGGACGTGAATTGCGGCCAGCAGGGTATTCCCAAGACGGAGCGCAATTACGGCCGCCTGACGGATTTCATCACCCGCTTCCGCCGCCTGCCTCTGGAAAAGAGGATGGTGCGCGTGCCCATCGGCGGGTTCCTGCCTTACAAGGGCACGGAAGGACTTTGATTTTTTGACGGATGACGGACGGTGAAGCTGTGCATTTTCGGCGGTTCGTTTGATCCCGTGCATGAAGGGCACGTTCGTGTGGCTGCGCATGCGCGTGAGTACTGCGGGCTGGACCGTGTGCTGTTCATGCCGTGCTCCCTGTCTCCGCTGAAGGAGCAGGCCCCCGCCGTGACGGATGACCAGCGTTGCCGGATGATTGATCTGGCGCTTCGGGGACTGGATTGGGCCGTGCTTGACCGGACGGATTTGAATCTTCCGCCGCCTTCGTGGTCTTGGAGAGTGGCGGAGTGCGTAGCGGACCGTTATCCCGGCGCGGAGCTGTTCTGGCTGATGGGCAAGGACCAGTGGGATTCCCTGGAACAGTGGGGCCGCTGGGAGCACCTGGCCGGGCTGGTGACGTTCATCGTGTACCACCGCGGCGGTGAACCGGCGCCCAGGGAAGGGGTGCGCGCCGTTTTCATTGAGGGGGATGAGCCCGCTTCTTCCACCCGTGTGCGGCATGATCTGCGTACGGGCGTATGCCCCGTGCCTCATTTGAATCCGGAGGTGGAGAGCCTGATCAGGCGGGAAGGCCTGTACGGCGCGGCGCGCAGCTAGGGGGGGAAGCAGCCTGTTTTTACCTCATTCCTGCTTGTTTCCGGGGGCTTCCTCCGCGTAGTGGACCTGCATCAGCGTGAGCCCGTCCGGCGGGGCGCAGAACGGGCTTTTATCATCCGGGCGTGGGTAGTTAATGAGGCGCGCCAGTTCGTCCAGCGTGATTTTTCCCCGCGCGGCTTCATGAGCGGCTCCTGCCATGAGGCGCACCATTTTATAGAGAAAGCCCGTTCCGGTGAGGGTGATGAAGACACGTTCCCCCTCCTGCACCACCTGCGCCTGCGTGATGGTGCGGAGGAAGTAGTCCGCCGGGATGGGGCGCGGTTCATTGCCGCGCAGGGCCGCAAAGGCCGTAAAGTCATGCGTTCCCAGAAAGAGCCGGACGGCTTGCTCCAGAATGTCCGTGCTCCAGGCCAGTGGACGGTGCCAGGCCAGCCCGGCGTCAAAAGGGCTGAGGACAGGCGCACGGGAGATACAGTAGCGGTAGGTTTTTCCCGCCGCGCTGAACCGGGCGTGAAAGCCTGGGGGAACGTATTCCGCATGGGTGATCCGTATGGTCCGGGGCAGGCGGGTATTGAGGGCGGTGGGCCATTTGTCCGCAGGAATGCGGTGGGTGTCCGGCGCATCCACATGGAAGACCTGGCCCAGCGCATGCACGCCGGCATCCGTCCTGCCGGAGCCGTGGATGCGGACGGCGGAGCCGAAGAGGGCGGAAAAGGCGCGTTCCAGGGCGTCCTGTACGGTGCGGCCTCCCGGCTGGCTCTGCCAGCCCAGGTAGGGGCGTCCATCGTACGCGGTGGTGAAACGGATGCGGGGCATGGGGCCGATTGTGTTGGAACGGTCCGGTTTTGGCAAGCGGCAAGTACCGTGCGGTGACGGTTTGGAATGGATGCCGTGCGTTCCGTCCGCTCCCTAGCTTGGAGGCCATAAAAAGATGGCTATACGAATACAGGATTTTGGAATGCTGCATGTGGCTCCGGATTTGTCCGGCGTGATTCCGTTGAACGCGTTTGAAGCGCAGGCCGCCGGAGTGCGGAACCTGGCTGCGGGCGCGATGGATTTGGCAGGAACGGCGGGTGCCGCGCTGAAGGAGATGCAGGAGGTGAGGGATGCCGGGCAGTGGGCGCAGGCCCGCGACGGCCTGTACCGCTTTGAACAGGACGTGATGCGGGAGCTGGAGGCCGGCGGGGAGCCGGACCGCCTTCAGGAGAAGTGGAAGAAGGCTTTGGCGGAACGGCTTCCCGCCTACCTGCCGGGCCGGATGTCCGCCCCGGTGAGGGAGCGCGTGGAGCTGGCGAGGGAGAACCTGGAGACTGCCGGAAGCATTTATTTGCAGAAGATGTCCCGGCTGGGCCAGTTGGAGGAGGCTCGGCGGTCCTGGGCCGGAGGGGTGGAGTCCGCCGTAGAGCAGGGGGAGGATTCCCTGGCCGAACGCAGGATTGAAGAAGGCCGCGGCGTGTTTGTGACCGGAGATGAAGCCTCCCGCATGGCGGAGGAAGCTCGTGCCCGTGTGGCGCTGAACCGGGCGGTGGAGGAGGTTCGCCGTGATCCGGCCGCGGCAGTGCGCCTCGTTTCCCGGGAGCGGGAAATGCCTCAGACCCCGGAGGAAAGAAGAGTGGCGCAAGAGGCTTCTGCGGCATATGGAGAGCTGAAGCGGCGTTATGCGGATGCTGTGGCGGCTACCGTATCCGGCGGCGGCCTGCTGCGGGATGACGGGCTGGCGAATGCGGAGAAGCACGGCTTGATCAGTTCCGAGCAGTTGAGGCGTTATACGGCTTCCAGGGACCGGAGGCAGGCGGCGGAGTTTTCCGGCGTCAGTATTCCGGGAGACGACATGCTGCTGTGCCGCATGGCCTCCCTGATTGATGAGGATTGCGGAGGAGAGGGGGATGCGGACGCCATGATTGAAGTGGCTACTTCCGGCCTGCCTGCGGCGCAGGTGGAAAGACTCCTCCGGCGGCGGGAGGTGATGATGAATGTTCCCCTGGAGCTGCGCCGCGCGGCTTCCCGCCGCCTGTCCTCCATGTTCCGGAACGGAGCCTGGGGACCGCCGGAGGACGCCCGTGCGGTGGAGGAATGGAAACGCGTCCAGATGGAGTTGGCGGAGGCCGTGCAGAGGTCTCCGGAACAGCCGGCGGAGGAGATGGAGAAAGTTTTTGAGAAGGAAAACCGCCTCCAGGATGCAGGCTGGGTAGGTTTTATGGATATGAATATGAATAACGGAAAGGAAGGCAAGTGATGATGGAAGATGAGAGGAACCAGGAACAGGACGGGACATTTTTGGTAGAAGAAGGCGTGCCGGAAAAGGCCTCCGCAACGATGGAGGAAAACCGGTTGCAGGAGGAGAACGCGGTATCCGCAGTCCCTTCCGGCGCGGGAGAATTCCCGGAGCAGGGGGCGGCGGCGAAGGAAGAGTACTGGAACAGCGTGCTGACGGGAGATGTGATGACCATTCCCCGGGAGGTCAGGCAGAAGGCGGAAGCGATGTATCCGGCGGGAACGGCTGACCGGGAAAGGATTGCCGCGTGCGTGATGCAGTCATGGGTGGCGGATTCGGGGGAAATCCCCCGCGAACGCATCCGGAGGGACTGGAAGAGTATCCGGGAAGAGGTGGCGCGGCAGTATGGAGCGTCCGGCAAATCTGATGACGAATTGTTTGTGGCCGTCTCCATGCACAACCAGGTGCGCCTTTCCCAGCGGGAGACCTTGTTTGAATTGTACCAGGAGGAGTATGACCGCACGCTGGCCGGGAGTGGAACGGCTCCGGACGAACGGAGGAAAGAGGCTGTTTCCGCGTGGCCGGAGGAGATGCAGGCCGTGGCGGACCAGTTGAAGAGCAGGGCCGTGTCCGACGCCCTGGATGACAGGAACCGTCTGGCGGACGCCGCCGGAATTATCCGCAGGGGGCTGGAAGGGCTGGTAGCCAGTGAGGCCCCGGCGCCGGAAGGTTTTTCCGCTGTGCAGGTGAACCGGAAGGCGGTTGCCGGAGTTCCGGACGTCATTCGCGCCGTGGATTGCCTGGCGTCCCTGGAGGACGGGGACCGGCGGAAGGTGTTCCGCATGATGGCCCCCTACCTGCGTTCCCGGCCCGCTTTCCGGGATGCCCTGGGGGGCGCGCTGAAACGCGGAGCAGCGGAAGCAGCGGAAAATGTGGCTCATCTGGCCGTGAACGGTGCGGCCTGGGCCCTCCCGGAAGGCCGGGAGAAGGAGGCGTTGGACAGGTATTCCCGGAGTTTTGAGGAACTGCGGAATTTTGCCAGGATGGAGTTTGCTCCCCTGCGCGGAGGAAAGGATGCCCCCTGGTTCCGGGAGATGCTGGTGGACATGGCCCAGCAGGGCGCATCCACGGCGCTGGCGTTCAGCGGCCCGGCCGGGCTGGGACTGCTGATGGCCGGGGAGACGGGCCGCCACATGGCGGATGCCCGGCGCATGAATCCGGACGGCGTGTTTGATGCCCAGATGGGTGGCGCGGTCGTGTCCGGGGGGATGAACACCCTGCTTTCCTTCGGGATGACGAAGCTGGGCCAGCGGATGCTGGGGCAGGGGATGCGCGCGTTCCGGGCCATGAGGTCCGCTTCCGGGAATGTGGGAGCGGTTCTTTCCGGAACGGGAGCCATGGCGGCGGATGCCGTGAAGATGGCGGCGGAGAACAAGCTGATGGAGCTGACGCCCATGGTGGCCCAGGAAGGCGTGGGAGCGTTGACGGACAGGGTGTCCGGCGTGGACTGGGAGGGATGGAAGGAGCGGCAGATGTCCGTGGACGACCAGTTGAGGGAGGCGGCCATGATGATGCCGTTCCTGCTGATCGGCGCGGGAAAGGCTTCCCTGCACCATTTCCGCCATGCCGGAACCTTGCTGGGGGACGGAGAACCTCTGAAGGTGTTTGGCATTCCGGATGAAGCGGTAACCCGCATCCTGCGGGAGAAGGACATGCGCCGTGCCGGGGAGCTGCTGCAGAAGTCCCTGCGTGATTCTCCCCTGTGGGGATCCCTGTACATTTCCAGAAAGGCGCTGGAATGGTCCCGCGCGCTGGATGAAGCCGGGGAGCCTTTTTTAAGGACGGAACAGGACGTGAGGGATTTTCTGGAACTGCCTTCTCCCGTGCGCACGAAGCCCTGGAAGATGAGGGATTTTCCGGAGTCGGAAGCAGTGTTGAAAAAACTTTTTCCCCATCCGGACCATGCGGCGGCCAGGACCAAGTGGCTGTTGCGGGCCGGGCTGCCCCGCGTGGGAGAGTCCGCCGCGGCGGACGGCCGCCGCGTTTATGAGGCGGAGCCGGCCCCCGGCATGGAGATGAAGAGAACCCGGGGCCGGAGTTCGGTAGAAGAGGCCCTTTCCTCCTGGTATGAAGCCCTGTGCCGTATGGAAGAGGAAGACCTGGGGCTGGCCAGGAACAGGAACGGGAGGGAAATTCCGTGGCGTTTGAGGAATGCGGCGGATTACGACGTGCAGGCGGACGCCCTGCGCCGCGCGTTTGTGGAAGACAGGCTGAAGAAGCGCGCCTACCGCCCGTACAGGATGCTGCTGCTGGCTTATCCGGAGGAAGCGGGGCGTAGCGGTTTTTCCGGCAGGGACTGGGACGCCGTCACCGTGGAAATGGAGCGCCGGACGCGCGCCAATGTTTACGAGGGAGTGATGGAACGGGTGCACGGCGCTTCCCATGAGGAGGTGTCCGGGCATGTGGCCCTTCGCCTGTGGGAGTCGTTTTGCCGTGATGAGGGTTCCTGTGCCAGGGCGCGCCGCTGGCTGGAGGAAGGGAGCTCCCTGCTGAACGCTCCGGATTTGCTGGCCGGGGCTTCCGGTCCGGACGGCCTGGCCGCCGCCCTGTCCAGGATGAGCGGCATGATGGCTTCCCTGGGGGACCGGGAACGCCACCGGGTAAGCCCGGAGCTGCGGGAGATGAACCGCATGGTATGGGGAACCCAGGCGGATGTGAACAGCTTGTACCAGGTGCTTCCCAATATGAAGGAGTTTGACGTGCATGTAGGGCGCGGCTACACGCCGGTGGAGAGTTACGGGCGGCTGCTGTCCCGTTTTCTGGAAGTGGAACCGGAACACGTGGCCCGTTATGCCACCGTGCTGGATGCGCCGCGGCTGCATGCCGGTCCGGAGCGGGCGGTTCCGCGCGTTTATCCGGGTACGCAGAAAGCGGTGGAAAATCTTTCCCGCCTGACTCCGCGCCTGTTCCAGTCCTCGCGTGGGAGCGGAGGCGGGGAAAGGCTGTGGCGGGTAAAATATCCCAATGGCAGGTGGTCGGCCTGGCATCCTTCGCAGGAGGCGGCGGGAACGGACCTGATGGCCAATGTCTCCATGATGTTTTCCCCCGCCTGCACGGCCAAGAGGGATTTGATCCGGAGCTGGGAATGGCACGCCCGCAGCGGGCATCCGGAATGGGATACCAATTATCTGCGGCTGACCGCAGGACTGGAAAACGTGCAGGGGGAAAGGCTTTCCTGCCTGTATGACAGCCTGACGGCCATGGCGGTGGCGGATATGCTGAAGGCCGGTTACGGCGTGCGGGGCGCCGTGGGTTCAGGGGACCGTCTGGAGGTGACGGGCAGGGGCCGCGTGGCCGCTGAAACGCTGATGAGCCATGACGCCCTGCGGGAACGCATGGATATCCACGGCAAGTACGTGGGGGACGTGCAGCGGCTGGGAGTGGATGCGGACAATCAGCCCGTTCCCTCGGCCAAGGGACTGGTGATGCACCGGCTGCGGCTCCATAATACGGAGAATCCCCTGGCCTTGATTGAGGACAAGGCGGAGGTCGTATGGGACCGGCTGATGCGCACGGACCAGCTTTCCCCGGAGGACGCGTGGGAGATGCTGAAACGTCTGGGCCGCGTGCCGCGCCGCAGGGCGCTTCCCGGAGAAACGGAATTGATTGAAGAGCTTTCCCAGCTCTCCAAGGAGTATTTTTTTGCCCATCTGGACCATGACGCCGTGCCGGAGACGGTAGCTTCCTGGGCGCGCTACGGGGCCGCAAGCCCGGACAAGGCCCTGGAACCTCTGGAGGAATTGGTGCGCCGCGCCGGGCTGCTGAAGAAAACGCTGAAGGAGGGGCCGGAAACCGCCGAATTCATGGGCATGCTCCGTGAAACGGTGGGAATGAATGACCGGATACGGGCTGAACGCGCCTGGGACGCAGGCGGTGAGGAGGTGCGCCTTCCCATGATGGAAAGGTACGCCCATAGCCTGATGACCGGCAGGCTGCTGTCCACCGCGCCGGACCACGTGAGGGAGGACCTGCTGCGTTCTCTGGCCGCGCTGGACGGATATGAGGGCGGGTCCGTCCGCAGGATGGAACGGCTGGCGGAACACCGCATGACGGAACTGGCACGGGCGCTTCAGGAGTTTCCCCAGTTGAATGCATGGCGTCCGGACCCGGAGCATCCCGGCCTGTACCTGCATTTGGTGAAGCGGCCGTTCAAGGCCGGGAAGGGAACCCTGCGCGCGAAGGATGTTTCTCTGGAAGCCATGGGAGAACTCCTGCCGGAACCTGTTCTGGAGGCCCCCCTGTATATGGAGGAGGATTTTTCCGTCAGGAGCGGCGTTCCTGCCCCTGCCGCATGGCGCAGCCGTCCGGAGGTAATCCGTGCGGTGGAAACGCTGGACGTGGTGAGGCGGGATTTTGCAGCCCGGCCGGAAGCCGCGGAGTCCGGCGTCATCTGGCAAGGAAGAACCTACCGGATTGATTCCTGGACGGCCCCCGAAGGGGTGGCAACGGCCTGGAGCCGGGAACTTCCCCTGGATGAAGCCGCCTCCCTGATTGATGTTCTGGACCGCAGGCAGGAGGAAATGAGAGGGGGCATGCTCCCCTTCCTGCCTGATCCGGAGGAGGCGCGCGCGATGTACGCCAACTGCGTGATTTACCGTGACCCGGACGATCCGGGGCATACCGTTCGCCTGATGCCGGGCATTCCGGAAAGCCCCGTACGGCAGGCGCGCGCTCCGTATGTGGTGCATGCGTGGAACGGCGTTTACCTGGACAGCCGGGGTCTGCCTGCGGCGTCCGAGCGGGATTCCTATATTCCGCTGGAGCGCTTCACAGGCGCGGGAGAGGAGCCTTCTCTGGAAACCGCTCGGGAGAGCCGCGCCCGGTCCCTGGGCCGGATTCTGGAAACGCTGGGGGATGCGGATGCGCAGGAACGCTGGTGGTGGAACAGGGAGCAGGCCGTTGGGTGCTTCATGGAAGACGTCGTCAGGCTGTATGAAGAGCTGGGGGTACGCTCAGGCTATCTGAGGGGGGAGCTTGACCTGCTTGATCCCGTGATGGTTCAGGCTCTGCGCTTCGTCTCCCACGTGCTGAACGATCCCCTGGCCTACCGCCTGCCCCTGGACAAGGGGACGGAGGCCCTGAAGGGAATGACCAGGGAGGGAGTCCTGCTGAAAGAACTAGTGGAGGAACATGGAAACTTCTAATCATCTGACGGAATCCTGGAGCCAGCCTTGGCAGTCTGTCCTGTCCAGCCAGCTCTGGAGGCTGGAGCACCTGTACTGGATAGAAAACAAGGCCGGGCAGCTCCAGCGCTTCTCCCTGAACAGGGCGCAGCGGCGGCTGCATGAGCGGCTGTGGTACAGGAACGACATCCTGAAGGCGCGCCAACTGGGCATTTCCACGTATGTGGCCATGCTGATGCTGGACATGAGCCTGTTCCGGTCCAATTTCCATTGCGGCATTATTGATAAGAGCCTGCCGGACGCCCAGCAGAAGCTTGCCAAGCTGCGTTTCGCCTGGGACCATCTGGATTACGTGCCGCCCGACCCTTCCGCGATGGATGTGGCCCTGGCCCGGCTGGGAGAGAGAATCAAGAGCCTGTCCGGCGTGGAGAAGAAGGGGGAATGGCGGCCCTGCACGTCTGCGCGCAACCGCCTGGCTTTCGCCAACGGGAGCGACGTGCGCGTGGGGACGAACCTGCGCGGGGGCACCATGCAGTTCCTGCACGTTTCCGAGCTGGCGCATGTTTCCGTGCACGCCCCGTGGCGTGCCAGGGAAATCCGCACGGGGGCGATCAATACGGTGCCCCCCGGCGGCTTTATCCTGAAGGAGAGCACCCATGAGGGCGGCCGGTACGGCGTGAATTACGAACTGACGCGCCAGGCCATGGAGAACATGGGCAAGAGCGAGCTTTCTCCCCTGGATTTCCGGTTCTTCTTCTTTAGCTGGTTTGACCAGGAGGAGTACACGTTGCCGGGGCGCGGCAGATGGAGCCGGGAACTGGACGAGTACTTCCTTTCCCTGGAACGGGAAACCGGGGTGGCGCTGGATGCGGGCCAGAAAAGGTGGTACGCCAGGATGGCCCGCGTGATGGGGGCGGCCATGAAGCAGGAGTACCCGGGAACGCCGCAGGAAGCTTTCTCCACCGGGGAGGAGGGGAGCATTTACGGCAGCCGCATCATGGCCCTGCGGGAACGCGGGCGCGTGGGGACGGAGTTTGCGGCGGACCCGGACGCCCCCACCTTCACGGCGTGGGACCTGGGGTTGAGCGATCATACGGCCATCTGGCTTGTGCAGGTGATGGGGGACAGCTTCCACTGGCTGGACCATTACGCCGCCAACCAGCAGCCCCTGGCCCATTATGTGGAAAAAATGAAGGAATGGGAGAAGGCGCACGGCGTGGCGGTAACGGCCCATCTGCTGCCCCACGACGCCGCGCGGAGGGATGCCCACGGCATTTCCTACGTGGAGAACATGTCACGTCTGGGATTGGCGAACGTGCGCGTCGTTCCCAGGACCACGGACGTCTGGCGCGGCATCAATACGCTGCGGGAACTGCTGGAGCGCAGCTTCTTCCATGCCCGCACCCAGGAAAGGGTGCGCGGCGTGCGCGGAGAGGAAGAGCCCGGCGGCGTGGAACATCTGGAATTGTACAGGTCCAGGCCGCCGGGTGCGGGCGGTTCCGTGGTGGAGAGCCCCGTGCATGACGGACATTCCCATACGGCGGATGCCGCGCGCACATTTGCAGAGGCGTGGTCCCATGGACTGCTCCACGGGCCCGGGAATGACCGGGGCCGCGGCAGGCGCGCACGGATGTGGTGATGGAAGGAAAACGGGGCCGGGAAGAGATTTTTTTGATTGATGGTTGACAGTTTTGTCAAAAAGCGGTTCCTTTTTCCGGCTTTCCGTTGTCTAACGCAGTGATGCGACTCCCCGAGATGAAGTTACCCCTTTTCCATCTGCTGGTTCCCTGCCTGTGCGTTCCGTTCCTGTTTTCCTCCTGCGGCACCACGGGTGGGGGCTCTTCCCCTTCTTCCTCTTCCAATGTTCCGGTGGAGGAAATGACCGGGTATTTTGAGGAAAGCGGAACCATTCCGGGACACCTGCTCAAATGGGAGGACGATCCGTCCCTGCCCGGAAAGCTCCTGGTCGTGGTGGACAAGAAGAAGCAGATGATGTACGTGTACCGCGGGACGCACCGCATCGCGTATGCGCCCATCAGTTCCGGAAGGAGTTCCGGCATGACGCCCTCCGGCTATTTCCGCATCGCCTCCAAGGATGCGGACCACCATTCCTATTACGGCGCGTTCATCAATGCCGCCGGGGAGCTGCGGGACGGGGATATACGGAAGGATGCCGCACGGCCCGGAGAAAGGTTTGAACCGGCCAAGATGCCCTATTTCATGAGGGTGAACGGGGCTGTAGGCATTCATGAGGGGTACCTGCCCGGCCGCCCGTCCTCCCACGGGTGCATCCGCATCCCCCATCTGGTGGCGAAGAACCTGTTTGAAGTGGCTCCCGTGGGAACCCGCGTGATTGTCAGAGACGGGGATTGGAATATTCACGAGCTTCAGAAAAAGCCGTCCGGTATTTTCAGAACGGTGCATAAGCCGTCCGCCCAGCGGGCTGGCGCAAATTCAGCTTCCTCCGGGAAGAAGGAGCTTGTAAAGTCAGAGGCGTCCGTAGAGAAGGATGCCGCTGCCATGCCGCCTGTTGGAGAACAGGAAAACGCGCCGCTGCCTTCTTCCGGCGCGGACGCCGTGACCCCCTCTTCATCCCATGGACTCGAAGGACTGGAATAACATGCTGGCCGGGCGTTTGTACCATGCCCAGGATTCCGAATTGACAGCCAGGCGCCTTCGGGCGCGCAAGCTCGTCTTCCGTTACAACCAGTCCGCCCCGGAGGAGGAAGAACTGCGCCGGGAATTGGCGCGGGAGCTCTTCGGCGGCATGGGGGAAAACTGCTATCTGGAACCTCCGCTGCGGTGTGACTATGGAACGAATATCCGGCTGGGGGATCGCGTATATGCCAACTTCAACCTGGTGGTGCTGGACTGTGCCGCCGTCACGATCGGCAGTGATGTGCTGATAGGCCCCAATGTGGGGATTTACACCGCCACGCACCCCGTGGACCCGGGGCTGAGGCGGGACGGTCTGGAATTTGCGCTTCCCGTCACCATTGAGGACGGGGTGTGGATAGGCGGCCATACGGCCATTGGCCCGGGCGTGCGCATCGGGCGCAATTCCGTGATAGGCGCGGGAAGCGTGGTGACGAAGGACATTCCCGCCAACGTGGTGGCTGTGGGAAACCCCTGCCGCGTGATGCGGCCCATTACGGAAAAGGACCGCGAGGCCTGGGGTGCGGTGGAAAATGGTGGGGAGGCCGCTACCGCAGGAACGGAGGCAAATTCTCCTGCATGATGAAATTTGAATTGCTTTTGGGGACGGATGGTGCATAGTTGGCGCCCTCACAGTGTCGATTAGCCGCTGCCACGAGCTAAATACATTCAAAGAAAACACTTATGAGTAACGAAATCAATTTGCAGGAATTCAAGATGCATGAAAAGGATTCCGGTAGCTCCAGCTACCAGATCGCCCACCTGACCCAGCGCATCGCCCACCTGACCGACCACCTGAGCACGAACAAGCACGATGTTTCTTCCCGCCGCGGGTTGTTGAAGATGGTGGCTCTGCGCCGCAAGCTTCTTGATTACGTCAAGCGTGAAGATCTGGCCCAGTATCAGAGCCTGATTCAGCGTCTTGGCCTTCGCCGCTAAACGGCGGAGCATATTCCCGTTTGATTCGGCCGTTGCGGTTTTCCGCAGCGGTCGTTTTTTTGCCGCGGGGGGAAGGGCGGTTCCCCGTATTTTTGTTCCGGAAGAGGCCTTGACCTTTAAAAAATGTCTGTTAGCCTGACAGACATCTATGGAACAAATGACACGGGTCCAGCAGAACACGCTGAGAAAAATCGTGGAGGCGGCCATTGAACTGATGAGTGAAAAAGGGTTCCACCGCGTCAGCGTTCAGGAAGTAGGGAAAAAGGCCGGTATTTGTGAAAAGACCGTCTTCCGCTACTTTGCCACCAAAAAGTCCCTGCTGGATGAAATCATCCGGTACCGGGAATATGCCAGCGAACTGAAAAAGGAATTCGAGAACAGGAAAACGTGGGACCTGGCGCATGACCTGAAACTGGCTGCGCGCCTGTACTTCCAGGCGACGAAGGCCAAAAGGAACGCCTTCCGGGCCTACTTGAGCGCGCTGGACTCCGTGGATACGAACGGAGATGATTTTTTGCGCGACCCGCGGGAGCTTCATTCCTTCCTGTGTGACTACATGGGCGCCATGCAGGAAAAAGGAAAGGTCAGGGAGGGGGATGTGGGGCTCATGGTGCGCGCCTTTGTCAATACCCTGCACGGCTACATGCTGATGTACTGCCTGAATGACGACAGCAAGGCATGGCAGGACAAGGTGGCCTCCATGAAGCTGACCATTGGCCTGTTCATTCAGGGATTTTCCCGGCAATGCACATCCTGCGGCGCATGAGCAAGCATTTGAAGGCTATATCACTGGGCAGCATGGCCCTGGCGGCCGTGGGAGCCATCGGCTGGGGAGTCTGGCATTTCCGGGAGAGCCGCACCATGAAAACGGACGACTGCCGCGTGGAGGCGAGCATCGTTTCCGTGGGATCAAAGCTGGCGGAGCGCGTCACCAGCGTGGATGTGGAGGAAGGGGAAACCGTCCGCCGCGGGCAGACGCTTGCCCATCTGGACAGCCGCACCATGCAGGCGCGCCTGATGGCCGCGCGTTCCCGCGTCAAGCTGATGCAGGCCAGGCATGACGAGATGCTGGCCGGCTTCCGCCCTCAGGAAATCGAGTCCCAGCGGGCCAGGACGGCCCAGGCCTCCGCCAGCCTGGAACATGCGCGGCGTGATTACGAGCGCGTTGAAAAGCTGGTGAGGGAGCAGGCAGGCATCAGCTCCGCGGACCGGGACGCCGTACGGGCCACCTACCTGGCGGCGCAGGCGCTGGAGAAGGCGGAGCAGGAGAATCTGGCCCTCAAGCTGGAAGGTTACCGCGAGGAGGAAAAAAGATCCGCCCAGGCCCAGCTGGAAGCCGCACGGGCGGAACTGGAGGAGTTGGAAGTGCTGTGCGGGGAATGCGTGGTTAAATCCCCCGTGGACGGCGTGGTGGCCCGCAAGCTGGTGAACGGCGGGGAGATGGTCAGTTCCGGCCAGAAGCTATTTTCTATTGTGGACGGCGGGGACGTCTGGCTCAACGTCCGCGTGGAGGAAACCAAGATAGGGCGCATCCGGCAGGGTCAGGACGTGCAGTTCACGCTGGACGGTTATGACGGCAGGGTTTTTCACGGCACGGTTTATGAAATAGGGGCGGCCACCTATGCGACATTCTCCCTGATTTCCACGGAGAACGTCAGCGGTTACTTCACCAAGGTCATGCAGCGCTTTCCCGTCAAGGTGAGCCTGCCGAAGCCGGAGGATGGCGTAGTATTCCGCCCGGGAATGCAGGGAAAGGTTTCCATTGATTTTTAAGGAAAAAGTATGAGCGGTCCGGTTATGCAAACAATGTTTCCGGCGTGGAAACGGCGCCTGCTGACGGGGATGGCCTGCGCGTGCACGATGCTGACGTTTCTGAATATGGGCTGCATCACGGCGGCCACACCGGATTTGTCAGGCACATTTGTGGTTGGCACCCTGGATGTTTCCTGGTCGGGTGCGGCGTGTCCGCTGGGAACTGCCCTTTCCTTTACCGTGGCGGCGTATCTGTGGGCGCGCATCGGGCTGAGAAGGTCCCTGCGCACGGCCCTGCTGATCATGCTGGCCGGAACCTTGCTGGGACTGGCGGCGGACCATTTCTTCCTCATGATTGCGGCCCGCTTCCTTCAGGGGGCCGGAGGCGGCCTGGCGCTGGTGTACGGAACGGGGCTGGTGAATGCCGCCCTGCCGCCGGAGCGCCGCGGCGTGGCGATGGGCGTGAAACTTTGTTCCATTGGCCTGGCTTCCTGCGCCAGCCCGGTAGTGGGGTGCCTGCTGGTGCAGTACTGGCACTGGCGGGGGCTGTTCGTCATCGTGGGTGCGGCCGCGGCCGTCCTGGCCGTGCTGACGACGCTGTACGTTCCCGACCAGAAGATTCCCAAGGGAGGGAAATTCGATTGGTTTTCCTTCCTGGCGGTGGGGATGGGATGCGTGTGCATGCTGATGGTGCTTATTTACGGGGAGACGGACGGCTGGACGGCGCCCGGCGTGCTGGCCTGGATGTACGGCGGATTTTGTTCCTTTGCCTTGGCCTTCATTTCCTGCATGACCCACCGCACCCCCCTGCTGGATGTCCGCGTGCTGGGCAACTGGCGGTTCCTGTGCGGCCTGCTGGCGTCCCTGTGCAACATCTTCTGCATTTGCTGGGTGCGGGTGGGGACGGTGCAGTTCATGCGCAATGTCATGAACTATGAACCGGTGGGCATTGCCTATGTGTTCATGGTTCTGGTGGCCGGATTTTGCGGCGGCGCGGCGCTGGTGCTCCCCCTGATGCAGAAGGGCAGGCTGGCCCTGCGGGTGGGCATGATGGCGGGGCTGCTGGCGCTGGGCGCCTCCGCCTTCTTCCTGTCCCGGCTGGACGCGGGCTGCTCCTGGCTGGACGTGGCGTGGCCCCTGGGGCTGTTCGGAATCGGTTATGCTTTCTGTTTGAATACGGCTACGCCGCTTGCCCTGAGAGGGGTGGAGGGGCGTTCCGCCGCCGCTTCCTCCCGGACGCTGAACACCGTGCGCTACATCTTTATTTCCCTGTACGTCAGCAGTGTGAGCACGGTATTGGCCCATATGAAAACGGGGTTCCGCTTCAGCATGGCGGAACAGGTAAGGGACGATTCCCCGGGAACGGCGCATACGCTTGACATGTGGCAGAGGCACTTTGCGGAAACCGGCGGCACGGCGCGGGAAATCCATGCATCCGTGGATGCGGTGCTGCAAAAGGCCGTGGCGCTCCAGAGCCAGGTGTTCTCCGTGGATACCTTTTATCTTTGCACCGTGATCGTGGGGGCGGCAGGTGTGCTGTTTGCCCTGTTCTGCCTGAAATCCGGCCAGGAAAGGAAGGCCGCTTCATGAAACGTCTGATGCTTCTTCTCATGGCCGCACTGCTGGCTTCCTGCGGCAGTCCCGCCGTATTTGAAAGGCCCGTCATGGAAATGCCGGAGGGAACGGCCCGGACTTCTCCCGTGGGGACCGGGTGGTGGCGCATCTTCAATGACCGTGCGCTGGACCGCCTGGAAGAAAAGGCCGTGGCTCATAACCGCGATCTTGTCCGCGCGGCCGCCTTGGTGGACCAGGCCTCCGCCCTGGCGGCGCAGGCGGGATCCGCCATGCTGCCCCGGGCGGAACTGGAAGCTGGAGCCAGCAGCGAGGAACTGTCCGAAGGTGAACGCTATATGAACAACCTGCCGGACCGGGCGAGGGATTTGTGGTCCATGTCCGGCGTGCTCTCCTATGAAGTGGACCTGTGGGGGAAGTTGCGGGCGCGCACGGAGGTCGCCCGGGCGGAACTGCTGGCTTCCGCCGCCGCTCGGGATGCGGTTTATCTGCGGCTGACGGCGGAAGTGGCCTCCGCCTACATCAATGTGCGCACGTGGGAGGAAAAATGCCTTATCATCCGCCGCGTCCATGCCTCTTATGAACAGACCTGCGCCATGTATGAAAAAAGGTTTGTGCAGGGGCAGTACCCGGAGCTTGCCCTGCGCCGCGTCCAGGCGGAGCGCTCCAAAACGCTGGCCCAGCTCAGGCTGTCGGAAAACGAACTGTCCCGTGCTGAAAGCGTGCTGTCCGTGCTGGTGGGGGACAGTCCCAGGCAGGTGATGAAGGGCGGAAGGCCCGGCGGGGGTAATGCCGCCCTGCTGGCTTCTCCTCCGGTCATTCCGGCGCGGCTCCCTGGTGACATGATCGAACGCCGTCCGGATATCTGGGAGCTGGAATCCCGGCTGAAAGCCGCCTTTTACGGAAGGGAGGCGGCGCGGAAGGACAGGTTCCCGTCCCTGGTGCTGACGGGGCAGCTGGGGCAGGTCAGCACCCAGTTGAACGAACTGCTGAACCAGTCTTCCAGAAATTATGAATTGGGAGCGGGCATTCTCCAGACCCTGTTTGACGGGGGGAGGAAGCGAGCCGTCGTGCGCGCCGTGGACGCCAAATGCGCCGCCGTCCAGGCCGCGTATGAGCAGGCTGTCCTGAACGCTTTCCGGGAAATCAGGGATGCCCTGGTGGAACGCCGCAAAAGCGCGGAGGTTTACGAGGCCACGCTTGATGAAGTGAACTGCCTGCGCCGCAGCTGGGACATTGCGTCCAGGCAGTATGAGGCCGGGTATGTGGGGCTGATGGATGCCCTGGATACGCACAGGAGCCTGCTGAGCGGGGAGCTGGACATGGCGGATGCCGCGCAGATGCGGCTGAATGCCGTCGTCAAATTCTGCAAGGCTCTCGGCGGCGGATGGCAGCGGCGCCCCGGTTCCTCATGAGGAACGGTTCTTGCCGCCGGGGATGCCCCCATCTGCTCCGGAGGAAGTTTTCCGGCAGGGAAGGGAGGGGATGTCCATTCCCGGCAGGTGGCGGGGAAAAGCACGGAACAGCGGGGCTATCAAACTATTTGCTTGCATTCTCCTTGACAGGGCTTATGCTGGCATCCGACGTTCGGGGACTCGTTTCCCGGTGCGTTTCTGTCGGGCATGCCTTGAGAAATTTTCGGATTTTCACAGGCTGTCAAGCCGGTAAGACTGGGCCGGAGCGTTTGATCCATCTGGGATGTGCGCCCTGCCGCGCGGACAGTGTTCCCCTTTATTTTTGGGAAAAGGCTGCTGCGGATAACACTCTTCCTGAGGCACTGCCCGTACCTGACGCCATTCAGGCTTCCCGCCCGGAGCCGGTCTGAATGGGCTGATGAGGCTGCGGGTGACTGAAAGACAAGAAATATAATGAGCATACATTCAGTTGAATGCAACGTTGGTACGAATCCCATCACGATTGAAACCGGAAAAATGGCCCGTCTGGCAGACGGCGCGGTTGTCGTCCGCAGCGGCGATACCGTCGTTCTCGTGACCGTGGTGAGCGCCACCAAAGTCAAGGAAGGCCAGACCTTCTTCCCCCTGTCCGTGGAATACAAGGAAAAGGCCGCTGCCGCGGGCATGTTCCCCGGCGGTTACTTCAAGCGTGAAGGCCGCCCCACGGAAAAGGAAATCCTGACGTGCCGCATGACGGACCGCCCCCTGCGCCCGATGTTCCCCAAGGGCTACTTCTATGATACGCAGGTGATCACCCTTCTGCTTTCCGCCGACGGTGAAAATGAACCGGACATTCTGAGCATCAACGGCGCTTCCGCCGCCTGCGTCGTTTCCGACCTCCCCTTTGCCGAACCCGTGGGCGCCGTCCGCGTGGGCCGCGTTGACGGCCAGTTCATCATCAACCCGACCAATTCCCAGCGTGAAAACAGCCAGCTTGACCTGGTGTTTGCCGGGACGAAGGACCAGGTGATCATGATTGAAGGTTCCGCCAACGAACTGCCGGAAGAAGACTTCATCGCCGCCCTGCGCCTGGCTCAGGAAAACGTGAAGGTTCTTTGCGAAAAGCAGGAAGAGCTCCGCGCCGTCTGCGGCAAGGAAAAGCGTTCCTACGAACTCTGCCTTGCCAAGCCGGAACTGCTGGAAATCGGCTATGAAATCGCCGGTGACCGCATTGAAGACGCCATCTATGCCGCCTCCAAGGTGGAACGCCAGAAGAAGGTGGGAGCCCTGCGCGACGAAGTGGAAGCCGCCATCAAGGAACGCCATCCGGAAGCTACCGATTTTGACGTGGAACAGGTCTTTGAATACATTCAGAAGAAGGCCTTCCGCATCTCCATCATGGACAAGGACAAGCGCGCCGACGGCCGCGCCCTCAAGGAACTGCGCCCCCTGACCGCGGAAATCAACGTGCTGCCCTCCGTGGTGCACGGCTCCGCGATGTTTGCCCGCGGTGAAACCATGTCCCTCTGCCTGGCGACGCTCGCTCCGATGGAAGAACGCCAGTACATGGACAACTACACGGGCAGCGTGAATGAAAAGCGCTTCATCCTGCACTACAACTTCCCGCCCTTCTCCGTGGGCGATACCGGTCGTTTCGGCGGTCAGAACCGTCGTGAAATCGGCCATGGCGCCCTGGCGGAACGTTCCATCGCTCCGGTTGTCCCGAGTGAACAGGAATTCCCGTACGCCATCCGCATTTCTTCTGAAATCATGGAATCCAACGGTTCCACCTCCATGGCTTCCGTCTGCGCGGGCACGATGTCCCTGCTGGCGGCCGGCGTGCCCCTCAAGCGCCCCGTGGCGGGCATTTCCGTGGGCCTGGTGACGGAACAGAATGACCAGCATGAAATCACCACGTACAAGACCCTTCTGGACATCATCGGTTCCGAAGACTTCTACGGTGACATGGACTTCAAGCTTTGCGGCACGTCTGAAGGCGTGACGGGCTACCAGCTGGACCTCAAGCTGCCCGGCATCCCCCTCTCCATTCTGGAAGAAGCCATCCACGTGGCGAAGGCCGGACGCACGGACGTGCTGAAAGTCATGAATGACGCCATTGCGGCTCCGGCCCAGATGAGCCCGAATGCTCCCCGCATTGAGACCACCAAGATTCCCGCCGACCGCATTGGCGAGCTGATTGGCCCCGGCGGCAAGAACATCAAGGCCATCCAGGCTGAATCCGGCGCCGACATCAACATTGAGGAAGACGGCACCGTGCACATCTACGCCTCCAAGCAGGAAGGCCTGGACCGTGCGCTGGAACTGGTCACCCGCATGTTCAAGACCATTGAAATCGGTGAACTGTACACCGGCAAGATTGTTTCCACGACCACCTTCGGCGCGTTCATGGAAGTGCTTCCCGGCAAGGACGGCCTGATTCACATCTCCGAGCTGGCCGAAGGCCGCACCGCCAAGACGGAAGACGTCGTTAGCGTGGGAGACGTGGTGACTGCCAAGTGCATCGGCATCGACGACAAGGGCCGTGTGAAGATGTCCGTGCGCGCCGCTCTGCGCGACGCCAAGGCAGCCGAAGCGGAAGCCGCCGGCATCACGGAATAACGGTTTTTCCATTGAGCCTTTAAACTTCCAGCCCCGTTTCCGGTTTGTTCCGGGAGCGGGGCTGTTTGATTGTTTAAGGGGGGGGGGTTGACTGTAAGAAGGGAAGGGCTGTTCGCGTGATCTTCCGGATGTTTTTTTGCTGTTTCAGGGAGGAGCCGGGAAAAATCAGGCAGCCAAGGAGAACAGGCTGCGGAAGAAACCGGAAGGCGGTTTTGTTTTTGCAGCGGTATGTTTCTGGACCGCGGGCTGGATTCGCGCCTGCGTTATTGCCGTTCCTTCCGTAAGAAGATTTTTTTGCCGTACGGCATTCCTGCGGGACGTCAGGGATGTTCCTTTTTCTGCACGGACGCCGTTTTCACTTCAGCAGAAGGAGGCGTGCACAGAAAGCGGCCCAGCAGATCCAGCGTGGCTTTCACGTCCTTCAGGTCCGCCAGCTCCCGGGGAGAATGCATGTAGCGGATGGGGGGGCCCAGAAAAGCGGCGTGGCCGCCGTAAAGCTTGACGGGGACGAAATTGGCCATGCCGGGCGGGAAAGCGGCGTCCTTCTGGAACGGAATCCCGTGTTCTTCCGCCAGTTGGAGCAGTTGGGCAGTGATAGGCTGGTAAAAAATTTTGTCATGAGTAAAAATGACGGGGCCTTCCCCCATGGCCTGGCGGCTCAATCGCTCGTTTTCTTCACGGGGCGGCAGGTCGTCCAGCTGGACGGTATCCAGCGTGCAGTCAATAACAATAGCTAGTTTGGGACGGTTCCTGCCGCAATACGCCGTGGCTCCTGCCAGCCCTGTTTCTTCCTGGGAGGAGGAAAGGAGCGTGACGTGGTATTTCAGGTCTTTTTTGTGCCGGGACAGGAAGGAGGCCAGCTCCATCAGCATGAAGGAATTGAGGCGGCAGTCCAGGCCGTGGGCCATCAGGCGCGTGCCGTGCAGCAATTCCGGCTTGGTGGAGGGAACGCCGCGCCGGCCGACGCTCAAGCCCATTTCCCGTGCTTCCTCCGCGCTGGATGCCCCTGCGTCAAACAGGATGTATTCCCCTCCTGCCGGAAGGGGCTCGCGGTTCAGCCACCAGCCGGGAACCGCCCCGGCAAAGGCGGTGACGGGGCCGTGTTCCCCGTCAAAACGGTAAGGGCAGGAAAGCATGGACTGGAAGTCCGGAAAGCCGACGGGCCTTACTTTCAGAAAGCCGGACGGAGTGATGCCTGCAATGACAACGCCCACTTCGTCGGCATGGGCGTCTATCAGCAATTCCGGTGCGTCCGGGTCCGGGCTGCGGAACGTAGCCCAGGCATTTTGATGCGCGTCCGTGCCGGAACTGTCCGCCAGGGGCGCCACGTGCTTGAGCCAGAATTGCTGGAGGGGGGCTTCCGCTCCGGAAGTGGAGGGGATGTCCAGCAGGGAAGCCAGACGTTCCATGGACTGGCCGCTGAAAGGCGGCTGCGTTTCCGGCATGGAGGCCACGCAAAGGTTGAAAAGAAGCAGTGGAAGCAGCAAAAAGCGGATAGAAGGCATTCCCCAGCCTATCATGGAAGAAGGGCGGGAAGCAATGCTGGAGGAATGAAGTGCGCGGTCCGCATGGCAGATTTTTTTGTTTCCCGTTCTTGACAGGATTTTTTTGGTTCCTATGATGCGGATGCCCGTTGCGTTTTACGGACACCCCCGCCATACATGATTCTTTTTATCATCTTCGTTATTCTTTTCCTGATTCTGGTCAACGCCTTTTACGTTGCCGCAGAATTCGCAGCGGTGAGCGTGCGCCGCAACATGATCCGGGAGATGGCGGAAGGCGGCAGCAAGGTGGCTGCCCATTTGCTGAGGATTTTGGAAAACACGAAGGAACTGGACCGCTACATTGCGGCCTGCCAGTTCGGCATTACCATTTCCAGCCTGATTCTGGGTGCGTACGGCCAGGTGGAACTGTCCGCCTACCTGCTCCCCCTGTTTGAACGGTTTGGCGGCATGGATTCCGTGATGGCCAATTCCGTAGCCGCCATTGTAGTGCTGGTCGTCCTGACGGTCCTGCAGGTGATTCTGGGGGAACTGATGCCCAAGTCCCTGGCGCTGCAGTTTCCTAAGCAGGCGGCCCTGTACACGTATTACCCCATGCGCTGGACGCTGACCTTCTTCGCATGGTTCATTGACTTCCTGAACGGAAGCGGTCTTCTGCTGCTTAAACTGTTCCGTCTGCCCCCCGGAGGCCACCAGCACATCCACTCCCAGCAGGAGATCAACATGCTGCTGGATGAAAGCCACCAGGGCGGCATGCTGGAGGAGGATGAACACGAACGGCTGCACAGCGCGCTTTCCCTGGCGGAACGTACGGTGGAGCAGATCATGATTCCCCGTTTCCAGCTCGTCTGCCTGGATGTGGACGCTACCCAGGAGGATATTCTGAACATGATTGCGGACAGGCCCCATACCCATATTCCGGTGTATGAAGGAAACCGGGAGGCCGTCATCGGCATGCTGCACATCAAGGACATGGTGGCCGCGTATGCGGAAAAGGGTGTTCTGCCCCCCCTGCGCTCCATGCTGCGGCAGGTGCCGTGCGTGATGGAGATGCAGACGGTGGAGATGCTGATGTCTCGTCTGCGGGAGGACAAGGCCAAGGAAGCCTTTGTGCTGGATGAGTACGGCAAGTTCGTGGGGCTGGTGACGCTGGAACGGCTGCTGGGTGAAATGGTGGGGGATATTGATGAGGAATTCATCCGCTCCGGGGAAAAGGTGGAATACCTGCCGGACGGTTCCGTGCGTATTCCCGGCATGATGCGCGCCCATAAGGCGGAATGCCTGGTGCCCTTCCTGATGAACGGCGCCACCACAGTGGGCGGCTGCGTGATCAAGCACATGTCCTGCATTCCGAAGGAGGGGGACCGCCTGATTATTGCGGGGCGCGTGCTGGTGGTGGAAAAGATGGACCACAACCGCGTTTCCTCCATCCTTCTGTTGCCTCCGGAGAAAAAGGAGGATGAACCTGCCATGGAAAGCGGGGTGGAATCATGATGACGATTTTTATTATTCTGCTGCTGATTGTACTGAACGGCCTGTTTGTGGCCGCGGAATTTGCGCTGCTTGGCGCGCCCCGCGCGGCTCTTGAGCAAATGGGGGCGTCCGGCAACATGGTGGCGCGCCGTGTTTCCCAGATATTGAAAACGCCCCGTTTGCAGGACCGCTACATTGCCACGGCCCAGCTCGGCATCACATTCGCCAGCCTGGGGCTGGGCATGTACGGGGAGCATGCCGTGGCCAGATGGCTCCACGAATGGCTGGCCCAGTACGGCTGGGCCTCCTGGCTGGTGGCGCATGGCGCAGCCAGCGTTCT
Organism: Akkermansia sp. NBRC 115031; assembly: GCF_030268505.1. Lineage (NCBI taxonomy): Bacteria > Pseudomonadati > Verrucomicrobiota > Verrucomicrobiia > Verrucomicrobiales > Akkermansiaceae > Akkermansia > Akkermansia sp. NBRC 115031. The sequence goes on from NZ_BSQU01000004.1 coordinate 152,406, forward strand.
GTCCGTAGCGGTGCTGACGTACCTGCACATCGTGCTCGGGGAAATGGTGCCCAAGGCTCTTTCCCTCCAGTACGCCACGAAGCTCTGCCTCATCATTACGATGCCCATGTACGTGATTCAGCTCTGCCTGTATCCGCTGGTGGTGGGCATGAACACCCTGGGCAACTTCTTCCTGAGGCTGCTGGGCGTGGACAGGAATGAATCCAAATCCCATTACCATTCTGCGGAAGAACTTCAGTACATCATTGAGGAAAGCCATGAAAACGGCGCCCTGCCGCAGGAATCCGGCCGCATCATGGACGGCCTGTTTGACCTGGAAGACCTGTATGTTCACCAGGTCATGACTCCGCGCGTCAGGATAGACGCCATTCCGGAAAGAGCTGGGCATGAGCAGATAAGGGAAATCGTGCGCCGCACCCGCCGTACCCGCTACCCTGTCTACCGCGGGGACCTGGACCACGTGGTGGGCATGGTGCATGCCCGTGACCTGTTCCGCATCATGCTGCGCGGGAAGGCCCTGACGTCCGAATACATCCACGCCATTCCCAAGGTGCCCAAGACGGTGAAGTTTGACAACGTGGTGGAGATCATGAGGAAGGACAATGTGCGCCTTGCCATCATTCTGGACGAGCATGGGGGAACCTCCGGCCTGCTGACCCTGACGGACGTGTTTTCCGAGGTGATGGGCTGGGACCGCGGCCGCATCAGAGTATTGACAGACCTGCCGCGGGACGCGGTGGGCTTCTCCTGCGACGTGTCCGGACTCGCCCGTATTGAGGAGCTGGGGGAAGCCATGGACATGGACTTGCAGAGTGAAGAAATCGATACTGTGGGCGGCCTGATTCTCAATCTGCTGGAAGCTCCGGCGGAGGAAGGGGACACTGTGGGCTACCGCGGCCTGGAATTCAAGGTGACCCGGACGGAGAACGGCGGTGTGGAACGCTGCACCGTAACCCGGATTACTCCACTGATGCGGGAGGAAGCTCTGGAAGAAGAGGAATAATCCGCGGGACTCAGGCGGGAATGCGCCGGAACCGCGTTGCTTTGTGCAAAAGTTCCTTGGTGGAGCGCGTATGATATGGCAGAATATTTTCCGTCATGTCCCAACCTGAGTCCGCCGATGCTTCCATGAAACGCCCCTCCATGAAAAAGTGGGTTGTTCTCCTTGTTGTTCTTGGGGCGCTGATCGGGGTAGGCACGATGATGAAGGCATGGATGGACCGGCGTTCCGGCGCGGAGGCCCAGCCCGCCGTTTTCTCAGGCGGCAGCGAGCACTGGGACCAGAATGAAGTTCCCATCTCCATGCAGTGCGGGGCTTGCCATGAAAAGGAATTCCGGCAGTGGGCCGGATCGGATCACGCCTGGGCGTTCCGCAAGCTGGGGGACCAGTGGGAATCTGAGGCGTTCCATAACATGAAGCTGAACGCCCACGGCAGCATTCTTCAATTCTCCACAAATGCAGAGGGGCGCATGGTGCATGACGGCCAGTCCTCAACCTCCTGGCGCGCGGACTGGGCCACGGGGAGAATCCCCCTGGTGCAGTACCTGGTTCCCGCCAAGGACGGTGGTTATCATACCCTGAGCGCCGCGTGGGACGTGAACCGCAAGGAATGGTTTGATATCTTTGGCAAGGATGCCCGGCAACCAGGGGACTGGGGGCACTGGACGGGCCGCGGCATGAACTGGAACACGCAGTGCGCGTGGTGCCACATGTCCCTGTTCCATAAAAATTATGATCCGGTCAAGGACCGCTATGCCTCCACCTGGACGGAACCCGGCGTGACTTGCATCCAGTGCCACGGCCCCTTGCTGGACAAGCCGGAGGAGGGGACGGGATGCATGATTTCCACCAGGGACAAGCTGACGCCGCCGCAGATTCACGACAACTGCGCTTCCTGCCACGCCCGGCGGGATGAATTCGATCACGATTTTGCCGTTGGCGACCGTTTTGACAACCATTTTCAGCTCGTGCTTCCCGTACAGCCCGGCGTTTTCTGGCCCAACGGCATGCAGAGGGATGAGGATTATTGCGAAACTGGGCTGCGCCTGAGCCGCATGGGCAAGGCGGGCGTCACCTGCCTGGATTGCCATGACCCGCATACGGGAACGCTGAAGCTTCCGCAGGAGGATAACACGCTCTGCCTGCGGTGCCACGGCACCGGGGAGGCGGTAAACGGCGTAAAAGCCCCCGTCATTGACATGGCCAGGCATACGCCGTGCCCGCAGTCCAGCATGGGCGCCCGCTGTGTGGAATGCCACATGCCGGAAAGCCTGTACATGGCCCGCGATCCGCGCAGGGACCATTCCTTCAATTCTCCCGATCCCCTCCTGAGCGTGGAGCTGGGCATTCCGAATGCCTGTACCATGTGCCACCGGGAAAAGAGTAATGAATGGGCCGCGCAAGCGGTGGAAAAATATTACGGGGCCAAGCCCAAGATGGCGCAGTACAGGGACCGCACCCGGGCCGTGCAGCGTGCCTATGAAGGGCGGGAGGATGTTCTGCCCCTCCTGATGGAATGCTTCAAGCGGGAGGAAGTGGGCGCATGGCGCGCGACGCTGCTGGATCTGATGGATGCCTGGGCGCATGAACCTGCCGTTCAGGAGCTGGCTGCAGCGGCGGTCAAGGATCCGGACTCCCTGACGCGCGCCGCCGCCGCCAAGGTGATGGGCCGTGCGGGCAATCCCGCCGCGGGCAAACTGCTCAATGATCCCTTCAAGGTAGTGCGCCTGCAGGCGGAGTGGGCCCTCCGGGATTCCCTGCCGCCGGACAGCCCCGGCATGAAGGAGCTGACCGCCGCCGCTCTGCACCAGGCGGACCAGCCGTCCGGGGCGATGAAGCTGGCCCAGATAGCCATCAGCCGCAAGGATGCGAAGGCGGCAGAACAGTGGTTTGCCAAGGCTTTGAAATGGGATGCCACCTCTTCCGTGGTGCACCGGGATTATGCCGTTTTCCTGGCCTCCCAGGGCCGCAGCGGGGAGGCGGTGGACCAGATGAGGGATGCCGTGCGGCTGGCTCCGAAGGATGCCAATCTGTGGTATCTGCTGGGCCTGGGCCAGATTGAAAACAACGATGAGCCGGGCGCGCTGGAATCCTTTAATGAAGCTCTGAAAATAGAACCCTCCTTCATCCGTGCCCTGTTCAACCGCGCCCTGCTGAATGAAAAGGTGGGACGGCTGGAACAGGCTCTTCAGGACCTGGAAAACTGTTCCTCCCTGGACAAGGAGAATGCGGATATTCCGTTCACGCTGGCGGTGATGCTTTACCGCAACGGACGGTACCGTGACGCCGCCGCCGCCGCCGCGGAAGCCCTGCGCCGCGATCCTGGGCACGCGCAGGCAAGGCAGATTTTGGAATCAGCTTCTCGACATGGAAGGTAAGAAGTAGTATATCAGCGTTATGCGCATGAAATTTTCCCCCTGGCGTATTCTGCTGGTGTCCGCATTCGTAGCGGGTTCCTCCTTCTGTTTTGCGGACGCTCCCGGAGCGTCGGAGGATCCGTCCCTCCGCATTTGGACGAATAAAAGCACGGGCAGTACGGTGGAGGCACGTCCTATTGCCTTGAACATGAAGACCGTCAAGCTGGTAACTACGGCCAAAAAGCCCATCACCATGCCGTTGGAAAAGCTTTCCGAGGAAGACCGCGCGTGGCTGGAGGAACACAAGGAAGTGATAGGCAAGCCTGTTGCGGAATGGTCCTCCGTGCCGTCCGGCCCCGTGGCGGAGGAAATGAAGGGGAAAACCTACATGCTGGAAAACGGCAAGCTTGAAAAGAAGGACGGGAAGCTGAATCCCGGGCATTTCATCCTGTATTTCAGCGCAAGCTGGTGCGGCCCGTGCTGCCGGAATGCGCCCCACAGCGTGGAGGCCTACAACAAGGCGGTGAAGGACAACCCGGATGTGGAAGTGATCATGTGCAATCTGGACCAGAACCTGGAAGCCGCCCAGAAATGGGCCGCCGCCAACAACATGCCCTGGCCCATCCTGCTGAGGCAGGATTTGACGGAGCTTGCCAAGAAGGTGGCTCCGCGCGGCATCCCTACGATGATTCTGGTGGATAAGGACGGCAAGCCCATCCAGTCTTCCCAGGACATGGAACAGTTGGTGAAAGCCGCTGGTTCAAGCCGTTCCTCCCGCTAAGCGGCAGCACCGTTTGATCTTTTGAAACGATGGCTTCCATCCGCAAATCCCAGTCGGACCGCTCTGCGGAAACCAGCGGTAAAATTCTCCGTGCCGCGCAGAAACTTTTTGCCCTCAGGGGATTTGACGGAGTGACCATGAGGGCGATTGCCTCTGAAGCAGGGGTGAATCTGGCCTCCATTGTTTACTACTTTGAAAACAAGGAAGGACTGTACCTGGCCGTTTTCAGGCAATATGCGGAACCCCTGATGGAGGAGCGCATGAAAATGCTGAAAGAAGCGGACCTTCATCCGTCCCTCAGGGCGTATGCCCGTGCCTTCATTGAGCCCGCTTTCCGTTTGCTGCTGGATAAAAATCTGGGCGGTCCGGATCACGCGCGCCTGCTGTGGCGGCTGCCCCAGGAACCGGAATACCTGGGAAGGAAGATTTACGATGAATTCTATGCTCCGCTCATCCGGGAGATGACGTTGAGGGTTCGCCGATTCTGCCCATGGGACGATGAGCTTTCCATATCCTGGCACATACATATCATGAGTTCCATTTTCCATGCCACGCTGGGGAAATACGTCACACGGCTGGAACTTCATGACAAGGAGCCGTGGATGAAGGATCAGGACCGCATCCTGCAAATGATTGTAGATACGGCGGTCCTGCTGATTTCCCGTCCGGCTCTTTCTCCGGAGGTAGAGGAAAGACAGGGGTAACCGCGGAAGTGGAATGCAATACCCGGGAAGGCGCGTCTTTCCTCACGCTTCTCCCAGTCTTTTTCTAAGCGCCGCGACCGTTTCCGTTATATCCGGGTGTGTAAGCAGCCAGGAAACGATGACGACCCTGCTTGCTCCCGCCTCCAGAACGGAGGGCAGCGTGTTTCCATTAATGCCTCCGATGCAGAAGACGGGAAACTCTTCCGGCAATTGCCGCCGCACGCCTGCAATGTCTTCCAGGCCGATCGCCGGCCTTCCCGGCTTGGTGCCCGTGGGAAACAAGGGGCCGAATCCGATGTAGTCCGCCCGCTCCCGGAACGCGCCCAGAGCCTGTTCCGGGCTGTGCGTGGAACGCCCGATGATGGCGTTCGCCCCCAGCATGGCCCGCACGGGAGCCAGTTCCCCGTCGTCCTGGCCCAGATGGACGCCGTCCGCCCCTGTGCCCAGGGCAATTTCAGGATAGTCGTTGATGATGAAAAGACAGCCGTATTCGCGGCACAGCGGGGCAAGCCGGCTACCCATGCGCGCGATATGTTCCGGATCATGGTTTTTCGCCCTGAGCTGGAGGATGCCCAGACCGCCCGCCAGCAATTTTTCCGTAACGGAGATTAATTGATGTTCAGCGGTATATCCCATATCCGCGATGCCGTATAGCCGGCAGGATGAGAGGCGTTCCTTCCTGTTCATGGCAGGGAATTGTACCGGATAAAATCATCCCGGCAAGACGCTTCCCATTCTTGACCCTAAAGGAGGGTGTGATACACTCCCCGCATCGTGTCACCCGCCTTATATTCCGCCGCTAAAAGTGTACTGTTCCAGATGAATCCGGAAACCGCCCACAAAGTGACCTTGTGGGGGCTGCGCCTGGCAGAAAAGATGCGCGTACTGCCCCTTCTGATGGGGGAGGTTCCTTCCGACCCCGTGGAAATCCTGGGGATGAAATTCCCCAACCGTGTGGGTCTCGCCGCCGGAATGGACAAGGAGGCGGATACGGTGAACGCCTTCGGCCAGGCCGGGTTCGGCTTTGTGGAAGTAGGCACGCTGACGCCGCGGCCGCAGCCGGGCAATGACAAACCCCGCCTGTTCCGCCTGATTCCCCAGCAGGCCATTATCAACCGGATGGGATTCAACAATGAAGGCATTGCCGCCGGAGTGGAGAACATCCGCTCCGCCACCCGTTTTCATGGCGTCCTGGGAGTTAACATCGGAAAAAACAAGGTGACGCCCAATGAAGATGCGGCCCAGGACTACCTGACCTGCCTGCGTGCGGCATGGCCCGTGGCGGATTACATTGCCATCAACTTCTCTTCTCCCAACACGCCCGGACTGCGCGACCTTCAGGCGGCCGAACCCGCCGCGCGCCTGCTGGCATCCCTGAAATCGGAGCAGTCCAACCTGGCTGTGGAAACCGGACGCAATGTGCCCATTTTCATGAAGGTGGCGCCGGATGTGACGGATGAGCAAATTGCGGAACTCAGCCGCGTTTTCCTGGATGAAGGTCTGGACGGCCTCATTGCCACGAACACCACGCTTTCCCGAGCCGGGGTGGAAGCCAGCCCGCGCCGTGAAGAAGCCGGCGGCCTGTCCGGCGCGCCGTTGACGGCGCGGTCTACGGAAGTCATTGGAGCGTTCGCCTCCGAATTGAAGGGGCGCATCCCGATCATTGGCGTAGGCGGCATCATGAGCGGCGCGGACGCCGTCGCGAAAATCAAGGCCGGGGCCAGCCTGGTGCAACTCTACACAGGGTTCATTTACCGCGGGCCGGACCTCATCCGGGAATGCGTGGAAGCCATGAAGGCTGAATGCCCCGTTAACTCCTGATTCTCCTTATTCACTGCCTACAGGTTTCATTCATGCCCGGTTCCTTCGTACATCTTCACAATCACACGGAATACTCTCTGCTGGACGGCGCAGTCCATATCAAGGACCTCATTGCCGAATGTTCCCGCATGGGAATGCCGGCCGTAGCCATCACGGACCACGGCAACCTCTTCGGAGCCATTGAGCTGGTCATGGAGGCGAACAGCCTTAACAAATCCGTGGCCGCCTGGAACAAGGAACATCCGGAAGGACCGCAGAAGCAGGAGGTGAAGCCCATCTTCGGCTGCGAGGTGTACCTTTCCCCCACGCCCATCGGCGTGAAAAAACAGCTTCCCGGGCGCCGCAAATATACGCACCTGCTTTTGCTGGCGGAAAATGAAACCGGCTGGCAGAACCTGGTCAAGCTGGTATCCCGGTCCCATCTGGAAGGTTTTTATTACAAGCCCCGCGTGGACATGGAAACCCTGCGGGAATTCCATGAAGGCCTTATTTGCTGTACGGCGTGCCTTGCCGGGCCGCTGAACGAATGGCTGCTCAATGACCAGCCTGAAAAGGCGGAGGAAGCTCTCCTGGCGCTGAAGGATATCTTCGGGGACGACAACATTTTTGTGGAGCTTCAGGACCATGGCATGGAGGAGCAGAAAAAATGCCTGCCGGAGCTGGTGCGCATCGCCCGCAAGACCAATACCCCCATTCTAGCTACCAATGACGTGCACTTCCTCCGGAAGGAGGACCACGACATGCACGACGTGCTGATCTGCATCGGCACCAACGAAAAGCTGGCTTCTCCCAAGCGCATGCGCTACTCCACGGAAGTCTACCTGAAATCCCCCGAGGAAATGAGGGAGGTGTTCAGGGACTATCCGGACGCCGTGGAAAACACGCTGAAAATCGCGGAACGGTGCAACGTCACCATCAAGCTGGACTCCGCCAGTACGGAAAAATACCCGGAATTCGGCACTCCGGACGGCTCCACGCGTGAGGATTACCTGCGCAAGGTATGCTATGAAGGACTGGAGGAGCGGTACGGCAAGGAACGCGTGGCTAAGGACAAGGAACTCCGCGACCGCCTGGATTATGAGCTGGGGATTATCAACCAGTTGAAATTCCCCTCCTACTTCCTGATTACGGCGGATTTCATCAACTGGGCGAAGGACCATGACATTCCCGTGGGGCCCGGCCGCGGTTCCGCCGCCGGTTCTCTGGTGGCGTATGCCATGAAGATCACGAACATCGACCCCCTGCGGTTCGGGCTGATCTTTGAACGTTTCCTGAACCCGGAGCGCGTCAGCCCTCCGGATATCGACATTGACTTCTGCCAGACGCGCCGTCCGGAGGTGATTGACTATGTGCGGCAGAAATACGGGGAGCGCGCCGTGTCCCACATCATCACGTACGGCACCATGGGCGCCAAGTCCGTGCTCAGGGACGTGGCCCGCGTGATGGACATGTCCTACGCGGATGGAGACCGCATTTCCAAGCTGATTGAACCCGGTCCCAAGGTAACCCTCCAGTCCAGCTACAAGAGCAGTGAGGAACTGCGGGAGCTGATCGCCTCCGATGAAGGATACGCGGAGCTCTGGGGTTATGCGACGCGCCTGGAAGGGCTGATCCGCAACGTGGGCGTGCACGCGGCGGGCGTCGTGATTGGTGACCGTCCGCTGGACGAGCATGTGGCGCTCACCCGTGACGACCTGTCTGATCCTCATGCAGCCGTCGTCGCCCAGTGCGACATGAGCGCGATTTATGAAGTGGGGCTCTTGAAAATGGACTTCCTGGGTTTGAAAACCCTGACCGTCATGCATGATGCGGAGGAATACGCCCGCTGGCGCGTGCCGGACTTCAAGCTGGATTCCGTGCCCCTGGATGACCGGGAAACGCTGGACCTGCTGAACAGGGGGGACACGATGGGCGTGTTCCAGCTGGAATCCGGCGGCATGGTGGATACCTGCCGGCGCTACGGCATCCAGAAGATTGAAGACATTATTGACTTGCTGGCCCTTTACCGTCCGGGAGCCATGCAGTTCATGGATGAAATGATCGAGGTCAAGAAGGGGCTGCGCCAGGTGGTGTATGAACACCCGCTGCTGGAACAGGTCAGCGGAGAGACCTACGGCGTGATGATTTACCAGGAACAGGTTCAGGCGGCGGCCAAGCTGCTGGCGGGCTACACGCTCGGCGGGGCCGACCTGCTGAGGCGCGCCATGGGCAAGAAGGACCCTGCAAAAATGGCCAAGGAAAAGGCCCACTTCGTGGAAGGGTGCTGGAAAACCAACCAAATTGATGAAAAGACGGCTACGGCCATCTTTGACAAGATTGAAAAATTCGCCGGGTACGGCTTTAACAAATCCCACTCCGCCTGTTACGGCCACATTTCCTACTGGACGGCCTACCTCAAGGCACACTTCCCGGTGGAATTCCTCTGCGGCCTGATGTCCAATGAAGCGAACAACGACAAGATCGGCGTGTTCATTCAGGAAGCCAACCGCATGGGCATTGAAATCCTGCCCCCCAACGTGAACAAATCCATGCTCAAATTCACTCCGGAGGAAACGCCTTCCGGGAAGCTGGCCGTGCGCTACGGACTGGCGGCCATCAAGAATGTGGGGGAAGGAGCCATGCAGATTCTTCTGGAGGAAAGGGAAAGAAACGGGGAATTCACCAGCATGGAGGACATCTGCAACAGGCTGGATTCCAAATCCGTCAACAAGAAGATTCTGGAATCCCTGATTCGCGCGGGAGCGCTGGACTGGACGCTGGAACCGCGCTGCGCCCTGTTTGAGCGGGTGGACCTGGCCCTCAGCGGCGCATCCCAGGTGCACAAGGACAAGGCCCTGGGGCAGGGCGCCCTGTTTGACATGACTTTTGAAGCTCCCAGGGTGAAGGATGAGCCTGCTGTTCTGGAATGGTCCAAGGAGCAGCGCATGGGGGATGAAAAGGACCTGTTGGGCGCCTACTTCTGCGGCCATCCGCTGGACTCCATGCGCGGCGTCATTGATGCGGAAAAATACACCCGCATCGGTCTCATTGACGCGCTGGAGTCGCACGAACTCAAGCAGAAGCACCAGATCGCCGGCATGGTGCGCTCCGTCATCCCCAAGATCAGCAAGGCAGGCAGGAAATTCGCCATCCTCACACTGGAAGACTTTACCGGCAGCATTGAAGTGCTGCTGTGGTCGGATGTCTATGAAAAGGCCCTGGAAATGGAAGGCGGCCTGGAACCGGGCGTCTTCGTCTCCGTGCGCGCCAACATCCGGGAGGATGACCGCACTTCCGCCAAGAGCGTGGCCGCGCAGAGCGTGGACCCGCTGGGAGGCAGGAGGCGCAAGTCCAAGGCCGGGGACCAGGGCCCTCTGAATATCATTGTCAGCCCCCTGCGCCACACGAGGAAAAATCTGGAGCAGATACGGGACATCCTGAAAAGGTACCCCGGTCGTTCCAAGGTCAATCTCACGATCAAGGACAGCCTGGGCCATAGTCAAATCCTGGAGCTGGACGAACGGTTCCGCGTGAACCGCTGTCCGGAGCTGGAAACGGAACTTTCCATGTACAACTAGCGCCATGCCGGGAGGAAAACTGCTCTTGCCGGAATCGGAACGGCTGGCATTCCGGGCGTGGGGGGAAAGGGACTGGCCCTTTTTTGCGGCCATGAACGCCAATCCCCGGGTGATGCGTTTCTTCCCCGCCGTCATGACGGAGGAGGAATCCCGCGCCATGTGGAACCGCCTGCGGGCGGAACTGGATGAAAAGGGTTACGGGGTGTACGCCGTAGAGCTGAAATCTTCCGGCTCCCTCATCGGCCTCCTTGGTTTTCATTGGGCGGATTTTAAAGCGGACTTCACGCCCTGTGTGGAAATAGGCTGGCGGCTTGTGCCGGAAGCCTGGGGGCATGGCTACGCCACGGAAGGGGCCAGGGCTTGTTTGGAGCACGGTTTTGCCAGGTTGGGCCTTGACCGGGTGTATTCCTTCACCGCCTGTGTGAATCTTCCTTCCCAGGCCGTGATGCAGCGTGCCGGAATGAGGAAGACGGCGGAATTCAACCATCCCAAAGTAGCTCCGGATTCCGTCCTGTATCCGCATGTGCTGTATGTAAGGGAAGCTTCCCACGCATGATTCCATGACGGGGTTTCCGGTGTAGCCTGCCGGAGGCCGGCCGGTCCATTTTTTTAATTGTTCTGCCTCCTGGAAAGCAACGGACGCGTGCATTTCCGGTGAAATGGCCAGTGCGTTCTTTACGCTTGTTGCTGCCGGTTTCCGGAAAAAATCGAACGGGCTGCAATCCCGGAGGAATGCAGCCCGTTGACTGGGCAGGGGGCGCAGGGCAGCGGAACGTGCCCGCTGCCGTCATGCGCGACTTAGAAGGCGTAGCTTACCCCGGCGTTGACCCGGTGGTAGGTTGACTTGCTCCTGCCTTCGAATTCATAGCCGGCGTAGGCCGTCCATTTGGGGTTGATGACGACGGTGCTGTTGTAATTGACGCGTACGGCGTTCCGGTCCGGGCGGGAACCCCTCGCGGTCCAGCTGAAATCGTTCAGCAGGCGCGTGGCCCTGGTTTCCGGGTTGTCACGCACCACGTCGGGCACGTAGCTTACGGACAGGCTGTTCACCCACAGCACGCCGTTGCTGAATTGCAGGGCCTTGCTGACGCCTACGCCCACGGGCAGGCTCAGGTTCTTCAGATTCCCGCGGTCGAAGTGCCGGGCGTCATATCCCGTTTCCGTGAAGGAATTCTGGTTGACCTGGGTGTACTCGATTCCCAGGAAGGGGGAGAGCGTCCAGCCCTTGTTCAGGCTGTGGTCCCACGTGGCCTGAAGGGTGGCGAAGCCCATTCTGTTCTGCCATTTGCCGTGGGAAGCCCCTCCGTCATAATAGGAGTCCAGCTTGTTGGTTGTCCATCCGAAGCCGGCTGTTCCGCTGATGGTCAGCATGTCCTTGGGGGCAAGCTGCTTTCTCCATGCTCCGTAAAGCAGGGCAACGTAGGAGGTCTGGTCCACTTCGCTGGGCCAGCTGCGGCTCTTGTTGGTGCCGTACAGGTTGCCGAAGGCGGCGCCCAGAATGGTGTTCGGGGTGAACCTGCGGTCCGCACCCACGGCATAGCCGCCACCGTTGTAGTCGTAGCCGTCAATGCCGTCGCGGGTGGCATGGTAGGTGAAGTCTCCCATTCCCTTGATCCAGAAGTTATTCTTCGGACCCATCAGGAACCGGGTGATGCCCACCTGGCCCAGAGCGGCATTGGAAACGGACTTCATGTTGGAAGCGGAGCTCCACATGGAGTTGCCGATGTCCGCCCCGTCCAGTTCCGGGAGAATCTCTTCAATGCCGGCGGTGGGGTTCCAGACGGCGTACAGATGGTCGTTGATTCCGTCTCCGTCCAGGTCTTCCCATTCCTTGGTCCAGTACCCTTCGTAGGTATAGGGGGAGTTGACCGTATTGGTTCCGGTGGCTGTGGAATAGATGTCGTCAAAATCCCCGGAAGTTCCGGGAATGGCCGCTTCCCCGATGGCCATGGCCAGGAAGCGCTGCTTCTCGGCCCATCTCTTGTGGGCGTAATCCTCCAGGGAATCCGCTACTCCCATGGAGCCGCCCATGGTGTGGCTGTTGGCTTGCTCGATGCTGAGGCCGGAGCTGTAATCGTCCATGAAGGGGCGGAAGTCAAAGATGACGCCCTTGCTGATGTCGATCGTGTCCGCATGGAAGGCGGCGCCCCTTCCGGTTCTCAGGGTCACGCCGGATTCAATGGTGATGTTCCTGCTGTTCACGGAACTGTTTCCCGTGATTTCCAGAACGCCCTTGTTCACAGTGAAGGATGAGTCTTTGGTGAGGTCCTTGTTGCCGTATGTCACACCGTCTTCCAGAATCAGGGTACCATCGTACAAGGTGGTTTTTCCGCTGACATTGAAGTACTTGGACTCCGCCAGCCGGTTTTGCCAGTCGGCTTCCGTTTCTCCGGCGGCCTGGGTGATCAGCTTGTCCGCCTCCGCTCCGGAAAAGCGGATGGTTCCGGTGAATTCCGGAGCCGTTCCGTTGTAAGGAGTGGTATCCACTCCTTCGGACTTGTTGAAGTCATAGACAATGTTGTCATACTCCGCTCCGTCGCCTTCATTCCGGAAGGGATCGTAGAAGGTGACCGTCCTTCCTTCCTGCGCGCGGAGCACCACGCTGTCCATGGAAGCGCTTCCGTTGGTTCCAAACACCAGGGAGTTCAGAATAGGGTTGGCCCCGCCGCGTTTTTCCGTGTTGCCTTTCACGATGATGTCCCCCTGGTCAGCGGAAAAGACGGCATCCTTGTAATAGAGGAGCATGGCTCCCGCAACACCGTCCACAGAGTTGTTCTCAATGAGCACGCCGCCGCGGTTGTTGATGAACTCCAGGCCGTTGGCCCCCTGAAGTGCTCCAACGTCCCATTTGGCCGAGTTGCCGGAGATGGTGACCTTCCCCGTATTGACGAAGGATGTTTTCCCATCCACCAGGAGGGCGCCATAACCGTAGTCCGTGGATTTGTTGCCGGAAATGGAGATGTCTCCCGTGTTGGAAAAGGACAGGTTCCCGTGGAACTGCCCCACGCCGTAGTGCCAGCCCGCCGTATTATTGTCCATGGAGATGTTTCCGGTCCGGGTGAACGAGGTATTACCGGTCACCTCAATGGCGCCGTTGTACTGGTCCGCGCTGTTTCCGGAAAGGGAAATGTTCCCTGCATCCGTCACGCTGAACGTTCCGTAAAAGCGCAGGGCTCCGTTGGAACCCTTGGTGGAGTTTCCTTCCACGGTGATGTCCCCATTGTTGCTGAACGTGGTATTGCCGAAGACGGCTACACCTCCCATTTGATTGTCCGAGCTGTTTCCTGAAATGGTGATGTTTCCCGTATTGGTGACGTTCCAGTCCTTGCTGATCCAGCCTACGGCATACGTCTTGTCCGCGTGGTTGCCGATGAAGGTGATGGAGCCGATGTTATTGAGGTTGAAGTTTCCGCTGACGCCGAATGCCCCGGCGCTGTTGCTGGCCTGGTTGCCTTCAAAGCGCAGGTCTCCGCCGATGTTGGAGATGTCCAGGTCTTGGCCGCTGTATACTGCGCCGAAGTTGCCGTTCCAGTCGGAGGCCAGTTCCCCGGCGTCCGCCCGGTTGTTCCTGAAAATCACGTCTCCGGTGACGCCGGCTATCTTCATGCCGCCTCCGGTATTATCGTAGCCGTCTACGGCGCCTGCATAAGCGTAAATGGCGCCGGCTATCCATGCGGAATTGTTTTCAAAGGTCATGTTTCCGGTAACGTTCTGGAACGTCAGCGCATATTCCCCGGCGGGAATGTAAGCCTTGGTTGCCGTAGAAGTGGAATCATGCGCGCCTGCATAAATGGCGCCCCCGATGTTGGAGTGGGCGCTCGTGGGCGAGTGTCCGGTGGAGTTTCCGCTGAACAGGATGGACTTGGTATTTTCAAAGTCGATCTTTCCCCACGTGAACAGGGCCCCTCCGAGGGCTTGCCCCTGCTGGCTGTCGTCACCCAGCATGTTGTTGGTGAAGGAAATATTGCCCATGTGGGAGAAGGTGATGTCACCCCTTGCGTTCACGGCGCCCCCGGCATTCGTATCCGCATTCACGATGGATTTGCAGTTGTTGAAGGAAAGGTCGCCCATGTCCGTGAAGGTGAGCGTTTCTCCGCGGATGGCGCCTCCCCCTTCGTTGTCATTGACCCAGCGGTCGCTGTGGATGGAGGAACAATCGTCAAAGCTCATGGACATTCCCGTGCCGGTAAATGTCATGACGGACTCGCTGGCGGGCCGGGTGTGGTCTGCCAGCTGATTGAAGAAGACGCTGCCTGCGAAGACGGTGTCTTCCGTCCGGAATCCGGAAAAGCTCAGGTCCTCCTTCAAGGTGTAAGTGATGCTGTCCTGCGTCTCCTGGCGCGTGACAACGGTGCCCTGATAGAGGTCTTCAGCCTGTTGGGCTGTTCCCGTCTGCGCCAGGGAGGCTGTCATCAGGAGAAGGATGGCGGATACTGCAAATTTTGGTTTCATTAGTATGCGGTAAGGTTCTTTGTTAGGTACCAGACCTGAGCCGTTTTTTGCCCGGGCGCCCGGGTGGGGGCTTTTGCGCGCGCTGGCACCGGTGTCTGGAAACTATAAGAGTCTTTTGAGCGCGTTTTTTCTCAACGGATGTCATGCTGTACGCAAGGCTCTTCTAACATATTATTCCGCTTGGCCGTTGAAGCTGAAAATGTCCGGGCCCCTCATCTGTGAAAATATGGCCTGTGTCATACATAGGGTGTTTTATGAGTGTAGGTCAGGAAATATAACAAATTTTGTAATTTAATGATTTTTAGTAACGCATGGATAATAAAATAAAGCTTGTTCCTGTATTTTTGTAGAAAAGTTATGCGGGGGTGAATGACAATAGAAATATGAACACTTTTGTTCGTAGAAGCTTCTATCCTTCATGCGGGCGGTCTTTCACGGCTGGCCCGGAAATGATGAAACAATAGATACCGTCATGTTTGATCCAAATCAAAAACCCGATACAGCCCGGGCAGAAAATTCCATTTTCGGCTCTCCGGAAGCAGACAACCTACTGCCCAAGGATCAGTTCCCGGATTACGCCATGCGTGCGGAGGACGCCTTCCAGTTGGTGTCCGATGAATTGATGCTGGACGGCAATGCCCGCCAGAACCTTGCCACCTTCTGCCAGACGTGGGATGAAAAGCAGGTCAGGATGCTGATGAATATCAGCATTAACAAGAATATGATCGACAAGGATGAATATCCCCAGACAGCCGCTATTGAAATGCGCTGTGCTGCCATCATTGCCAACCTTTGGAACGCCAGCCAGGATGAAAAACCCATCGGCTGTTCCACCATCGGTTCCAGTGAAGCGTGCATGCTCGGGGGTATGGCCGCCCTGTGGCGCTGGAGAGCCCGCCAGAAAGCTGCCGGCAAACCCACTGACAAGCCCAACCTGGTATGCGGGCCCGTCCAGATCTGCTGGCACAAGTTCTGCCGCTACTGGGATATTGAAATGCGTGAAATCCCCATGTCACCCGGAAAATGGAAGATGGATGTGGACAGCATGCTGGAACAGATTGACGAAAACACCATCGTGGTGGTTCCCACGTTTGGCGTGACCTACACGGGCGCTTATGAACTGCCTGCGGAAATTGCCAAGGCCCTGGACGATTACGAAGACAGGACCGGCATCAGTGTGGACATCCACGTGGACGGCGCCAGCGGCGGTTTCCTGGCCCCGTTCTGCGCTCCGGACATTGTCTTTGACTTCCGCATTCCCCGCGTCAAGTCCATCAGCGCTTCCGGCCACAAATACGGCCTGGCTCCGCTCGGAGTGGGCTGGGTGGTATGGAGAGACATCGCCGACCTGCCTGAAGGGTTGATCTTCAACGTCAACTATCTTGGCGGTGAAATCCCCAACTTCGCCATTAACTTCTCACGGCCGGCCGGACAGATCATCTGCCAGTATTATGACTTCATCCGTCTGGGCAAGGAAGGGTATACCAACATCCATACCCAGGCCTATGAAGTGGCCAAGTACATTTCAGATGAGGTTTCCAAGCTCGGGCCGTACGAATTCATTTGCACGGGCGATCCGGAAAAGGGCATTCCCGCCGTCTGTTTCTTCATCAAGGACGGAGCCAAGACGAACTATACCCTCTTCGACCTCTCGGACAAGCTGAGAACCCGCGGCTGGCAGGTGCCCGCTTTCACCCTCCCTGCCAATTGCCAGGATACGGTGGTAATGCGCGTGATGGTCCGCCAGGGCTTCACCAAGGACTTGGCAGACCTGTTCCTGGAAGACTTCAAGCGCATGGTTGATTTCTTCGAGAAACACCCGGTCACTTCTCCGATGACTGCGGAAGAAGGCACGGCCTTCCACCACTCCTGATGGAAGCTCCGCAGAATAATTTTTGTTGGATGAATAAGTGTGTGTAAGCGCAGCTCCGCAGTTGTCAAGGTTTGTGCGTGGACCTGGCGGCTGCGGAGTTTTTTTATGCTCCGGCGGCTGCGCCGCGGATGGCGGAAGCGTGATGGAGGCTTCTGTTGCGGATGAACGCGGACTGCTCCGGAACTGTTTCCGAAAGGGGCTTTGTGAGACCTGGCGGACTTTTCCGTTCCCCCTCCGGAATTCGAGGAATGCCGTTTTTCCAAGTTTCTTCATGAAATCCTGCGCGTTCCCCGTCTTCTTATAAAAAGACCGGGGATTTTGTTATTCCTGCGTCTTCCGTTTCGTTTGGGAAAAGGCATGCTTCCGCAAGGTTCCTTGCATCATTCTTTCGGAAGGGTGGGGGGGTATAGCGCGGACTCCGGATAAATGCGGGGTCCACCTGTTTGAGGCGTCATCTTTACTTGGTGAAAGATTGCTGCGTTTCAAAGCCTGGCGCGTTGGGACAGGCGGGATTGATAAAAGCCGTCCTGTTTTTTCATGCCGCCGGGTTGCAGACCCTGCGGAGATTACCGGAAGGGGACGGCGCGGAGGCTGTTGATTCCCTGATCCGCTTACATGATGCCGCGTCGCGGACGCATTGCCGGCTGGCAGCGAATGATGGATTCAAAAAAGCTGTGCCCGCCGCTTTAACACGATCGGCAAAAAGCAAGGGAACAACCCCGGTCAGGAGTCTTCCATCCATCCTCAAATCCGGAATGCAGCGGGAGGCGTGGAATGGCGCTTAGCTGATGCAGCGGTAATAATAATCCACGCGGGAAATGAACCAGGACCATTTGAAACCGGGCTTGCCGTTGTCCAGCAGCAGGTGGGGGCAGCGTTTTCCGGTCCAGTAGTAATGCGGCACGACGTTCCGCAGGGGAATATCGTGGGCGTACATGTTGTAGGCGGCCAGCTTGGCGGCGCGGTCAAAGGTCTTGACGATGCTCTGTCCCCGCTTTTCGCACATTTCAATGCCGATGGAATACATGTCCCCGGGGCCGCCCCGGTCCGCATGCCGTCCCGTTTCATTCAGGGGGATATGCTGCATGGCTACATACGGATCCACCGTGTAGTGCCAGTTGCAGCGCAGGGCTCCGTTATTCAGCGCGCGCGCGTGCTGCATGGCGTCTGCGGAAGGGTTTTCCGTGTTGTGCATGGTGATGAAGCGCGGCTTCATCCGGGAAGAGCGCTGCCGGAGAGGGGAAGAGCGGGGCATGAACATAGGCCGGACGTTGCATTCCGCCAGCAGCTGCCGTGGAGAGCGCTTCACCACGGGGACACCGGAGGGCTTGAAGGAAATCATGGGCGCCATTCCGGCTTTACCGGAGGGTTCCGAACAACTGGTCAGGGCCAGCAGGGCGGCGGCTTCCAGCAGGAAGGTTCTGCGGTCCATGCCCTGGACTTTCTCCAGCATGGGCTGGAGCTGTCCGGAAACACGGGCAAGATAAGTGGCGATGGTGGAAATATTGCTCATACGGCGGCCGGGAGGTGGGGGATTTACAGCACGGATGCGGGAAAAGTTTAGTTCACGCTAAGATTCACCTTTCTTCTTTGCAACGAAAAAGTGTGAAAGCTTTAGCTTTGTGCCGAATTCTTCACGCTTTTTGTCATATTGGGCCGTTCAAACCGTTGTTGAGAGCAAAACGGTATCCGGTTCCGCGGCGGTGACGGCGTCCGCATTTGCCGGAGACAGGATGAATTCCCCCTGCCGCGCCGTTTTCCCGTCCCAGGACACGGAGCCGCGGAGAACTGTGAAGATGGC
This sequence comes from Akkermansia sp. NBRC 115031, assembly GCF_030268505.1. NCBI lineage: Bacteria > Pseudomonadati > Verrucomicrobiota > Verrucomicrobiia > Verrucomicrobiales > Akkermansiaceae > Akkermansia > Akkermansia sp. NBRC 115031. The sequence goes on from NZ_BSQU01000004.1 coordinate 170,752, forward strand.
GAAGCGGGAGGCGTCCGGCTGGGTGAATCGTTCTCCCTGGTCCAGCCGATATTCCTCCGTGGTGAAATGCGGCATTTCCGTCAGGTAGCCGGGCTGCCGGCAGAGCTCCCGGAATTCCGCGATGGAATCCAGCGCCTGTTCCATGTGCAGTTCCCGTCCCTGTCCGGAAGCGTCTGTCCGGTTCCAGTCGTAAAGGCGGTAGGTGGTGTCGCTGTTCTGCTGGATCTCCGCAATGAGGTGCCCGGCGCCGATGGCGTGAACCAGGCCGGCGGGAATGTAAAGATGTTCCCCCTTTTCCAGATGGGTGGAGCGTATCAGTTGCTCCATTTGGCCCGTTTCCGCCGCCCGGCGGATGTCCGAGAGCGTAGCGGTTTCTTCCATTCCTCCGTAAATCAGGGCATCCGGGTCCGCGTGCAGCACGTACCATATCTCGTTTTTAACCTCTCCCCGCCGTGCTGCCGCCGTGCGTTCCGGGGGATGCACCTGGACGGAAAGATTCTCACGGGCGTCCAGAATTTTGCAGAGCAGGGGAAAACGCGGAAAACGTTCGTAGCCGGGCCCGAAGAGTTCTTCCCGCCGTTCTTCCCACAGCCGGTGCAGGGGAATTCCTTCCCATTCGCCTTCCCTCACCGTGCTCATGGCTTCCGGACGGTCGCTGATTTCCCAGGCTTCCCCGTAGGCCGTTTCCCGGTCGGGCAGTTCCCGGCCCAGCATGGTTCTCATGTGCTGGCCGCCCCAGATGCGCGGCTGATAAATGGAATGGAATCGAAAAGGCTGCATCGTAATAACGGGAGCGTAGGCCATCTTTTACGGCCGGGCAAGTAAAATGCCCGCAGGAGACCTGCGGGCATGAAGAGAGGGAAATCGGCAAGTTTCCGGTTATTTGATGGATTCCCATACGATGCCGATCTCATCAAACGGCACATATTCCTTGTTCTTGTCCGGTTTCGGCACACCGTAGTTGGTCCGGAACAGGGGCAGGATGGGCGCTCCCGTCTTGGGGTCCTTGCTCATGGGTGCCATTCCCACTTCCTCCAGCAGCAGGGTCATGCCGAATTCGCCGCCGGGACCTTCGCTGACCAGGATTTCAATGGGGTACACCTTGCCTTGCTCCACCGTGAACTGCTTGCCGGCGGCTACGCCGCGCATGGTGTTGTTCCAGTGGCCGGAGGGGCCGTATTTGTAGAACGTGACGGGGGGGACGTTGATGCCCGCGTCCTTGAGTTCCTTCTTCAGGTCGTCGTTGCCGGGCTTGCCTTCCATGGCATCAAGCCATTTGGCGTTGTTCGCCGTCATTTTCCCCAGGGAGGCGGATTCCCAGCCGTAGTCGAATACGTTCTGGTTGTTGAACCGCACTACCAGGTAGTCGTCTCCCAGCCCCACGAAGCGGAACGTGCCGGATTTGGGAGCGCGCACTTTGCCCCGGTAAATGGCAAGCCACTGGCTGGGTTTCACCTTGTCGTCGCATCCGTAGGCCTTGGGCGCGTCTTTGGCGGGAGTTCTGGGAATGTAGAACTGGGCGGCGTACAATTGTTGCGGCGCCTTGTAAAAACGATTCAGCTCCGACTCATTCCAGCCTTTGTTGACAAAGCGGGAAAGAAAGGCGCGGTACTGGTCCATCGTCATGTTGGTGGGCCGTCCGCCGGGCGTCTGCTTGGTATCATAAAAGGTGCCTACCAGCGTACTTCCGGAGGGCTGGGACGTGCCGAAGGCGGAGGTGGCGTCACCCAGGTCGGGGCCGAAGCCGTCCCCCATGCCCAGGGCGGTTCCTTCTTCCAGCATGACGGGTTCGTCCGGCGGGTCAATGTCGATCTTGGGGAGGCTGACCGGGGCCGCCGCCGCGGCTACCACGACTTTGACGGGAGTTTCCGCATGGGAGGAAGAGGAGGTTTCCCTCTGCACTTCCGGCGGCGGAGGCGTATCCGACGGAGGAGCTTCGTCCGGCGTGATGTAGCCGACGACCTTGGGTTCTTCCGGGGGGGCGATGATGATGGTCAGGGAGTAGAGAATGGCTCCCGCCAGGACGACGGAGAGAATGGATGTCGCCAATGCGGCAATGTAATTTTTCCGCCTTTCCTTGCGCAGGGTTTCCACTGCGTCTTCTGTGGGTTCTATATGAAGGCTCATGCATGTATGATAACATAGGAGCCCCATATGTTGAGTAACATGAGGATAACAAGGATAACATGTCGGTAACAAAAAGGGCGTCTTTGACGCCTCTTCTTCCTTATGGCTTCTCAGCTTTTCCTGCGCTTTCCCGTTTTTCCGGGAGCCAGTGCGATGGCAAGAATGGAACAGACGCCCAGAATCAGGGGGTAATACAGGTATTCCATGATCAGCAGGGGGGAAACCTGGGCGATTCCGGCGGCCATGAGCATCTGGGCCCCGTAGGGAATGACGCCCTGGACCAGGCAGGAAAAGGTGTCCAGAATACTGGCGCTGCGCCTGGGCGGGATATGGAATTTATCGCTGATCTCCTTCGCGATGGGACCCACCGTAATGATGGCGATCGTGTTGTTGGCGGTGCAGAGATTGGCCAGGGAGACCAGGCCGGCGATGCTGAATTCCGCGCCGCGCCTGCTCCGGATGTGGGCCGTGATTTTTCCGATGATGTACGCAATGCCGCCGTTGAAGCGGATCAACGCCAGCACGCCGCCGGCCAGCAGGGTGACGATGATCAGCTCCCCCATGCCGGTCATGCCGCTGCCCATGGCGCGGAACCAGGCCATGAAGGAAAAATACCCCATGCCTACTCCGACAAGTCCCGTGGCGAGCAGCCCCAGTGTCAGAACGGCCATCACGTGGACTCCGGCCAGCGCCGTCACCAGAACCAGCAGGTAGGGGAACACCTTCATCCATTCAATGGGAGCGTCCGCCATGGAGGGGGACTGCACGTTCCATCCGAGCAGGATGTAGCAGGCCAGGGCCAGCAGCGCGGCGGGAAGCACCACCTTCACGTTAGCCCGGAATTTGTCCCGCATGGCGCAGCCCTGCGTGCGGGTGGCGGCGATCGTGGTGTCTGAAATGAAGGAAAGATTGTCTCCAAAAAACGCTCCGCCCACCACAATGGCCGTCATCATGCCGGTGCTGACCTGCGTGGCGTGCGCCAGCCCCGTGGCTACGGGAGCAAGCGCCACAATGGTGCCCACGGAAGTGCCCACGGAAAGGGAGATGAAGCAGGATGCGATGAAGACGCTGGCAAGCAGCAGATTGTCCGGCAGGAGGCGCAGCGTGAGCTGCACGGTGGCGTCAATTGCCCCCATATCCCTGGCGGACTGGGCGAATGCGCCCGCCAGCACGAAAATCCAGATCATCATCAGGATATTCCGGTTGGCTACGCCGGAGGAAAACAGGTCCACCCGTTCCGCCATGCTTTTCCCGCGGGTGATGAGCACGGCCCAGACTGCCGCCGCCGTAAAGGCCACCGTCACCGGAACGGCGTAAAAATCCTGTACGGCTACGGAGATGACCAGGTAAAGCAGGAAGAAAACCAGCAGGGGGCTCAGCGCCCACAGGCTGGGTTTGACGGGCGCCGTATCCTGGCTGTCTGGAAAATGGGTCATGGGGAGTGCGTGCTGCCGGAGATGCTGGGCGGCTTAGTTTCCGGCGGCTTCCGCCTGGTCCAGATACCACCGGTAGATGCGCTCCACGCCTTCTTCCAGCTCCACCCGGTGTTTCCAGCCCAGGGAATGCAGCTTGGAAACGTCCGTCAGCTTGCGCATGGTGCCGTCCGGCTTGTCCGCGTTGAATACCAGTTCTCCCCGGTAGCCTTCCGTGGCGGCTATCAGGCGCGCCAGATCGCCGATGGAGATTTCCTTTCCGGTGCCGATGTTGATATGGCAGTTCCGCACCTCCCGGTCTTCCCCTTTCAGCTGGCTGAAATCCACCTGTTCCATCACGTGGACGCAGGCATCCGCCATGTCTTCGCTCCACAGGAATTCGCGCAGGGGCGTGCCCGTTCCCCACAGTTCCACGGAACCGGGGGTGATGCCGTATTTGGCCAGCGCGGCCAGGATGGCTTCTTCCGGCGCCGTTCCGTCCACCTGTTCCACAGGCCGCGCGTCCAGGTCTTTCCGCACGGCGTCCCAGTCCCCTTCCATCAGGCGCTTGGCCAGGTGAATCTTGCGCACCATGGCGGGCAGCACGTGGCTGTTCTCCAGGTGGAAGTTGTCATTGGGGCCGTACAGGTTCGTAGGCATCACGGCGATGTAGTTGGTGCCGTACTGGAGGTTGAAGCTCTCGCACATTTTCAGGCCTGCGATTTTGGCGATGGCGTAGGGCTCGTTGGTGTATTCCAGCGGGGAGGTGAGCAGGGCGCTCTCCTTCATGGGCTGGGGTGCCTCTCGCGGATAGATGCAGGTGCTCCCCAGGAAGAGGAGCTTGGATACGCCGTGCCGGAAACTTTCCCCGATGACGTTCTGCTGGATCTGGAGGTTGCGGAAGATAAAGTCCGCCCGGTACCGTGAGTTGGCGATAATGCCGCCCACGAACGCCGCCGCCAGAAAGACGTATTCCGGCTTTTCCCGGTCAAAGAATTCCCGCACGGCCGCCGGGTCCTCCAGGTCCAGTTCCCGGTGCGTCCGTCCGATCAGGTTGGAATAACCCCTGTCTTCCAGGGATTTCCAGATGGCGGAGCCCACGAGGCCGCGGTGTCCGGCCACGAATATTCTGCTGTTTTTTTCCATCTCAGGAATTGACGGGATTTTTGACGTATTCCATGTCATGGCGGACCATGATGCGCACGAGTTCCTCAAACGGGGTGGAGGTGGGGTTCCAGCCGAGGAGGGTTCTGGCCTTGGTGGGGTCTCCCAGCAGTTGTTCCACCTCGGAGGGGCGGAAGTACTTGGGATCCACTTCCACCAGGATATGGCCCGTCTTCTTGTCGCGCCCGCGTTCTTCCACGCCTTCGCCTTCCCATTCCAGCTCAATTCCGGCTTCACGGAAGGCCAGCGTGCAGAACTCCCGGACCGTATGCATCTCCCCGGTGGCGATGACGAAGTCTTCCGGCTTGTCGTGCTGGAGAATCAGCCACATGCATTCCACGTAATCCTTCGCGTAGCCCCAGTCGCGCAGGGCGTTCAGGTTGCCCAGGTAAAGCTTGTCCTGCATGCCCTGGGCGATGCGGGCCGCCGCCAGCGTGATCTTGCGGGTGACGAAGTTTTCCCCGCGGCGTTCGCTCTCGTGGTTGAACAGGATGCCGTTGACGGCGAACATGCCGTAGGATTCGCGGTAATTCTTGGTGATCCAGAAGCCGTATTGCTTGGCTACGCCGTAGGGGGAGCGGGGATAGAACGGCGTGGTTTCCTTCTGGGGAACTTCCTGCACCAGCCCGAAGAGTTCGGACGTGGAAGCTTGGTAAATGCGGCATTTCTTTTCCATGCCCAGGATGCGGACGGCCTCCAGCATGCGGAGGGTGCCCACGGCGTCCGTTTCCGCCGTGTATTCCGGCACGTCAAAGCTGACCTTCACATGGCTCTGGGCCGCCAGGTTGTAGATTTCATCCGGCTGCACGGTCTGGATGATGCGGATCAGGGAGCTGGAATCCGTCATGTCCCCATAGTGGAGGTTGATCAGCCGGTTTTTCTTCATGTCCCGCACCCACTCGTCCAGGTAAAGATGCTCGATGCGGCCCGTGTTGAAGGAAGAGGAGCGGCGCAGGATGCCGTGTACTTCATAGCCCTTGTCAATCAGGAACTCTGCGAGAAAAGAACCGTCCTGTCCCGTGATGCCGGAGATTAATGCGATTTTGCTCATGTGCTGTGTGTAGGTGGTTTGTTGGCGGAGGAGGTTGAAGAATAAATGGTGAAACCTCCAGCGGAGCCGCAGTTGATGCGCTCCGGGCATAAATAGCGCATTTTTCCCATGGTGACGAGGAAAATGCTCCGCCGCAGGAAGGGGGCCGTTTCCGTCAGCGGGCGGTTTGCCGTTTGCTGGCCGCAATCATCTGCTTGAAATCCCGGAACAGGTACTGGGGGTCTCTGGGGCCGGGGGCGGCTTCCGGGTGGTACTGCACGCTGAAAACGGGGAGCGTTTTGTGGGCGATGCCCTCCACGGTATTGTCATTCAGGTTCATCAGCGTGATTTCCACGTCGTCCGGCACGGTATCCGGATCCACGGCAAAACCGTGGTTCTGGGACGTGATGCTGATTTTACCCGTGCGGAGGTCCTTCACCGGATGGTTGGCGCCGCGGTGGCCGAACTTCAGCTTGAAGGTCTTCGCCCCCAGCGCGTGGGAAATGATCTGGTGCCCCAGGCAGATGCCGAACATGGGAACCTTCCCGATCAGGGCGGCTACTTCACGGTGGATGTCCGTCAGCGTGGCGGGGTCCCCCGGACCGTTGGAAAGAAAAACGCCGTCCGGCTTCATGCCAAGCACTTCCTCCGCCGTCGTGTGGGCGGGAACCACGGTCACACGGAAGCCGTTTTCCCTCAGTTGGCGCAGGATGTTGTACTTGATGCCGAAGTCGAAGGCCACGATGTCGTACTCCGTGGGGGGCAGTACACCTTCCGTCACCAGCGCGTCCACTTCCTCCGGGGTCATGGGATGGGAGCCGATCTTGTCCACGATGTTGCAGCCTTCCATGGAGGGGGCCTTTCTGGCGGCTTCCACGGCTTCCTCCGGCGTCAGCTCCGTGGTGAGGCAGGCGCGCATGGCTCCCGCGGAGCGCAGGTGCTTGGCGATCTTGCGGGTGTCCACCCCTTCAATGCCGATCACGCCCTGCTTTTCCAGCCACGGGCCCAGGGCTTCCGTGGCGCGCCAGTTGGAAGGAACCTTCGCCAGCTCCGCCACCACGAAGCCGCTGACCTGCGCCTTGCCGGACTCGTAATCTTCCGGGTTGACGCCGTAATTGCCGATCAGGGGGTAGGTCATCGTGACAATCTGGCCGCTGTAGGACGGGTCCGTCAGGACTTCCTGGTAGCCGGTCATGGACGTGTTGAAGCAGGCTTCCCCCACTTCCGTGCCCGTAGCTCCGAAGTGCGAACCGATGAAGACGCTTCCGTCTTCCAGTGCGAGAATGGCTCTCATGATGATATAAAAATGCTGTGTGGTATGGGGTTAAACGGTTTGGGCATGGTATTCCTGGATGGTGCACACCTGGAGGTTCCTGTTCTTCAGCGCCTCAATGGCGTTCACGCAGGCCTGCGCGGAGGCCAGGTTCGTGCAGTAGGAGGTTTTGGCGGCGATGGCGGAGGAGCGGATGATGATGTCGTCCGCCCGCGCGTCGTGAGAGCCGGGCGTGTTGATGATGAAATCGATGTCCCCGTTCTTGATGTGGTCCACGATGTTCGGGCGGCGCGCCTCGTTCACCTTGTACGCGCGTTCGCATTCGATGTCGTGCTGGAGCAAGTGGATCATCGTGCCGCGCGTGGCGCACAGCGTGAAGCCCATGTCCGCCAGCTGGCGGGCCATGTGGAGCACGCGCTCCTTGTCCCGGTCATTCACGGAGATGAAAACCTTGCCTTCCGTCGGCAGGGGATTGAATGCGCTGATCTGGGATTTGGCGAAGGCGATGTCCGGGTCCGGGTCGATGCCCATCACCTCCCCGGTGGATTTCATCTCCGGCCCCAGCACCACGTCGATGCCCGGGAAGCGGCCCCAGGGGAAGACGGCCTCCTTCACGCAGTGGTATTCCGGCGTGATTTCCCGGGTAAAGCCCAGCTCCTCCAGCGTCTTGCCGGTCATGACCTGCGCGGCCAGCTTGGCGAGGGGCCTGCCGATGGCCTTGGAGACGAACGGAACGGTGCGGGAGGCGCGCGGATTCACTTCAATGACGTAAAGCTGTTCGTCCTTCACGGCGAACTGGATGTTCATCAGCCCGCAGACGTTCAGCCGCCGTGCCAGCTCCTTGGAGGCGCGCGTGATTTCCTTGTGCATTTTCATGGAAATGCCCATGGCGGGAATCATGCTGGCGGAATCCCCGGAGTGGATGCCCGCGGGCTCCACGTGCTGCATGATGGCGCCGATGACGGCCCGCTCCCGGTCCGCGATGACGTCCACGTCAATCTCCACGGCGTTTTCCAGAAAGCGGTCGATCAGCACGGGGCGTTCCTCGGAGGCCTCCACGGCTTCGTTCATGTACCGGCGCAGCTCCTGCTCCTCGTACACGATGATCATGCCGCGGCCGCCCAGCACGAAGGAGGGGCGCAGCAGCACCGGATAGCCGATGCGGGCGGCAATGGCGGCGGCGTCCTCCACGTTGGTGGCCGTCCCCGCGTCCGCCTGCTTCAGCCCCAGCTCCCTCAGCAGGGCGGAGAAATGTTCGCGGTCCTCTGCCAGGTCAATGGCCTTCGGGCTGGTGCCGATGACGGGCACGCCGTGGGCTTCCAGGGCGTTGGCCAGGTTCAGCGGCGTCTGGCCGCCGAACTGGACGATGACGCCGTCCGGCTTCTCCTGCTCGCAGATGTGGAGCACGTCTTCCAGCGTCAGGGGTTCAAAGAAAAGCTTGTCGGAGGAATCGTAGTCCGTGGAGACGGTCTCAGGGTTGGAATTCACGATGATGGTTTCATACCCCATTTCCCGCAGGGCCATGGAGGCGTGCACGCAGCAGTAGTCGAATTCGATGCCCTGGCCGATGCGGTTCGGGCCGCCTCCCAGGATGAGGATCTTCTTCCGGCCCGTGTCGCGCGCCTCGTTTTCATCCCCGTACGTGGAATAAAAGTAAGGCGTGTATGCCTCAAACTCCGCGGCGCAGGTGTCCACCAGGCGGTAGCCGGGCACGATGCCCTGTTCGCGGCGTTCCTTCCGGATGCTTTCCTCCGTAGTTCCGCGTGCCAGGGCGATCTGCCTGTCGGAAAAGCCCAGTTTCTTGGCTTCCCGCAGGTCCAGCGCGTCCAGGCGGTCGCCCGCCTTCGCCAGGTCCCGCATCTGGGCCAGGAACCAGGGGTCAATCTGGGTGAGCTGGTGCACCTCGTCCAGGGAAAAGCCGCTGCTGAACGCCGTCTGAATCCAGAAAATGCGTTCCGCCGTGGGGACGGCCAGCTTCCGCGTGATTTCCTCCGCGGTGGGCTTCTGCGGCGCCTTCGCGTCGAAACCCCAGCCCCAGCGGCCCGTTTCCAGGGAGCGCAGGGCCTTTTGCAGGGATTCCTTGAACGTGCGGCCTATGGCCATGGCTTCCCCCACGGATTTCATGGAGGTGGTCAGGTGCTCGTCTGCCTGCTTGAACTTTTCAAACGTGAAGCGGGGGACCTTGGTCACCACGTAGTCAATGGTGGGCTCAAAGCAGGCGGGCGTTTCCCTCGTGATGTCGTTGCGCAGTTCGTCCAGCGTGTAGCCCACGGCCAGCTTGGCGGCCAGCTTGGCGATGGGGAACCCCGTGGCCTTGGAAGCCAGAGCGGAGGAACGTGAAACGCGGGGGTTCATCTCAATGACGATCATGCGGCCGTTGGCCGGATTGATGGCGAACTGGATGTTGGAACCGCCCGTTTCCACGCCGATCTCCCGGATGACGGCGAAGGAGGCGTCCCGCATGACCTGGTATTCCCTGTCCGTCAGGGTCTGGATGGGAGCCACGGTGATGGAATCCCCGGTATGCACGCCCATCGCGTCAATGTTCTCAATGGAGCAGATCACCACGCAATTGTCCGCGCGGTCTCTCATCACTTCCATTTCAAACTCCTTCCAGCCGATGAGGGATTCCTCAATCAGGATTTCGGAAACGGGGGAGAGGTCCAGCCCGCGGGCGCAGATTTCCTCAAACTCCGTCTTGTTGTACGCCACGCCGCCGCCCATGCCGCCCAGCGTGAAGGCGGGGCGGATAATCAGGGGAAAGGTGCCTATGTCCCCGGCTACCCGGCGCGCCTCCTCCATCGTGTGGGCGATGCCGGAGCGCGGCACGTCCAGGCCGATGCGGATCATGGCCTCCTTGAACAGGTTGCGGTCCTCCCCGCGGTCAATGGCGTCCGCATGGGCGCCGATCATGCGCACGTTCTCCCTCTCCAGCACGCCGCTGCGGTGGAGCTCCATGGCGCAGTTCAGGGCCGTCTGGCCGCCCAGGGTGGGGAGCAGGGCGTCCGGCTTTTCCCGGACGATGATTTTCTCCACGAACTCCGGGGTGATCGGTTCAATGTAGGTGCGCGGGGCGGTCTCCGGGTCCGTCATGATGGTGGCGGGATTGGAGTTTACCAGCACTACTTCATAACCTTCTTCCCGGAGGGCCTTGCAGGCCTGGGTGCCGGAGTAGTCGAATTCGCAGCCCTGGCCGATGACGATCGGGCCGGAGCCGATCACGAGAATCTTTTTGATGGAGGTATCTTTAGGCATAATGGCGATGGAAGAATCCTGTGGTTCTGGACCGTGGATTTCCGCCGGGGGGAATTAAGTGCCCGCAGGGCTCCGGAGGAAAGTTTTTTTACGGCCAATGACGCGGATTTTTCAGGGGTTGGTGGTCGGTGGAAAACAGTGGGAAAAAGGGCGGCCGGGACAGGGCGCGCCAAGGCCCCGGAGCCGTGCCTTTCCCTCTGCGGGCAGAGGCTTGCCCCGCAAGGGGCCGGCAAAGCTCCGGAGCTCGTCGGTGCACCCTAATAGATGAACAGCATTTCCCGGTACTTGGGGAGAGGCCAGGACCGGTCGTTCACCAGGGTTTCTGCGGCATCGACGCTGGTTCTCAATCGGGACATCGCGGCAAGGATGTCCTCATGGCAGCTCGTGAGCGCGGTTTCCAGGGTATCCAGGTCGGACACGACGGAATCCAGGGCGCCGCCCAGCTTGTCCGCCAGCTTTTGCAGGGCGGCGGTCCCGTTGGTCCGCTTGGCGTCCAGCGCCCTGGAGAGCGCGGAAACGGTTTGCTTGTATTCGTTGCGCAGGGCAGGGAGGATGATGGTGGCCGCCATTTCCCAGGACAGGCGCCCTTCAATGCGGATGCGCCTGTGGTATTCCTCCAGGAAAATCTCAAACCGGGATTCCAGTTCCCTGCGGGAGAACACCCCGTACTTCTCGAACAGGGCCACATTCTTCTCATTCACCAGGGTGTGGAGGGCGGTCATCGTGTTTTTCAGGTTGGGAAGGCCGCGGCGTTCCGCTTCCTTCACCCATTCCTCCGAATAATTGTCTCCGTTGAAGATGATTCTCTTGTGTTCGGAAATCCTGCGCTTGAGCGTCTCCTGGAGCTGGGCCAGGAAGGTCTCCGGAGCGAAGGAGGAAAGCTCCTCCGCCAGGGAATCGAAGGCCTCCGCCACAATGGTGTTCAGGGTCATCATGGGGCCCGCGCAGGACTGGGCGGAGCCGGGGGCGCGGAACTCGAACTTGTTGCCGGTGAAGGCGAACGGGCTGGTGCGGTTGCGGTCCGTCGCGTCCCGGGGAAGGACGGGCAGCGTATCCACGCCGATCTGGAGCGTGTCGTTGCGCCTGCCGCGGCCGGATTCCCCGTTGATGATATTCTCGATCACTTCATTGAGCTGGTCGCCCAGGAAAATGGAGATAATGGCGGGAGGGGCCTCGTTCGCGCCCAGGCGGTGGTCGTTCCCGGCGCTGGCTACGGAATTGCGCAGCAGGTCGCTGTGCTTGTCCACAGCCTCGATGATGGCGGCCAGCACGGTCAGGAAAATGGCGTTCTGCTGCGGGTCCGTGCCGGGATCCAGCAGATTCTTGTCCCCGTAGGAAATGGACCAGTTGTTGTGCTTGCCGGAGCCGTTGACGCCCACGAAGGGCTTCTCGTGGAGCAGGCACACCAGCCCGTGCCTGCTGGCCTGCTGGCGCAGGATTTCCATCACCAGCATATTGTGGTCGATCGCCAGGTTCACGTCCTCAAACAAGGGGGCCAGTTCAAACTGGGCCGGGGCCACTTCATTGTGGCGCGTCTTGGCCGGAATGCCCAGCCGCCAGAGTTCCTTTTCCACATCATTCATGAAATTGAGGATGCGCGGCTTGATGGAGCCGAAATAATGGTCTTCCAGCTGCTGGTGCTTGGCGGGCGGCGCGCCGAAAAGGGTGCGGCCCGTCTGGACCAGGTCCGGGCGGTTCAGATAGAAATTCTTGTCAATCAGGAAATACTCCTGTTCCGGCCCCAGCGTGATGGTCACGCGTTCGTCCGGCAGCCCGAAGCACTTCATCAGCCTCTTGACGGCGTTGCCCAATGCCTGCCGGGAGCGGAGCAGAGGGGTTTTCTTGTCCAGCGCGTCTCCCGTATAGGAACAATAGGCGGTGGGAATGCAGAGGGTGGCTCCGTTCCCGTGCCTCTTGATGAAGGCGGGGCTGGTGGGGTCCCACGCGGTGTAGCCGCGGGCCTCAAACGTGCAGCGCAGGCCGCCGGAGGGGAAGCTGGAAGCATCCGGCTCGCTCACGATCAGATTCTTGCCGGAAAAGCTCATGATCGGCTCCATGCCCTTGGGGTCCAGGAAGGAATCATGCTTCTCCGCCGTGGAACCCGTCATGGGCTGGAACCAGTGCGTGTAGTGAGTGGCTCCCCGTTCCAGAGCCCACTGCTTCATGGCGTGGGCTACGTCCGCGGCAATGTCCGCGTTCAGCGGCAGGCCGTCCTGGATGGTGGACAGGAGGGTTTTCGCCGTGTCCTTGGGCAGGTACTTCTTCATCACCTCTGTACTGAAAACGTCGGCGCCGTAATAATCAATGCGGACAGGAGCGCTCTCGCTCACCCCGCTCACGGGAAGGGAGGCGATGGCGCTGATGGCTTGTGTTCTTGTCGAGTCACTCATCATGGTTAACTGTTGTATCTTTTTCTTAGCAAGAACCGTGCCAGCTTTTTGAATCAACTTGTGCCGGAGTAGGTATGGTGTTTTAAGAAGTTGCCTATAAATATATTGCAGAAATTGTAAAAGGAAGCCGTGGAAAGAAGAGGGATGAAAAAGGTGAAAGCATTAATTACAAAAATGTAAAATCACGGTAAAAGGGTAATTACGAAAATGTAAAAATATCTGCTTGGGAGAGGGAATTGTCCTTTGCCGCCGTGGGTCCTCTGTCATGCCGGAAGGCCTGTCAAATCATGTAAAACCGGGGCGGCGGCGTTCGGAAAACGGGGAGAGTGGAAGGAGTGCATAATGTTGGCACGGTTTTTGCTATAAGAAAATCAGCTTAACTCAAATAAAACAGCAAACTGATGAATAGTGATCAATTCGAGACAGGCATTCCTGCGCCGCAGGGATTGTATGACTTTGAACAGGAGAGGGACGCCTGCGGCGTGGGGCTGGTGGCGGACCTGAAGAATGAACCGAGCCACAAAATCATTGAAATGGGTGTCACCGTTCTCAAGAGGCTGATGCACCGCGGCGCCGTGGGAAGCGATCCCGATACCGGGGACGGAGCGGGCATCCTGCTGGCCCTGCCGGATGAATTCTTCCGCCTGCTCCTTCCCAACAAACTCCCCGCCAGAGGAAAATACGGAGTCGCCATGATGTTCGGCGGCTGCGGCCATGAAGAGGAACTGGAGGCCGCCGTCACGGAAAACGGCGGCAGGGTGATTGCCTGGAGAGAGGTTCCCGTGGACCGGGACAGCATCGGCGAGAACGCCCGGCGCACCTGCCCCCTGATTCGCCAGCTCTTCATCGACGGCAGCGGCTTTGCGGACCAGGCGGCACTGGAACGCAAGCTCTTCGTAATGCGCCGGGAAATGGAGCGGCGCGTGGAAGGATGCTACGTGTGCAGTTGTTCCAGCCGCAGCATCGTGTATAAGGGATTGTTCCTCGGCACGCAAATTGACGGATTTTACGAAGACCTGCGCCATGAGCGTTTCAAATCTCCGCTGGCCCTCGTCCACCAGCGCTACAGCACGAACACCTTCCCCACGTGGAGCCTGGCCCATCCCTTCCGCTACCTGGCCCACAACGGGGAAATCAACACCCTGCGCGGAAACCTGAACCATCTGAGCGTGCGGGAGCCGCACCTGTCCTCCGCCCTGCTGGGGGATGACTTGCAGAAGCTCCTGCCCCTCATTCCTCCCGGCCAGAGCGATTCCGCCTGCCTGGACAACATGGTGGAACTGCTCGCCGCCGCCGGGCGCGACCTGCGCCACGCCATGCTCATGCTCATGCCGCAGGCCTGGGGCGTCAACTACCATCTGGGGCCGGACGTGCGCGGCTTCTTTGAATACCATTCCGCCCTGATGGAGCCGTGGGACGGCCCGACCGCCGTCGTCTTCTCCGACGGCGTCAACGCGGGCGCCATGCTGGACCGCAACGGCCTGCGCCCCGCCCGCTACACGCTGACCACGGACGATATTTTCATCCTGGCCTCGGAAACGGGCGTAGCGGACATTCCCGCGGAAAAAGTGGCCCGCAAGGGCCGCCTGCGCCCCGGAGAGATGATCTACTGCGACCTGGTGAACCACCGCCTGGTGTCCGATGCGGAAACCAAGAATGAAATGGCCCGGCGCATGCCCTACCGCCGCTGGGTGGAACAAAACAAGATTTCCGTCCGCTCCCTGTTCGACTCTGTCTCCGCCTCCGCGGAAATGCCGGACCTGGCGGTTCATCAGCGCCAGTTCGGCTTCACGCAGGAGGATGTGGAACTCATCCTCCGCCCGATGATGATGAAGGGCGCGGAACCCCTCGGCTCCATGGGGAACGACGCGCCGCTGGCCGTCCTCTCCGGAAAGGCGCCGCTCCTGTTCAACTACTTCAAGCAATTGTTCGCGCAGGTGACCAACCCGCCCATCGACCCCATCCGGGAGGAACTCGTCATGAGCCTGACCACGTACATCGGCAACCATCCCAACATTCTGGAGGAAACGCCGGAGCACGCCCGGCTCATCAAGATGGCGCGCCCCGTCATTACGGACGAGGAGCTCAACCGCCTCTGCAACATCCGGGAAGCCGGCTTCCCCTCCGCCAGGCTCCCCCTCCAGTTCCCGGAAGGCGGGGACGGAAAGGCTCTGCGGGAGACGCTGGACAGCCTGGCGGAATCCGCCGTGGGGCTGGTCAGGTCCGGCGTGCGCATCCTGGTGCTGACGGACCGCAACATAGGCCGCGGCTACCTTCCCGTTCCCAGCCTGCTGGCCTGCTCCGTGGTGCACCGCGCCCTGGCGGCCGCCGGACTGCGTTCCGACGTGGGCCTGATCCTGGAAACGGGGGAGGCGCGGGAAACGATGCACTTCGCCCTGTTGCTGGGTTTCGGGGCCACGGCGGTCAATCCGTACCTGGCTCTGGCGACGGTCACCTCCCTGGCCGCGCCGCAGGACTGCCCGCTGGACGTGGTGAAGGCCTCCGGCAACTATATCAACGCCATTGACAAGGGGCTGCTTAAAATCATGTCCAAGATGGGCATTTCCACCCTGCGCAGCTACCGCTCCTCCCAATTGTTCGAGGCCGTGGGGCTGAACCGGGAACTGATTGACGAATTCTTCCCCGGCACCGTCAGCCGCGTGGGCGGCATCGGGCTGGAGGAAATAGCTGCGGAATGCAACCAGCGCGCCGCGCAAAACGCCGGGAAGGAAGGCGGCCTGGATGCGGGCGGCCAGTACAAGTACAGGAAGGGCGGAGAAAACCACCTCTGGAACCCGCAGACGCTCCAGGCCTTCCGCGCCGCCGTTCGCGACAATGACGAACGGAAATACCGGGAATTTGCGGACTACAGCAACCATCAGGCGCAGCACCTCTGCACCCTGCGCGGCCTGTTTGAATTCGCTCCCGCGGACACCGTCCCGCTGGAGGAAGTGGAAAGCGCGGATTCCATCCTGCGCCGCTTCGTCTCCGGGGCCATGTCCCTGGGTTCCCTCAGCCCGGAGGCCCATGAAACCATCGCCATCGCGATGAATAAAATAGGAGCCAAAAGCAACTCCGGTGAAGGGGGCGAGGATGAAGCCCGCTACGAACCCAACGCCAGGGGCGAGGTGCGCTACAGCGCGATCAAGCAGGTGGCGAGCGGACGCTTCGGCGTGACCATCAACTATCTGCGCCACGCCTCCGAGCTCCAGATCAAGATGGCCCAGGGCGCCAAGCCCGGAGAGGGCGGCCAGCTCCCGGCGCACAAGGTGGACCCGTACATCGCCCGGCTGCGCCATTCCATGCCGAACGTCAGCCTCATCTCTCCCCCGCCGCACCATGACATCTACTCCATTGAAGACCTGGCCCAATTGATCTACGACCTGCGGAACTCCAACCCGGACGCCCGCGTCTCCGTCAAGCTCGTCTCCGAGGTGGGCATCGGCGCGGTGGCCGCCGGAGTGGTGAAGGCCCACGCGGACGTGGTTGTGGTCAGCGGCCACGACGGCGGT
This sequence comes from Akkermansia sp. NBRC 115031, assembly GCF_030268505.1. Taxonomy (NCBI): domain Bacteria; kingdom Pseudomonadati; phylum Verrucomicrobiota; class Verrucomicrobiia; order Verrucomicrobiales; family Akkermansiaceae; genus Akkermansia; species Akkermansia sp. NBRC 115031. The sequence goes on from NZ_BSQU01000004.1 coordinate 186,915, forward strand.
ACGGGCGCCTCCCCGCTCACCAGCGTCAAGCACGCCGGACTGCCGTGGGAACTGGGTCTGGCGGAAACGCAGCAGACGCTTGTGCTCAACAAGCTCCGCTCCCGCGTCCGGCTCCAGGTGGACGGCCAGCTGCGCACCGGGAGGGACGTCGTCATGGCGGCCCTGCTGGGAGCGGAGGAATTCGGCTTCGGCACTGCCGTTCTGGTCGCCATCGGCTGCGCCATGCTCCGCAGGTGCCATGAAAACACGTGCCCGGTGGGCGTTGCCACGCAGGACCCGGCCCTGAGAGCCAAGTTCAGCGGCAAGCCGGAATACGTCATCAACTACCTTCGCTTCGTGGCGCAGGAAACGCGGGAAATCCTGGCTTCCCTGGGCCTCCGCTCCCTGGACGAAGCCGTCGGCAGGGCGGACCTGCTCTCCGTGAACCGCGCCATTGACTTCTACAAGGCTCAGCATCTGGACTTCTCCTCCATCCTGCATGCGGCGGAGGGGGACGGATGCAGGTTTGACCCCTCCTTTGAAAAGGAACCTCTGGACAACTACGACCGGCGCCGCCTGCTCCCGGACTTGAAGGGCCTGCTGGAAAAAGGGGAAAAGACCGAACTCTTCCGCGACGTCCGCAATGTGGACCGGACGGTGGGCACGGAGCTATCCGGAGAGCTGGTGATGAAATTCGGACCGCGCGGCCTGGCGGAGGATACGCTCACGGTGCACTTCACCGGATGCGCGGGGCAGAGCTTCGGGGCCTTTCTGGCGCCGGGCATCACCTTTGAACTCGCCGGGGAGGCGAACGACTTCGTAGGGAAGGGGCTTTCCGGGGGCAAAATCATCGTGAGGCCTCCGGAAAACATCTCCTACGCTCCGTCGGACAACGTCATTGCCGGCAACGTCATCGGCTACGGGGCCACGTCCGGCAGCATCTTCCTGCACGGGCAGGCCGGGGAGCGTTTCGCCATCCGCAACAGCGGAGCCAAGATGGTGGTGGAAGGCATAGGCGACCACGGCTGCGAATACATGACCGGGGGCCGTGTGGCGGTGCTCGGCAAGGTGGGCGTCAACTTCGCCGCGGGAATGACCGGCGGACTGGCCTACGTGTACGATGCGGACAACGACTTCGATCAGAAATGCAACCTGGGCAGCGTGGACCTGGAAACGGTCATGCCGCACTCCGCCGACGAGGCGGAACTGCTCCAGCTCATTTACGAGCACTACATGGCTACGAAAAGCCGCCGGGCCTGCGACCTGTTAAACAACTGGCCGGAGGAACGCGGCAAATTCATCAAGGTCTTCCCGGTGGAATACCGGCATGCTCTGGCCATGCATTCCTGAAAGAAGCATGCAGCAGTTTTCTGTTGTTTGGGTAAGCTGGGGGCCTCCGCGGATGCGGAGGCCCTTTTTTTATTCTTTGAAGTCTTATTGGTCTCATTGCCGGAGCGTCCGCTGACCTTTTCAAGGTAGCAGATTGGCCCTGAAAGCAGGAATGAAGTAAGTTTCTGAAATCCGATATTAAAAAATAACTTTCCATTTGGTTGACTTTGAATGATGCATCAATTATACAGAAAATATCATAAAAGGATAATGAGTGTCATATTCGGAAATTTATGCAGTGCTGTCGCTATGCTGCTGATTGTTATGGGGATGTGGACTGAGGGGGGAATTGCCTTTGTCCAAGTGCCGGAACAACTGCCGGAATGCCCGGTGCGCTTCATCCGCGGTACCCTGGTGGCGCAGGATGGAGCTATATGGGCCGTGGGGGAGAGGGAAAGCGTTTACCGCCTTCAAATCGGCGACAGGGCATACGAGAAGTCGTGGCTCAACATGGATTATTATTCCGGCTTTCCCAAAGGAAAGAATTTCACCTGCATTGCGGAGGACAGGCAGGGCCGCATCTGGGTGGGCACGGACGACAGCGGCGTGGCCGTTTTCAACGGGAGGGAGTGGAAGACGTATGACCGCGGCAATGCCCTGAACGGAGAGCATGTTTATGCGCTGGCCGTCTCTCCCGTTTCCGGAGAGGTGGCCGTTGCCACGTCCGGAGGCGTGTCCGTTTATGATCCCGGGAATGATTCATGGAAGGCGCTGGACCGGTCTACGGGACTGGTGGAAGACCAGGCGGCTTCCGCCGGCTTTGACGCCAGGGGGAATCTGTGGCTGGCCTATGCCTGCGGCGGCGTGTCCTGCTCGCCGCGCAAGTCGGGGTACATGCAGTGGAAGAACGTGCAGGCGCCGTGGTACTGGGACAGCAAGCAGTTTGCCCGGCAGCCGTACCAGCCGTATGGGGACGGGCTGCCTTCCAATATCTGCAATGTTCTGGCCTGTACGGAAAAAGACCAGGTGCTGGTAGGCACCTGGTCCGGCCTGGCGTACAGCAACGGCATCAGCTCCTGGCGTTTCTTGCGCGGCCGGGATTATGCCCGGAAGAATAGTAATCTGTATGGTTCCGCTGCGCGGAAGACGGCCGTTCCGGGTGAGGGAAATGCCAAAATGCTGTCGGAAGACTTCGTGTCTTCCATCCTCCGGCAGGGAAAGGATATTTTCATCGGCTACCGGACGCAGGGGGTGGACGTGCTGGATGCCGAAAGGATGACGGTGCGCCGGAGAATCAGGAAGGGACTGGAAAATACGGATGTCCCCTCCCTGCTGGCGCTGAAGGACGGAAGTGTCTGGGCGGCGACGTATGGGAAAGGGCTTGTCAGTCTGAAAAAGGGTTCCCTGTCTTATCAACTGGACAGGAAGCAGCGGGACGATGAAATCGTGTTCCCGTCCCCGGCCCGGATGGAGGATTCTGCCGCAGTCCTGAGGAGGCTGGAAAAGCTGGGTGCGGGCGCGCATGCGGGGAAGAGCATTGTGTTCCGCGGGGAGGACTGGTCCACGAAGGGGGACTGGTGCGGGAGGTACGGCCTGACGCGCGCCACGCTGTGCGCCATGAATGCCCCCATGAACAATTCCGAGTTTAAAGCCAAGCAATTACCTGTCCGCATGGAAACGAGCGCTGAAGACCCTAAATGGAAACGAGTGTATCCCTGTTATTGGATTCAGGGACTGATGGGGCTCAACCGCAATCAGGGAGATGGATTGCGCTGGTGGGTACAAAGCGCCAATGTGGCAGGAAACCGCAATGTTCTCTTTGACCCCAGTGATTCCACAAGAACAGAGGCGGAATGGGACGACCACGGGGAAGTATATCCGTCCTTTGTGGACGGTCCCGGTATATGGGTAGCTGTGGAAGTGCCGGAAGGGGTTCATGAAATAGCCCTGTATTTCTATAATCCCAACGGATATCTTCAACATGAATCCAGGCGGGATTATGTGGTAGAAGCCCGGAGGCATCCTTTTTCTTCTTCCATTCAAAGCCTGTTCGACAACAAAGCGGATATTGAAATTGGGAACCGCACTAAAAAAGGGAAGACGCTTGCCGCTTCTATGGAGCAGTGGCAGTCGTTCCCGGTGGAAGCGCGCACGCGCGTTTCCAGGTTTGCGGGGTCCGGAGTTTACAAGCGCTTCATGTGCAGGAAAGGCGGCGTATACTTGTTCCATGTTTGCAGGAACGGTTCCTTCAATACTATTTTAAATGGGGTATTCATCAATGCGCTTCTTCCTCTGGAAATGAGAACGCCTGATGAATTGCCTTATTATGTTGATGGATTATTTGCAGGCATTATTCCTTCCCCCGAGAGAGTTCATTCTTCTGTTGCCGGGCCGGAGGAGAAGGTTCTTCTCAATCAACTGCTCACTCTCCAGTATCAGCCACGGTATGTTACGCCCGCAGGATCTTCCTGCTTGAACAGGTACATTCTTTCCTCATTCCGTGAGGCGGTTGAAGGAAAGAAAAAGAGCAGGTGCTTGGAAGACTGGTTTCAATGGGAAGCCAGAATTTACTCTCCCGATGTACGTTCTTCTTTTGACCAGACCATGGCGGCTGCGTGGGACCAGTGTCAGATTTATTATCCGGATCTCAGATCCAGGGAATGTGTTCCGAATGCCCCGGGCACGATACCTTTTTCCGTAAATGAAGTTTATTTGATGGATAAGCTGGATATTGATTGGAGGCAATATCGAGATGATGCCGAACAACCTCCTGTGAAATCAGTTCAAGAGATGAAGAAACACCTTGAACATGAATCCCAAAAGAAAACGACAACATGAATAATAAAATGATATTGGCTGCGGGAATCAGTCTGTTGAGCATGAACGTGCTCAACGGAGAGATTACCGGGGAGCATACCATGTGGTCAGGAACTCATCTGAATTATGATGGGGTTTCCATTATTAATAAGCCGGCGCTTCCCCAAAAAGGAGTGGAAGCAAAAAAGGGTGTAAAAAATGCCTACAATATTATGCCGGGTAAAGTGACGGTGATCACAAGCCTCAATAAAAATCCTCAGGAAAAACAGGAATGGCTGTACAAAAAAATACATGAAGTACGGATATCCATGACTGGAAATATATATGTAGCGCTGATATTCGCCGATACGAAGAATGATGTCCCCTTCGCCTATGATCCCAATAAATTTGGAACATCGGGAACCCTTTATTCACAAGTCTATATCACGGCCCTGCACAAGGTGACTAAAATGGAGAATAAAAGTGATTTCGGGACCAGCGGAAAGGATGAAGACCCTACTTTTACTTTAGTTAAGAAAATATGACCGGCATTCCGGCAGTATGATGCGGAGGTTTTATTCCTTATCCGGAAAGGGATAAGACTTCAAACAAGGGTTTCCGTATGGCAGCGGCCCTTGTTTTTTAGAGTTGGATATATAGCAAACAGGGGCTGTTCCGCACCTTGCTGGCGGAACAGCCCCTGAATGGAGTCTTCTGTTAATTCAGGAAGCTCAGGCCTTCTTTCTGCGGCGCATCAGCAGGGCCGTGAGGCCCAGCAGGCTCAGGGTGGCCGTGCCGGGTTCCGGTACGGCCAGGCCGGTGAAGGTCAGGCTGCCGTTGTTGTAGGTAACGCCGTCCCAGATCAGGTTCTGGCCGTTCTGCGTAAGCGTCAGCAGGGAATCCCAGTCGATGTTGTCCGCCAGGGATGTGCCTTCGCCCACAGTGATCAGGTCGATCGTCAGGGAGGTAAGGTCAAGCGCCAGGGCGCTGTCCAGATTCAGCGTCAGGCCGCCGGTCAGGTTCAGGGTGGACGTTCCCTGCATGTCGATCAGAGCCGTGTTGAAGCTGGAGAGGTTCAGCGTGGCGTTGTTCAGCGTGGCTGAGGTAGTGCCGGAAAGCGTCAGCACCTGGCCTGTGGAAATCATGGGCGCGCCGGAAGCGTTGCCCAGGATTACCGTTGAGTTGTTGATGGCGGCGTTCCCCGTCAGGCTGACGGTGAGGTCCTTGGGAGCGGAAGCGCTGCCGAGGTTCTGGATGGTGCCCGTCTGGAGCGTAATGGCGTTGGCCAGGGCCTGGCTGTTGGCGTTGAGCGTTCCTCCCTGCACCAGAACGGAACCCTGGCCAAGTGCGGTTGCGGAGTTGGTCTGGAGCGTTCCCTGCACGATGGTGGTGCCGCCGGTGTACGTGTTGTTGCCGGAGAAAACGACTACGGAGCTGTTCTTGTTCACCTTCACGCTCATCTGGTGGGAGGCGTCCTTGTCGGAAATGACGGAGGAAATGGTGAAGTTGTTGCTTCCGCTGGAACCGTTGGTGACCAGCAGTTCTCCTTCGCCGGTGATCGTTCCGCCAAGGTTGGTGGCGTTTCCGTAAAGGGAGCCGGAGATGGTCACGCCGGCTCCGGCGGCGTCAACGGTAATGTTGGCGCTGATGGGGGTATCCGCGCCATACGCGCGGCAGTTGAGCATTTCAAATGTGGAGCCGGACTTCATCAGGATATCCGGCGTGCCGCCCAGTACGATGCCTACGCCATTCAGGCTCAGCTTGGAGTTCTGGCCGATGGTGATGGATTCAAACGTGTAGGCGGTGTCGCTGCCGGACAGGTTGACTGTGCCGGCGTCAATGATCAGGTGTGCGATGTCGGAGGCATGGTTGGCATTGATGGTGCCGGTGCCGTCCGTCACCTTGCGGACCGTCAGGGTGCTGTCTGCATGGGTGATGGGAATGAGCGTTCCCCCTTCAAAGGTGTATTCCACGTCTCCGGCTCCCGTCAGGGTGAGGGAGGAGGCGGTGTGCGCCCAGGAGTCGTTGGCATTGTAGTTGGCCGCCGCTATGGTCAGGGCTCCGGCGAAGGTCCAGTTGGGATTGGCTGCCGTGAGGGAGGCGTTTTCTCCCAGAGTCAGGGCTCCCGTATAGCGGGAGGCGGTATCTCCCGTGATGGAAATGGAGGCGTTGTCCCCCAGAGTCAGGGCTCCGGAACCGGCCAGGCCCGTCAGGGTGCTGGTTCTGTTCATGATGACGGTGCCGGCCCCGTCCAGAGTAGCCGTTCCGGACAGGCTGGAGGATACGGTGAGCGTGGTGCCTTCTGCCGCGCGGAGGATGCCGGGGCCCGACAGGCTCAGGGTGCCGCCGGAAATGGTGAGGTTTCCGCCGGTGAGTAGGATGGCGTCCGTATGGCGCGTTTCCCCGTCCGCAATAGTCAGGGCTCCCGGGCCGTTGGTGACGTTGATGGAAGCATAGGTGCCGGCTCCGTCAGCGGAGTCCGTCCATGCGGCATCCCCCAGTTGGGAGGAAGTCCACTCGGAGGAGGAGGCGCCATCCAGCGTAGCGGAAATTTTAACGCCCTCATAGGTATTGACGATCTGGATGCCTGCAATGCAGCCGCGGGTGCCTGAACCGCTGGTGTTGCTCGGAGCGGTGATGCTCAGGTTGGGTGAAGTCTGGCCTTCCACATACAGCGTATTGGTTCCTTCCACCGCCTGTCCAAAGGTTCCCGTTGCCCCCCACCCGGCAGAGCCTGCCACGGTGGAAGTTCCGTTCCAGGTGTAGGAAACGCCGTTGACGGTCTTGGCGGAGAAATTGCCGTTGGCGGTGTCCGTATTGCAATAAATGTAGACGCCGTAGGTCAGGAAATCAACGCCGCTGACATTGATGGTGATGCCGCTGCCGTCGTCCAGGTAGCCCTTCAGCATCTGGCCGTCCCCGGTGGAGGGGGTGTCGCCTCCGCGCCAGGTATTTTTACTGGACCAGGTGACGGTCGCTCCGGTGGCGTCTCCGTTGTTATCCTTCAGGTTCTGGGCCGTGGATTGGGAAGCTCCGCTGAATTGATTCCAGTTGGAGCCGGGAACGGCTTCAAGCCCGGCGCTGGAAGAATCGGAAATGGTGCCGTTTGGTTCGTTGGTACCAAAATTGATGCTGATGCTTTCTCCGGCAGCCTGGGATTGGGAGGCGAGAGTTCCGAAGAAGGCGGCTGCCATAAGCCACGCTGTTAGTTGATAAGGCAAATGAGGTTGCATGAAATTAATACTATAGTAATTTAAATTATTCCATTCAAAATTCAGGAGAGAAAGAAACCCCTGCGATACCCGGTTCTTATCGGATTCCGAATCCGAAGTCAACAGGAAAGTTTGGTTTAAAACATGTTAGAAGAATTTGGATTTGGAAAAATTGGAGAAATAGCAATTAATGAAAAAATGAATTAAATGATAACTATCTGACAGTCTTGATATTCATGTGTTCAAGGCATTGCAACGGATTCGGAATTCGATGTTGATGAATGTCCGGAAAGAGCATTTTTGAAAGAAGAAAAAGCGGTTGGTCGCCGCTTTTGAGTTAGTCTCCTGCATTTTTTCTGTCCGGGTACAGGAAGGGCGGTGTGTCTTGGGTTTTTCTAAACCTGAATAATTTTTATAACTAACATATATTGAATGACTTATATATTTGACTGTAAACTGATTGTGTGGTTTTTTGATTGGATAAAATTGAGAATAACTTGGAAATGGGGTTGACGTCAGCAAAATACGATAATATTCTCACATAATAATCAGGAAATAATTGGTTATGTTAATTAAATTCAAACATTTCATAGGAACACTCGCATTGGTTTTCCCCCTGCTGGGGGGATGGTCCGCAGGAGAAGTCAAATCTGTCCAGATCCCGGAACAACTGCCGGAATGCCCGGTGCGCTTCATCCGCGGTACTCTGGTGGCGCAGGATGGAGCTATATGGGCCGTGGGGGAGAGGGAAAGCATTTACCGCCTTCAAGTCGGCGACAGGGCATACGAGAAGTCGTGGCTCAACATGGATTATTATTCCGGCTTTCCCAAAGGGAAGAATTTCACCTGCATTGCGGAGGACAGGCAGGGCCGCATCTGGGTGGGCACGGACGACAGCGGCGTGGCCGTTTTCAACGGGAGGGAGTGGAAGACGTATGACCGCGGCAATGCTCTGAACGGAGAGCATGTTTATGCGCTGGCCGTCTCTCCCGTTTCCGGGGAAGTGGCCGTTGCCACGTCCGGAGGCGTGTCCGTTTATGATCCCGGGAATGATTCATGGAAGGCGCTGGACCGGTCCACGGGACTGGTGGAAGACCAGGCGGCTTCCGCCGGCTTTGACGCCAGGGGGAATCTGTGGCTGGCCTATGCCTGCGGCGGCGTGTCCTGCTCGCCGCGCAAGTCGGGGTACATGCAGTGGAAGAACGTGCAGGCGCCGTGGTACTGGGACAGCAAGCAGTTTGCCCGGCAGCCGTACCAGCCGTATGGGGACGGGCTGCCTTCCAATATCTGCAATGTTCTGGCCTGTACGGAAAAAGACCAGGTGCTGGTAGGCACCTGGTCCGGCCTGGCGTACAGCAACGGCATCAGCTCCTGGCGTTTCTTGCGCGGCCGGGATTATGCCCAGAAGAATAGTAATCTGTATGGTTCCGCTGCGCGGAAGACGGCCGTTCCGGGTGAGGGAAATGCCAAAATGCTGTCGGAAGACTTCGTGTCTTCCATCCTCCGGCAGGGAAAGGATATTTTCATCGGCTACCGGACGCAGGGAGTGGACGTGCTGGATGCCGAAAGGATGACGGTGCGCCGGAGAATCAGGAAGGGACTGGAAAATACGGATGTCCCCTCCCTGCTGGCGCTGAAGGACGGAAGTGTCTGGGCGGCGACGTATGGGAAAGGGCTTGTCAGTCTGAAAAAGGGTTCCCTGTCTTATCAACTGGACAGGAAGCAGCAGGACGATGAGATTCCGTTCCCGTCCCCGGCCCGGATGGAAGACCCTGCCGCAGTCCTGAAGAGGCTGGAAAAGCTGGGAGCGGATGCGCATGCGGGGAAGAGCATTGTGTTCCGCGGGGAGGACTGGTCCACGAAGGGGGACTGGTGCGGGAGGTACGGCCTGACGCGCGCCACGCTGTGCGCCACGAATGCCCCCATGAGCAATTCCGAGTTTAAGGCCAAGACCGTGTCGTTCCGAACCCTTTCCTCCGTTCCGGGTTATCCCGGATACCAGGGGGCCGTGTCTTCTTACTGGATCCAGGGATTGATGGGGCTCAACCGCAACAAGGGGGATGCCCTGCGCTGGTGGGTGCATAGCATCAAGGAGAATGATAACCGCAACATTCTTTTCGATCCCACGGATTCCGTGCGGACGGAGGCAGAGTGGGACGACCACGGGGAAGTGTATCCGGGCTTTGTGGACGGTCCCGACATTTGGACCGTTGTGGAAGTGCCGGAGGGCGTCCATGAAATAGCCCTGTATTTCTATAATCCCAACGGTTATCTTTCCAATGAATCCAGGCGGGATTACGTGGTGGAAGCCAGAAGGCATCCTTCCACCTCCTCCCTCGTCTTCCAGTTCAACAATGTGGGAGACCTCGCGATAGGGGAACAGAACAAATGGGGGAAAATTCTTACCGCCGCCATGGAGCAGTGGTATTCCTTCCCGGTGGAAGCGCGCACGCGCGTTTCCAGATTTGCGGGTTCCGGGGTTTATAAGAGGTTCATGTGCAGGAAGGGGGGAATCTACCTGTTCCGTGTTTGCCGCAACGGTTCCTTCAATACCATATTAAACGGCGTATTCGTGAATGAAAAGATTCCGTGGGAAATCCGCATGCCGGAGGAACTGCCCTATTATGTGGCCGGCCAGCTCGCGGGCATTGTTCCCACTCCAGAGAGAGTGAACGGAGCCACCCTGGGGCAGAGGGAGAAGGCCGTGTGCAAGCCCCTCTATGAGCTGCAATACACGCGCAAGTACCTGACGCCTGCGGCGTGCAGCCTTCAGAACAGGTATATTCTCTCCCTGTGGCGGCAGGCCCGGGAGAACCGGGCGGAGGGCGGCTGCCTGGCGGATTGCCTCCAGTGGGAAGCCAGAGTCAGTGACGACCGGGTAAGGGCTTCCTTTGATGAAACCATGAAGCGCTCATGGGACCAGAGCCAGATTTATTACATCGGCAACCGGTCCCGGGATTTCATGCCTAATGCCCCGGGCACCGTTCCTTTCTCCCCCAGGGAATTGCGCCTCATGGCCAAGCTGCGCATCGACTGGCGGCAGTACCGGGACGATGCGAAAAATCCTCCTGAAAAAACTGTTCAGGAAATGAAGGAATTCCTCAAAAAGGAATTATTAAAACAACAACAAACCAGAAAACAACAATGAACAAAATTGCCTGTGCAATTATGGTTTCTCTCTCAGGGACCTGCTTCCTGAAAGGGGAAATAGCTCCGCCGGAAACGGAATGGAAAGGGGCGCGCCTCATTTATGAAGGGGTCTCCATCCAGAACGAGGTGACTCTCCCTCAAAAGGGGGTCATGTACCATGATGAGGATAAATTATCCTTCAACATTACAAATGCCACCATCGAGATGACTACCAGCCTCTCCAAGAAGCCACAGTGCGGAAAGGAGTGGTGCTACAAGGGCATCAGCCACATCATTATCAAATATTGTGGTCCGATTGCCGAGCCTGACGACGGAGGGACCATCTACTTCGAACCGACCTACAATCATCACGTTTGGTTTGATAACGACAAGTATGGACAATGGGGAATTATGTTCTCCAAAGTTTATATCATCACCCGCATCAAAAATGCGAATATCGAGGATACCAAAGACTATGGCATCAGCGGGGAGGACGGAAGCATCTTTTTCCAATACGTGGAAAAGATGATGGCTGAAATGTGAGCTGCGCCCGGTTTCTGCGGATGAAGATTATCGTCCGCTGATTCCGGTCATTCAGGCGCCGGAGGTCTGCAAGTGAGGGCCTCCGGCGCCTTTTTAATGCAACCGGAACCCGGGTTGCGCAGCTCCGGGTGAAGGCGGCAGCAATTCCGCTCTGCTTGATGGAAGGTACGGGCTTCCTGTTCGTGAAAGGCACCCTGTGCCTGGGAAACCTGATGGGATTGAAAAAGAACAATGCCTGGGAAGGATAGTCCAAGCGGCAGTATCCCGGTTGCTGAAACAAAAGCCGGAGGGCATGAAGCCCCTCCGGTTTTTGTTGCGGGTTGATTCAGCAGTTTTTAGGGCGCTTCACAGTACACCGTTCCGTAGGAGTCGCTGCCTCCGGCCCCCTTGAATCTGGCCTTGACCGTGTAGGATGCCCCTTGCCTGGCTTCCGGAACGTTCAGGATGTACTGGATATTTTTCTGATCGGTACCGCTCCTGCCCGAATGAGCGTCCCGGGCAATTTCCTTCTCACCTTCATACAGGGCCACGGATTCGATTTCAATGGCGTGTGCCCCCTTGTCGTAGAGCAGGGTCACGGTGTATTTGCCGGGAACCTTGACCAGTTTGGTGACGTCGAACGAATGCTCCTGTCCGGACAGGTCGTCAGGCGTCCATGTGCCGATCTGCGGCGTGTTGAAAAAGTCGGACTTGTCTATCCGGTTGATCACATCCCCGGCGTACTTGATGCCCATCAGGTCCATGCGCCCGCTATATTCCTTCAAGCGCTTTTTAAAATCCGGGAAATCCTTTTTCCCGGCAGGTGTCCAGCCCACTTCCGCAAAGGCGCAGGCCCGGGGGAATGCCTGGTGGTGGAGGCGCTCCGTATTGGCAATCCATTCCGTCCATACCTGCGTCCCCAGCCCCTTGACCCTGGAATGGTACTGTTCCTCCAGGCCCGGGAAAATGGGCTCGAAGCCGTATGCCTTTTGCAGGGAAATTCTGCCGTAGCTGTAATCAAGGTAAGTGGAGCTGTGGAGGGAATTGATGACCTCATGCCCGTCCTTGATGGCGTTTTTAGCCAGGTCCGTATTCCCTTTCCAGAAGTGGATGACGGCGTTCGTGTCCAGTTTGGTTCCGGCTTTGCCTCCGCCGTCCCCGTTGACGTCATGGCCGTAAATCTCATTCCAGCCCATCATGCGGCGCCCTTTTTTGGCGACGATGCCGGACATGCGGTTGGTGAAGTACATCTGGACGTCCGCATAACTCTTCATGTTGTTCTTTTTCATGAACGCCTCAATTTCCGGAACGTCCTTCCATTGCTGGGCATAGCGCACTTCATCGCCGCCGATGTGAATGATCCTGCTGGGGAACAGCGCCACGACTTCGTCCAGCACGTCGGACAGGAAGGCATAGGTCTTTTCCGAGGTAGGGTCAAAGGCCGTGTTGACGATGAACGTGGTGGGCACTTCCCTGGGTGATTTCAAGCTCAGGAACGGGTATGCTACGGCAGCCGCGCTGGCGTGGCCCGGCATTTCAATTTCAGGGACGATGGTGATATTGCGCCGGGCCGCGTATTGAACGATGTCCCTGATCTGCTCCTGGGTATAAAAGCCTTCATGCGGCGTGCCGTCGGACTTGCCGCTGTTCCACGTACCGGTTTCGGATTCCCTGCGCCTGGAACCGATGGTGGTCAGACGGGGATACTTCTTGATTTCAATGCGCCATCCGACGTCGTCCGTCAGGTGCCAGTGCAGGATGTTCATTTTCAACAGGGCCATCTGGTCGATGATCTGCTTGATGGCTTTTTCACCGAAAAAGTGGCGCGCTTCATCAATCATCAGCGCACGCCAGGAGAACCGCGGGTAGTCCACCATGTTGAACGGAGCTCCGGAAATATTCCACTGGACGGCGGATTTGTCCGCCTTCCGGTCGTGGAAAATGACGGGCATCATCTGGATCAGGCTTTGCCCGGCGTAAAAAATGCCTTTGGCATGGGCGGCTGAAAGAATGATTCCCCTGGGGGAGGATTGGATGGAGTAGGCTTCCTCCCCCTTCGCGGCCAGGGCCGGGTCCTTTTTAATGATGATGCAGGCGGCATTCTCCGGCGCTTCTCCGGGCGTTTTAAGGGGGAGGGGCAGTCCGGTTCCTTCGCCGAGCATCTGCTGCAATTGCCTGGCGCGGTTCAGGAAAGCCTTGTCCTGCGTCGCGGTGATGATGGCGGACGCCGGCGTGAGCTGGGCAGGCTTCCCGTGGAACACCGTGATTTCCGCCGGTTTCGGGATAATTTGTTCTTGCGAAAATGCCGCGGGAAGGCAGGCGGACAGAACGAGCGCGGGAATAAGGAACTTCATGAATACGGTCTTAGGTACAAATCCTGCTGACACAATCTTTCAATGGAGGTTTGTTTTTTGGCTCTGGAGGCTGCATATTGTTTTTTCCATGGTGTCCCATTTTCAGAAGGCATTTTATCCGGCTGCGGGCGGAGTATCGGCTTGCAGTAAAAAACGGAGCGGGAGTACAACATGGAAGGATGCCGTCCTCGTCCGGATGCGCCGCCCCAGAAAACGCCTGTCCAACCATAAATGAATATGAAAACGAACACTGCAACTCAACTATTGCTGGCGGCCTGTGCGGGCGTGCTGTCATGCCCCGGCGCCTGGGGGTCCACGACGGTTTGCCAGGATCAGTCCTACTACCTGAAGACGGCCTGCCCCCATCCCCTTTCCCTGGCCGGCCCCACGGATGACCGGGTTTATCTGCGCTTCCAGACGGGATGGGCCAGCAAGTACGAGTGCGAGGGGCTTGACCTGTGGGACGGCTCCCTGTGCATGTTCGTTCCTGAAATACAGTACAAGGAATGGGTGGGGAAAATATGGTACGGCGTTTCCACGGACCACCGGAATCATGCGGAATTAAAGTACCGGCTGGATTACATCAAGGAGCTGGGGAACTGGACGGTGATGCCCTGGTATGAGCACAGCTTTGTTTTTCCGGGGGACAAGGGCATCCCGCGCCCCGGCCTGAAGACGACCTATCATTTTTCCGACCGCTGGTTCGGCGGCACGGACCTCTACTGGCAGTATAACAATCATACGTTCCGCGGCTATTACGCCGTGTTTGCGGGGCTGCACGAGGAGATCGCGGATTGCGTGAGGGTGGATGCCGTGGTGCGTTACGGCTACAACGGGGGGTACGTGGGCCCGGTGGTGCACCACGGATCCAACGCCCTGGATTACAACCTGAGTTTTACCTTCCGCGCTACTTCGCGCCTGACCGTGGAATTGTTCACCAACTACAGCCAGGCGCTGACCGTGGTGAAGCAGAGGGACCTGGGGGATGATTTTTATTACGGCATCAACCTGAAATATACGTTCTGACGCCCGGGCCGCTCCGGTGCCGCCTGGGGGCTTCCGCGCACTTTCACGGCCTGGCGAACTGGAAGTGCATCCAGTCGTAATTCCTCTCGCGTCCCAGGGAAAAGGCCCCCTCCTTTTCTACGATGGACCAGAAGGCATCGTATTCCGGTCCGGAAAAGACGGCTTCCGGCGCGCTCATGTACAGGGTATTGCGTTCGGGGTCCATGTCTATCGCAATGCCCCACGCGTGCAGGGACGGGCGGGAGCCTCCGCGGATGGGGCGGTTGTTGAAGCAGCCTCCGTAAACGTCCAGCCGCAGTTCGCGGATGCGCTCCATGCCGTAATGTTCCAGCGTGCGCTGGAAAATCCTGGTGAGCGGCACGGCGATGAAACGGTGGCAGGTAATGGACGCAAGCTCCGTGTCCGGGGACCAGGACGGCCTCAGCGGATAGGGCAGCGGAACCGTGACCAGGGAGGCCGGGTCCCCCGGCTGTCCGAAGATGGAATAGCCGGAAAGCACTTCCCGTTCCGTGGGCCAGACGGAGGCGGGATGTTTGAGGCCGTACAGCTGGCTGCCTGAAATGGCGCAGGCAATCAGCAGAAGCGCCTGCTTCCGGAGGCGCGGGGATAGCCGTGGCGGAGGTTGCGGCGTGCGGTCAGGCATGGGAAAAGGGGTTGGGGTTCTTCCGGTGTAGCAGGTTTCCGGCGCGGTGCAAGACCTTTGCCGGGCAGGCGCCTTCTCCGGAGGGAGCGGCCTTCCGCGTCTTGCGGCCCTTCACGGATGAAGCACTGCAGGTATTTTCTGCGGCATCGAACATCCGGAGGCGTTTTTTTGTCACAATGGAATAATATTGCCGCTTTGCCCATGAATTCTCCATCCCCCCAGCCCCAGCCGCCGCCGGATTCCGTCTGGTACGGGTGGATTTTAAGGCTGTTCCATCATTGGAAGGTGGGGGAAAGGCAGGTCACTTACGTGTGGGCCGTGATCGTGGGGGTGGTGGGCGCCAGCATGTCCCTGTTTTTTGAGTGGACGGTGGAAGTGATTCAATGGCTGCTCACGGGCATCTGGTCGGATTCCCGCGTAGGCACCTTTTCCCAGGTGGAGCCTGAGTGGCGCATGTTTATTCCGGTGGTGGGCGGCCTGGCGGCCGGCTGCATCCTGCTGTTCCTGAAAAAAAGGATGCCGGGACAGGCCACGGAATACATGGAGGCCATGTCCATCGGAAACGGGCTGATCAAATTCCGGGCGTCCGCCCTGAAGGTGTTTTCCGCGGCATGGAGCATTGCTTCCGGAGCGGCCATCGGCAAGGAAGGGCCTATCATCCAGTCCTCCGCCTTGATCGCGTCCGCGGTGGGGCAGCGGCTGCACGTATCCATTCCGCGGCTCCGGCTGCTGGTCGGCTGCGGGGCGGCGGCCGGGTTCACCACGGCGTTCCATGCCCCCTTTGCCGGGTGCCTGTTCGTGAGTGAAATCATCATCGGCACCGTGAGCATGGATATTCTGGCGCCTCTGCTGATTGCCTCCTGCACCGGGTTCGCCATGCTGCACCTGCTGGGGGATCCCGCCCCGCTGTACAGTTCGCCGTTTGAAAGCTTTACCGTCTTTTCCCAGTCCCTGTGGTGCATTGCGCTGGGAGTGGCGGCCGCCGTGGCGGCCAGGGGATGGGTCAGCCTGCTGGATGTAGCTACCAGGTATTTGAACGGCCGCCAGTCCCTCCTGCCGCTGCGCCTGATGGCCGCCGGACTGGTTGTGGGGGTGCTGGCGGTTTTTTATCCGGAGGTGGTGGGCAACGGGCAGGCCCTGATTACCGGGCTGGTGGATGAAGATTACAGCACGCAGCAGGCGTTTATCCTGCTTCTGGTGAAGGTGTCCGCCGTGGCGATCGTGTTCGGCTGCGGTACGGTGGGCGGAGCCATGACGCCCACGCTGTACGTGGGAAGCATGGTCGGGTTTATTTTCAGTACGGTCCTGACGTCTCTGGGCATGGAGGGCAACCATACGGTGGCGTATGCGATGGTGGGGATGGCGGCCTTTTTTGCCGTGGCGGCCCAGGCTCCCCTGACCGCGCTGGTGATGGTGGTGGAGTTCTCCATGAGCGGGGAAATGATTTACCCGCTCCTGATCGGCGTGGTGAGCGCTTATGGAACGGGGCGGCTGATTCGCGCGCGGTCCATGTATGCCGCCAGCCTGTCCGGCAGTCCGGAATCCGTGGTCAACCTGCCCATGGCGCAGGTCCATGTGCATGACCTGGCTCGCCATGTGGTGCCCCAGGTGGCGCCGGACGCTTCCCTGGACGACGTTTCCTCCCTGATGCTGCGGAATCCCGGAGACCTGATTTTTGTGGTGAAAAAGGACGGGACCTATGAGGGTGCCATTTATCCGGATGACTTTCTGGCTGTCCGCCGGCAGATGGAGGAGAAGGGGAAGAGCCCTCCTCCCACCGCCGGGGAGCTGATCCGCGCGGGCGCCCCCGTGCTGGATGCCGGCACCCATCTGACGGATGCCCTGAAATTGTTTGAACAGACCCATCTGCCCGCCTTTCCCGTGGTCTGGAAAAATACCGGGCGGCTGGATGGCGTCCTGTACCGCAACGCGCTGTTCCAGGTCATCACGGAAATGATGAAAAGGGAGTCCGGCGGAGACGTGGGCATGTGAAACGGGAGGAAAGAGGCGCCATGCATTACAATTTTGTAAACTTCTTTTCTCCTTCGTTCATAACATCATCAAAGTTAAGTACTAGAACGTTATCTGCATTTCCCGCGGCAGCTTTTTCCCCGGCTGCATGACGGTGGAAGAAAAAGTAGTTGGTCTGCCAGGACCGTACGGTTAATATTCGCCCAGCCCCGGACTTCATGAATGAAATAAACAAGTCACCGGATTTGGAAATGGTCGTGCTGCAGGAAATCAGCTCCGCCATTGTCAATGAACGCAACGGCACGGCGCTGCTCCGGCATATTCTGGACGTGCTCTACCGCCGCATGAAGATGCTGCGCGGCACCTTCACCATCCGCCGCGGGAATGATCTGATGATAGAAGCGTCCCACGGTCTGGACGAGCAGGAGATGAAGCGCGGCCATTACCATGTGGGGGAGGGCATTACGGGCCATGTGGCGGAAACGGGGAGGCCCCATGTGATTGAGGACATTTCCCGGGATTCCAGGTTCCTGAACCGTACCCGTACCCGCAAGAGCGGGGAAAAGGTGGCGTTCATCTGCGTGCCCATCATTCATTTGCAGCAGGTGATCGGCACCTTGAGCATTGACCGCCCCGTGGACAGGGAAACGGACCTGGAACGGGACCAGAAGCTGCTGGAGATTGTGGGCAACATCGTGGGGGATGCGCTGGCGGCCAGCCTGCAGGCGCATGAGGAACGGGCGGCCCTGATGGCGGAGAACGAGAAACTGCGCCAGCTTTTAACAACCAATCCGGGCGAACTGATCGGCAACTGCCGCCCCATGCTCCAGGTGTATGAACAGATACGCCAGGTGGCCCCCAGCGACGCCACGGTACTGATCCGGGGCAGTTCCGGAACGGGGAAGGAGCTGGTAGCGCGCGCCGTAGTGAACCTGAGCGGCAGGAAGGATAAGCCGCTGGTGACGCTGAACTGTGCGGCCATGCCGGAAAACCTGCTGGAAAGCGAGCTGTTCGGCCATGAAAAGGGCTCCTTCACCGGAGCCACCAGCCGCCGCATCGGCCGGGCGGAGGCGGCGGACGGAGGTACCCTGTTTCTGGATGAAATCGGGGATTTGAGCCTCCAGATGCAGGTGAAGCTGCTGCGCTTTCTTCAGGAAAAGACTTTTTCCCGCGTGGGGAGCAACAGGGAGCTTCATTCCGACGTGCGCTTCATTGCCGCCACCAGCCGCAATCTGGAGGAATTGATGGCGGAAAACAAATTCCGGGAGGACTTGTACTACCGGCTGAACATTTTCCCCATCGTCATGCCGGACCTCTCCAAGCGCAAGGGGGACATCATGCTGCTGGCGGAACACTTTCTTTCCAAGTTCAACCTGAAATACGGGAAAGATATCAAGCGGCTGTCCACGCCAGCCATCAACATGCTCATGGCCTACCACTGGCCCGGCAACGTGCGGGAGCTGGAAAACTGCATGGAGCGTGCAGTCATCACGGCGCAGGACGACTGCATTTACGGCTACAACCTGCCCGCCTCCCTCCAAATGCCCAGCCATGACGCCCCGTCTTCCCGTGACGGAGAGGACCATGCAGACTTGCCGACGATGGTGGATTCCTTTGAACGGGAATTGATTGTGGCCGCACTGAAACGCTCTCCGGGCAACATGTCCGCAGCGGCGCGGGAACTGGGCATTTCCCCACGGGTGCTCCATTATAAAATGCACAGGCTGGGCCTGCAAAAATCATGAAAGGACTTCGTCAGCTTCTGTCCGCCGTTTCCCGGTCCTTTTATTTGAGCATGCGCTTCCTGCCCCGGGAGATGCGCCCCGGCGTGGCCGTGGGCTATCTGCTGGCGCGCGCTACGGATACGGTGGCGGATACCGTGGACATGGATTGCCGGGAACGCCTGGCGCTGCTGAGGATGATGGGCGCGACGGTAGCCGGGGACGCCTCCCGGGAGGCCGCCGCCTCCTGTTTTGGCCGTCTGGGCATTCTTTCCACCGTCCAGACGCACCGGGGGGAGGCGGAGCTGCTGGCCCGTTTCCCCGAATGCCTGGCGCTGCTGGAAGCCCTTTCCCCCCGTGAGCAGATGCTCGTGAGGCAGGTGCTGTCCACCATTGTGGAGGGGCAGGCGTGGGATTTGGAATATTTTGAAGCCCGTTCCTCGGTTTCATGTCCCGAACAACTGGAGCATTATACCTACATGGTGGCCGGCTGCGTGGGAGAATTCTGGTCCAGGCTGGGCCTGCTGGCGCTGGGATCAGGCTTCAGCACGCAGCCGGAGGACCAGCTTTTACGCTGGGGCAGGCACTACGGCATGGGGCTGCAATTGGTGAACATTCTGCGCGACCGGGAGGAAGACCTCTCCCGTGGAAGAAGCTATTTGCCTACTCCCGATGTTCAGCCGTGGCTGGACCGGGCGGAACGCTGGCTGAAGGAAGGCGTGTTTTATGCGGAATCCCTCCGGAACGGGCGGCTGCGTTTTTCCACCGTGCTGCCCGCATGGCTGGGGCTGGATACGCTGGAACTGCTCCAACGGCAGGAACAGCCGGGGACAGGAAAGGTAAAAATCACGCGCGGGAACGTTTATTCCCGCATGTGGAAGGCCTTTCTCTTTTCCTGGAAGGAAGCCCTGTAGCCTACGCGGCGGTTTTGCCGGGTTCCGGAGCGGGCGGAGTGACAGGGGAGGCTGTCGGGGCCGCATTTTCCGCTGGCTTGTCCGCAGGGGCATCCGCCTTCTTCTGGCCGTTCGCAGGTGTTTCCGCAGCATTGCCGCTGCCTTGTTTGGGTGCGGGGGGAGCGGGCGGCGGCTTGGGCGCCAGCAGGTCCTCCCACTGGTGGAGCTTGAAATCCTTTCCCATGCCGCCGATGTCATGGAGCAGCTCCTGGCATTTGGCTGTAAGCTTCTCGTAGTCGGGCGGTCCGGCTTCCGGATCCGCGGAACCGGGGAAGATCAGGTAGCTGACTACCAGGTCGGAAACGGGGCGGCTGTAAGGCCCCGACTTGGGGTTGATTTCACGGCTCAGGCGCAGGGAGCCTTCCCCCGTCTTGTAGCGCGGTCCGGCGTCTCCCACCAGGGCCGGGTACAACTTGTCCCCCACGATGACGACGGCGTAATCCCCGAACTGCGGGGAAAAGGGAGAGGATTGGTTGACCACTCCCAGCGGGACCACGATGAACGGATCGTATTCCGAGATCAGGAAACTGTAGCGCTTCAATTCTTCAATGACCCGTTCCGCGTGGTCTATCTTGCGGCGCAGGGCCGGTTTTTCCGCGGCGGAGGCTTTTTCCAGCGTCTTCTTGTAGGAAGCCAGCCTCTGCTGCCAGGGCTTGAGGAGGGGATTGGGCTTGTCCGTGCGCTTCTTCCAGCGGTAGGAAGTGCTGGGCTGGTAGAAGGAGCTTTTCAGGATTTTATCCGGCATGGTGGACAAGCGGTCCCCGTCCGAACCGTCGGAAACAACGTCCATTTCACTCTGTAGCCAGAGGAGTTTTCTGCCCGTATCCGGATAGGTGGTTTCCAGAATCGTCTCCGTATCGTAGTAATTATGGCGGTTCAGGAGCTTGAGCAGGGAGGCCAGGTTCTTGCGGATTTCCGTCTGCTTGCGGACGTAAATCTGCCCGTAATAGGGGGAGACCCGCGCATGCTTGAATAGGGTGGACAGGCCGGGAAGCATGGTTCCCAGCTTGGGGTTGATGTTCAGGATGTCCTCCTTCTTTGTCAGGGCCTTGGGCTGCTTGACGTTCAGGGTGAGGGTCATCTGGTAATTGCTTTTAGTCTCCCTGTCCCTGGAAGCCAGGGTGCCGGGCTGGAAATTGACCTGCGTTTTCAGGTTCAGGCCGCGTGCCAGTTCGTAGATATTCGTCATGGCTCCCTCCGCGGGCTTCGTGGGGAGGACGGGCGGGAAGGGGGGATACTGCACCGGAGGGAGAGCAATCGTGCGCTCCGGCGTCCAAGGCGTGGTCAGCCGTGAATCTTCAGGTTCCTTTCCGGGAACGGATGGAGTAAGGGGGGGCGCAGGCTCTTCCTGCCCTGGCTGTTCCGCAGGGATGGATTCATGCGGCGGATAGGCCCCGGAATCCGGGGGCGCCTGTTCAGGTTCCCCTTTCAGGGCCCGGATAATCTGGGCCGGATACGGTGTGAACAGGGAGGCCGCCATGGCTGCCAGGCAGATGCAGACTGCAAGCTTGAACCAGGTGAGGCGGGGTATTCCGCGGCGGTGTACTTTCATGATGCTGAAGAAGGTGAATCGTTGGGGGCAGGAAGGACTTTCCGGGGACGCCTTCCCATGAAAAAGCGGATCAGTCCCAGCGGGGCAATGCTCAGCAACAGGGCCGCCAGCCGTATCTTCATGCCGGGGAAGGCACGTGCGCGCCCGCGGGACAGGGCGCGGAGGCTGTCTTTCACGACGGTTTCAACGGACGTGTCAAAGGCGTTGCGGCCCGGCATCATGTTTCCGGTAAAGCCGGGGCGCCGGGCCGCTTTTCCGAAGCCCGTGGAAACCGGGCCGGGGCAGACGGCCAGCACGCGGATGCCGTGTTCGCGCAGTTCCAGCCGCAGCGCTTCCGACAGGCTGGAAACATAAGCCTTGGTAGCCGCATAAACGGCAAAATCCGGAATGGGCAGGAGGGCTCCCAGGGAGCTGAGGTTGATGATGTCCCCGCCGTTCCGTTTCATGGAGGGGATCAGCGCATGGCACAGGCGGGTGAGGCTTTCCACGTTCAGGCGCAGCAGGGCGCGGATTTTTTCCCAGCGGCCGTCCGCGAATTCTCCGTAATCCCCGGCTCCCGCATTATTGATCAGCAGGGTTCTGCCCGGAGGAAGGCTGTCCAGATGTGAAACGAGCGTGTCCAGGGAAGCTTCATCCGCCAGGTCGCAGGGAAAGACGGAGGCGCGCAGGCCGGGGTGGCGTTTTTCCAGCGCGGCGGCAAGCTGGCGCAGGACGTCCCCGTTCCGGGCAATCAGCACCAGTTCCGCCGCATGAGGGGCCAGCGTTCCGGCAAAGGCTTCCCCGAATCCGGACGATGCGCCCGTGATGATAATCCTGTCGTACTGGAGGCGTGGGGTTTGCATGGCGGGTGGGAGCGGTTCGTATCATGGTCAATCCGGTGGGGAACCGCAATGAAAAAGGGGGCTGGAGAACGCAAAAAAGGCGCACCTCCTTTCTTTCCAAAGAGAAAAGAGGGCTGCGCCAACCATGGCGCTTCCCCACCCGGCGAAAGCCTGCCTGCGCTCTCCCGGGAAAGAGGGACTCCCGGCCCTCATAGCCATGTCCGGTTAGTAAAAGAGAAAAATGAGCCTAGGTTCCGCTTTGAAAAGCTTTTCAGTACGAAGGCCGGAAAGCCACCTCCGCTCCCGGGGGGAAGGCTTTGTGAGCGAACCGGCTTTCATGGGAACATGGAACCGGTGGTTTTCATCTCCCTCCTTCGGGCAGACGGGGGCTCCATGCACCCCAACAAAAAACCGCCTGCCGGGTGAACGGGAGGCGGTTTGATGAAAAAGAAGATTATTCTTAGGCCTGGGGAGCTTCTTCCTGCACCTGCACCACGCGGAAAGGCACGCGGGAGGCCAGTTCGCCGTCAACCGTCAGGTCGATGGAGTAGTTGCCGGGCTTTTCAAAGCGCAGGCCCTGGAAGTTCATAATCAGGTTGCGGGTGAAGAAGGAGGCGCCTTCCGGGAAAGCGGGCACCGGGAAGTTGATCTTGATGGGCATGCGTTCCTTGTCCAGCGGCGTGCCGTCGGCGTCAACGATGCTCAGGCCCAGTTCGTGGGTGCCTTCGTCTTCAGGAGTGAGGCAGATGCGCAGGGCAACGGCGCAGACGGGGTGCACGACGGGGAACTGACGGGCGACCAGGGAGTCAAAACCGCCCTGGATGCAAAGCTTGCCCTGGTAGTCGGCGGCGAAGTCACAAAGAGTAGAAACTAAAATATCCATGTTGTGATAATGTTGATGTATTTGGCTCGCTTTCGCATGGAAAGCATGAACATTGGACAGAACTATACTTCCTCCAGACCTATTGCAAGATAAAGCTGTAGAAAATATTGTCATTTCTCCGTGAAATTCCGGTTGCGCTTGAGGTAGGCCGGGAATCCCTGTACTACTGGTTCCGGCAACGCGTTCCCTGGCATGATCCGATGGTTTTTTGACATACCCTCCAAGCTGATTCACTGGAGGCTGAATCTGGTCAGGACGCTGGGCGCCTACGTGCCGTGGCTGCGCCGGGACGACGGTTCCATGAAAGTGCATGCCGGCACGCTGGTGGACCTGTTTGCTACCATTCTGAGCGGGCGCCGCCACTTGAGCGCGCGCGACGCGGATGCCGCGCTGGACATTCTGCGCTACACCTTCCCGGAAGTGGAGCACCGCTGGCTTTCCAACCGTTTCGAGCGTTCCATGCGGGCCAATCTGACGGTGGCGGATGTGCTGGCTTCCGCCGCCTCCGGCAGGGACGAGACGGAGCGTATGGCGATTGCGCTGGAAGTGCTTTCCCTGCTCATCAACACGGGAGACCCCCGCATGACCGGGGAGCTGTTTGACCAGGTGACGTACGGCCTGGAACTGCCGGGTACGGCAAACCACTTGAGGCAGCTTCTGATGACGCCGGACGTGGAGGCCCAGGAGCCGGCGTACAGCGTCGGTTTTTCCTCCGGCATTGGTGCGGAGGTATCCCTGCCGGAACAGGACAAGGGCATTTCCTTCCGCCTGATCCGGTGTTCGCGCCTGGTGCTGGTGGTGAATGACGGCTCCAGGCCTATTGTGGTGCGCGGCCGCCACCTGCCGCCCGGCGGGGTAATGCCGCTGACCAACGGGCAGGTGGTGCTGCTGCCGTCAGGTCCGCTAAGCTTTGAAGACTTCGCGTTCTTCCTGGATTGCAAGCGTTCCGGCAAGCAGGAAGTATGCTATATTTCCCTGGACAACGGCGCCCTGCAAATCAGCCGGGTGCGTTCACGGGCCAGCGAGGTGCGCGTGAACATGGGGTTGGCGTGCAGGGTGGAGGTTCTGAGGCCGGAAGTGGAATTCGTGGTGGACGGGCGGCGCCTGTACCCCGGTGAGAACGTGCGCATGGCCTACTATTCCTCCTTCACGCTGGACGGGGAGGGGCCTTTTTCCATGGGGGAGGTGCAGAACTCCATGTCGGACATCGGACGCCGCTTCCGCCTGGACCCCGGGACCCGCAAGCTGCGCGTAACCAACCTGCCGGAAAAGGCGCGCAAGGGGGACATGCTGCTGACGCCGGGTCTGGCCGCCGGAGTGGTGCTGGAGGTTTCCTTTTCCAGCGCCACCAATTCCGGCTGGCTGGAAGTGGTGGAGGCTTCCATGCCCCTGCTGCTCAATGGCAGGCCCGTGCGGGGAAGGGTTTCCTTGCGCGACGGGGACGTGGTGCACCTGAACGCCTATCACGCCTTGCGCTGCCGTTTTTCCGCCGGGGTGCTGGATGAAGAATACCACGCCATCAGAACCCTCAGCGTGGAGGGCGTGACCAAGGAATTCATGCGTTCCGGCCGTGTGCTGGACAACATTGACCTGACCGTGAAGCGCGGAGAGATGGTCTGCATCCTGGGCCCCAGCGGATCCGGAAAAAGCACGCTGCTCTCCATGCTGGCCGGGCAGCTTCCGCCCACGCGCGGCTGCATCCGTTACAACAACCAGCTTCTGTACAGCGCTCCGGACCTGATCCGGCCCTACATCGCCTTCATTCCGCGGGAGGACATTCTGGATGCGGCCATGAGCGTTTCCGAGCACATCGCCCAGGCCACCATCATCCGCCGTCCGCGCCTGACCCGGTCGGAGCGCGTCAGGCGGGTGAACGCCATTCTGAAATTCCTGGGACTGACGCACATCGCCTCCCGCCGCGTGGGGGAGATGAATGCGCGCACCATTTCCGACGGAGAGCGCACGCGCCTGAACCTGGGGCTTGACCTGGCGGGCATTGCGGACGTCTTCCTGCTGGACGAGCCCATCAGCGGCCTTTCCACCTCCGACGCCAAGCTGGTCATGCAGACCATGCTGAACATGAGCCGTGACAAGATGGTGATCGCCACCATGCACCGGCCCAGCACGGCCATCCTGAACCAGTTCCAGAAGGTGCTGGTGCTGGACCATGGCGGCCAGATGGCCTACTGGGGGGACGTGCCGGGCATGATGCGCTATTTCCGGAAGGCGGCCGTGGATATGGCCATTGACGTTTCCGAGGAGGCGCGGACGGCCGGCGGCGCGGACTACGTGTTTGAAGTGCTGGAAGCCCCCCTTTCCTGGCATGACCGCCGCAGGCGGCAGCACCCCCGGCTGTGGCAGGAGCGCTTTGAAGGCTACCGGTTCCGCAACGTAATGGGGCACCACCATGAAGGAGGGGCGCCCAGAACGTTGTATGAAGGCACGCTGGAATTCCCGCCTGCCCCCCGGCGCAGCGTGATGCAGCTCTGGCGGCTTTTCCGCATCTGGGCCGTGCGCACCTTCCTGGGCCGCGTGCGGAGCCGCATGGGGCTGTACACCATGCTGCTGGAAGGGCCGGTGCTGGCCCTGCTGATTTCCCTGACCCTGCGCGCCTCTTCCAGCCCGGAATACACGTTTGCCACCGCCCTTCACATACCTTCCTATTTGTTCCTGGCTACCATCGTGGCCATGTTCTTCGGCCTGACCGGGGCGGCCAGCGAAGTGCTCAAGGACCGCGCCCTGCTCAAGCGGGAGAGCAACGCCAAGGTGTTCGTGACCGGTTACGTGCTCGCCAAGGCGCTGGTGCTGACGGGGCTTTCCGCCGTGCAGTCCGCCCTCTTCCTGTGGGTGGGGAACGCCATCCTGGAAATCCATGAAATGTTCCTGATCTACCTGGGGACGATGACCCTGACGGCCTTCATCGGCGTAAGCCTGTCCCTGCTGGTCTCCGTCTTTGCCAAAACGGAGCGCGCGGCTCTCAATATGGTGCCCCTGCTGCTGATTCCCCAGATACTGATGGCCGGGGCCATTGTCCACTTTGATGAAATGAACCAGTTCATCCCGTGGTCCGCCCACCGCACGGATGAACACGGGCGCCTCAAGCCGGGCCGCGTGCCGCTGGTGGCGGAATTCTGCCCCCTGCGCTACTCCTTTGAAACGATGGTGGTGGACCAAGCCTCCAAAAACGTATGGGAAAGGGAGCGTGAAACCATTCAGGAGAAAGTGGACGAGCTCAAGGAGCAGCCCCAATTGGACAACAGGGAATTTGAGGAATTCAAGCTGCTCAAGATGGCGCTCCTGCACATAGCCGCCATCGGGGCGGACGATCCGGAACAGGCCAAGGCCGCGGTCCGGCGGGTACGTAGGGCGGCGGTCAACGGCTATGAGAAAAACTACAGGCAGGTGATTGCGGAACTGGAACAGCAGGGGAAGGGCAAGCCCTCCGTTAAATCCTTTTACGTCAATGACCGCATTGTGATGCTGGATGAATCCGCGGAAATTCAGCGCGTCAGCCGTGATACGCTGGACCGCCCGGAAATTTTCCTGGCGCGCCGCCAGCCCCTGCCGTGGGGCAACACGGGGAAGGCTCCGGACGATCCCGGCTACAGCGCGGACGAAGGAACGGTGCCTACCCCCTGGAAGGACTCCCTGCTGCTGTTCCTGATGGGGGCGGCCCCCCTCTTCATCACGGGGCGCGTGCTCAAGCGGCGTTTGGAAAAGGTCAGGTAGGTTGATCATAAGATGATGCTGCTTATGCATGAACTCTGCTGGAAGATGCGGAGAGGGGTTGCCGTATTTCGCGTGTTTTGATGTGCTGGGGAAGATAAACCAGGCCGTCCGTTCTTTTCCCCAGGGGCTTTGAGTCCGCGGAACAGCATGAAGATGTAGATCAATGCAGTTATTTTGTTGACGTTCTCCCAAGAATCACTATCTTGAAAAAAACTCATTTTCCATTATGTTTGCCCGTGTATTTAACAAGTATTCTCTCTCCTTTTTGTCTCTGGCGGCAGCGTCTGCCGGGCTCCTGTCCTGCGGAGGCAGCGGCGATAGTGGAGAAGGAACCTGTCTTCCCTCAGGCAGCAGGCTGAATATGGTAGTGCCGATTACGGATCAGGTGAACCCGGATAACGCCTCCTCTCTCATCATCCAGCTGGATGGCAATGATACCGACCTTCCTCTGGCGAAGATTCAGGGAGCCGCTGCCGGTACTTCTATTCCCGCCACGACTCACATGGTGTACAGAAGAACGACTGCGGAAAAAGCTTCTCTGGTGGGCAACTTCGTGATTGCTCAGGGCCAGGTCACTTTGCCTGGTCCGATTGTAGTGATTTTCTACGGCTCCGTTCAGGTGAACATGGACATCACATTCAATACCTCTTCAAAGTATGAAACGGCCGAGGGTACGTGTACGGGCAACGTTTCGTTCGTGAGCGGCATTCAGGACGGAGAAGGAGCTATTGTTGCCGGGAACCCCTGGGCGGGAACGGATGGCACGGTGTTCTATTATCCTACCGGTAATTGAGTGGCCCATGAGTCACAGTTTTTATATTCAAAGTGCGGTCGTTCGTGAAGGATGGCCGCGCTTTTTTTTGCAGGAAATATGTTGAAAAATTGGGGAAAATTATGCCTGGTGACATTTTCATGCATGCTGGCGTCTTTTTTGCCGCATGGCTTCGGAACGGAGACTGTTCCGAACGTTCAAGAAGAAGTTCCGGAAACAGCCAGGGACTGCTACATCAATGTATTCAGGGCCAAGGTCGTCCCTGAGAGGATACGTTCTTTTAGCATGCCGGCGGACGGCATCGTCAGCAACTGGATTCCGGCGGACGGCCGCGTCCGGCGGGATACCATCATTGCTACGGTCAATGAGGATGAAATTGAGATGGAGCGGAGGGAGCTGGAGGTCAAGATTTTAAAAGACCGTATCGCCAAGGAGGAGGAACTGTCCGAATTGGAGAAACAATTGGAAGAAATGAAATTTTATTCTTCCCTGTCCAGGGAGGAAAGGCAGTATGCCAGCAAACAGCCGGAAGGCGGCCAACGGGCGGAAAAATCCTTGAAGGACAAGATTGAACTGACCAAAAAGGAATTAGCCATGGTGGGGGACAAGGCCAGATTGGACTTCAGCAAGAAAGAGGAAAAATACATCCTTAAAATGCCCTTTGACGGCAAGCTGCAGTACCAGTTTTCCTTCCCGCGGGACAACAGCGTATCCCTGTATCTGGATGCGGCGGCAGCCATTGCTACCGTTTGTGATGATTCCGCCTATTATATTACCATTTCCATAGCGGATCCTGATTTGACCAGGCTGCCGCCGGAATCATTATATCTGGCTGTTCCCATGAGTGACGGTTCCATGCTGCGGGGGAACTTTGCTTTCAAGCGTGTAGAGAAAAACACTTCCAGCGGGGGGGATTTACTGGCTTATTTTTTCCGCCTGTCTCCAAAGGATCATGACCGGGCTCACGCCATGCTGGGTTCCAATTGCACGGCCAGGCTCTATTATTCTCCTTCCGGAGAGGTGATTCGTCTCAATAAGGTTTTGCTGGCCTCTAGTCCGGAAGGAAGGAAATGTTCCTCCTGGCAGGAACTGCTTGAAAAAACGCATCCGGATATGGAGCTGATCGTAAATGGAGAAACGGAATTGATTGTACGGAAAAAATGAAATTGGCATGTGAATCCGTTTATTTCAGCTACTCGGGAAAGCAATGGATTTTTGAAAACTACAGTAGGCTTTTTTCATCTGGAATCACTATTTTAAAAGGGTATTCCGGATGCGGAAAAACCACGCTGCTGAAACTTTTGGCCGGTTATCTGAAACCCCAGCGCGGAAAGGTTCTTGCTCCCGGCCGGCGTTCTCTCACTGATGCTCTTTATCGCAGGAAGGAAGTAAGTTACATGTTTCAGGGGATCAATCTGCTGCCTCTGGCTACGGTGGAGAGGAATCTTCAATTGTGTGCGGAGATGGCCATGCTGCCTAAAAAACAGTGGACACAAAGAGTGGACGACCTCGTGGAGCGTTTGGGATTGGAATCCCTGCGTCACAAGAAGGCGGGCAGCCTGTCCGGCGGACAGGCCCAGCGTGCGGCTCTGGCCCGTACGCTGATGAAGGATTCAGATATTCTGCTGCTGGACGAACCTACTTCCGGTCTGGATGACAGCAATACGGAGATCATCAAGAAATTGATCAGGGAATACCCGTCCGATAAGATATGCATTTTAAGCACGCATGATTCCCGGCTCTTTGACCTGACTCATGAAATCATTGATTTTAATCAGCCTGTATCTCTTTAAGGATACTCTGCACCGGTGGAGGGAAAGGCCCGCCAGCCCGCTTTCCCGGGTATTGGTAGCGTTTTTCCTCTCCCTGTGCGCCCTTTCGTTTCTTGCGAATTATGTTCTTTCTGCAAAGATGCTGCATGATGAGATCAAAAGAAACGGGGCTGATCTGATTGTAGTCCTTGATACCGTGCGCGACGGTGAACCTTCCAAAAGGAATTTGCTTCAGCATGAATTGCCTTCCTTGTATGGCTGCGACGTCCTGGCGTTAAAAGATGCTCCCGCGGGATTCGCCCGTGTGGGAAAGGCGGTTTTCCCCATTCTGGAATACAATATGGAGTCCTGCTTTTATCTTGCTGATCTGGGGCTGGAGGAAGTGCCTGTCGTCCTTTTGTTTCACCCGGACAGGAGTTCCCTGCATCCGGGGCCGTGCAGAGTTGTCATCGGGGATTTTGACTTTTCATTGAATGCATCCCCGTTGCCGGAGAACCACCTTTTAGGGAAATTATATCCTTCAGGAGTGGTGCTGGCTCCGGAAGGGGCTTTTAATACCGGGCAGGAGGCCCCTATAAGCAATGACCGGTATGTAATCAGGGTTCATGAGATGACGGCGGACAATATCCAGAATATTGAGGAAACGCTTAATAATATGGTGCGCTATGACGGGAGCATGACGATGGTTCAGACTCATGTGAGCATGTTGA
The DNA here is from genome assembly GCF_030268505.1 of Akkermansia sp. NBRC 115031. Lineage (NCBI taxonomy): Bacteria > Pseudomonadati > Verrucomicrobiota > Verrucomicrobiia > Verrucomicrobiales > Akkermansiaceae > Akkermansia > Akkermansia sp. NBRC 115031. Next base: position 216,789 of record NZ_BSQU01000004.1, read on the forward strand.
AGAGGTTGGAAGTGCTGATGAGCAACCAGATGGAATGCCGGACCGGTTTTTCTATCGGCATTGCGGTTATTGTAGGAATTCTTCTGATTGCCCTGGCGTCTATGGAATTCCGGCAGAACGAGTATGTCTATACATTGATGAAAAGTTTTGGGGTGCGTCCGGCTCTGCTGGTGCTGACATTTATTGTGGAGAACATATTCCTGATAGGAATTTCTTATGCCGGAGCTGTATGGGCCTTCATGAAGACTCAAAAGATTGTCCTGGGAGAATTTTTCAAGCTGGGCGATGCGGTGTTGACGTATGCGGACATACGGCAGGATTTGTGGCTTTTGGGAGTTTCACTTTTGATCTGTGTGTTGCTTTCTTCCGTGCCGGTTGCCTTCTCTGCCTATCGCCCTATTGGGAAAGTGTTGAAGTAAGCAGTGCGCATGCCCCGTGCCGGGGGGTAAATAATTGTTCCTCCTTCGTTTGAAAATGCGGTTTTTTGATACAAAAAGGCCTGCGGAGGAAGTCCGCAGGCCTTTAAAAGTCAGAGAATGAATTCTGGTTATTTATTGAATTTCGTCAGAGTACCGGGCCGGTCGGTAACGGCAGGATCGGCAAAATAGGGATCAGACAGGGCGCATGTAGCGGTTCCTGTGCCTTTGGTTACATTTTTAACGTCGGTCATGATCAAGTAGCAGGGGAAGGCCTCTTCACCGGCTCTGTTGGTGTACCAGTAAAAAGCTATTTCAGCGGCGGTGTCATCAGCGGGAACATAGCCTCTGACGTGCATGGACGCGACACTGGGCTCCGCGCTCTCTCCGGAATAGATGTTGGCGTTGTGTGTGGAAACAACGTCAAAGGCAACCGTATATACCTGGTTGTTTTCCAGGGAGATTTCTACATTGCGAGCTGTTCCGACAGGAATATAGATTTCTTCCGTTTTACTGGAGCCCCCGCAACCTGTGAGCACGGACGTGCACAAAAAGGAGGGGAGGAGCAGAGATGCCATGATGCAAAAACGAGTATTCATATAGATGGAGGATATTGAAATTATATGAGTAAGACGGAAAGGGATGATTAGTTGCTGTAAGTAATGGTAACGTCTGCACTGACGTCATTGAGAGTTTGCATTTCTTGTCCTGCGGGCTGGCGTGAAAGCGTTCCTCCTTCGCCGCCTACGGATGCATGGGTGGATTGGTCAAATTCCAGAGCAGGGAGGTCCATGGAATATGCCGTAGTATTGTTTTTCCCTGCAATCCAGCGCAGGTTCAGAGTAGCTGCATTATTGCCCGTCTTGTGGTAAATCACGGTTGGAGAGCCATTCCATTCTTCAATATTCTGTCCACGGGTTTGAAGACTGGACTGTCCGTTGGTGGCGGTGATCAGTTCAAAAATATTCGGGAAATCCGATGCCGTTATTCCCAGCCTGATAGATAATACGGTACCGTTGAGGGTATCGGGGGCATTGCCGCCGCTACTGCTGCTTCCGCCGCATTGCGTCAAAAAGAGAAGTCCAAGGGAACAGCAGGCCAGGGAGATTTTCTGGGAAAGAGGGAGCATAACAAATAACTGTAGATAATGTTTATTGAAGGAGATTGTAGTATTTCCTATGATCTGTCAAGGAAGGAAATTTGGAAAATGGAACCCCTTTCAGAAAGGGGATGGAAGAGGATTTCGGCTTGCCATTGCTGATCTTCCCCCTTCCTCCTTTTCCCGGTTCTGCTGTGTTGGTACTTGACTTTTCAGAGGCAGAAGTTATGAAACGGGCACCAGTATGCTCCTTTTCTCCTCGGTTTGCAGCTTTTTCTGGAGTCCATTCAGGGTGGCTCGGTGGAGGACTCTGTTGGGTTTCTGTATTTGCGCCGTTGCATGTACTTCCTGTTCCGTGGATAAGCACATGGAAAGAAAAACGGTGGAGCTGATGGATAAAATGGCTGCCATCCCCAACTGGGACGAACTGCCCCGGAGGGAAATCTCATGGGATACGGCAATGGCCGTCATGATGGAGGGAAATTTGGATTTGAAGCGCTCGGAGCAGGCTCTCAGGGCTACGGAACGTTCTGTTATCAGCGTGTATACCCAGGTCATTCCGGGCGTGAACCTGGATTGGATGCTGACAAAAGAGCTGAGCGAGCTGACCCGTGTAACAGCGCAGGATGTAGAGTATAATACCAATATTCTGTTTAATATGCCGTCCCTGACGCAGATACCTTTTGATTATTATTCGGCCAAATCCGCCGTTTATACGGCCCGGAAAACCTTGGAGATGAAAAAAAGGGAGCTGGTGTCCAGGCTGTACCGGCAGGTACTTTCCTATCAGAATGCATGTATCAGCCATAAGAACCGGCTGGATGCCGTGCCCTATGACGATGATGGAGTTCAGAAGAAATTGATCCAGGATGACTGGGAGAAGAGAGTGAGTGAAATTTCCCAGGGATTTGCTGTCCTCATGGGGAATATGGATGCCCAGTGGCTCGTCAGGCCTGAAACGATGCCCAGGGTGGACTGGAGGAAATACAAGAGTGCTTCCCGCCATTTGGATTTGCTGGTGGTGACCATGGTAGCCATGGAATTGGAAGCTTCCAGGTTGCAGGTTTTAAATGCCAAGATGAAGTTTTTCCCGTCCGTGGATATTAATTTTTACAGCCCTACCTTGTTTTCCAGTACGGGCGGCACTTACCAGGGGTTCTTTGCAGGCGCCGGAGACATGCAGGTGAATATGAGCTTGCGTGAAGAATTGGACACCCGGCTGACCTCCTGGTTCCAATACAAGACGGCCAAGGAAAATCATGATCTGATGCAGAAAAAGGTTGTGATGGATTTGCAGCAGAGGCGCATCAAGGTGGCCGCGCTGATGGAGAGCAGGAAAAGGTTTGAAATCTGGAAGAAAGTCATTTTGAAGGAAATTGAGTTTAAAAAGTCCAGGATGGCTTTATCAGGCAAGGAATATCTGGCGCAAAGGAAGGATATTAAAACCATGCATGAGAATCTGGATGCGGAAGCCGCCAAGAATGCGGAAGTGGAAGCGGCGCTCATCATGGAGTACGGCTGGCTGAAATAAGGGGAAGGCGGAGCGGCCCTGTGTGACTGCGGTGCCTTCCTTTCTTGATGCCTTCAAAGGCTTGTGTTACGGTCCGGACATGCAAAAAGTTCGGCAGCCCGTAGGCATGGCGTTGATGATTCTGGCTTTTCCGGCCGCCATTTACGGGGCGTTCCCGTGGGGAATCGCCCTGGGGGCCTTTTTGTTCCTGCTGGGGGTGGGCGTGGCGGTCAGCCGTTTTTCCGCCATTGTCTGGTCATGGTGCCTGTTTTCCCTGGGGATTTATCTGGCCGCGCCTTTTATCTGGATGTGGAATCCGGACTATTTTTTCAGCCGCCCGTTTGACGTTCTGTTCGTGAGCGGCTGTTTGGTGGGCAGTCTGGTTCTGCTGACGATCCGGTTTGCGGTAGTTCCCGTGCTGTGGCCTAAAATCTTCCGCCATTTTGTAGAGGGAAGCCCCACGCTGGAGGACTTGGCTCCGGAGAAGGGAAGGACGGTGGCGGAACTGCGGAACGGCATTAAACGCAGGCAGGTGAATTTCCTGTTCGGGCATGCGGATGAGGAACTGGTGGAGAAATGGGGGAAAATAGCCCAGGGCATCGCGGCGCTTTCCAGGAGCCGTAAACGGCTGGCGGCTTGGGTAGTAGGTATTCTTCTGGTCTGGCCCGCAGCCGTGTTTTTCCTTTCCGGAGGCATGGGCGGCGCGCTGGACCGTGACATTGACCGCATGTGGGAAACCCGTCCGTTCCGCAACAGCATGGTAGTTTCCACCCCTGCGGCCATGAATGCGGCGCGGCGCGTTTTCAAGGATGCCCGCGCCCTGCGGGGAATGACGATGGAACAGGCGCGCACGTGGCTGAAAACGGACCGCAGGAATGCCGCCTTCAAGCTGGGCAAGCCCCGCTACGATTTTGAAAAGGATGAAACCGTGCTGGTGCTTTCGGACGGGCGGGATTCCATTCGCCTGGTGGCGGTCTTCAATGACGCCGGGCAGATTACCCATTCCTGGCCGGAAGAATACATGACCCTGATGGTCAGGGATTTGGAGAAAAACTAAATGCCGGAGACAAAGGTTTGAATAGGGCCTTTGAGCTTTGGTGTTTGGCCCTTGCGGAACCCCTGCGGATTTCCGCTACAGCGTGCGTTTTTGCGGAGGCGTCAGGTTCAGCCTGCCTTCACTGATGTGGATGCCCATGCCGCTTTCCTCAATCATGTGGATGAGCGGCAGATAGGCCTGGAGCAGGTTTTCAAATGCGGGAAGGAGAAAGATCATGTAGCCCTGGGGGACGGAAAGGCTGCCGATGGTGCCGCCCACGTGGATACCCCCCGGCAGAGTCTCGTCATTGTAGAATTCAAAGCGGGTCTGCACCGCCATGTAGTTGTGCGGGTCCATGGACTGGAAGGGCGTCAGGAACAGGGAAATCGTCTGGCGGGAGTCGATGCCCGTATAGCGTTCAATGATGATTTCCATGCAGCCTTCCCCGATGGCGCCGTCCGGCTGTTCCTTGCCGCCGTGCAACCGGATGCCTACCGCCGGATTGGTGGCGAAGATGGCCAGGGCTCCGTGCTGCTGCGGATGGACGGAGGAGGCCAGGTAGCGGTTGATGTCTTCTTCCGAGAAGGAAACGGAGGCGTCCCTGTTGATGGCCTGTTTCAGGATTTTGGGGATGTCCGGAGCGTTTTCCTTTTGGCGGAAGCCGGGCAGGTCAGCCGTGTTCTGCGGGCTCCAGGAGGAATAAATCAGCCAGGAAATAGCCGCCAGAATGGCTATGGTGAACAGGAAGATGAGGTTGCCGATCAGGGAGAAGGGCGTTTTTTCACGGACGGGTTTCTCCTGGCCGGCCTGTTCCTCCGGATCGTAGAAATGTTCCACGATGTTTTCATGTTCCGGCAGGTCGTGCAGGGATTCCCTGCCGGCGGAGCCGTTCCGGGTGGCGCCTTCGTTGTCGGAGTTGGGGGACATGGTGCGGAGGGGTTACGGGAGTCTGGGGAATTTGGAGAAGTCGGGTGCGCGTTTTTCGACGAAGGCGTTTTTGCCTTCCTTCGCTTCCTCGCTCATGTAGTAGAGCAGGGTGGCGTTTCCGGCCAGGTCCAGCAGGCCCATCTGTCCGTCGCAGTCAGCGTTCAGGGAGGCTTTCAGGCAGCGGAGGGCCAGGGGGCTGTGCCGGAGCATCTGGCGGCACCAGGAGAGCGTTTCCTCTTCCAGCTTTTCCAGAGGCACCACGGTATTGACCAGTCCCATGTCCAGCGCTTCCCGCGCGTCGTACTGCCTGCACAGGTACCAGATTTCCCGAGCCTTTTTCTGGCCCACGATGCGCGCCAGGTAGGAGGAGCCGAGACCGCCGTCAAAGGAGCCGACCTTGGGTCCCGTCTGGCCGAATTTGGCGTTGTCCGCGGCGATGGTGAGGTCGCAGACGACATGGAGGACGTGCCCACCGCCGATGGCGTAGCCGGCCACCATGGCGACGACGGGCTTGGGCATGGTGCGGATGGTGCGCTGCACATCCAGAATATTCAGGCGCGGCACGCCGTCTTCACCGATGTAGCCGGCATTTCCGCGCACTTTCTGGTCGCCGCCGGAGCAGAAGGCGTCAGGGCCTTCCCCGGTCAGGATGACCACGCCCACCTTGGGGTCTTCATGCGCGGCGTTGAGGGCGTTGAGCATTTCATGCACGGTCTGGGGACGGAACGCGTTGCGGACTTGGGGGCGGTTGATCGTGATTTTCGCGATGCTGCCGTCGTCCGTTGTTTCATACTTGATATCCGTATATTCCCTGGCGGTGGTCCATTGTGCGCTCATGCGGACTACTTTAATAAGGCGTCCGTCAATGGGAAGCTTAAAATGCGCCGCCTTCCGGGTGTATGCGGACTTGGGCGGGGGGAAAGGCGGCGGAGCGAGGGAGCAGGCGTTTTTTCTGCGTTTTCCGGGAGGCAGGCTCTGGAAAAGCGTGGACGGAGCCGGGCGGCAATCTTTTTCCTTCATCCCGGTTTTCCGCTGCTTTTCCGGAAGGCTTCCCGGTGACGGAAGCTGGCGGCATTTGTAATTTACGGCATGCGCTTCTGTGCTACATTGGGAACGGTATGATACATGACCTACTGGTGCGCGGCGTGACGGTGTTTCCCGGGAGCGAACATTTTGAGTTTGTCCCCGGAATCAATGTGGTGGTGGGCGGCAATGATTCCGGCAAGAGCCATCTGCTGAAATTGTGCTATACCGTAGCCAAGTGGAGCGCGGACGGGGGCAGGAAGTCCCTGCCGGAGAAATGGGCGGAGGAACAGCGGCTCCGGAAGGACCTGATGCGGGTGTTTGCGTCCCGCGGACTGGCCGGGCTGACGGCACGGAACCGCGGGAACGCCCATGCCCATGTGGAGGCCTCCATGGAGGGGGACGGGGTGCCGGAAGGCATGGGGAACCTGGTGTTTGATTTTCAGGCGGGGCATGAGGAGGAGGGGCTGAGCATTCAGGAGATGCCCAAACGCTTCCTGAACGTGCCGGTGGTGTTCCTGGCGGCGCGGGAGGTTCTGACCATTTACCCGAGCTTTGTACAGGTGGGGAGCAGGTTCCCCGAGTTCCTGGACGGGGGGAGCTGGGACCTCTGCCGTTACCTGGACGTGGATGCGGCAGCGGAACCTATCAGCACGGACGCCGGGCGCGTGGTCGCCAGGCTGGAGAAGATCATCGGCGGGGAGGTGGTGAAGCGCGACGGACGGTTCTTTTTGCAGCGTCCCGGACAGCAGCCGATCGAGATGAGCCTGGTGGCGGAGGGCTTCAAAAGGCTGGGCACGCTGAGCTACCTGATCCGGAACGGTTCCGTGAAAAGAGGGTCCGTGCTGTTCTGGGATGAGCCGGAAATGAACCTGAACGCCTCCCATCTGCCCGTGCTGGTGAAAACCCTGACGGGGCTTGCCAAGACGGGGGTGCAGGTGATTCTGTCCTCCCACAGCCTGTTCCTGCTGCGGGAGCTGATGATTCAGCTTTCCGAACCCCGCAATGCCATGGTGCAGAGGAAGTTTTTCGGGATGAGCGTGCCGCGGGGAGACCGCTCCGGGGTAAAGGTGACCTGGGGGGAATCCCTGGAGGATGTGGGGCCTATCGAATCTCTTGAAGCGGAAATCGAGCAGGCGGACAGGTATTTGAAGCTGAGCTATGAGTCATAAGCCGTCAGAAGCTCATTACGTGGAGGGAGTCCACCGTTTCTGGATCGATGAAGGCTACGTCGTGTGCCGCATTGAATGCTCGGACTATTATGCCCGGCAGGCGCAGAATTTCTGCGGAGGGTGCAAGGAGATGGACTTCCTGCTGTATCATCCGGAACGCCGGGATTTATGGCTGGTGGAGGTGAAGGACTACCGTTTTGACGCCCGTCCCAAGGTGGGGGAACTGGTCTGCGCCCTGAGCCGCAAGGTTCGGGATACGATGTTTCTTCTCCGGGCCGCTTCCGTGGCCGCCCCGCATGAAGAGCCGGCGGAGGGCATTTCCCTGAGGGATTTTTCCATTCTGGCCTCGGAGGCGGAAACGCTTCACCTGGCTTTTCTGCTGGAAATGGGCATGGGCGGCGTCTGGACGGACGGCGGCCTGCTGGCAAACGTCAAGAACCTGCTGGTGGGCTCCATGCGGTTTCTGGATGCGGAGCTGATCTGCGCGCCCATCACGTATCCCCACCGTATCGGCCCGTGGCGCGTGACCTCCGCCCACGGGGAGGTGAGCAAGCGGGTGGAAATCCGGCGCGCCAGGAAACTGGCGGAAATTCAGGAACAGCGGCGGCGGGAACGGCTGGAGGCGCAGGAGGAGATCGCCTGGCAGGAAAAGAGCCGGAAGGGGAGCGGCTTTCATCCGGCGGAAACGGCGGAAAAGATGCCCCAGTGGAAGCGCCGCCTCCAGCAGCGCATGAACGGGGAAAGCGCGAATCACGAGGGACGACGCAGAAAAAGGAAACGGGACTGAATCCCGCGCTGTCTATTGCCTCATTGCCGGAAGGCGCTTCCGGGCCCGGAACGGTCCGGTTCCATCCTGCGCCGGCTGTATGGCATGTCTCGGAAAAAAGTTTTATTTTACAAGGACTCGCGTATCATGCCGCCCGATTCATTAACTTCTGTGTGCTAACCACATTATGTCTGACAGAATGCCACCCAGTCCTCCTCGTCCTCCCAAATTTCCCGGCTCCGGAAAGCCCGAATCCCCCAACTGGGGCGTGTGGGTCATGGTTCTTCTCATTGCAGGCGTCCTCGCGTTCGGATTTTTCACCCCGGAATCCTTTGGACTGGGGCCCCGCAAGGAAAACCTGGAATCCTTTGAAGCCCAGTACAAGGCGGGCCGCGTGGTGCTGAACGATCCGAAGGCCCCCGTGGAAGTGGTGCTGAGCGAGAACGGCTCTGAAGGCGTCATCCATGCGCTGGTTTATAAAAAGGACATCCAGCCGAAGGTGGAAATGAAACCCTTCGTGCTGTCCTATTCCATGTCCCTGCCGGACCGCGACAAGCCCCTGCTGAACGAGCTTTCCGGCTACAGGATGGTGGAAAGCCCGTACCGGACGGAGGCGGGGAAAAATGTTTCCATTATTCCTGAAGAAGCGCAGAAGCTTTCCGTGCCCGAGTTCAACCGCCTGGCTCTGGAAGGCCGCATCGCGGGCGGAAATGAGGGCCTTCTCCTGGCGGAAGACGGGAACCAGAACGTGCTGGTCGGCCAGATTGTCACCCGCATCTGGCCTGCGGCCACGGGGGACGCCTCCGTGGACAAGCAGCGTTTTGAACGCGTGGAAGTGCCTTTTACCCTGGAATTCCAGGGAGACCGGGTCAAACAGTTGCTGGGACCGGATACGAAGTTCAAGCGCGAGTCCGGCTCCTGGGGCGGCATTCTGCTGAACCTGCTGCCTATCGTGCTCATTCTGGTAATCCTGTTCTTCATGTTCCGCGCGCAGAGCGGCGGGGCCAGGGGCGCCATGAGCTTCGGCAAGAGCCGGGCGCGCCTCATTGCGCCGGACAAGAACAAGGTGACGTTCAAGGACGTGGCCGGCATCAGCGAGGCGAAGGAGGAGGTATGGGAACTGGTGGAATTCCTGCGCAATCCGGAAAAGTTCCGTGACCTGGGCGCCACCATTCCCCGCGGCGTGCTGATGGTGGGCTCTCCCGGTACGGGCAAGACCCTGCTGGCACGCGCCATCGCCGGGGAATCCAATGCATCTTTTTATTCCATCAGTGGTTCGGACTTTGTGGAAATGTTCGTGGGCGTGGGCGCGAGCCGCGTGCGCGACATGTTTGAGCAGGCCAAGAGAACGGCCCCCAGCCTGATTTTCATTGATGAAATTGACGCCGTGGGCCGTCAGCGCGGCTACGGCATGGGCGGCGGCAATGACGAACGGGAGCAGACGCTGAACGCCCTGCTGGTGGAGATGGACGGTTTTGAAAACAACTCCAATGTGATCGTAATTGCGGCGACCAACCGTGCGGACATCCTGGATCCGGCGCTGCTCCGTCCGGGCCGTTTTGACCGGCAGGTGGTGGTGAACCTTCCGGACGTCCGGGGGCGCGAACAAATCCTCCAGGTGCACGCCAGAAAGGTGAAAATGGCTCCCGGAGTCGGTTTTGCGCGCATTGCCCGCGGCACGGCCGGCTTCTCCGGAGCCCAGTTGGCCAACCTGATCAATGAAGCCGCCCTGCTGGCCGCCCGCAAGGGATTGAAGGAGATTACGGAAGCGGAACTGGAAGAAGCCCGCGACAAGGTCAGTTGGGGCCGCGAACGCCGCAGCCTGGCGATCAATGAACGCGGGCGCCGCATTACCGCCGTGCATGAGGCGGGACACGCCATCTGCCTGTTGAAGACCCCGCACAGCGAACCTCTGCACCGGGTGACCATCGTTCCCCGCGGGGGAGCCCTGGGCATGACCATGTGGCTTCCTTCGGACGACAAGATGCACCAGCTCCGGTCGGAGATGCTCGACCAGCTCGTCGTGGCGATGGGCGGCCGCTGCGCTGAACAAATCGTCTTTGGCGACGTGACCAGCGGAGCTACCGGAGACATCAAGAGCGCCACCAGCCTGGCCCGCCGCATGGTGTGCGAATTCGGCATGAGCGAGAAACTGGGGCTGATCGAATACGGCGAACACCAGGGGGAAGTGTACATTGCCCGCGACCTGGGGACGCGATCCCGCAATTATTCCGAATCCACGGCGGAACTGATTGACTCGGAAGTCCGCTTCCTGGTGGACAGCGCCTATGAACGTGCCATGACCATCCTGACGGAGAACCGGGACAAGCTGGACATGCTGACGGAAGCCCTGATGGAATTTGAAACGCTGGAAGGCTCCCAGGTCATGGACATTCTGGAATACGGGGAAATGAAGAATCCTCCCGCCAAGGTGACCCCGCCTCCCATGCCTTCGGAGGTGGAAGAGCAGCCCGGGAAGGGTGATTCCGGTTCTTCCGTGAAGAAGGATGCCGAAGAGGACCGCACGGAGGACGCGGAGGAACGGAAGAAGGAGAGCGGCCAGACGGAGCAGGACCCCTTTTCCTACAATCCCGTGGAGGAGTACGGCAAGGACGGCGAAGAGAAGAAATAATCCAATAGAAACGAATCAATTATGGTAGCCAACGATGCGATGGAACTGGCCAGGATGTGCGCCCGCGCCGCGGATGACGCCAAGGCTGAAAATGTGCGGGTGTACGACCTGCGCGGCATGTCTTCCCTGACGGATTTCATGGTGGTGTGCACGGGCTTGTCCGTCCCCCACCTGCGCGCCGTCATCCGGGAGCTGGAAGAATCCGTCCGGGAAAAGACGGGCGCCCTCCCCACCTATGTGGAAGACACGCCCGTGGCGCTGTGGTCCGTGGTGGACTACATTGACGTGATGGTTCACATCATGGGGCAGGAAACGCGCGAATTCTACGGTATGGACACCCTGTGGAAGGATGCCCCCTTGGTGGAGTACTAACCCCCGGTGATCTGAATTTTCCGCCGTGCCTCTGTCTGACAGCGGCACGGCTTTTTTATCTTTCCGGAGGGGGGACGGCTTGTTGGCCGTCCGTCGGAGCAAAGGAATCGGTGACAGGATGTTTGCGCTCCTCCGCATGATGGGGGCCTGATCCGGCCCGGAAGAAAAAAGGGGCAATGATTGTTGCGTCAGCGCATTTTCTTTACCAGGGATTTGGGGGCTCTCTCCCCGGTTTTTCCTTGGAAAAGCGGCATGGCGGCCCGGTTCTAACAAGATTCCAATCTTGCCTTGCAGCCGCAATCAGATTACTCTTTCACCGTTATTTATGAGTAATTCCGGACCTACCTCCACCCCGATGATGGATCAGTACCTTCGCATGAAGAAGGGCTTGCCGGAGGACGTCCTGCTGTTTTTCCGGCTGGGGGATTTTTATGAGATGTTCTTTGAGGACGCCAAGGAGGCTTCCTCCATTCTGGGCCTGACGCTGACCAAGCGCCACGGCATTCCGATGTGCGGGGTGCCTCACCACAGCGCGGAAGGGTATATTGGCCGCCTGGTGAAGGGAGGGAAGCGCGTGGCGATTGCGGAGCAGACCACCATTCCGCAGCCGGGCAAGCTGGTGGAGCGGGAGCTGACCCGCGTGATTTCCGCCGGAACCCTGGCGGATATGAATCTGCTGGATTCCTCCCGCCACAATTACATCGTGGCTCTTTATAAGGATAAAAAGCATTTCGGCCTGGCATGCGTGGACCACACCACGGGGGAATTTTCCGTGGCCCAGTTTGAGCACATGGACCTGCTTCTGGACGAGCTGTCCCGCATCAATCCTTCCGAACTTCTGGTCAGCGACGAGCAGACGGACTGCTTCCCCGGCGCCTATCCCACGCTTTATTACGACGGGTATACGTTCCTGCCTTCCACGGCCATTCCCAATCTGCTGAGCCACTTCCGGGTGCATTCCCTGGACGGTTTCGGCTGCGGGGAGATGACCGCCGCTTTGGGGGCGTCTGGCGCGGTGCTTCATTACCTGGGCTACCAGCTCCGCCGCCCCACGGACCATTTGCGCCGTATTTCCGTGCGCGCCACGGAGAGCGCCGTGCTGATTGACCAGGCCAGCCAGAGGAACCTGGACCTGGTGGATTCCCGCGGCGGCGTGAAGCTTTCCCTGCTGGGCACCCTGGACAGGACGAGCACCCCGATGGGCGCGCGCAAGCTCCGGGACTGGCTGCTCCACCCCCTGTGCGACCTGGAAAAGCTCCAGGCGCGGCAGGAGATGATCTCCGTTCTTTTGCAGGAACCCTACCTGATGAGCAAGCTGCGGGAGAGCCTGAAAAACGTCCGGGACATGGAACGGCTGACGGGCCGCATTTCCCAGGGCGCGGGGAACGCCCGTGACCTCCAGGCGCTGGCTTCCTCCCTGGGGCGCATTCCCGCGCTCAGGGATGATCTGGAATCCCTGCCCGGAGGCGGGGAAATGCTGGAAAGCATCCGCTCCCGCATGGGCTGCTTTGACGAGCTGGTGGACCTGCTCCAGCGCGCCCTGGTGGATGAGCCGCCCGTGACGATCAAGGAGGGCGGCATCATCCGGGAAGGGTACCACGCCGGGCTGGATGAGTTGCGCCTGGCTTCCCGCGACGGGAAGGAGTGGCTGGCCCAGCTCCAGGAGAAGGAGCGCAGGCGGACGGGCATTGATTCCCTGAAAATCCGCTTCAACAACGTTTTCGGCTACTACATTGAAGTAACCAAGAGCCATTACGACAAGGTGCCTCCCGACTACCAGCGCAAGCAGACGCTGGTGAATGCGGAACGCTTCGTCACCCCGGAGCTCAAGCAGATGGAGAATACCATCCTGGGGGCGGACGAACGTTCCCGCCAGGTGGAGTATGAACAGTTCCTGCTGCTGCGGGAGGAAGTGGGGCGCCACATTGACGGCATCCAGATTACGGCGGACGCCATGGCGGACCTGGACGTGCTGCTGGGGCTGGCGGAGGGCGCGCAGCAGTACCAGTACTGCCGCCCCGTGCTGGACAATTCCATGACCCTGCGCATTGTCAACGGCCGCCATCCCGTTATCGAGCAGAATGTTTCCGGCGACGTGTTCGTGCCCAATGACGCCTTTCTGGAACCGGAGGAAAACCGCCTCATCCTGCTGACCGGGCCCAACATGGCGGGCAAGAGCACCTATATCCGCCAGGTGGCCCTGATTACGCTGATGGCCCAGATCGGGGCTTACGTTCCGGCGGAGTCCGCCCACATCGGCCTGGTGGACCGCATTTTCTGCCGCGTGGGGGCCAGCGACGACCTGGCGCGCGGGCAGTCCACCTTCATGGTGGAGATGAGTGAGACGTCTTTGATCCTGAACAACGCCACGGAGCGTTCCCTGATTATTCTGGATGAAATCGGGCGCGGGACCGCCACCTTTGACGGCCTTTCCATCGCGTGGGCCGTGGCGGAATACCTGCATGACGAGTTGAAGTCCCGCACCCTGTTCGCCACGCATTACCATGAACTGACGGACCTGGCCCGTTCCAGGGCCGGCGTGCAGAATTACAATGTGGCCGTGCGGGAATGGAAGGAGGAGATTGTGTTCCTGCGCAAGATCGTGCAGGGGGCGGCGGACAAGTCCTACGGCATCCAGGTGGCCCGCCTGGCGGGCATGCCTGCCGCCATCGTGGACCGCGCCAAGACCATCCTGTCCCATCTGGAAATGAATTCCACGCGGCCCCGGAAAAAGGAACGCGCCCGTCTGGCGGAACCCAGGGCCAAGAATACGGACATGGACGACGATATGCCCACCGGGGAGTACGCTCAGCTGGAGTTGTTCTGATATGCCTCTGCCCGCAGACATGATCGGCGCCCTGCGCTTCGCCGCCATTGATTTTGAATCCGCCGGGGCTGCCCGGGGGGAGACGGACCAGCCCGTTCAGATAGGCATTGCCGCCTGTCCTTCCCTGGAAGGGGAGCCGGAGCTGTGGACGTCCTATATTTCTACGGACAAACCCGTTTTATGGTCGGCCTCCCAGGTGCACGGCATTACTACGGAGATGCTGGCGGATGCGCCTTCCTTTCCCTCCCTGTGGCCGGCTATCCGTTCCCGCCTGGGGGACGCCGTGGTGGTGGGGCATAACCCCGCCACGGAACGGAAGTTCCTGCGCCGCTTTCCGGGGCACGGCTTCGGGCCGTGGCTGGATACGCTGGCGCTCGGGAAGATGTGCGTGCCGGGCCTGCCGGATTATTCCCTGTCCACCTTGTGTGATTCCCTGGGGCTTACTCCTTCCGTGGATGCGCTGCTTCCCGGCCGCCGGTGGCATGACGCCCTGTACGATGCGCTGGGAAGCCTGCTCGTCGTCCGGTTCCTGGTGCGGGAGCTGAAGCTGTCCTCCCAGCCCCTGGAGGTGCTTGGCAGGGCGTTGGGAAAGTGATTTTCCTTTTCTCTTGGAAAGATTGGCCTGCCGTCCATGCGTATTACAGGGAAGATGAAAGCTCCCGTTTTTCTTGCCGCTTTTCTGCTCCTGTCCCTTTCTTCCGTTTTTGCGGAGAAGCCCCCGGCAGGGATTGTCCCGGATCCCCCGGACGTTCCCAGGATGAACACGCAGCACTGGGTTCCCGCCCGTTACAAGGTAGTCCGGGAGCAGTTGCTGGGGAAGGAGTGCGGCATCCTGTTCGTGGGGGATTCCATCACGCAGGGCTGTGAGCAGGAAGGCGCGGAATGGTGGAAGAAGGTGTTCCTGCCGATGAAGGCGGTCAACTTCGGCGTCAGCGGAGACAGGACGGAGAGCATCCTGTGGCGCATGGAGGATACGGAGCTGGCAGTCAAAACGCCGCCGCGTTACTGCGTTCTGCTGGCCGGGACGAATAACATTGGCCGGTGGGAAGGGAAGCAGCCCGCGGAAGAAACGGTAAAGGGCATCCGGGAAGTGGCCGTGCGCCTGCTGAAGAGGTTCCCGGAAACCCGTCTGATCCTGATGGAGGTGACGCCCTACGGTCCCGATCCTTCCGCACCCCTCCGCAAGCGGCAGGAGGAGATCAATGAACGCCTGCGCGGTTTGAAACTGCCCCGGACCACCGTTCTCTCCATTAACGGACGCCTGTTGAATGCGGACGGAACGTTCCGGGAAGGAATGTTCAGAGACAAGGTGCACCTGACGGCGAAAGGCTACCAGGCCTGGGCGGAGGCGCTGATGCCCCTGCTGAACCGGGAAGGCTGAGTTTTCCCGGTTTCTTGTCCGCCTTGCCGTTGCTTTTGTGGTCCGGACTGGTTTCCGTCTGCGGAAAAGGCCGCTTTCAGCGGTCCATTTCCGTTTCCAGGAATTCCAGCAGGTAGGAGGGGGACAGGAGTTCCCGGGTGACGACCGGCTTTTTGCCGGGCAGGTACAGGGCGTTCACGGGAACCGCCGTGCGTCCCAGGTTTTTGAGTTCCTGGTCAATGGCGGGGTTCGTGCGGGTTTTGTCCGCCTTCATCATGACAATGCCGTATTTCCTGAAGGCGGCCAGCACTTCATCCGTGTAGGACGCCTTGTTGACCTGGCAGGTGGAGCACCACCGGGCCGTGAAGTCCACGTAAACGGGCTTTCCCTCTTTCAGGGCGGCCTGCATGGCTTCCGGGCTCCAGGGGGTCCACACGCTTCCTTCCGCCTGGCGGGCGGGAGCCGTAGCTGCGGAGGAATCCGCTGTTCCGGAATCCGCTCCGCGGCCGAACCAGGCGGCTCCTTCCGGAGGGAGCATGTAGTACAGGCCGGCCAGCAGGAAAATCACGGAGAAAATGCCTCCCGTGATGCGGGATTTCCGGTTGCGGTACATGGGGCACCATCTGCCGTACACCCAGAAGGCCATGGAGAACAGCACCAGGCCGAAGAACAGGAACAGGATGTCCTGCGGATGGTTGTCCGCGTCAAAGAACGCAATGTAAATCCACAGGAAGTAGGCGGCGGTGCCGAACATCAGGAAGGACATGGACTGCTTGAAGGATTCCATCCACGCTCCCGGTTTGGGAAGGTATTTGGTCAGGACGGGGAAGGCTCCCAGAATGATGTAGGGCAGGGACATCCCGAGGCCCATCATGGTCAGGCAGAGCACGATGCCCAGCGGCGGCTGGAGCATGGCCGCGCCGATGGCCTGCCCCAGGAACGGCGCGCTGCACGGAGTGGAAATGACCGTAGCCAGGGCGCCGGACCAGAAGGAGCCGGCATAGCCCTTCTGGTGCTGGAGGTCGTTGCCCATGGTGGTGGCCTTGACGCCTATTTCAAAAACGCCGAACATGCTCAGCCCCATGGCGAGCATCAGGCCCAGCAGGCAGAAGTTCACCCAGGGGTTTTCAAACCAGAAGGCCCAGTTCACAACGCCTTCCGCGCCGTGGCCCAGCCAGAATTCACTGCTGAAAATGCCGGGTCCCGCAGGGGCGCCCCAGTCGAACATGTTCGCTTTCAGCGCAATCAGGATGGCCGTAATGATCCAGAAGGAGATCAGGATGCCCAGCACGAAGGTCAGGGAGTGGGCCAGCACTTTTTTCCGTTCCCCCCCTCCCAGCTGGACGAAGCTCATGATCTTGAGGCCGATTACCGGGAAGACGCACGGCATGACGTTCAGGATGATGCCGCCGATGAACATGAAGAACATGATTTCCCCCAGTCCCATCAGCGGCGGCGCGGGAACGGGTCCGGAAGACGCGGGGGAGGCTTCCGCGGCTGTTGCCGCCGCCTGCGCTCCCTCGGAAAAGGGGCGGTTGTCAGCCGTGATGCTGACGCCTTCCTTCCCTGCGCGCAGGATGCCGGAAAGGCTGGCCAGCGGTTTTCCTTTGTCCGCTTCCGACAGGTTGTTGGGGTAAAGGCCGTCCGTAGTGTCATTGTACTGCATGGCCAGCTCGTAGTTGGAGCCGTCCAGTTTTTTGAAGGTCTGGGGAGTGGTGGGGTTGATTTCCCCCTGGTCGCAGAAGAAATAAACGGAATCTTCCGGAACCGGTTGCCCGTTCGTCCTGAGGTGCAGGGTGACGGTTTTTCCTTCCTGGGAAATCCGGGCCTTCAGTCCCTGCGCCCATGCGGGGGTGGAAAGTCCCGCCATGCCGCCGGACAGTTCGGCCGCGTCGGGGGCGGCCTGTCCGTCTCCGCGTTTCAGCGTCACGCTGAAGTCTTTGGTCTCCGGTGCGGCGCATTGTTCCGCGCACATTTGCCACGTCATGGTGGTGGTGAAGGTCGTTTCCGCGGGGGCGTCCTTTTCCGGAGTCACGCGGAAGGCCATTTTCGCCTTCCCGCTGTAACCGTAAAAATCCACGAGTCCTTTCCCCAATTCCGGAATTTGCCAGAAGGGGCCTTCCACCCGGAAGCCGGGAACGGCCTTGAACGCGGCTTCCATGGGCAGCCCTACCGTTCCCGGATTCTTGTAGTAGACGTGCCAGTGGTCCGGCAGAGTCAGCTCCGTCACGATGACGAAGGGTGTTTCTCCGTAGGACGTGACTGTAGCCTTGGAGGTTCCGGATGCCTGGGGCGTTCCAAAATCTCCCGCGCCGCCGAAGTTCATGGCTCCGAAGTCCTGTGCCGCCCCCGTACCTGCTCCCCCGGCAAAAATACCCAGGGAAACGGCGGCGGCTTTCAAAAAGTTTCTCATAACAAAGGCGGTTACCATAAAGAAAGGGGGGATTCAATGTTTGTGTGTTGCATGGTGCGGCGCCTTGTATAAAATAGGGTCATGGTAAAAACTAAAACGACGTACGAGGGCGGCCTCCACTGCTCCATGGTTCATGAGCCTTCCGGGGCCAAGCTTTCCACGGATGCCCCCGTGGATAACAATGGAAAGGGCGAGTCCTTCTCCCCCACGGACCTGGTAGGCGCGGCGCTCGCCGGCTGCATGAGCACGATCATGGGCATTGTGGCCGAACGCAAAGGAATTAAGCTGGAAGGCATGACGGTGGAAGTGGGCAAGCACATGAATGCTGACCCGCGCCGCATCGGCAAGCTGGAAGTGGTCATCACCGTGCCCCTCCCAGCCGATCATCCGGACAGGAAGCTGCTGGAACAGGCCGCCCTGAGCTGCCCCGTCAAGCACAGCCTGCATCCCGATATTGAAGTTCCCATCACCTGGAACTGGGTGGGTTGACAGCCGCCTGTGTTTTCTTGAGGCCGCCTGTGAAAACAGGCGGTTTTTTTATGATATTAAAAAATGTTGGAAAAATGTAATAATACTTGAGTGAACTTGACTTATATTGTCAGGTTGTGCATTTTTCCGGGCATGAAGAAATTTTTCCCTGTTTTGTGTTTGGTTCCTGTAACAGTGTGCGGGCTTTTGTGCGGATGCGGCGGCGGTTCGGGAAAATCAGGGGATGACGGGAGCGTTTCCCTCAGCGGTCAGCAGGTAAGCCTCTTTGAGGGAGGGGACATGCTGTTCAGGCTTCAGTTCGGCGGACGGGATGTGGACGTCATCAAGATGGAGACGAGAATCGTGTATGATGGGGTTTACACGTACCGGTTCAATGAAGGCGCGAATTCCGGGGTTTTGAATATTGTGCCGGCTTCCAACAGCCGCGCCGCCTGCGCCATGGCGGACGTGAATATTTCCTTTGACGATGCTGAAAGGAGCACGGGCGTGATTGTCTCCGGAACCGTTACGGAAACCGGACCGGACATTGATTTCTCCATTGACGGCGTTCCGCGCCCCATGGCCGGCTGGACGTGCCGCGTGCACCGGGATTGAGTTTCCGCAGATCAGCAGTCCAGGACGAGGGGAAAGTGCTGGCTGAGCGGGTAATCCGTGACCTGGATCAGCTCCACGCCGTAAAGGCTGGCAATGGCCGGAGCCTCGGACTTGTCATACGGCTCGCAGTAATAAATGGTTTTAACGCCATGGGCGCACAGCGCCTGCATGCATGAGGTGCAGGGCATCGTGGTGCATGCCACCACCTTCGCCTCCCCCCTGCGGAACAGGCTGCACAGGTTGATTTCCGCATGCAGCATGTATTTCTGGCGTTCGTCCCGGCTGGCCCAGAAGGTGTCCTGTGCCTTGAAGCCGGGGTACAGGCCGTTGTAGGCGGTGCCGATCACGCGGTTGTCCGCATCCAGGGCGGCGGCTCCCACCTTGCGGTAGGGGTCTTCCGAGCGCAGGGCGGCCGCATGCGCCAGCGTCATTACATATTGCGGAATGGGAAGGCGGGATGATGAGTTACTATTCATGGTTGGAAGACTGGAGTTCCGCCAGGAAGCCCGACTCGTCCAGATACAGGTTGGGCGGCAGGGAATAGGGGGTGGGGAGCGTAGCCCCGGCGATGACGTTGGAGAGGGGGGGATTCAGGTAAAAGCCCGGGAGAAGGCGTCCTCGCGTTCTGGCCCGCATGCCGAGCTGCACGGTGCCGTCATCCAGCTTGAAGACGCTCCTCTTCATGGACATGGCCAGGATGATGCCGCGGTCCGTGGCGAAGCAGGGGCGCCACCCGATGTTGGGAAGCACCAGGTCTCCGGAGCCGCTGAAATCGTAAAACGGCGTGCGCGTTTCCGGAACCAGGCTGTACAGCCTGCGGCGCAGGAAGTCGGAGCCCGTCACCTGCTTGATGCCCTCCGGCATGCTGTGGTCTCCGTCGCTGATGAGGTACACGGGGGTGCTGGTGAGGATGGGCCACAGGACGGAGGCCACCGTTTCATGCACTTCGTCATGCCCCACGCTGGTGAGCAGCAGTTCCCGGGGCTGGAGGGAGTTCACGCGCTCCAATTGCTGGGCGTTCATCCAGAAGTCGCACAGGCGGCTCTGGGAGCGGGAGCTGTCCAGCAGGGTGGCCAGCCACTTCCTGAGTTCCGGGTGGTCCGCCTCCACGGTGTCGTTCATCAGGCATTCGGCTATTTCATACCCGGTGAGCCGCGCGTTTTTGGCTAAAACGAGCGGCTTGTGGGCGATGCGCTCCAGGTGGTTCAGGATGGTGTCCCTGCCGATGCTGGCGGCAATTTCCAGGCAGGTGGAGGAGAGCTCCCTCAGGGTGTTGATGACGATGCGGGGGTTGACGGCATCAGGCGCAATGGGTTCTCCGATGGCGGCCGTGAAGCGGTAGGGGACATGGAGGGGGGCCTTGGAGAAGAAGCGGTTGCCGGAGTAGGAGAAGATGCTCCCCCACAGCTCGTCCATGTAGATGGGCACGATGGGGCAGCGCGATTTTTTCGCCAGCATTTCCAGCCCCCTGCGCGCGGCGCACAGGGTGCCCGTGCGGGTGAGCTGGCCTTCCGGGAAGATGCAGATCACTTCTCCGGCCTTGAGGGCCTGAATGGCCTTGGACAGGGATTCCCGGGGATTCCGGGATGAAATGGGGAGGCAGTTGAAGAGTTCCAGAATCCAGCCGAGCCAGCGGATGGCTACGAATTCCTCCGCCACGATGAAGCGGATGGGCCGCGGACAGATGAGGGAAAGGAACAGCGCGTCCCCGTACGTGACGTGGTTGGAGACGATGATGGCTCCGCCGTCCTCCGGAATGCGGTCCTGGTGGATGATGCGGGAGCGGTAGACGATCCTCATGATCCAGAGGCCCATCATGCGGATGAATTCGCGGGGAATGAGACGGAACGCCACAATCGTGATGACCACGCCCAGGGCGGCCAGCACCCAGAATTGGTTCTGGATGGAGAAGATGTTCCTGAGCATGAGCTGGAAGCCGACGGCCACCAGGCCCATCAGGCAGTCCATCAGATTGCCCGCGGCGATGACCGTGCTGCGGTTGGAGGGATCGCAGTTGTCCTGGAGGTGGGCGTTCAGCGGCACCAGGTACGCGGCGGCGAAGGCTCCCGTGATACCGAAGCCGATGTTGCTGGGCAGCGAGCCGGGAGCGAAGAAGGACAGGAAGATGCAGCCGATGGTGAAGCCGATCGCGCCCAGGGGGATGAGGCCCAGTTCAATTTTTTTACGGCAAATGATGGAGGCTATGACGCCGCCCACCACCGTGCCGCCGCTGAGCCACGCCATGAGAATGGCCGCGGACATGCTGAATCCGGTGCCGTCAATGGGGTGCTCCTGGGCGATCTGGAGGGAGATGAGCATCAGGGCCCCGGCCAGGAACCAGAAGTAGGAGACGCCGATTTCGCTGAGCCTCAGGTCCCGCTGGCTCCACAGGTACTTGAGCTGCACGAAGTGCTCGTAAAAGAGCTTCCACTCGAATTTCCGGGTCTGGTTGGCCGGGTACCGGGGAAGGGACAGGGCCGCAATGGCTACGGGAACGGCGATGCAGGTGAGGATGAGCGTGGGGAAGGCGGCGGCTTCCCAGCCGTCGTTGGAGGAAACTTGCAGGATGTCGAACCAGACGAAGATGCCGATCTGCGCCGCCAGCATGGACAGGATGAGGCTCATTTCCATCAGCCCGGAGGCGTAGCCAAGCTGGCGGGAGCCCACCATGTCCTTCACCACCCCCTTTTTCGCCGGGCTCAGGATGGTCGCCTGGACGGAGAAGACGCAGAACCAGAAGACGGCCATTTCAATGTTCTCATACTTGTAGCACAGGAACATGGCCCCCAGCACCAGGATCTGGAGGAAAGACATGAACTGGATGATGCGGGCCTTGCAGAAGCAGTCCGCCAGCCAGCCGACGAAGGGGGAGAACAGGATGTAGGGCAGTACGAAGATGCAGGCAAGGATGTACTGGAGGGAGTTGACCCAGGAGTCCGGCCCGTACACGGCGCTGTTGGCGGCCAGCCAGACGCCCAGGGGAATCAGCAGGAACTGGGCGGCTTTTTCATTGAAGGCGTTCTGGGCTTGAATGAGAATCAGGGAATAAAAGCCCCTCCATTCCTTTTTTGAGGGCATTTTTTTCTTAGATGTCTGTACGTCATCCATGTGGGGCGGATTGTAGCAGATCACAGGGGGTAGGGAAGGATAATCTGTTTCCGTACCGGAGCGCTCCGGGGAAGGCGTGCAGGAGGCTTTTTCCCGATTTTTGGAAAGGAAAAGGATGCGGGGACGGTGGAACGGCCATGGCCGGACGGAGGTGAAAGCGTGTATTCCCGCAGTGAAGCGGAGGACGCGCCACCGGGCCTGAAAACCCCCGTGGAGCGCCGCAGCCCCGTACGGCTTTGCACGGATGAGGGGCCGGAAGCCGGAGAATCCTTGTCATGAAGCGGTTCGGCAAACAGGCTTTATGGTTGACATGAAGGTAGGGGGCCGTAGGATGCTGGCAGAAAGCTATCACCCGAAGAGAGATCATATGAATACTTCCCAGACGATAGGCGTGCTGCTGGCCGCAGGCGCAATCCTTCTGCCTTCCTGTGAAACGGAACGCGTGAATGAACGCCCCATCGGCATTTATCCTACGGAAAATGTCTATCCGTCCGGCTCCGGCGTCATGGGCGCCCAGGGCAGCAGCCTGTTGAATGAGATTCAGCGTGAAAATTCTCTGGACCCGGTAGCGGGTCAGAATTCCGGCTTCAATCCGGATCCGGCCCAGACCAATTCCGGCACCATCGGCAACATGGTGGGGGGCACCAACAATATCACGCCTCCGCCGCCCGTTGCGCCCAAGCCTGTCGTTCCCAATCCCGTGAGTGACTCTGCCAATTCCGGCATTGCCGCTCCCAGGCCCGTGGAGCCCTCCACTGCTTCCTCCATTCCCGTGGCGTGGCCCACGGCGGACCCCACGGTGGTGGTCAGCCCGTATGACCGCACCAAGAAGATCAAGATTCTGAACCGGGGCACCAACAAGCCCTACCCTTCCGGTACCGTGCTGCGGGACACCAACTTCCCGAATGAGATCAAGAAGTTCCGCGTGCCCTGATGCGGCCGCCGCAAAAAGATGATGCCCGCGCCCCTGAACATGCTGTATGTTCCGGGGCGCTGGTGTATTCTACCCCCTGTGAAACCATGAGCGAAGCTTCCAGAAAACAGCTTTCCTTTTCCTCCGTAGCCATTCTCGGCCCCGGCCTTCTGGGCGGTTCCCTGGCGCTTGCCGTCAGGAAGCAGCTGCCGCATGTCCACGTGCGCCTGTGGGGCAGGAGGGAGGAGCCGCTGGAATATGCCCGCTCTTCCGGAGCCGCCCATGCCGCCTCCACCCGGTTGGAAGAGGTGGTGGAAGGCGCGGATCTGGTCGTGCTGGCTACCCCGGTGGGCGTGATGTCCCGCCTCATTTCCGGAATGCTCCCCCTGCTGAAACCGGGCGTGCTGGTGACGGACGTGGGTTCCGTGAAGGGCTGCGTCCACCAGTCCGTGGGTTCCGCTCTGACGGAAACCGGCGTGGCGTTTATCGGCTCCCATCCCATGGCCGGTTCTGAAAAGCAGGGCATGGAGCATGCCTCCGGGGAACTTTTCCGGGACGCCACGTGCATTCTGACCAATGACGAGCACGTGCATGAAGACATGCTGCTGCTGCTCCAGCGGTTCTGGGAGCGCGTGGGCTGCCACTGCATCCGCATGAAAGCGGCGGACCATGATTCTTCCGTAGCCCGCATTTCCCATATACCGCATGCCTTGTCCGCCCTGTGCGTCCACACCGCCTTGGACGGGGGGGATGTGAAGCTGCTGGGGCTGGTGTCCGCCGGCGGTTTTCGCGACACCACCCGCGTTTCCATGGGGGAACCGTCCATGTGGGCGGAAATCCTGACGGAGAATGCCCCCGCCGTCCTGGACCGGCTGGACGAAGCCCTGTCCCAGTTGGGGGAGGTGCGGAACCGGCTGGCCTCCGGAGACAAGGAGGCGCTGCGGGAATGGCTGAAGGCCGCGGCGGAGAGCCGGGCGCAGGCTCTTGGCCTGTGAGAGGCGCCGGGAGCGTTCTGCTGCCGGATGTGCCTTTGCAGGAAGGGAAAGGAACGGCCTGTTATCAAATTGTTAACAATCCGGGATGGACGGCCCGATGTTCCGTTTTATACTTGCCCCATGCGTTTATCCAACATGAATACCCCGCGCCGCCGCCAGGGGCGTGGTTTGCACCGTGCCGCCGCCATTGGGAGCCTGCTTGTCCTCGGGCAGTCCGCCTATGCCGAGACTAAACCCGCCGCCGCAGAGGAGGGCGTGCAGGAAATGCCGGAACGCGTGATGACCATCCGTTCCAAGTCCCTGCGGGCGGAGACGGTCAGTTCCGCCACCCTCACGAACATGAAGACGGAAGAAGTTCCGCAAACGGTAAACGTTATTACGCGGGATCTGATGGATTCCAAGGGTTCCGATTCCCTGGTGGAGGCCCTGCGCATGGATTCCTCCGTCAATACGGGGGGGGACATGCTGCTGTCCCGCACGGCGGACCAGTACACCATCCGCGGTTTTGCCGGCACCGATGTGCAGATAGGCAACATGCCTCTTCCCCGCGGCATGGGATACGGCATGGATACGTCCCTGATAGAAAATATTGAAATTGTCAAAGGCCCCATCGGGTCCATTTCCGGCGGCCAGACCAGTACGCTCGGGGCATACGGCGCCGGCGGTTCCATTAACCTGATCCTGAAGGCGCCTGATTTTGAGGAACGGACGGAGTTGACGGCTTACGCCCGTCTTTCCCATCACGGGCAGAAGTACCGCGTAACTATGGACGACACCCGGTACAGGGGTAATGAAACGGACGGTTTTGCCCTGCGCACGGTGGTAGCCGCCGAGTATGAACGCCCGTTCTGGCTGAGCAACGGAGCCAACGGTGGCCAGAAGTACACGGTTTCCCCCATTTTCCGCTGGCAGCATGATTCCCGTACCAAGACGGTGCTGACGACCAGTTTCCAGTACCAGAATTCGCCGACGACGATGGGCATCCCCGTGCTGGGCGGCCACTTTGTGGGGCCGTATGACGCCTGGTACGGTTCTCCGAGCGGAAGGCTCAATTCCAAATCCCTGCTGGCGATGCTGGATTTCGAGCGCAAGCTGGAGAAGGTCTGGACAATCCGCATCGGCGGCGGCATGGGGTACAGCGATGTGGATTACAATGTCTGGGGCATTTCTTCTTCCGCCGGACGCGGAATGAGCACGGAGGATTATTACAACCAGATGATCGCTTCCGGAAAGGCCAAATACGAAGCCGCGTGGAGCGACGAGTGGAACATCAACTGGAATTTCTATTCCAACGCGCTGGCGGAGTTCAAGACCGGACAGGTGGAGCATGAAGCCCTGATGGGCGTTTCCTACACGGGGAGCAGCACCTATGGCGACGGTTCCAGCCTGGTGACGAACGCTACCGCGAACACGAACGGCTATTTCTCCCTGTACAATCCTCCGCCCTTTTTCCCCGCCGGGCGCGACTATTCCGGAGCCAATGCGACGGATACCGTGGTTCAGCGGGCGGGCGTCCTGCTGCAGGATGTCCTTAGCTACGGACAGTGGCGTTTCCTGGCCGGTGTGCGCGGGGACGCGCATTTCAGCCTGGACAACAATTACGCGTTTGCGTGGAGCCCCCGTTTCGGAATTACCCGCATGTTCGGTGAGCGCGTAGCTCTGTTCGCCAATGCGGCCCGTACTTCCGCCCCCAATTTCGGGTATCTGGATGAAAACGGGAAGGAACTGACCGATTCCTGGCGTACGGACCAGATGGAATTCGGCTTCCGGGTCAGCCCGGTGGACAAGGTGTGGTTCTCCGCTTCCTGGTTTGACATCATCCAGAATAACACTCCCGTAGCCATAGACGGATATACCAACCGGTACTATTCGGACGGCTCCAAGAGGGCGGAAGGCGTGGAACTTTCCCTGAACGGGGAAATCACCAAGAACTGGA
Organism: Akkermansia sp. NBRC 115031; assembly: GCF_030268505.1. Lineage (NCBI taxonomy): Bacteria > Pseudomonadati > Verrucomicrobiota > Verrucomicrobiia > Verrucomicrobiales > Akkermansiaceae > Akkermansia > Akkermansia sp. NBRC 115031. The sequence goes on from NZ_BSQU01000004.1 coordinate 242,377, forward strand.
GTTCCTACCTTTCCTACACCTACACCCGCACCAAGAACCGGACCTCCGGGGAAGTGTATCCCACCATCGCTCCGAATGCGCTGGCCCTCTGGCAGAAATACCGCATTGACGGCGGCCTGCTGAACGGCACGGTGCTGGGCCTGGGCTACCGCTGCAAGGATTCCTACTACGCCACGTTCCGCGGTGCAAAGATTGCGGACAATTATACCATTCCTTCCTACAGCGTGTTTGACTTCACGGTGGAAATCCCCCTGCCGGAAACCAAATGGCTGAAGGATGCCACCCTGAGGCTGGCCGTATACAACATTTTCGACAAGAAATACGTGCAGTCCACCCGCCACGCCGTGCAGTGCACGGTGGGAGAGCCCCGCACGTTTGAAGTAGGCGTGAAGACTACCTTCTAACCATTCCTTCCAGCCATGAGTTCCCCCGTCATTTCCGTCACCCGCCTCAAGCGCAGCTTCAAGTCCGGTTCCGAGGACATAGCCGTGCTGAAAGACATCAGCCTTACCGTGAACCAGGGAGAGTTCGTCGCCGTCATGGGCGCGAGCGGCTCCGGAAAAAGCACCCTGCTGAACGTGCTGGGGGGGCTGCTGCCTCCGGATTCCGGCACGGTGACGGTGGATGGGCTGGACCTCGGCTCCATGTCTGATGCCGCCCTGACAGTGTACCGGCGCGACCGCGTGGGGTTCATCTTCCAGATGTTCAACCTGGTGGGAACCCTGAACGTGGAGGAAAACATCCTGCTGCCCTCCCTGGCGGGGGGCAAAAAAGTGGCCTCTTCCACTCTGGACGCCATGATTGAAAAAGTGGGGCTGTCCCACCGCCGGCACGCCATGCCGGATACGCTCAGCGGCGGGGAACAGCAGCGGGTGGCGATTGCCCGTGCGCTGGTTTCCGGCCCGGCGCTGGTGCTGGCGGATGAACCCACGGGCAATCTGGATTCTGAAAACACCCGGCTCATGGGGGACCTGTTCCGGGATTTGCACCGTACGCAGGGCTGCGCCTTCGTGCTGGTGACGCATGCGCCGGACGTAGCCATGTGGGCGGACCGCGTGATTGTGCTCAAGGACGGCCGCATCGTGGACGACAGGCCCACGGCGGAATTTGCCGGGCCTGTAGAATTGTCCTCCTTCTATGAACGCACGCTGAATGACGCCTTATGACGCTGCTGTTCAAACTGATTTGGCGGGACCTGCGCGCCAACCCCGGCCGGGTGGCGGTCAGCGTGTTCGCCATCCTCGTCTCCGTCAGCCTCATCGTCTGGATGATGGGGAGCTATGATACGCTGGTCAAGGAGTTCGATAACGACGCGGAGGCCTACATGGGCAGCTATGACCTTTGCCTGGTGCCGGAGGCGCCCAGAGGGCCGCTTCCCCCCGGGCAGTACTCGCGGTTCAGTGATCCGGATCTGGCCGCTCGCCTGGCTGCCTCCCCTCTGGTGGAATCCGTGAACGCCGCCTGCCAGGTGCCCCGCCTCCAGATCGGCTGCGGGAATGAACGCGGCAGCTTTGACGAGCAGACGCGCGACCGCATGGGGATTCCTCCGCAGAGCCCCATCCTGGTGGGGAACCATGCCGTGGAATGTCCTTATGATTTGAAGGAAGGCGTCTGGCCGGATATGGCTTCCTCCTCCGCCATGGAGGGGGTGCTGGGCAGCGGAAGCGCCAAGTATTTCAGCGCGGGCGTGGGAACCGTCATGAACGTGCGCGTGGGAACGCACGTGTACGACGTGAAGGTCGTGGGCATCGTCAAGCAGGCCAAGGCTACCCCCGGCGTCATTATGGGACCGGGCGGCATGTCCGGACCGGCTTTTTCCTCCCTCTTTGTGCCCGTAAAGGTGTGTGAAAAAATCACGGGTCAGCCTTTTGCTCCCAATTTGATTTACGTTCAGCTCAAGGAAGGGGTGGACAAAAAGGAGTTTGTGGACGGCCTCCGGCAGGAGCTGGCCCAGGCCTCCGCCGTGGTGGCGGATACGGATTCCATTATCCAGCGGCTTTCCAGCGACCGTTCCGTCCGTTCCCAGAAGGAGAGTGCGGAGATGTCTGTCTGGCTCGTCCTGTTCTCCTGCGTCTTCATCATTTTCACGACCCTGAGCATCGGCGTCAGCGAGCGCACCCGCAGACTGGCCCTGATGCGTGCGCTGGGGATGAGCCGCATGCAGATCGCGCTGCTGATTGTGGGAGAGGGGCTTTTCCTGTGCATTCCGGCGCTGCTGGGCGGCCTGGCCGCCGGCTTTTGCCTGGTGTACCTTCTGGAGGAAGGTTCTTCCTCGGTCCCCGTCCTGACCTGGACGACGGTGCTGGCTGCCGCCGCGTGCGCCGTGGGGGGGGCCTTGCTGGCTTCCATCATTCCCGCATGGCGCGCTTCCCGCCAGTCTCCGCTGGAAGCGGCCGTGCCCTCTTCCGGATTCATCGGGAAAGTGAGCCGCGTTCCCGTGTGGTCCGTGATCGCCGGGCTGGCGTGCGTGTGCCTCCAGCCTGCGGCCCTGCTTCTGCCGGGCCTGGAGGTGGAGACGCGCAAGTGGATCTTTTTCTGGCTGGGGTATCCCGGCCTGGTGGCCGGTGCGCTGTTCCTGGCTCCCGCCTTCGTGCGCGTGACGGAGTGGGCCGGATCATGGATCACGGGGCTGCTGCTGCGCGTGCCGCATTCTTTCCTGAAAGTGCAGCTCAGCCGCAACCTCAGCCGTTCCGTGGGAACCGCCGTATCCATGTCCGTGGGCCTGTCCCTCTTTGTAGGGGTGCAGACGTGGGGATATTCCATGCTGGTTCCTTTCTCTCCGGATACGTCCACGCCCGGAACGCTGGTTTCCTTCCTGCATACGGAGTTCAAGCCTGCGGACGTTCCGGAGCTGATGGCGCGGTCCAGCCTGAGGAATTCGCGGATGTATCCCATTTACGTGGATGAACCGGACATTGCCCCGGCGCAGATGAAGACCCCAGGTTTTTCCGGAATGCGCAACCGCTCCATCGTGCTGGCCGGCATTCCCGTGGCGGAGATGGCTCAGGGAAGCCATCCCCTGTTCAGGCCCGTGTTCGTTTCCGGCAACCCGCAGGAAGCCTATGCCATGCTGGAATCCACCCGTTCCCTGCTGATTCCGGACACCTTTGCCCGGACGGTGGGGCTGAAGGCCGGGGATGACCTGATGCTGGTGAATCCGTCCCATCAGGGGCGCCGTTCCGGAAATGCTCCGTCTGCCGGAGCTCACGGACGAGGCAGAGGCCCCGGCATGCAGGGGGAACCCTGGAAGGTGGCGGGAGTCGTCTCCTTCCCCGGCTGGCACTGGCTGACCAAGACCAGCGGCATGCGCGTGCGTCGCGGCGGCTTTGTGGCGGCCCTGGCGATTGCCGATGAACGCTGGCTCAAGGAGGAATACGGCCATCAGGGGTTCCAGTTCATCTGGGGGGACACCGCCCCCGGGGTAAGCAACCTGGAGCTCCAGAACGACCTGGGGGAATACGCCCTGATGAAGGTGCGGCAGCAGGAGAACGAAGGGGAAGGCGTGAAGCCGCTGGTGAAGGCCCTGACCCGGGAAAGCCTGGGGGGGAGCGTCACCAGCCGCGGTGACGACGTGATCTTTACGATGAGCAAGCTTCCCATCATCATGATGGTGATTGCCGTGCTGGCCGTGCTCAATACTGTTCTGGCCTCCGTGCAGTCCCGCCGCCGGGAATTCGGCCTGATGCGGGCGGTAGGAGTGCCGGCCGCCATGGTGATGCGGATGCTCTGGGCGGAGACGCTGATGGTCTCCCTGTGCGCCGTCGTCATGAGCCTGGCCCTGGGCGTGCTGGGAGCCTGGTGCTCCATCCAGATTCTGGAATACGGTTATCACTTCGGCATCGTCACTCCTCCCATCACGATGCCCTGGGCCCATCTGGGGTATGCGGTGCTTCTGGTGCTGGCCCTTTCCTCCCTGGCGTGCCTTCTGCCTGCGTGGCGCATGAAGCGCGCGTCTGTGACGGACTTGCTTTCCGTCCGGGAGGGGTAGGGGCCTTCTGGATTATATTTGTCGAAAAAAGTATTGATTGCTGAAAATTAAGCAAATAGGATCAGCTGTATACTTTAGAATGAAATATTTTTACCATGACCGGAATGGAGAATTGCATGGTCCTGCTGAACTGGATTTTCTGGCCTGTGAGGTAAAATGGGGCGGTCTGCCTGATCATTTGATGATCCGTCCAGTGGATGGTGAAGAATGGGTTGCCCTGGCGGAGGCAGTGAAACGGGAACCGGATTTTATCCGAACGTGATGTCTGTTCCGCCGGAAGAGGTAGCCGGTCTGTCGTTTTGGAAGCGTCTCCGGTATTATTATCGGAGATCATGGAGAATGGCATTCGTCTTTTCCGGACGCGCTTCCCGGCGGGAATGCCTGTCCGTTTTCCTGTCCATGACGCTGGCGGATTGCCTGGGGCTGGCGGTTGCCCAGATTCTGCTGGGGCTTGCTCTTCCTCCCCTGATGCCGGGAATCGACGTGTTTTCCTGTTTGTTCTTCATCTTCCTGCTCTTGAGATTGTTGCTGGGGTTGCTGATTGTCCTTCAATTCTTTGCCTTGTGTTGGAGAAGGCTTCATGACTTGTCCCTGGCGGGCGGTTGGTCGTTTGTTCTTCCTTTTGTCCTTCTGGCTGGCAGTTTGCCGGTAGAATGGTTGTTTGGTCGTTTGTTCCAGTCTGATGCGTGGGGAATGTTCATGGCACATGCAGGAAAGGCCGGAGTAATGGCGGCAGGAGGAATGGGAGTGGCCGTTTTCGTGTTGTCCGGAACCTGGGTTGTTGCGCTGCTGGGCCTGTTTCCCGGTACGAAGAAGGAAAATCAATACGGTCATCCCCCGGAGGTATGACCGTTCCGTTTCCCGGACAGAGAAGAACCGGGGATTTTTCCTTTCGCCGGAAAGGGAGGATAATATCGACAAACCCCGTAATGCGTGTTTGACTGAAAGGGCTTTCCCGTGAACCTGTCTTCTTCCAGTCCTGGTCCTTTTTCTGAAAGGAAGTTCAGCTTGCCTGAATGGATGGCGGCAAGATGGAGGTGGTTGTTTTCTTGGTCCGGCCGCATTTCCAGCGCCTCATATTTATATGCGTGGCTGTTTTATGGCGTGTGCATGGGGACGCTGGTTTTTTCAGGATATTGGGCCGCGGTGAATGGGAGTATTCATCCGCGTTTTATGGTAACGGCTGAGCATGGAATAAACCTGGCGTGTTTGAGTGCGGCCATGCTTGTTCCATGCCTGGGACTTGTTTTTCGCAGGCTCCGTGATCTTGATCCGGGCCTCCTCTGGGCGGTTCCCGTTTACGCGGCTTCCTTGGGATGTGCGGAGACGGGCTTTTATCATGTGTACGGATGGGCGCGGGCTGCGGCGGGAGGGAATGCCTCCCTTTTAATTTGCGGCGCCATGTTTTTCTGCATGTTTCTGTTTTGTTCCCTGGCGCCGCTTGCGCTGGGATGTGTTCCCGCCAACAGCCGGTCCGGCATTTCCGGGCGAACCGGGGAAAGAACGGAAGGAAAGGAGTGATTGTGAAACGTTATTATTACCATACGCCGGATGGGGAATTGCATGGGCCGTCCGATTTTGATTTCCTGGTCAGGGAAGTCCGCTATGCCGGATTACCGCTGGGACTGATGGTCAGGGAGGAGCGTTCGGAAGACTGGATATGGATAGGAGACATTCCGGGAGCTCCGCCGGAATGGAAGTTGCTCAAGGAGCGGTATTCCAGAACCGGGGAATGGATGAAAGTGGGCAAAATATGGAAATGCGGCAGAAGAAGTCGTTTTAAGTGGTTTTTTTCCCTGCTGGTGATGCAGTCCCGTTCCTCGCGCCGGGAGGCGGCTGTTGCCTACGGCGCACTTCTGGCGTCTGCTCCTCTCGTCTGGATAGTTTGTTTTTGTGGAGCCTGCGATGTTTTTGAACCTCTTCCTTTTGGGATGCTTTTTGCTCTTCTGTCGGGGTTGTTGCTGTTGTTTTTCTTCTTGTTTTGCTTCATTGCGCTGGGCGTCAGACGTTTTCATGATGCCGGGCTGGATGGGGGCTGGTTGGCGATCGTCTGGCCGGTATGGATAGCAGTCCTGATTTGTTCTTTTAAGGGAAAGTTTCTGGCAATGTCCTTTTGCTGGGATCTTGTAGGGGGAATATTTACGGGCATAGCTGTCTTGACTGCTCCCGTCCTGTTCAGTCTTTTGCTGCCGGAGCAAAAGCGCAAAAACATCTATGGAGAGCCTTCCTGGAATAGAAAATAAGCGCATGAAAAAGAAAATAGAAATCGCTTCCTGGCCGCGAAGGTCCCATTACGAGTATTTCCAGACGTTTGAATGTCCCATGTTTTCCATCACGTCTCCCGTGCGGGTGGATGCCTTGTACCGTTATGCGAAACAGGAGGGGATTTCCTTTTTCGCCCTGTGCCTGTTTGTGCTGTTGAAGGCAGTGAATAAGATTCCCCAACTGCGCCAGAGGGTGGAGGAAGGGGAGGTGTGGGAGTATGAATCCGTGGACGCCCTGGTTCCGGTGCTGGCTAAGGATGGGGAATTCACCCAGATTTTAGTAGAGTACCGGGCGGAGCTGGCTGATTTTCTGGAGCATGCCGTTCCGCTCATTCAGGCGGCCAAGCAGGCTCCGGCCCGGGCGAATCCCTGCCATCGGACGGATATTGCCGTGTTCAGCTGCCTGCCGTGGATTCCGTTTACGCAGGTGGCCAGCGCCTACAGGGTGTTCCGGGGGCAGTACCTTCCCCTCATCCATTGGGGGAAGATGGAGGCGGACGTTTCCGGCAGGCTGATGATGCCCGTGGCCATTCAGGCGAACCATGTGCTGGTGGACGGGGTCCATGTTGGTAATTTTTATAAAAATATTGATTGTTTTTGTTGCGGGTTTTAGGCTGGGACGCATGGCTTCCCTGTTGCGCCCTTCCGGCGATTACCGGTCTCTGCTTTCCTACAGAAAGGCGGAGCAGATTTATGATCTGACCTATTATTTTTGTAAGGCGTACTTGTCTTCTCGTGACAGGACGGTTGATCAGATGGTTCAGGCTGCCCGTTCCGGAAAGCAGAATATTGCGGAGGGAAAGGAGGCGGGGCTGGTCTCTATGGAAACGGAAATCAAGCTGATGAATGTAGCCAGAGCCAGTCTGGATGAATTACTGGCTGATTATGAAGACTTTTTGAGAGTGAGAGGCTTTCCCGTGCGGGAAAAGGATTCACGAGAGTCCCTTTTTGTCAGAAAGAAGGGTGCGGATAAATGTCTGGCCCGGGATTATTTTTTGGAACTGGCCCGGACAAGGCCGCCGGAGGTGGTGGCCAATATGGCCATTTGCCTGATTTTCCAGGCCAAGTATTTATTAATGCGGCAGCTCAGGTTTTTGGAGGGGAAGTTTCTTGGAGAAGGGGGGATGAGGGAAAGAATGAGCCGGATGAGAAGGGATAGGGGTGATAGGGGTGATAGGGGTGATAGGGGTGATAGGGGTGATAGGGGTGATAGGGGTGATAGGGGTGATAGGGGTGATAGGGGTGATAGGGGTGATAGGGGTGATAGGGGTGATAGGGGTGATGATGGGAATTCCCTATAATCCCTAAAGTTTCCTGTGAGCCCCATAGGCCCTATTCTTCTCCCAAGGTTTTACTGATTCCCGGCCAGGCATCCCGGGCAGTTTTGGACTGAGTGCCCCGGAGATATTTCCACCAGCTCCGGTTCCCGGTCCGTCAGGCAGAGTTCCGGGTTCCCGAGGGTATTTCTGGGGCGGAAGCTGCATCCGCAAGGTTCCTGCATCATGTTGGGGGGCAGTCCGGGAATGGTGTAGAGGGGGGAGCCTTTCGCATGGAGTCCGGGAATGGATTTCATCAGGGCCCTGGTGTAGGCGTGCCGGGGATGTTCCAAAAGCTCCCGCGCCGGGGCGCTTTCAACAATGCGGCCTGCGTACATGACGTTGATGCGGTCCGCATATTGGCGCACCACGCCGAGGTCATGCGTGATGAGGATGACGGAGGTGCCCATGTCCTGCTGAAGTTTTCTGATGAGGTCAAGCACCTGCTTCTGCACGGTGACGTCAAGGGCAGTAGTGGGCTCGTCCGCAATGAGGATTTCCGGCCTGGTGATAAGGGCCATGGCGATCATGACGCGCTGGCGCATGCCGCCGGAGAATTGATGGGGATAGGCGTCCATGCGCTGTTCCGCGTCCGGTATGCCTACCAGGGCAAGCTGTTCCAGCGCGCGGTCGCGCGCCTCTTTTTTGCCGGCTCCCTCATGAATGACGAGGGGTTCCGCCACCTGCTCCCCGATGGTCAGGTACGGATTGAGGGAGGTCATGGGATCCTGGAAGATCATGGAGATGCGCTTGCCGCGGATGGAACGGAGTTCCTTTTCCGGACAATGAAGCAGGTCCGTGCCGTCCAGCATGGCGGAACCGCTTTCAATGCGGCCCGGAGGCATCGGGATGAGCCCCATCATGGAGTAGCAGGTGACGGATTTTCCGGACCCGGATTCCCCCACGATGCCGAGCGTTTCCCCCGGCGCCACGTCAAAGGACACGTTTCTCACCGCCCGGACGATGCCGGCCCTGGTGTGGAAGGAGGCGCTGAGGTTCCTGACGGAGAGCATGCGGAGAAGGCGGGATTGTCAGTCATTGCGCACGCGCGAGCGGGCGGAGAAGATGACCGGGATGCCGGGAGCGGGGTAGGCTTCCCTGATTTTGTTGCGCAGGTACTGGGAGTAGCTGTCCGTGAGCAGGTTCTTGTCATTGACGAAGAGGACGTAGCGCGGGACGGGAATGGTGTTGTACTTGGGGTCCACCGCCGTGGTGACGTAGTAGATTTTCAGTCTTCTGGTGGAGCCGCTGGCGGTGCCGGGAGGGTTCATCTGCTGGGCAAGCTGGATGAGGCGGTTGAGCTGTCCGGTGGTGGGCAGGTTACGGGATTCCCGGCGGATGCGCGTGATGACCTTGAAGATGATTTCCACGCCCTCCGCTTTTTTTGCGGAGGTGGCGATGAAGGGCGCATAGTTGATGAAGAAGAGTTCCCTGCGCACCTGTTCCTCCACTTCCGCCATGCGGTCCTTGCGCGGGGCATTCGGGTGGAAGAGGTCGAATTTGTTCACGATGATGATGCAGGGTTTCCCTTCCTCCGCAATGATGCCGGCGATACGGCGGTCCTGCTGCGTGATGCCTGCCGCAATGTCAATGACCAGCAGGCAGATGTCCGCCCGGCGGATGGCTTTTTCACTGCGCATGGCGGAGAAGACTTCCACGGAGGTGTCCCGCCGGGAGCGCGGGCGCATGCCGGCGGTGTCGATCAGCACGTAGGGCTGGCCGTCGTGCAGGTAGGGGACGTCAATGGCGTCGCGGGTGGTGCCCGCCACGTCGGAAACGATGGTGCGCTTGTCCCGGAGGATGGCGTTGACCAGGGAGGATTTGCCCGCGTTGGGGCGTCCAACGACGGCCACCTTGATGGGGGGGGCGGCGTCCTCCCCGTCTTCCGCTTCTTCCTCCAGTTCTTCTTTCAGCGGGGCGCCCTCCTGTTTGAGGAAGTCGTCCAGCCGGGAGGCGAGTTCGGAGAAGCCCCTGCCGTGGGCGGCGGAGAGAAAGATATGGTCGTCAAAGCCAAGTCCGGCGAATTCGCCCAGGTTCAGATCCTGCTTTTCATGGTCCGCCTTGTTGAGCAGGAGGATGACGGGAACGTCCGACTTGCGGAGGTGGTCCGCAATGCTCTGGTCGATGGGGGTGAGGTGGTCCCGGCAGTCCAGCACGAAGAGGATGAGGTCCGCCGTTTTCATGGCTATGTCCGCCTCTGCCGCCACCTGTTCCGCAAAGCCGTCGGTCAGGCGCGCGCCGATGCCGCCCGTGTCCATGATTTTACAGGCGCGGTCCGTAATCTTGCAGGGGGCGGAGAGCCGGTCGCGAGTGACGCCGGGTTCATCATGCACGATGGCGATGCGCCTTCCGGCCATTCTGTTGAAGATGGCGGATTTCCCGACATTGGGCCTGCCTACGATGGCGATGGTGGGGACGTGCTGCATGCACGCCATGTTACCCGAAGGGCCGGAGCTGTGAAAGCTAATTCCGCGCCAACGGCGGGCGCTTCCGCCGGGGGCTTATCCCTTGTGCCTGGCCTGATTGTGAAGGTACAGCGCCACGGCGATCGTGATGACGTTGGGAAGCCATAGCAGGATGTAGGGGAGCATCGTGTCGCTTTTCCGGGACAGGTCCGCAAAGATCAGGGCCACAAAGTAGAGGGAGGCGATCAGGATGCCCAGGGCAAATCCCGTGGAGGTGTCTTTTCTGCGGGTGTTGATGGCCAGGGGCACGCCAATGAGGGCAAAGACGATGCAGGCCAGGGAGAAGGAGGCGCGCCTGGGCAGTTCCGTGGCGAATTCCGTGGTCTGTTTTTTATCCAGATAGCCGGGCGTGTTCAGGGCTTCCCTGATTTCCCGGTTGGTGAAGCGGTTGGCCTTGATGCGCCGGGAGCGGGATTTGTCCAGGTTGATGCTCAGGGGCATTTCATCCATGGTCACGCTTTGGGAGATGGAGTCCTTTTCCTGCGTGGTGATGAGCGGATTGATGAGGTGCAGGTAAAGGGTTTTTTTCTCGGGAGAGAAGTCCATGGTCACGCGTTCCGAGTGCATGGCCACGGCGGGGGATTTGTCGTCCGCCTTCTGATAGATGTGCATGCCGTGGATGACGTCGTCCACGCGCTTGTCAATGTAGATTTCCAGATTATCGAATTTGGTGATGGCCTGTCCTTCATTGAGAAGCCCCTTCGGGTTGATGGAGGCGGCCTTGATGAGCAGTTCGGAAATGGATTGCTTGGCGCGGGGCGCGATGTCTATGTTGATCCAGTAGCAGAGGCCGGAGAGGGCGATGCCGATGGCGATGGCGGGGGCGCTCAGACGCCACAGGCTCATGCCGGACATGCGCATGGAGGTGAGTTCGTTGTCCGAGGCCAGGCGTCCGTATACCAGCAGCACGGCCGTCAGGAATCCCCATGGAATGGAGAACATCAGCGAGAAGGGTATTACCTGGAAGATGAATTCCAGAACGATGCTGATGGGCGCCTTGTTTTCCACCAGAAGGGGGCGCAGTTCCTTGAACAGGTTGCCCAGGAGCAGCAGGGCGCTCAGGGCCATCACCCCCAGGGCCGTAACACCCAGCAGCTGGCGGGCAATGTATCTGTCAAAGATCTTCATGCAGTAAAACCGTGCCGGAGATTTTGCCCGAAGGCCGCGGACAAGTCAATCACGCGCACGGAACAATCCGTATCCTTCCCCGGAGGGAAGGAGGAGTTGGATGGGAGGATGAAAGTCCGTGCGGCTGGTGAAAAAGGATGCGGCATGTTGTTCAGTTTTCTTTTTGTTCCAGGCTGCCGAGCAGTTTTTCCCGCTGCGGGGGAAGCTTGCCGAAGTGGGATTTCAGAATGACGTGCGCCGGAATGCCGGGATGCGCGATGCCGTGCAGCCGCGCGAGTTCCTGTTCAAAGTGCAGGACGGCGCGGAGGGTGGGGTCGTTGTTTTCCAGATAGGCGTATGCCCGTTGCAGGAGGTCGTAGAATTCCGGGATGGGCGTGTCCGGCTCCAGCATTTGGAGAAACAGGCGCGCGAAGTAGCCTGCCGCGCTGAGCCGGAGGTAGCTTTTCCGGAGGGGCAGGCGGGGGGAGAGCAGGTCTGCGGAAGTCAGGGAGTGCAGGTCTCCCGTTTTTGCCTGCGTCCACTGCATGCGGCACTGGTAGAAGAGGTCCAGGCGCCCGGCAAAGGGGCTGTTGGGCTTTCTGGCGCTTTTGGCCGCCGTTCTGATGATGCCTTCCTCCGTGCACCAGACGACAATCAGGCCGTTCTCTCCCAGGGGATAGAGCTTCAGGACCGTCGCTTCCGCATTCATCAGCGGCGTTTTTCCAGCCCTGTTTTAGCCGGTTGTTCCGTTGGGACGGTCTGCCCGTAGGGGGAGGGCAGGATGCCGGCTTCCGTCATGGCGTCCGTAAAGGCCTGGATGGCGCTGGTGCCTCCGTGGATGCGGATGGCGGAAAGGAGCTGTTCCTGGGCGGCGTCCTTGTCTCCTCCCATGAATTTGATGATGGCCTGGGTGCAGTAGTAGTACGGCGTGTCGTCCATCGGGCCGTACAGGTTTTCCAGTTCCTTGGCCAGGGGCCGGTTGTCCAGCTTGCGGGCGCAAATATAGCGCTTGAATTGCAGCAGGGGAGTCATGCCGGGATTGTCCTTGAAGGGAGGCAGAAGCTCCGTGAAGGCTTTCAGCGCCCTGGCATAGTCATGATTGACGTAGTGCGCTTCCGCCAGGTTGAACTGAATGGTGAGGTTGGAGGGATCCAGCTTCTGGGCCTTTTCAAAGTTTTCCAGGGCCTTTTCAATGTTGCGGATTTCAATGTAGCATGCGCCGCGGAGATTGTATAAGCCCGGGTTTCCTGCATAAAGCTTTTCCAGCTCCGTCAGGGAGAAGAGGCATTCCATGGTTCTCTTCTGCGCAAAGAGCTGTTCCGCCTTGCGGAATTGGTCAATGTAGCTTTTTCTGGTTGCTTCCGGCAGGCTGTTGAATTCCTGAATCCACGCCGGGGACGGAGGTTCCGGCGGTGTTTGCTGCGCGGAGGCGGGGAGAAGGGCAAGCGTCAGGGCTGCCAGTAGGAAGGTGCATGCTTTCATGGATGGGTCAGGAATTCAGGTGGGGAATGATTTTTTGTAGCGCGGCTTCCGCCGTGAGTCCATATTTTTTTCTGAGGATGGGTTCCGAACCGTGTTCGATGAACTGGTCCGGCCATGCGATGGCTTCCACGGGCGTGGTGACGCCTCCGGCTTCCAGGGATTCAAGCACGGCGGAGTTGAAGCCGCCGCTGATGGAATGGTCTTCAAAGGTGCAGACCACCCGGCTGGAGGCCGCATGCCGGCGGATGCATTCGTCATCCAAAGGCTTGATGAAGCGGGCGTTGATGAGGGTGACCGTGTGGCCCTGCGCTTCCAGCAGCGCTGCCGTCTCCCGGGCGATGCCGATCATGGTGCCCAGGGAAACGAGGGTCACGTCCTTCCCCGTCTGGAGCACTTCCGCCTTGCCGATGGGGAGGATTTCCGGCGTGGAGGGAAGGGGGACCCCGGCGCCGCAGCCCCGGGGATAGCGGATGACGGTGGGGCCGTTCTGGTAATGGTTCATGGTCCGGAGCATGTGGACGAATTCCGCTTCATCCTTGGGTTGCATGAAGACGATGTTCGGGATGCTGCGGATCATGGCGATGTCAAACAGGCCGTGATGCGTGGGGCCGTCGTCCGGGGAGAGCCCGGCGCGGTCCATGCAGAAGCGCACGGGTAGCTTTTGGAGCGCGGCGTCATGCTGGATCATGTCAATGCAGCGCTGCATGAAGGTGGAGTAAATGGCGATGTAGGGCTTCATGCCTTCCGCCGCCAGCCCGCACGCAAAGAGGGCTCCGTGTTCTTCCGCAATGCCTACGTCAAAGTAGCGCTTGGGGAAGGCTTCCTTGAACAGGTCCAGCTTGGTGCCGCTGGCCATGGCGGCCGTGATGGCCGTGACGGATTCGTCCTCGTGCGCCATTTCCACCAGCGTGGAACCGAAGATGTGGGAGAAGGTGGGGGTGGCGGTTGCCTGCGTTTCGCCGTCCCGCACGCAGTAGGAGCCCAGGCCGTGGAATTTGGTGGGGTTGTCCAGTGCGGGCTGGTAGCCTTTTCCCTTCTGGGTGACCACGTGCAGGATAACGGGTTCGTTGAGGTCCTTGATGTAGGAAAGGGTGCGGATGAGGGTGGGGATGTCGTGCCCGTCCAGGGGGCCGAAGTAGCGCAGGCCGAATTTATTGAAGAGCAGGGAGGGGAAGATGAGGTTCTTGGTGGTGCCTTCCAGCTTGAAGGCGAAGTCCCTGGCCTGCGTGCCCCCCAGCTTTTCAATGAAGGAGGCCGTCTTGTCCCTCAGCCAGGAGAAGGTTTCCGAGGTTTGCAGGGAGTTGAAGTATTTTGCCAGCGCGCCCACGTTTTTATCAATGGCCCATTCATTGTCGTTCAGAATGGTGATGTAGCGCTTGGTGGTCTGGCTGATGTTGTTCAGCGCCTCCAGGGTGGTGCCGCAGGTGAATGCCGCATCCCCGGCTACGGCCACTACATGGTAGTCCTCCCCTTTCAGGTCCCTGGCCGCGCACATGCCCAGGGCGGCGGAAAGCGCCGTGCCCGCGTGGCCTGCGCCGTAGGCGTCATGGGGGGATTCCGACATTTTGGCAAAGCCGGAGAGCCCTTCATGCTGGCGGATGGTGTGAATCAGCGGCGCGCGCCCCGTGAGCATTTTATGGACGTAGGCCTGGTGGGAAACGTCAAAGATGATTTTGTCCCGCGGTGTTTCAAAGACGCGGTGAAGGGCAATGCTCAGTTCCACCACGCCCAGGTTGGGGCCCAGATGGCCGCCGGTGAGGGAAAGGGAGTGGATGAGGGTGTTCCGGATTTCTTCCGCGAGCCGGGGCAGTTCCGATTCAGGGATTTTCATCAGGTCTGCATGGCTGCGGATGCTTGCCAGCAGCTCCGGAAGTTCAGGTAAGGGAGAATTCATTGCTGTCTGGTTCATCGGGATCCGTTCCATCCTGGACGGTCTCCGGGTTGCTGAGGGTTTGGATGCGCAGTTCCGCATCATGAAGGATGCCGCGGCAGTGGCGGATGAGCTTGTTGCCTTCTTCCACCAGGGCTATCATGTCTTCCAGTTCGGTGACGGGGGCTTCCGTCAAGCGTATGATTTCTTCCAGGCGGGCTACGGATTCTTCAAATCCGGGAGCGTTTTTCCGTTGTTTGGTCATATGGGGAATTAAGGTTGAGGGGTGGAAGCGGTTTCCTGAAGGTCTTTGTAAAGAATCATGTCCGCTCCCTGGATGAATTGGCGGGAGTCCGGCGTCCCAAAGCGTTGCGACAAGGGGTAGAGCGCACGGCTGTGGTCAAAGAGGTATACGGGATTCCTGTCCTTCGTCTGAAGCAGGACGGTGCCTTCCAGAACGAGGGGGGTGAATTCCCCGTAGGAGGCGGCAATGGTGCGGAGGTCCGCATTGAGCGTGGATGAGGGAGTCACCAGGATGCTGCCCACCTTCCCGCCGTGGAATTTCAGAATGCGTTCCAGCACCATGAATTGCTCCACCATTTTGGGGAGGCCGATGGCTTTCCTGTCTGCGTACCAGCCGACGGCGGACGGCTGGTCCGTGAGGATGAAATCCTTTTCCGACGTCTGGGCGCGAAGGTCCCGGTTGAGGCCCGGGGGGAAATAAGGGGGCCATGCCGGAATGCCGCGGCTGGCCGTCAGGATGCCCACCCGCACCATCTGGGGAAGGCTGAGCAGAAGGGGGAGGGAAGTGATGAGCAGGGCGAGCAGCAGGACGCCGCCCCGCAGGATGGGGACTACCTCCTTGTTGGAGTGCCGTGCGATCAGGTTGAGGACGAAGGCCGTGCCGTAGGCCGTGAAGAAGGGGGCGAAGAGGATTTGAATCTGTCCCAGGGAAATACCGGATTTGTTGGAGGTGTAAAGGGCCATGCCGATGACGGCGGGCACCCACATGGCGAAGACGCCCCATTTGGCCTGGTTGACTTCCGGCCTTCTGAATTTGTGCAGGAGGGCCAGCAGGAACACCATGGCCAGGGGAAGGTTCCCGAGGTTTTCGTAAAGGAGGTCGCCCTGCGTCAGGATGTTGTTGACGATGGAGGTGACGGCTTTCTGGGCGGCGATGGGAATGTCCCCGGCGGCCAGGGAGTTCATCGCGATTTCTTCATTGCCGGTCAGCCCCGTGAAGATGGTGTAATAGGCCGTTCCGAAGAAGCCTCCGCTGAGGGAGCGGTTGATGTAAACGGGGTAGGCCAGGAGGAGGAACAGGATCACAAGTCCCGGAATGCAGTACAGGCCGTGAGGCTTGAAGCGGATGCCCACGAAAATCAGAAAGCCGGCCATGGGCCACAGGCCGATCCAGCCGGCGAGGCAGACGCATGAAAAACAGATGGAGCTGTAAATGAGCGGCATCAGGAATTTACGCTTTTCCTCCCTGTTTTGCAGGGCCGTGGACAGGAAATGGATGCCCCAGGCAAAGAAGAAGAGCATCATCATCTGCGGGAGGCCGCTGGTGGCGTATTGCAGGAAGAGGTTGCTGAGAATCATCGTCAGGCAGGTGAAGCTGGCGATGGTGACATCAAACATTTGGTGGAGGATGTAATAGCAGCTCAGGACAGCCAGGATGAAGAACATGCAGGAAATGCCCGCCACGATGCGGTCCGGCAGGTAGATCATGGAGCTGCCCGTCATGCTCCACAGGTCAAACTTGTGGACGCCGGCCACCTTGAAGACGGCGGCTTCCACCAGGATGTTCAGAGGGGCGTTGCGTGTGTCCCGGAGGGCGTAGGGATTGAATTTTTCCGGATTGACGAGGGATTCCCCCTGTCCCGCCAGAATGGTTTCCTGTTCGCGGATCTGGGCGTCGGAAAGAAAGGGGTTGAGGCCGGCGCGGGTGCTCCCGGAGACCATCTGGATGGGTCTCAGCCAGTTGGTGGCCATCCCCTGTCCCCTGGCCACGTTCCGGGCGATCTGGGCCTGGTCCATGGCGGCGCTGGCGTTCAGACCGTTAAAATTGAAAAAGTACTGCACACCCGTAATCGCCAGCAGCAGGATGAGGATGATGATAAACGGTGTGCGGGATGCCGTGGTGGGCGCATTCATGAAGGTTGAATATCTTGTAATTTGCGTTGAAGGGTGCGGCGGCTGATGCCCAGAAGGTGGGCTGCCGCCGTTCTGTTGCCGTTTGACCGGGCCAGCGCTTGTTGGATGGCATTCCGCTCCAGCAAGGATAAATTCAAAACCCCTGCCGGGACAAGCCCATTCTGTGTGCTGGGGGCATTGTCCTCCAATTGTTCCTGCGCCATGCTCCCCGGGGCGGCCGGCTGCTGCGGCGCGTGCAGCCGGGGTGGGAGATGGGAGAGTTCTATGCTGGCGGAGTTGCTCATGACGACGCCGTGCTCCATGGCTGTGCGCAGCTCCCGCACGTTTCCGGGCCAGGAGTAGTTCCGTACGGCGTCAAGGGCGTCCCGGGAAAGGGGTTTGAATTCCTTGTTGTTCTCCCTGGCGAATTCTTTCAGGAAGGCGGTGGCGAGCAGGGGCACGTCCTCTCGCCGGTCCCGGAGGGGGGGCATCTGGATGTGGACCACGTTGAGGCGGAAATAGAGGTCTTCCCGGAATTTGCCCTCCTGGACGAGTTTCTTCAGTGATTTGTTGGTGGCGGCAATAATGCGCACATTCACCGGGATGGGCGTGTTGGAGCCTACGCGTTCAATGGTCCGTTCGGACAGCACCCTCAGCAGGCGGACCTGCGTTCCGGCGTCTATTTCCCCGATTTCATCCAGGAAGATGGTGCCGCCGTCCGCCTGTTCAAAGCGGCCGATGCGGCGCTGCCCGGCTCCGGTGAAGGAGCCTTTTTCATGGCCGAACAGCTCGCTTTCCAATAACTGGGGGGAAAGGGCCGCGCAGTTGACGGCCACGAATTTATTCTCCGGCCTGCCGGAAAGGGAATGGATGGCCTGGGCCACCAGTTCCTTCCCGGTTCCGCTTTCCCCTTCAATCAGCACCGTCGTCTTGCTGGGCGCCACCTGGCGGATGATGGAGAACACGTGTTCCATGGCGGCGGACCGTCCGAGCAGTTTTTGCAGGCCGGAGTCCGCCTGGATGCGGGTGGTGAGCTCCTGGTTGGCCGTCTCCAGGTTCCGGGTATGGAGCGCCCTTTTGAGCACCAGCTCCACGGCATCCAGGTTCAGGGGCTTTGTGACGAAGTCGTACGCGCCCTGTTTCATGGCTTCCACGGCGGCGTCCACGGATCCGTAGGCGGTCATCATGATGCTCTGGGGGGGATGGGGCAGAGAAGCCGCGGCTTTCAGCACGTCCATGCCGCTTTCCCCGCCCAGCCGCAGGTCCGTCAGGACCAGGTCCGGGGATTCCTCCCGCAGGAGAGTGACGGCCTGGGAAAGATTGGCGGCAGTGTACACTTCGTAATCGTCCTGAAAGCCCATGCGCAGGGCGTCGCGCGTGGGTTTTTCATCATCTACGATCAGCAGAACGGGCATCTTCATGACGGGATGGAGGAGGGCAGGAGCCTGATGGTGCGTTCCACGCGCGGCAGGAAGACCGTGATGGTGGTTCCCTGCCCCGGCTGGCTGGCCAGGGTGATGGAGCCGCCGTGTTCCTTCACGATGCGGCGCACGATGAGCAGGCCCAGGCCGGAGCCGGTGGATTTGGTGGTCAGGAAAGGTTCGTAAATGCTGCCCATGACTTCCGGGGAAATGCCGCAGCCGGTATCCGCCACGGTGACGAACACGCTGTCATCCGTATAACCGCTTTTAACCAGAATGGTGCCTCCCTCCGGCGGGATGGACTGGTAGGCGTTTTTGATCAGGTTGTAGAAGACCTGCTTGATCTGGACGGGGTCCAGGCTGAGGATGGGGAGGCTGGGCTGGAGGTCCGTGTTGATCTGGATGCCGCGCTGGCGGATTTCCGGCTCCAGCAGTTTCAGGACCTCCATGATGATGGTTTCAATGTTGTGGGGTTCCCGGATGGGCTTGGTGGGGCGGATGGCCTGGAGGAATTGTTTCAGAATGACGTCCAGCCGCGTGGTTTCGCTCTCTGCCGTTTTCAGCAGTTCTTCCATGTCCGTCCGGTACTCCGCGGGCAGTTGTTTTGCCTTCCGGGCCAGGAGCTGGAGATGAAGGCCGATGGAGTTGAGGGGGTTGCCTATTTCATGGGCCACCCCCGCGGCCAGCAGCGTGAGGGCGTTCAGGCGTTCCGCCTCGATGTTCTCCGCGTTTTTCTTCTGCCGGGGCGTTTCATCCCGTATCAGGATCAGATGGCCCTGGCTCCTGCCGCCGATGGGGGAGATGAAAATGTTCAGGAATTTGTGCTCCGGATAAAAAATCTCCACGTCCCGGGAAACGGCGGTCCGGCTCTGCTGGATGGTGTCCCAGGTGCAGTCCCTGCCCAGGAAGATGCAGAAGTCTTCCGGCGTGATCTGGCCGCGTTCCTTGTCAAGGAGCTTGAGGGCGGCCTGGTTGACAAACAGGATTTTTCCCTTGCTGTCCAGCAGGATCAGGCCTTCCTGGATGGCTTCAAACACCTGCTGGAAAAAACCCTGCTGTTCCGCCAGCTTTACAAAGAAACGCTGGAGGTCCTCTTCCTTGATATGGTCAATGCGGCCGATCAGCTTATCGATGGTGTCTTTCTTCATGGCGGCGTTTCCGTCCGGGCTCGCCCCTATATATAAAGAGAGGGATGTCACAAATCAAGCTGATGTGACATATTGTCACGCATTTGCGGCTGGACATGCTTCCGGGAAAGGAGGCAGGATGAAGGCATGCCTGAAGAACTTCCCTGCATCCCCTTTGTCAGAACACGCCAGGTAGCCTTTCACGATACGGACGCCTCCGGCGTGGCTCATTTCACCCGGCTGCTGTGCCTGGTAGAGGAGGTGGAGCACGAGTACCTGCGTTCCCAGGGGCTGGAGGTTCTTTCCCCCGATTGCGGCTGGCCCCGCGTGCATGTGGAGGTGGATTACGCCAGTTCCGCCGGTCTGGGCGACTGGTTGAGCATTGAATTGAGCCTGGGAGCGGTGGGAACCAGTTCGCTGGAATGGAAGTTTGCGGTGTTCCATTCGGAGCATCCGGTCATGAGTGGAAGGTATGTAGTTGTCCGCGTGGGGAAGGGGGGGAAACCGCAGGCTATTTCAGAGTCGGAGAAGGAATGCCTGATTTCAGGCTTTTCAAAAGGAGGGGATGCCTGTAAATAAGGCCCATGTCTTCTAAAAAGCCTGTCGTTCTTGTCATTCGCGACGGCTGGGGCCGCAATCCGTTGGGGCCTGATGTCGCGAAAGAGTACGGTGACGCCACTGTTCTGGCTGATACCCCCTTTACTGATTACCTCCTGGCCAACTATCCCCACAGCCTGCTGGGCGCTTCCGGGGAGGACGTGGGCCTTCCGGACGGGCAGATGGGCAACTCCGAAGTGGGGCACCTGAACCTGGGCGCTGGCCGCGTGGTTTTCCAGGATCTTTGCCGGGTGGACAACGCCATCAAGGACGGCTCCATGGGTGAAAATTCCGTGCTGAAGACCGCTTTTTCCCAGGCCGCCGGCTCCCGCCTGCACCTGCTCGGCCTGGTGAGCGACGGCGGCGTGCACAGCCATATCAACCATTTGGTAGGCATCGTCAAATACGCCTATGAAGCGGGCGTGCGCGACATCTGCATCCATGCCATCACGGACGGCCGTGACTGTTCCCCCACCAGCGGGGCCGGATTCATGCGCCAACTGGAAGAAGCCATCAAGCCTTACGGCGCGAAAATCGCCACGGTTATCGGCCGCTTCTATGCGATGGACCGCGACAAGCGCTGGGACCGCAACAAGCTGGCATGGGACGCCATCGTGCTGGGCCGCGGCGAACAGTGCACCTGTTCCCCCTCCGAATATGTGGAACAGTGCTACGCCAAGGGCGAGACGGATGAATTCCTGAAGCCCGGCATTTTTGCCTACGGCAACGAACAGCGCGTGCGCGATAATGACGTGGTGTTTTTCTTCAACTTCCGTGCGGACCGCGCCCGCCAGATGAGCGATGCCTTCCTGTATCCCGGGTTTGACGGCTTTGACCGTGAAGTGACGCCCAGGGTTCATTATGTGACGCTGACGGAGTACGATGCCAAGTATCCCTCCCCCATCGTTTTTGAACAGGAGCAGCTGGACAACATTTTCGGACAGATTGTGTCGGAAGCCGGGAAGACTCAGCTCCGCATTGCGGAAACGGAAAAATACGCCCACGTCACTTTCTTCTTTAACGGAGGCGTGGAAACGCAGTTCCCCGGCGAGGACCGCATTCTGGTTCCCTCCCCCCGTGAAGTGGCCACTTATGACCTCAAGCCCCAGATGAGCGCGGAGGAAGTGGCGGACAAGTTTGTGGACGCCGTGGACAAGTACGACGTGGTGATCATGAATTTTGCCAACGGGGACATGGTGGGCCATACCGGATTTGTGGAAGCCGGAGTCGCCGCCTGCGAAGCGGTGGACAGCGCCCTGGAAAAGTGCGTGAAGAAGGTGCTGGCCCTGGGCGGCAAGCTGCTCATCACCGCGGACCATGGCAATGCCGAACACATGCGCAATGAGGACGGCTCCCCGAACACGGCCCATACCACCAATCTTGTGGACCTCATTTATGTGGCGGACGACAAGGACCAGGTCAACCTCTCCAACGGCATTCTGGCGGACGTGGCCCCCACCCTGCTGAACCTGATGGGGCTGAAACAGCCTGCCGAAATGTCCGGGCATTCCCTGGTGACGCCGAAAAAATAACGGTTCCCGCAGTTGATCTTTGGAATCCGTTTCCAGCTTGCGTGGCTGGAAACGGATTTTTTTGTCTCCGTGTTGCCCTGACGGAAAAACGCCGGAAAAGGATGCGGATAAGCAATCCGTTACAGACTGGAGACGGGGAAGCATTCCCCTGTCCACGGGGAGCGGAGCAGTCCTTTGTGGAACTGGAATGCAAACGTCCGCCAGGATGTACCGGCTTTAGGGAAGAGGGTTCGCTAACGTTCCCTTTCAAATTGAGATGCCGGAGAGGCTTGCGCCGCATCCCGTCCGGGCACGCAGTTCCGAAGGTTTTCCCTTTCCATGCAAACGGCTTCCGATAGGCAAGGGGGAGTCATCGCAAGTTTTTCTCCCTTGGAAATACCGCTTGACCACGGATTGCTTATCCGTTGGCTTCCGGATATGCTGCCTGTCAGGAATTATGGATTGGATCTGCTGAGAATTTTGTTGTGCCTGACGGTTGTCTTTTTCCATTACAGCGGGGGATGGAATTGCGGAGGGAGCGTGGCTGTGGATGGCTTTTTTGTCTTGAGCGGTTTTCTGGCCGTTCGATCCGCCGGAGGTTTCACACAAGGAAGCATCGGGGAATATTGCCGGAAAAAGGCTGACGCCTGCTGCCGGTGCTGTTGATTGCCTGGACTGCCGGTTTTGCCGTTCTTCTTATTGAAGGCCAGCAGGCGACGGCGTGGGCCGGAGTCAGGCTGCTGATAGCCGCGCCAACACTTGCGATGTGGAAGATGATGGGGAAGGCGGCGGTCTGGTTCATCGTCTGCATCATGGCCTTTCTGGCGCTGTTTCCGTGGCTTTACCGTTATTACGAGAAAAGGCCGTTCCTGTGGCTTCTGGCGGCAAGCGTTCTTTTTGCTGCGTTCCGGAGCGGCACCGTGATGGACTACGGCAGGCTGTATTATCAGGTGAGTTTCCGCCTGTGGCAGTTTTTGCTGGGGATGTGGTGTGCGTCCTGGAATATGGAACGGTGGAAGAGTCCATGGCGGTGGTTTTGGATTGGAGCAGGCGCGGCGTGGCTGCTGGCTTCTTCTGCCGCCACCCATGAAGGAATCGGAGCCCTGAGCTATTCATTCCCGGGGTACGTTGTTTCTTCCGTCATCTTTGCCCTGTGCATTGCCTCCCTGTGGAGCGTCCGCCTGCCGTCCCTGCCTGCCCCCCCCCCCTGAAATGGGTGGGGATTGGCGCGGGAATGAAGTGGCGGGTGGATGGGCCCCCAGTTTTATTCTGGGGAATCGCCTTGTGTGTTTCCCTGGTTATCGCCTTTTTCGTCTATCAGCATGTGGAGGTCCGCTGGGTGAGGAAGAAGCTGAAAAAGGCGCCGGCAACCCGGAATGAAGCTTGGGAAAGAGCAGGGGAAAATGGCACGGATGAAATATTTAGGAAAAGATGAATAAAAGACTTGTCATGATATAAAATCACGTTATATTGGCCGTCCCCAAACGCGCCGAAAGGCGCAAGAAATACGTTTTCTATCGGGTTTGCCTCCGGAAAAAAGGCGCGCTTCCTGCTTACTGAAAGGGATGTTCGCCTTGAATATCGGATCAGACCGACGAACCACAACCAAAGCAGGAAAACATGCCGACCATTAATCAGCTCGTCCGCAAGGGACGTATTACTCCGGAAGAGAAGTCCAAGTCACGCGCTCTTCATAGCTGCCCGCAACGCCGCGGTGTTTGTCTCCAGGTAATGACCCGTACGCCCAAGAAGCCGAACTCGGCTCTTCGTAAAGTGGCTAAAGTCCGTCTTACCAATGGTGAAGAAGTGATCGCCTACATCGGCGGTGAAGGTCACAACCTCCAGGAACACTCTATCGTGCTCGTTCGCGGCGGTCGTGTGAAGGACTTGCCGGGTGTTCGCTACCATATCGTCCGCGGGGCTCTTGACTGCCTCGGTGTTGACAAGCGTCGCCAGGGCCGCTCCAAGTATGGCGCCAAGCGCCCGAAGGTTGCCTCCAAGTAAACATTAACATCTTACCTACTATATATTATGGCCCGCCGTAAACGCGTCTATAGAAAAATCGAACGTCGTGACCCCCGTTACGACAGCGCTCTTGTTGGCAAACTGATCAGCAAGGTTATGCTGGATGGCAAGCGCTCCCTTGCGGAACGCATTGTTTATGCCGCCATCGACATGGCTAACGAAGGCACGGACAGCATTGATCCCCTGGAAGTGATCACCCGCGCCATTGAAAATGCCAAGCCCCGTGTGGAAGTGAAGAGCCGCCGCGTAGGTGGCGCCACCTACCAGGTGCCTCTGGAAGTGGACCCGGCCCGTTCCGAATCCCTGGCCATGCGCTGGATTGTGAACTACGCCCGCAACCGCAAGGGCGTGCCGATGCACAAGGCTCTTGCCAACGAAATCAAGGAAGCCGCCAACAACCAGGGTTCCTCCGTCCGCAAGCGCGACGACGTTCACAAGATGGCCCAGGCCAACCGCGCCTTTGCCCACTTCCGCTGGTAATCCCTTCAGCGACTGTCAGCCGAACCATTCACTTTCGATCATTACAGATACTTTCCAGACACTATGTCCGATCACGTAAACAATCCCAATCGCAAGGCTCCCCTTGAGCGCTACCGCAACATCGGTATCTCCGCTCACATTGACGCCGGCAAAACTACTTTGTCCGAGCGTATTCTTTTCTACACCGGCATGATCCACAAGATCGGTGAAACCCACGACGGTTCCACCACTACCGACTGGATGGAGCAGGAACGCGAACGCGGTATCACCATTACCTCCGCTGCCGTTACCACCAACTGGAAGCAGGTGAAAAATGAAGGTATCAGCAAAATGTTCGAAGGCGAAAACTTCCAGCTGAACATTATTGACACCCCCGGGCACGTTGACTTCACCGCTGAAGTGGAACGTTCCCTCCGCGTGCTTGACGGCGCCATCGTGGTATTCTGCGGTGTGGCCGGCGTGCAGCCCCAGACGGAAACCGTATGGCGCCAGGCCACCAAGTACAGCGTTCCCCGCATGTGCTTCGTGAACAAGATGGACCGTACCGGCGCCAACTTCAACAACGTGCTGGACGACATCCACAACAAGCTGGGTGCGAACGCCGCCGCCATTCTGATCCCCATCGGCGCTGAAGACCAGCTCCGCGGCCAGATTGACGTGGTGAACCAGAAGGCTGTCATGTATGCCGACAACGACCGTCTGGGCTCCACCTACACGGTTGAGGAAATCCCCGCTGAACTCAAGGAAGAAGCCGAACTGGCCTACCATGAACTGGTGAGCCGCGTGGCCGACGTGGACGACGAACTTGCTGAAAAGGTTCTCATGGAAGAACCCTTCACCCCCAAGGAACTCAAGGAAGCCATCCGCCGCGCCACCATCACCAACAAGTTCATCCCCGTTGCCGGTGGTTCCGCCTTCAAGAACAAGGGCGTCCAGTTCCTGCTTGACGCCGTGGTGGATTACCTCCCCTCTCCGGTGGAAACCGTTCCCGCCCACGCTGAAAGCACGCTGGATGCGGAAGAAACCTTCAAGATTACCGCTACGGACGACGCCAAGCCCATGGTTCTGGCATTCAAGCTCTGGGCTGACAAGTTCGTCGGCAAGCTGGTGTTCATCCGCGTGTACGCCGGCGTCCTCAAGAAGGGTGACACCGTGTACAACCCCCGCACCCGCAAGACGGAACGCGTGGGCCGCATCATCCAGATCCAGGCTGACCAGCACACGGACATTGACGCCGTATACTCCGGCGACATCGCCGCCATCGTGGGCCTGCGCAACGTGACCACGGGCGACACCATCACCAGCCCGGACAACGATGTCTGCCTGGAACCCCCCACCTTCCCGGAAACCGTTATTTCCATGGCCGTGGAACCCAAGACCAAGGCCGACCAGGAAAAAATGTCCAACGCTCTGGGCCGCCTGTCTGAAGAAGACCCGACCTTCCGCGTGAAGACCGACGAAGAAACCGGACAAACCCTGATCTCCGGCATGGGTGAACTTCACCTGGAAATCATCATTGACCGCCTGATGCGCGAATTCAAGGTGGAAGCCGACATCGGCAAGCCCCAGATCGCCTACCGCGAAACCATCACTGCCCCCGCCCATGGCGACGGCAAGCTGGTCAAGCAGTCCGGCGGCCGCGGCCAGTACGGCCACGTGGTGATTGACGTGAAGCCGAACGAACGCGGCAAGGGCCTCACCATCGAAAACAAGATCGTGGGCGGCGCCATTCCGAAGGAATACATGAACGCCGTCTATGCCGGCCTCAATGAAGCCATGACCACGGGCGTTATCGCCGGTTATCCGGTGGTGGACGTGCACGTTGAAGTGGTGGACGGTTCCTACCACGAAGTGGACTCCAACGAAAACGCATTCAAGATGGCCGCCATCTTCGCCATGAAGGACGCCTTCAAGAAGGCCAAGCCCATCATGCTGGAACCCATTATGTCCGTTGAAGCTTCCACGCCGACCGACTACCAGGGCGACATCATGGGTGACCTGAACCGCCGCCGCGGCCAGATCAGCAACATGGAAAACAAGGCCAACGCCTGCATCCTGAAGGCCATGGTTCCCTTGTCCGAAATGTTCGGTTATTCCACCGCCATCCGTACCCTTTCCAGTGGCCGCGCCTCCTACTCCATGGAGCCCTCCCACTTTGAACAGGTGCCTCAGAACCTCGTTGACCAGATCGTCACCGAGAAGGCTAAATAAACAAACCTTTGAAGTATAACCAATAGACCGCACGTCCATGCAAAGTCCAAAAATCCGCATTCGACTCCGCGCATTTGACTCCCGCGCCATCGACCGCTCCTCCCAGGAGATCGTTGAAACCGCCAAGCGCACCGGAGCCAAAGTTCACGGCCCGATCCCGTTGCCGACCCGCATTGAAAAATTCTCCGTGAACCGTTCCGTTCACGTCAACAAGAAGTCGGCTGAACAATTTGAAATCCGCACCCACAAGCGCCTGCTCGACATCGTCGACCCGACCGCCCGCACGATTGATGAGCTCAAGAAGCTCAATCTCCCGGCCGGTGTGGACATCACGATCCGCATCTAGTTTGGTACCCGGATAAGTAATTAAAAAACAGAAAGACACACTACAATGGCTCTAGGACTTATCGGAAAAAAGGTCGGCATGACCCGTCTGTTTGACCAGGAATCCGGCGCTATGGTGCCCGTGACCGTCATTGACGTAAAGGGCAACACCTTCGCCCAGATCAAAACGGAAGACAAGGATGGCTACAACGCCATTCAGGTTGCCTTTGATGCGCAGAAGGAAAGCCGCGTGGCCAAGCCTCAGGCCGGCCACTTCAAGAAACTGGGCATCCAGCCCACCAAGCTCCTCAAGGAATTCCGCGTGGAAGCTTCCGAACTGCCTGCTGAAGGTGCTGAAGATCCCGGCGTGGACCTCTTTTCCGCCGGCCAGTGGGTTGACGTGATCGGTACTTCCAAGGGGAAGGGCTTCCAGGGCGCGATGCGCCGCCACAACTTCCACGGCTCTCCCGCCGCCCACGGTTCCATGATGCACCGCCGTACCGGTGGTGTGGGTGGCTGTTCCACCCCCGGCCGCGTCTGGAAGAACCAGAAGATGCCCGGACAGATGGGCAATGCCAAGCGCACGGTACAGAACCTGAAGGTTGTGGCCGTACGTCCGGAAGACAACGTCATTCTTATCTCCGGCGCCGTTCCCGGTGCACGCGGTTCCTACCTCGTGATCCGCCCCGCCAAGAAGAAGTAAGGCTTTAGTTAACCTCACATTGATTATAGGAAAACCTATCTATGTCCGCAAATACCTTTACATTAGAAGCCGCCGCTGCCGCCAACATCCAGCTTGTAGGCAGTGACAAGGGCTCCCAGGCCGTGCATGACCTCATCGTGGCCTACCAGGCGAACCGCCGCACCGGTTCCGCCAACTCCAAGACCCGCGCTGAAGTCAGCGGCAACAACAAGAAGATCTTCCGCCAGAAGGGCACCGGTAATGCCCGTCACGGCGACAAGCGCGCTCCCATCTTTGTGGGCGGCGGCGTGGTCTTCGGTCCCCGCCCCTGCGACTACACCAAGAAGGTGAACAAGAGCACCCGCCGCCTGGCCCTGCGCCGCGTGCTGGGCGATCTGATCGCCGCTTCCAAGGTCAGCACCGTTGCCGAATTCTCCGTGGCCGACGGCAAGACCAAGTCCTTCATCAAGGCCGTCAAGGATCTGACGGACGCCAGGAAGGTGCTCATCGTAGCCGCTTCCTTTGACGATTCCACCTATCTTGCCGGCCGCAACGTTCAGGAAGTTCTCCTGATGACCGCCGCAGAAGTGAACATTGAACAGCTCATGAACGCTGATGCAGTGATCCTCGTTGACAACGCTTTAGAAACCCTCGCCAGCCGTACTGCTTAAGAAGCCATGAAAGACATTTACCAAGTCATCAAGAAGGTGCGCATCAGCGAAAAGGCCACCATGCTCCAGGAAACCACTGGCGAGCTGGTCCTTGAAGTTGACCGCGACGCCAACAAAATCGAAATCAAAAAGGCTGTCGAAGTCGCTTTCGGCAAGAAGGTCGCTTCCGTGCGCACCGCCAACTATGACGGCAAGCTCAAGCGTCAGCGCCGTGCTGATGCAGGTCGCACCGCTCATTGGAAAAAAGCTTACATCAAGCTTGCCAACGGTGAAACCCTTGACCTCGTTTAAAGCCCCCTACTAGGAAGGAAAGCTATCATGTCCCTCAAGTCATTCAAGCCAGTTACTCCCTCTAACCGCTACAAGGTGTGGCCGTCCTTTGACGAAATCACCACCTCTACCCCGGAAAAGAGTCTCTGCAGACCCCTCAAGAAATCCGGTGGCCGCAATAACAACGGCCGCATCACCACCCGCCACATCGGCGGTGGCCACAAGCGCAAGTATCGCCTGGTGGACTTCAAGCGCAACAAGTTTGACGTGCCCGCCACCGTGCTTACCATCGAATACGATCCCAACCGCACCTGCCGCATCGCCCTGATCGAATACAAGGACGGTGAAAAGTCCTACATCCTGGCTCCTACGGGCCTCCAGGTGGGCATGAAGGTGGAAAGCGGCCAGAAGGTTGCTCCCAAGGTCGGCAATGCGATGCCCCTGAAGAACGTTCCCCTGGGTACCTCCGTTCACAACATTGAAATCCGTCCGGGTTCCGGCGGCAAGGTTGCCCGTGCAGCCGGCCAGCAGGCCATTGTTTCCAACCGTGAAGCAGGTTATGCGCTGATCAAGATGCCCTCCGGCGAAATCCGCCGTTTCAATGAGGATTGCTACTGCACCATCGGTCAGGTTGGCAATACCCAGCACATGAACGAAATGTCCGGCAAGGCCGGCCGCACCCGCTGGATGGGCGTTCGTCCCACCGTGCGCGGTATGACGATGAACCCCGTCGACCACCCGAACGGTGGTGGTGAAGGCAAGTCCAAGTCCGGCGGCGGTCGTCAGCACCTCAAGTCTCCGTGGGGCCACGTCAAGGGCCAGAAGACCCGCCGTCTCCGCAAGCCCAGCGACTCCGTCATCGTACAGCGCCGCAACGCCAAGTAACCAATACACAATAACTTTAACTAGGATCATATAACATGGGACGTTCTCTCAAAAAAGGCCCTTTTGTCAGTCAAAAGCTTCTCGCCAAGATCGACGCTCAGCTTGAAACCGGTGACCGCAAGCCGATCAAGACCTGGAGCCGCGCATCCATGATTACGCCTGACTTCGTCGGTCTGACCTTCCTGGTGCACGCCGGCAAGAACTTTGCCACGGTGTACGTCACGGAAAACATGGTAGGCCACAAGCTTGGTGAATTTGCCCCGACTCGTGTCTTCAAACAGCACGGCGGTATCGGTAAGAAGTAATCAGTAAGTTAACAATCAACATGTCGAACTCTTCTTCCATCCTTGCCTATTCCCTTACCACCCTTGTAGGGCTGGGCGGGATACTGCAGGGAGCGGAAGAGGATACGGCGGCACTGACGCGCAGAATCGAGCGTCTCGAAAAGCAGAATGCGGCCCTCAAGGCATCCTATGTCCAGGCCCGCAGCGACGCCGACAAGGCGGCCGCCCAGCTGGTGGACATCCGTACCCGGCTGGAAGCTTTGGGAGGCGCAGCGCTAGGTAATAGTGAGGAACGCCTGATTCAGGCGGTGGCAGACATCGAAGCCTCCAATGACCGCATTCAGCGGCTGGAGCAGGCGTCCGTCAAGCTCTCCGGAGCCATCCTCGCCTACATGAAACAAGCCATATCCGAGGACGCAAATGCAAGGACGGCAGTGGAAAGCTCCCTGCGCCTGCTGGAGTCCGTTCTGGGATACAGGCAACAGCCCGTGCGAGATGGCGCGGGAACCCTGGCGGAAGCCAAGGTGCTCAGCATTGACTCCGAATCCGGAGTAGTGGTGCTGAACGCCGGTAGAACGGCAGGGATGCAAGTCGGGATGCCCGTACAGGTGACCCGGGGAGCGCAAACCATCGGAGAAGCCGTAGTCACGGACGTCCGCAAGGAAGTATGTGGCGCGCTTGTTCAGAAACTTGCGGCGCCTGCCGAGCCGGTGCGCGTCGGAGATTCTGCCTCAGTAAAAACCAACGACTAAATCATCTTCATCAATAACCTGCACTACGAGGAAAAACCCATGGAAGTGAAAGCTGTTTACAAATACGCCCGCATCTCTGCCAAGAAGATGCGCGATATTGCTCAAGAAATTCAAGGCTTGTCCGTCTCCCAGGCGACCGACATCCTGTCCTACACCCCCAAGAAGGGTGCCTACCTGCTGAATAAGACGCTCAAGTCCGCCTTGGCCAACGCCGAGAATAATGCGGAACTGTCCGTTGACACGCTGGTGGTCAAGTCCGTCATGGTCGATGAAGGCCCCACGATGCGCCGCACGATGCCCCGCGCCCGTGGATCCGCCAACATGATCCGCAAGCGCACATCCCATATCACCGTCGTACTGGCCGATCAAGAAGGCTAAGTCATTCCAATCTAACACACATATAGCTGAACTAATATCATGGGTCAGAAAGTAAATCCAATCGGGTTCCGCCTCGCCGTCAACAAGGACTGGCGTTCCAAGTGGTACGCCACGGGCCAGGATTACGCCACCAAGCTGCATGAAGACTTGGTGATGCGCAAGTACATCAAGGAACAGTTGATGTCCGCCGCCGTCTCCAGCATCGTGATTGAACGTGCCTGGAACAGCGTCCGCATTACCGTCCACACCGCCCGTCCGGGTCTTGTCATCGGCCGCAAGGGTGAAGAAATTGAAAAGATCCGCCAGTACCTCCAGGGCCTGTGCGGCGCTTCCACCCAGGTCAACATTGACATCGTGGAAATCCGTTCTCCTGAAACGGACGCCCAGCTCATCGCTGAAAACGTGGCCGTCCAGCTGGAACGCCGCGTTTCCTTCCGCCGCGCCATGAAGCGCGCCGTGCAGGTAGCCATGGAACGTGGCGCCGACGGCATCCGCATCCGCTGCGCCGGCCGTCTCGGCGGCGCCGATATCGCCCGTGCCGAATGGTACCGCGAAGGCAAAGTGCCGTTGCAGACGCTCCGCACCCCGATTGACTACGGTTTCGCCGAAGCCCGCACCCTGTACGGCATCATCGGCGTGAAGTGCTGGGTCAACAAGCGCGATGAAGTCGTCTCCCAGCAGACCTCACGCCCGTCCGGCCCCCGCGGTCCCCGTCGTCCGCGTGCCTAAGAAAGCCGCCATCACATTGTTCATCACACTTAACACAAGGAGGAATAAGATATGCCTTTAATGCCCAAAAGAGTGAAGCACCGCAAGATGCACCGCGGCAGCCGTTCCGGCAATGCCACCAGCGGTACCTATGTTGCCTTTGGTGACTTCGGCCTTCAGGTGCTCGACCGCGGTTGGATCACCAACAACCAGATTGAAGCCTGCCGTATTGCGATCAACCGTTACCTGAAACGTAAAGGTAAGGTGTTCATCCGCATTTTCCCGCAGAAGTCCTTTACGTCCCGTCCCCCGGATACTCGTATGGGTAAGGGCAAGGGCGCCGTGGAAGGCTGGGTGGCCGTTGTCCGTCCCGGCAACATTCTGTTTGAAGTAGGCGGCGTGACCGAATCCCAGGCCCGTGAAGCCCTTCGTCTGGCTTCCAACAAGCTGGGCGTGCCGACCCGCTTCGTCTATCGTCAAGGCGTTCAACACTAAAGCTACTCATCACCATGTCCGATAAGAATTCCCCCAAAGAACTTCGTGCTATGTCCGCCAAAGAGCTTTCCGCTCTGGTGCGCAGCCTTCGTGAAGAACTCTTCAATCTCCGTCTCCAGCAGGCCACCGGCCAGCTGGAAAACAACCAGAGAATCCGCACCGTCCGCAAGGACCTTGCCCGCGCCCTTACCATCAAGGGTGAAACCGGGGAAGCGTAAACTGAGGATTTCCGGTAACAACAGAATATTCTAACACTTTTAGAATCCAATGTCCGAACAAACCGAAACAACCAAGAAGCCCGGCCTTCGCAAGACGCGCGTCGGCGTGGTGACCTCCACCAAGATGGACAAGACCATCGTCGTGGAATACGTTGCCCGCGTTCCGCACCCCAAGTTCAAGAAGATCGTCAAGAAGAGCAAGAAGTTCTATGCCCATGACGAAAATTCCACGGCCAAGGTAGGCGATAAGGTACGTATCGTTGAAACCCGCCCGCTTTCCAAGCTCAAGTGCTGGGAACTGGTGGAAGTGCTTACCCACTAATCAGGAATCAACCATTAAATAAAGGAGATTTGATACCATGATCCAGATGGAATCCCTAGTCCAGGTGGCCGACAACACCGGTGCCCGCTCCGCCAAGATGATTGGCGTCATCGGCAAGCGCACCCGTCAGGCCCACATTGGCGACATTATTACCTGCCACATCCGCGAGTCCATTCCCACCGCTTCCGTGAAGAAAGGTACTGTGGTGAAGGCCGTAGTGGTGCGCACCGCCGCCCCGATCCGCCGTGATGACGGCTCCGTGCTCCGTTTTGACGGCAACGCCGTCGTCATTATCGACAAGGACAACAACCCGCGCGGCACCCGTATTTTCGGGCCGGTCGCCCGTGAACTCCGTGAAAAGAAGTTCATGAAGATTGTTTCCCTTGCTCCGGAAGTGCTCTAACCGAGACACCTCAGGATTTTGAACGCCGTTCTCTGAAGAGAGGACGGCGTTTTTTTGTTGCCCGTATTTTTCCGGTGAATGTGTGTTTGAGGCGTTTTTCATGAGAAACAATAAAGTCACCGGAACTACGAGTTTGCCGGGCGTCTGGGAAGAGAGTCCGGAATAGTTTATGGGGCAGGTTTTTTCCTGTTTTTGAAACGTCCCGATGGATTCCCGTGTTTCCGAGTTGGGAACGTGTTTTTACATCGCACGGCATGAAGATGTCGATACGGGTTTTTCAGGCGGAAGGGAGGCAAGGGCCTCAGGCGGTCTGTCTGAGAGAATGTCTTGGGGCGTGCCGGGAGCCAAGAGACTTGAGATGCGCCCGTTCCGCTTCCGAGCAGGGGATGACGGCGGAAGATGCGGGAACCGCTGATAGAAGGCCATTTCAGAGAATTCGGAGAGGGAAGGCTGTTTGTCCCGTCTGAATCCGGATTTGGGGCCCAGGGATAGGGCAAAGAGCGGGAAACGCGTTGTTCGGGATTGCTGTTCTTGCTGCCGCCGGACAGGAAAGGAGCCTTTTTCCGAGCGTTACGCGCAGGAGAAAGGCCGGGAGATCCCGGGGAGGCCAAGGCGGAGGGGGCCACGCGCACGCTAGTGTTTGTGCTGTTCCGCGCGGGTTTTTTCCAACTGCTGGGAGGAACCGCAGGCCGGGCACCGGAACCAGTGGAAGAGGAATATATGCAGAGCCGTGGCAAATACGTAGCCGAAGAGGGGGATGCGATGGGCCGCCTTGTTGCGGGTGTATTTTTTAAAGGAGAAGACGTGGGCGCGGCATACGCTACATTTCCGGGGCAACGCCAGGGAAAGATACAGGATCAGCGCCAGAAACCAGGGGCCGAAGCATAGGCTGATGATTAACCAGCCTCGTTCCCCGTTGAGAAGCACGAGGGTGATGATTGCGATGGAAAAGAGGGTGCAGACGAAGAGGAGGAGGACGGAGGCGGCTCCCAGCCATGTCCGGAAAGGAGTCATGTGCTTGACGCCCTTTTTGCGCAGGTAGGTTTTTGGCTCTTGCCGGACATGGACGCGCTTGGCGGGCTGGTAGCTTTGTTCTTCCTGGCGCCTTGCCTTGGTGGAGAGATGTTTCGCAGGGCCGTCGGCACGAGGGCGTGGCCGTTTTTCCCTGCCGGGTCCGGATGTCCGCGGAGTTGTCTTCACCGCCGGAGCCAGTTCCACCACGGGAGTGGCAAGCGGGAGGCTTCCGTCCGTGGAAGCGTGCAGTGCAGCCGGTTCCGGCGCTGTGGGCATTGCAAGCGCCTGGTTCACCCATTCCCTGAAAACGGGAGCCGGAGGTATTTCCGTGCGCAGTTTCAGCATCCGTTTTGCCTGATGGAGTTCAGGCAAAACGGTGAAAGGGTCCGCGGAAGCGAATTGTTCAAGAGTACGTATGCCCACCGCTTCCAGCAATTCAATGAATTGCTCACGACCGGCAAAGTACTGTTGAAGGTCATTCATTCCCGGAAGAATAGATGATTAGGAAAGGGAATCAAGCATCCCTTTCAGTTGGGCCTGTTTTGCCTCCCAATCCGCCAGACGGGCTTTTTCCTGGTCCACGACTTCCGCCGGGGCTCTTTCTACAAAGCCCGCATTGCCCAGCTTGGAGGAGGATTTGGCGATTTCCCTGGCAATTTTGTCCAGCTCCTTGCCCAGTCGTTCCTTTTCCGCTTCCACGTCAATGAGTCCTTCCAGGGGAAGGAAGAGCTCTCCCAGCGGCGTGAGGGCCGCAGGCGTTCCCTTGGGGGCGGAGTAGGCAGCGTCCCGGGTGACGGATTTGGCGTTTGCCAGAATGGACAGCCGGAAGAGGATGTCCAGCGGGACGTCATGGGTGGTTTTCAGGATGAAGCTGACGTTTTTGTTGTTGGAGAGGTCGTATTCCGCCTTCAGGTTCCGGGCCTTGTTGGCCGTTTCATAGAGAGCCGCAGCCTGGGTGTTCGCCAGCGTGATGCGGGTTTCGTCCAGCCCTGCCAGAAGACCGTCCGCGGAGGGGAGCGGGGTGCGCATGAGCGGAAGGCCGCCGTTGGCGTCCGCAAAGCCCAGGGAAGCCCAGAGTTCCTCCGTGATGTGCGGCATGACCGGATGCAGCAGGGCCAGGTAGTGCCTGAGCACCGTGTCCATGGTGGTTAGCGTGGCCGCCCGTGCCGCAGGGTCCGCTCCGTCCCTCAAATCTCCCTTGACGGCTTCCAGGAAGCGGTCGCAGTATTCGTTCCAGAAGAATTGGTACAGGTTCTGGATGAGGGCGTTGAATTCGTAGTCCGCCAGCGCTTTTTCCACATCTGCATGGAGCTGCTTGAGCTTGGAGATGATGGAGATGTGCACGGGGGAGTAGTGCGGCGCAGCGTCTTCCTCCGCCGCGCCCTGCATCAGGCGGAAGCGGGTGGCGTTGTAAAGTTTGTTGGCAAAGTTCCTGCCCTCGCCGATCTGGTTTTCGTCAAAGCGCACGTCCGTGCCCGTGGGGGCGATGCGCATGAGGCCGAAGCGGAGGCCGTCCGCGCCGTAGTTGGCGATCAGGTCCAGCGGGTCCGGGGAGTTGCCCAGGGATTTGCTCATTTTACGTCCTATTTTGTCGCGGATGATGGACGTGAAGAAGACGTTGCTGAACGGCTTGTCATGCTGGAAGCGGTAGCCGGCCATGATCATGCGGGCCACCCAGAAGAAGATGATGTCCGGTCCCGTGACGAGGTCCGTGGTGGGGTAGAATTTGGCGCGGGTTTCGTCATCCATGGTGGAGAAGGGCCACAGCCAGGAGGAGAACCATGTGTCCATCACGTCGCTGTCCTGAGTCCAGTTTTCCGGATCCGCGGGCGGCTCGGTTCCCACGTAGAGGAAGCCTTGCTCCAGGGCGGAGGCGTCCAGAGCAGGGGCGTTCCTGAGTTCTTCCGCCTTGTCCTTCCGGTACCAGACGGGGATGCGGTGCCCCCACCAGAGCTGGCGGGAGATGCACCAGTCCTGGATGTTTTCCAGCCAGTGGGCATAGGTTTTCGCCCAGCGCGCGGGGCGGAAGGTGATGTCCCCGCCGGCCACGGCGTCCGCCGCCTCCTTCACGCACGGGTATTTGAGGAACCATTGCATGGAGAGGCGCGGTTCGATCGGGACGTTGGCGCGTTCGGAGAAGCCCACCTTGTTGTCATAGTCTTCAATTTTGACCATGAGGCCCGCGGCTTCCAGCATTTCCACGGATTTCCGGCGCGCGTCAAAGCGGTCCATGCCGTGCAGTTCCGGCACTTCCGTGCAGTTGATATGGCCGTCGGGGGTGAGGATGTCTATGATTTCCAGATTGAATTTCCGGCCTATTTCAAAGTCGGCCTTGTCATGGGCCGGGGTGATTTTCAGAGCGCCCGTGCCGAATTCTATTTCCACGTATTCATCCCCGATGATGGGAATGGGGGCGGCGTTGAGCGGGCGCATGACGTTTTTGCCGATGAGGTGGGCGTACTGCGGGTCCTTCGGGTTGACGGCCACGGCCACGTCCGCCATGATGGTTTCCGGACGGGTGGTGGCTACGTGAAGGGCTCCGGAGCCGTCTTCCAGCTTGTAGAGGACGGTGTAAAGCTTGCTTTTTTGCTCCGTCATGATGACTTCCTCATCGGAGAGGGCGGTGAGGGAAACGGGGCACCAGTTGACCATGCGGCGGCCGCGGTAGATGAGGCCTTCCCGGAAGAGGTCAATGAATACCTGCCCGACGGCTTTGGTGTATTCCTCATCCATCGTGAAGCGTTCGCGGTCCCAGTCACAGGAGCAGCCCAGCTTGTGGAGCTGGTTGATGATGATGCCGCCGTGTTTTTCCTTCCATTCCCAGACTTTTTCCAGGAAGGCTTCACGGCCCAGGTCATGGCGGCTCTTTCCCGTCGTCTGCTTGAGGTCCTTTTCCACCCGTACCTGAGTGGCGATTCCGGCGTGGTCCGTGCCCGGCAGCCACAGGGCTTCATATCCTTTCTGGCGCGCGCGGCGCACCAGGATGTCCTGGATGGTGTTGTTCAGCACATGGCCCAGGTGGAGCACTCCCGTGACGTTGGGGGGAGGAATGACGACGGAGTAGGCAGGCTTTTCAGAAGCCGGGTCAGCCTTGAAACAACCTTCTTCAATCCAGCGGGATTGCCATTTTTCTTCCACTAGGGACGGATCATATGCTTTGGGCAGATCAGACATGGGCAAAAGGGTACCATAAAGTTTTTTTCTTTCAATCCCTACCTGCCCTGGGATGGGTGGAAAAACCGGCTCTTTCCGCCCCAGGGGCAGCAGTATGAAAAAGCCGCCGGCTCCCTGGCGGGAACCGGCGGCCTGAGCGGAGTTTTTTCAGGATTTATTTGACCGTCACGGTCGTCTGGGCCGGCTTGAGGCCGTTGGAGATGACCTGGAGCGTCACTTTTCCGGATTCACCCTTGCGGGAACGCAGAATGACCTGGGCAAGACCGTTGAAGGCCTTGATTTTCATGATGTTTTTGTTTTCCGGGTTCGCCATGGTGGTGAAGTCCGTGGGATCGCCGTTGCAGATGCCGGCAATGTCCGCGGGGCCGCTTACCTTGAAGGTGAGCTGGTTTTTGCTGCGGGGCACCATGCGGCCCTGCGCGTCGCGGACGGCCACGGTGACGTAGGAGAGGTCATAGCCGTCTCCCTTGATTTCACTGCGGTCCGGCTTGAGGGTGAGCGCCGCCGGTTTTCCGGTGGTGGTTACCGTGTCCGTAGCCCAGGGCTTGCCGTCTTTTTTGACGACGACTTTGAGGGTGCCGGGCGTGTATTTCACGTCTTCCCACACGAGGCGGTAGCGGTCTTTTTCACCGGTGCCCTTTTTGCGGACGCCCTGGGATTTCCCGTTGAGGAAGAGTTCCGCTTCATCCCCGCTGGTGTAGACATGCACGGGCGTTACCTGGCCTTTGCGTTCCGGCCAGTTCCAGTGCGGCAGGATGTGGGCCATTTTGACATCCGGCCTCCAGTGGGCCTGGTAGATGTAGAAGCGGTCTTTCTTGAAGCCGCACAGGTCCACGATGCCGAAGTAGGAACTGCGGGAGGGAGCGCGGTTGCCCAGCTTCTTGAGCTCGGCCATCAGTTTTTCACGTTCCGGACCTTCCGGCACGTTCAGGGCGTTGGTGGCGTCCAGGTTGTACGGGGTGGGTTCTCCCAGGTAGTCGAAGCCCGTCCACACGTATTCGCCCGCGCTGTTGGGGTTGTCGTCCTGGGCGGCGAATTCCACGTCCGGGCGGTAGGCCCAGCCGGGGGCGTAGAGGTCATAGGAGCTGACCTGGTAGAGGAAGAAGCCCTTGCTCTTGTTCCAGTCCACGGGGAAGAAGTATTCTCCGCGCGTGCTGACGCAGGAGGAGGTTTCACTGGCGTAGAAGGGCTGGTCCGGGCGATCCTTGGAGAA
Source organism: Akkermansia sp. NBRC 115031 (assembly GCF_030268505.1). Lineage (NCBI taxonomy): Bacteria > Pseudomonadati > Verrucomicrobiota > Verrucomicrobiia > Verrucomicrobiales > Akkermansiaceae > Akkermansia > Akkermansia sp. NBRC 115031. Next base: position 280,170 of record NZ_BSQU01000004.1, read on the forward strand.
GGCCTTGTACGCCCAGGGCTTGTAGTTGTAGCCATAGACGTCCATCGTGTCCGCGAAGCCGTTCCGGGCGGCCCCGGCGTCATTGCAGCCGGCCGTCACCTTGCGGGTGGGGTCTTCCCGGTGGAAGAGGTCCGTGAGGTTCTGGGAGACGCTATGCAGGTTTTTGTTGCCCTGTTCCGGCACTTCATTGCCCGTGCTCCAGGCGATGACGCTGGGATGGTTGCGGTCCCGGTGGCAGAAGTTGACCAGGTCGCGTTCATGCCATTCGTCAAAGTAGTTGTGGTAGTCCTGCCCTTTTTTGGCGCTGTGCCACATGTCGAAGAGTTCGTCAATGACCAGGATGCCCATTTTGTCGCACAGGTCCAGCACTTCCGGCGCGGGAGGGTTGTGGGACGTACGGATGGAGTTGACGCCGAATTCCTTCAGGATTTCAATCTGGCGTTCATAGCCGCGCGTATGGGCGGCTCCGCCCAGCGGCCCCAGGTCATGGTGCTGGCAGACGCCCTTGAGCTGCACGCGCTCCCCGTTGAGGTAGAAGCCCGTGGGCTTCCATTCAATGGTGCGCACGCCAAAGTTCGTGAGTTTCTGGTCAATGACCTTGTCACCCAGCTTGACCGTGGTTTTCATCTTGTACAGATGGGGGGCCTCAAGCGTCCACAGGGTGGGGTTTTTAAGCGTCAGCGTGCTGGTGACCTTGCCTTTTTCCCCGGCGGGGATCGCTTCCCCCCTGGTGGTGGTTGTGGCCACTACCTTGTCACCGTCCAGAATTTCTTCCGTAACGGAGGGGGTGACGGCCTTGTCCGTGGTGTTTTTCACCGTGGTGTCCACTTCCACCTTGGCGGAGGATTTAGTGATTTCCGGGGTTTTGACGAAGACGCCCCAGTGTTCGATGTGCACGGGGTTGGATTCCGTGAGCCACACATGGCGGTGGATGCCGCCGCCCGGATACCAGCGGGAGGAGTTGGGGGGATTGTCCACCCTGACGGCGATGGTGTTTTTCTGGCCGAATTTCAGGAAGGGCGTGATGTCCACGCGGAAGGAGCCGTACCCGTATTTCCATTCGCCGGCCAGGTCTCCGTTTACATAGATTTTTGGGCGGGACATGATGCCGTCAAAATCCAGATAGAATTGGTTGCCCTTGGCGTCCGCCGGTACTTCCAGCGTTTTGCGGTACCAGCCGATGCCGTCCCACGGGAGTTTGCCTGTTTCATTGGGAAGGTCCATGCGGTATGGCCCTTCCACACCCCAGTCATGCGGCAGGTTCAGGGAACGCCAGTTTTTGTCGTTGAAACCGGGGCTGGAGGGATGGTCCGCTTTGCTGGCTCCGGCGGCGGCCTGCGGGCGGATGATTTCCCCCTTGTCGTTTTTAAAGGTGATTTCACGGATGCTGGCCCAGTTGCTCTGGTTGTTGCCCGTGACGGTGACGCGGAAGTAGCGAGGCTTGCCGGTTTTGTTTTCCACCGTGTCTTCCTTGGAGTCGTTTTGTCCGGAAGTTTTGTCTTCAATGGTCGTCCAGCGTTTTCCGTCACCGGAGCCTTCCAGCTTGAAAAGATGGTTGTTTTGTTTTTCCCACAGGATGTTGACGGTTTTCACGTCCACGGGGCGTCCCATGTCCACAGTGATTTTCTCCCCGCTTTTGCCGCCGTCGGCACACCAGCGGGTGGACTTGTCCCCGTCCACGGCATTGTCCGCCGGATTGCCGGATTCCTCACTGGTGGCAGTGGCGAATCCCATGGCTTTTCCCGGTTCCGGCTGTGTGCTGCCATCCGGCATTTTTCCGAAACGGGCAAATTTCCAGTTCCAATCCAGGCTCTCCGTTTTGGTGGCGTCCAGGGGCGCCGCCATGAGGCTGGCGATGCTGAACGCAGTAATGCAGAGGGTCGTGCGTGTAATGTTGGTGAACATATCTGTGGTATTACGACTGGAAATCTGCAATCTTGCAAGATTTTTATTCAGCAGAATGCGGTTTCTGCACGGATTCCGTCAGCAGGGCTTCACGTATCCGGCGGGATGACTTGCAGCCGCCGTCCGGTTATGTATGGAGGCGTCTTCCGGAAATATGGTTGAGAGGAAGCTGCCCCCGGTCAAAGAAAGAGGACGAATGAATCGGTTGGATGGACTGGAACCGGGGGAATGAAAAAGAGAATGCCGGACCGGCCTTGTTGAATGGGCCGGTCCGGCAACGGGGGAAAGGGGAGAGGCGGGAGGAACTCAGATGTACACCTTGACGATGGCTTTTTTCCGGAGGCGTTCCACCCATTTTTTATAGCGTTCATTGCTGCGCTTGTTGCGCGCCATCATGTCGATCTGCTCCTTGATGGCGGAAAGTGGCGGAGGAGGGGCCAGTTCCTTTTTTTCCACCAGCACGATGGTGAAGCCGGTGGAGTCCACCAGCGGCCCGATGATTTCGCCGGGCTGCGCGCCAAAGATGATGGCGGCGGATTCCGGGGAGAGCGTGGAGCGCTCCGTGACGGGCCAATCGCCGCCTTTTTCCGCATAGAGGTCTTTGGAGTACCGCTTGGCCATGTCTTCAAAGGTGGCGTTTTTGGATTTGATTTCCTTGGCGATGAGTTCCGCCAGGTTGAGCTGCACTTCCGGCGTGGAGGCGGAGTCGTCCCCCAGCATGGGGATGAAGATTTTCTTGAATTTGATTTTGTCCTTGGTCAGGTCCCGGTATTGTTCCTTGGTTGCCTCGTATTCCTGCCGTATTTCTTCCGGGGTGGGCGGTATTTCCTGGTCGTATTTGGAGGCGCGCATGATCTGGACCTGGAGCTGTTTTTTCGTCATTTCCCGGAAGGCGCGGATGGTCATGCCGGAGAGGTTGAGGTTTTTCAGGAAAGCGGAGCGGTCACCGTTGAAGGTGGTCAGGATGGTGCGGTTGATTTCCTGGTCAATGAGGGAGTCGCGGATGACGCCGCCCATGCCTTCGAATTCGTTGCGGAGCAGTTCGCGCTCCACCAGGTCTTCAATGATGTTTTTTTTCGCCAGGGCGAGCTGTTTGTAGAATTCGGGACCCTGTTTGGGGTACTGGGCCGCGAGTTGCGCGCCGATGGGCATGAGCCGCACGCTGACTTCATTGGCCGTGATCGGGCGACCGTTGACGGTGGCCGCTATCCGGTTGACGATGCGCTGGGGCTGCATGCGGGAGGCCGGCGCTTCGTTCGGGGAGATGCGCTTGGATTCGTCCGGACGCACCGTTTCTCTTCCTTCATCCCCGTGGAGCTGAACGGCCCGGGGAAGGGAGGCCCGGGAATCCACGATGCTTTGCGCCTGTGCAGATAAGGCCATGGTACAGATGAGAAGCGCCTGGATGTGGGTTCTGATATTCATGGAGGGGAGAAAAAGAAGCTTTAATGTTTCCGGATGATAGGGAACAGCCCTGTAAAGACAATCTATTTCTGGGTATGTATGGATACCGCCCTGCATGGTAGGGAGGGCCGTTTCCACACTTTTGCTGACTGTGGATGTGCTTGGTAAATGCCGTTTTTCCCTATACAGTGTGCGCCGATGCATGATTGCCGTTTATTGAGGGGAGTGATCCGTTCCTCCCGTCCGGCCAATATTCCCACGCTGTTCACCAATGCGGCCGTGGCGTGGGCTGCCGTCCGGGGAGCGGAGCTGCCGCCTGCCGGCCTGTATGCGGGCGTGGTGCTGATGGGGGTGTGCTTTTATTTGTACGGCATGTGGGAGAATGACCGTGTGGATGCCAGGTGGGACGCTTCCCGTTATCCGGACCGTCCCGTGCCGTGCGGCGCGGTGAGCGTGTCCGTGCTGAGGCTGCTGTCCCTGGTGGCCGGGCTGTCCGGCCTGGTGCTGAATATGGCGCTGGGCGGGGAGTTTGCCGCGGGCGCTGTGCTGCTGATCGTGATTTCCCTGTACAATATGTTTCACAAGTTGTGGAGCGGCTCCGTTTTTCTGATGGGGCTGTGCCGCGGGCTGTGGGTGCTGGCCGCCGGGCTGGTGTTTGCCCATGCGGCCGGGGAACCCGTGCTGCCCGCGTCCCTGCTGTGGTATGCTTTCGGCCTGTTTGCGTTTACCTGCCTGATTTCCATGGTGGCCCGGCGTGAAGCGGGCAGGCCCCGGGTTCAGGCGGCCGTGGTGCTGCTGCTTTCCGGCATGTGCCTGTTTGATGCGGTATGGCTGTTGTGCCTGGGTTCCCTGCTGTGGATCGGCGCCGTTTTATTGTGGGCCGGAACGCGGCTGCTGCAGAAGCTCGGCTGCCGGGCTACATAGGTTTGGATTGAATTTACATGGAAAGTGTGCATCATCTGACGCGAGAAAGTGGGTTATGAATGAATTGATCATCAAGATAGGGCCGTTGTTCTGGGTTTTAAGCATTCTGGCCGTGTACGCGCTGGCGGTTGTTGCGGAGCGGATTTTATATTTCCACAGGATTCAGATTAATACCGGGGATTTTTTAAGGGGCATTTCCAAGCTGGTGAATGCCGGAAAGACGGATGAAGCCCGGCATGAGGCTTCCATTCTGCCTGGCCCGGCGGCCCGTGTGGTTGCCTCCGTGCTGGCGCATGCCGGATTGCGGCGTGAAGAGCTCCGGACCGTGGCGGAGGATTCCGTGCAGATGGAGGTGTTCCAGATTGAGAAGAATATCCGCGGCCTCCTGGTGGTGGCTACGGTGAGTCCGCTGATAGGCGTCCTGGGGACGATTCAGGGGCTGGTGGGTTTTTATTCCCAGCCGGGCCTCCTGGAAGGGAAGGCCCCCACCCTCGCCATGTCGGACGCCGTTTACCAGGCCCTGCTGAGCTCCGCCCTGGGGCTGAGCATTGCGATTCCCGCTTATTTGTTTTATTCCTACCTGGCTTCCCGCTCCCGCCAGATCGTGCATTCCCTGGAACGGGCCGGCACGGAGGCCGTGTGCCTGGTGTGCGACGCCCGCCAGAGGCGCGAGGAGGGAGAGAGCATGGCCGGACGGGGAGTGTAAGCGTAACAGGGAAGGAAAAAAGGCATGCAGATCAAGACGCGCTCAACGTTGCCCACCGGGGCGTTTTTCATGCAGGTGGTCGTCCTGCTGGATTTGGTCGTGCTTGTTTGCGTGCTGACGATCATGACTTCCCGCGTGGGAATGGCGTACGGGTATGAGGTGAAGGCCCCGTCCTCCCGTTTCCTGATGAATATTGTGGGGGATGTGGAGTTTATTTCCGTCACGGCCGGCGACCAGCCCGCTTTTTACATTGGGAACCGCCTGATTGAAGGCGGCCTTCCCGGCGTTTCCGCAGAATTGGACCGGATTTCCCGGGAGAACGAGGGGGATGGAGGGGGACGCGTGGGGATTGCCTTGCGGCTGGATTCCGCCGTTTCTCGGGCTCTGGAACAGCAGTTGGTGGATATGGTGCTTGCCAAGGGAATGACGTGCTATATTGCCGCGGAGCCTGCGGATTGATTTTTTTCCATTCTGCCGCATGAAGCTGAACAAAAAGAGCCGGGCCAAGATTTTCGACCTCCACGTGGGGTTGACGTTTGACTGGCGGGAGACCGGCATTTTGCGCTGGCGCATTTTGCTGTGGATGCTTTTGTTCGGCGTTTGCGCATCCGTGGCCGCCGTGTTTGTCCATGTGGAGGTGCCGGGAGTCCGCCGCCGGGGGGACCAGCCGGGCGCCGTGGTTCTGCTTCCTGCGGATAATCCGCGCCTGCACCAGTATGTGCTGCGCAATACTCCGCTGCCCGTAAGGGGCCCCGTCTGGGCTGATCCGGTGACAGCCGGCCCGATCGGGGAAACGGGCGTGACTCTGCCTTCCCTGCGCTCCGCCGATACGCCTCTGGCTCCTCTTCCCCCCGTGTCCGTCCCCACCGTGGCGGACCAGGTGTGGCGCATGTGGCAGCATCCGGATTTCCATATACGCGCCATGATGAATCCTTCCCTGGATGTTTCCGGCACGTGCATTCCCTACCTGTCTTTTTGTTCTCCGGGGCTGGACGGCCGGATTGTTACAGCCGGCTCCCTGTCCGGTTTTTCCAGGAGCGAGGACCATACGGGGCTGAGAAGCGAGTTTTTTGTGGTAGTGGACGTATGGGGCGTTCCCTCCCAGGTGCTGCTGCTGGAGTCTTCCGGCAGCAATGGAGCGGACGAGTCCGCCATGAGGTTTGCCCGCTCCCTGCGCTGGGTTCCGTCCCGGGAGCCGCGGAGCGGCACCATGTCCATTGAATGGAAGGAGGAAGAGCCGTGAGCATGACCCTTCACGATTTTTTGCTGCGCCTGTTTTTGCTGGCGTCCGGCGGTTTTTGCGCCGTAGTGTTCATTTGCCTGGCAACGGGGTGGGTACGGTCTTTCCTGGACCGGAGGCGCAAGGTACGGTGCCGGATATGCGGGTTCCGGTTTTATGTGGAGGACGGGAATTCCCATGCGGAGTGCCCGCATTGCGGCGCGGCCAATAGAAAAGGCTGAAAAAAGCCCTGGGCGGGAGATCGCGCAGGGCAGTGGGGCCGGATTAATAAATCCGCAGGGATTCTTCATCAATGGGGAGCGAGTCCATGCCCAGGTCTTCCGCGCCGTGCGTTCCCATTTCCTCCCGCACATGGATGACGTCCACCCGGCTGCTCTTGCCTTCACCGGAACGGTAGCGGATGCGCGGTTCCCTGATGACGACGGTGTTGCCGCCCATGGCGGCAGCCTCCCTGGTGAAGTAGTCGATCAGTTCCTTGTCTTCCATGGAGACATGGACAATGCGCCCTTCAGGACCGTTAAAGTGCCCTACGTTGGTATATTCCCCCATGGGGTATTCATCAATGACCAGAACTTCGTTCTGAGGGATGGGCGCACGCGGCGGGCCGGAAGTGACCGGCGTCCACGCATTGGGTCCCGAGGGGGAGGAACAGGCTGCAATCAGACTTGTAATGAGGCAGAAGGCCAGACTGAAAAAAGGCGCTTTCATGGTTGTCCTGCCGTCAATAATCGGCAGGCGGCACAAAAATGCAACGGTAAACTTCGTTGCCGTCATGAAAGATTTGCACCATGACACGTTCCGGAGTTCTTTTAACGCAGTAGGAGTCGTGCTCTTCCGGAATGGGGGGTGCGTAACGGCGCGTGCCGCGGCGTGCAAAGACATGCTGGCGGAATACTCCCACGACGGCATGATTGCTCATTTTGACAATGGTATAGTAGTCGCTGGTAGGCAGGGTGATGGAAGGTGGAACGTCTTTGGCACTCACGGGCGGGATTATAGAGGGCGGCTGAAAACAATGTCGAACCTGAAATGTGGCATGGGATCACGTCCGGAACGTTGGCGCGCTAGTCCGTCCGCCCCATCATTTCCCGTGTTTCCTGGATGGTGCGGGCCTGGGCCTGGCGAGCGCTCATCATGGTGGGTTGTTCAAAGCTCTGCCGCTTGGCTTCAATGTCCCGGTTGACGGTGCGTCCGAGGTGTTTGTCCGCCTCCTTCCAGGAGCGGCCCTGAAGGTCGGATTGCTGCGTGGCGTATTGTTTGGAGGCATCTTGCCAGGACTGGGTATTCACGCCCTTGGCCCGGGCAATGAAGTCCGGTGTTTCCAGTTTTCCATCCGTGAAGGATTTGACGCCGTCCCATTTCCTGGTTTCAAACTGTGTGGCGGCTCCGTCAAATTTCTTTTTTTCAAAGGCGGTGGTTTCAAAGGCCTTTTTCTCAAATTGGGACATGTCGCCGTTGTACCGGAGTCCTTCAAAGGAGCTCCGTTTCTGGGAGACCATCTTGGTGTTGCCTTCCTTGTCCGTCTGCTGGCCGAAGCCGCCGGCGAATTTCGCCTCCAGGGCATCCATCAGCTCCGCGTCCGTTTTTGCCGAGTCCGGGCGCTGTTTGGGCTGAAGGCTGGTGGTCACCGTACGTTCGGTGGCGCAGGAGCAGAGCCCTGCGGCGGCGATCAGGAGAATGTGCTGTATCCGGAACATGCTCACGGTTCCCTATATTCCCGATTGCCGCGCAAATTGCAAACAAAAAGGCGCCTCCATCGCTGAATGGAGACGCCCGGTGTAATTTGTCTGGTCCCTGCGGGGATTACTTGGAGGCGGTCAGCTTGGCGACCTGGTCCTTCAGTTCCTTGCCGACCTTGAATTTGACGACGGAGCGGGCCGGAATCGGCACGTCCTGGTCAGGATTCTTGGGATTGCGGCCTACCTTGGGCTTCACTTCCTTCACCTGGAAGGTACCAAAGTTGCGAATCACCACACGGTCACCTTCCGCAAGTGTGCTGGAGATAATGTCCACGGCACGCTGTACGATGTCGAACACTTCAATCTGGGTGAAGTTGGTTTCGGCGCTGATCTTGTTAACGAGGTCTCGTTTTGTTAATGTTTTAGCCATATGGAGTGCAGAATGATATGAATGTATGAGTTTTATAGTTCAGCGTGCGTGATTTGTCTCCTAAAAAATCACACAATCCGTGGCATGCTTGATTTTTGCGTCCTCAACCGCGTGATGCGGGGATTTTGCTTGACCGGAACGGTTTGAATGCTTCCATTATTCCCCGCCGGGCGTTCCGGCGCCGGGAGGGAGCATATGCGCACCACGTTTACAACCATGCTGACTGACGCTCAGGCCGGAAGGCTTGAGTCCATTCTTGAGGGAAAGGGGTTTGAAAGAAGGGAGGTTCCCTACGCGCGCTTTTCCTTTGCCGGGCCTTCCCTGCTGGTGACGGTTTATGAGAAGAAGAACAAGCTTCTTCTGCAGGGGAAGGGAACGGACGATTTTATAGAGTTTACGCTGGAGCCGCAGGTGACCGGCCTCCTGTCACTGCCGGAGGAAGCGGAAGAGGATGAGGGGGGTAAGGGAGCCCATTTCGGCATTGACGAGAGCGGCAAGGGGGATTATTTCGGCCCTCTGGTGGTGGCCGGTGTTTATGCGGACGGGCGCATAGGCGCCGCGCTGCGCAAGCTGGGCGTCTGTGACAGCAAGCTGGTGGGTTCTTCCGCCAGAATCCGTTCCCTGGCGGAAGGGATACGCAGGGTGCCCGGCATCCGGTTCCATCTGGTGAGCATCGGCCCGGAGAGGTACAACCAGCTTTATCCGGAGTTCAAGAATTTGAACCGTTTTCTGGCCTGGGGGCATGCCACGGTGATTGAGGGCCTGGCGGCCAAGGTGCCGGACTGCCCCATGGCTCTGAGCGACCAGTTTGCCAATCCGTTTGTACTGAAAAGGGCCCTGGCGGCCAAAAAGCTGTCCATCAGGCTGGAACAGCGCGTCCGGGCGGAAAGTGACGTGGCGGTGGCCGCGGCGTCCATTCTGGCGCGCGAACGTTTTGTGAACTGGATGGATGCGGCGGGAGAGGCCGCCGGCATGAAGCTGCCGCTGGGGGCTTCCGGCCAGGTAGTAAAGGCCGCTCGCCAGTTGGTGGCCCAGCATGGGGAGCAGATGCTTCCGAAGGTGGCCAAGATGCATTTCAAGACCACGCAGAACGTGCTGAAGTGAAGGGTCAGGCCGGCGTGGCGTAGGGCGGCGCTTCCCTTTTCCATTTCCCGTCTCCCACGGAGAGGACGGTGATTCTGACCCTGTCCAGTCCGTGGTGTTTCATGTCCAGCCGTTCTGCAGCTTTTTCACTCAGGTCAATGATGCGGTTTTTGATGAAGGGGCCCCGGTCGTTGACGCGCACTTTCACGGTTTTTCCCGTGCGGAGGGACTGGACGAGCACCTCGCACGGGAGGGGCAGGGTGGGATGCGCCGCGTGCAGGTGCCAGGGGCGCACGTTTTCCCCGATGGCCGTTTCTCCGCTGACGAGCCCCCACAGCGCGCATTCATTATAATGGGAGGCGATGCCCGTTTGTTCATAGGACAGCGCCTGTTCCACGCTCATGGGGTGGTAGCGGTGGCCCCGGATGGTGTAGGGGCGGGTCATGTAGCCCGTATAGTCCCGGCTTTTGGGTGAGGAGGAGCAGGAGGCCAGCCATAACAGCCCGGCCAGCATGGCCGCTCCCCTGATGATGCCCGTCTGCATGCCTTATTATATGGCCGGGAAGATGGGGTAATGCAAGACGCCGATGCGTTTTCCCGCTCCGGAGAGGACGCCGCCGCCGGGAATGCTGGCGTGTCTGCGGCAGCCGGGCCGCAGGGACAGGGAGAGGGACGGAATGGCCTTTGCCGATCTTGTTTTGATTTTGGTTGACTTGACTGGGCCGCTTGCGTAGCGTTGGTGCGATTCTGGGAACTTACTACAAATAATAGATAACATAATGAGCAGACAGGCATTTTATCCGCATCTCTCAGTGGATTGTGTGTTGATCGGGTTCGATGAGGAAGGGCTGAAGGTCCTTCTGGTTGAAAAGACACATGTCGCACCCGGCCATACCGGCGCTATTTCCAAGCTGCCCGGTGATTTGATTTATGAGGAGGAAGAACTTGACGCCGCCGCACGCCGTATCCTGTTTGACATGACCGGCATGTCTTCCCCCCATTTGGAGCAGTTCCATACCTTCGGCGCGCCGTCGCGCATCAAGAATCCGGCGGACAGGGAGTGGGTGGAAGCCGTCTCCGGCCAGAAGATAGGCCGCCTGGTGACGGTGGCTTACATGGCCATGCTGAGGATTTCCACCAAGCTGCGCAAGCTGATGGAGAGCCACAAAACCCGCTGGGTGCCCGTGGACGGCCTGCCGGAGCTGGCGTTTGATCACCGGGACATTATTGATCTGGCTCTGGAGAGGATACGTTCTTCCGTGAAGAAGGAGCCCGCGCTGATTTACGACATGCTGCCCGCCAAGTTTACGGCGCTTCAGCTCCGGCGGCTGAATGAGGAGATTCACGGCAAGCCCATGGACGTGCGCAATTTCCACAAGAAGATCGCCTCCCGTCCCTACATTGTGCCGCTGGATGAGAAGGAGGAGGGCGTGGCCCACCGCGCCGCGCGCTATTACCGTTTTGACCGCAAGATTTACAACCGCCTTTATTACCGGAGCTGATGCCCTCCGGCTGTCCGGGTGCGGCCGTTCCGCCTTGCCGGGCCTCTTCCCGCCATGTTTGCGGGGAGGGGCTCTTCTCATTTGACAGAGTCCGTTTTGTAACGCATCTTATCCGCACGTTGATTCCCATGACAGATCCGGCCTTCATTCCAGACGATTTTTTCAAGGTGCTGGCGCCTTCCGATATTTTTGGAACGGACGGCCCGTTTGAAGTGGATCTGGGCTGTGGAGACGGAGGGTTCCTGCTCCAGATGGCGGCCCATTATCCGGAACGCCGTTTTCTGGGCATTGAGCGGCTGTTGGGCCGCGTGCGGGGCGTTTGCTCCCGGGCAGCCGTCCGCGGCCTGGAAAACGTGAAGGTGCTCCGGGTGGAGAGCCGTTATTTCCTGGAATGGATGGTGCGGCCCGGCTGCGTTTCCCGGCTGCACTATTTGTGCCCGGACCCGTGGCCCAAGGAGAGGCACCACAAGAACCGCCTGGTGCAGGATGATTTTCTGCCCGTGCTGCACCGTTCCCTGGCGGACGGCGGGGAATTCCTGTTTAAAACGGATCATGAGGAGTATTTCCTGTGGGTGCTGGACCATGTGGCGCGCAGCGGCCTGTTCAGCAGGTCCGGTTGGGAGGATGATGAGTTTTTTTATCCCCGGACGGATTTCCAGCTTCAATGGGAGTCCATGGGAAAACCGATTTACCGCGCCCGCTTCATTAAATTGCAGAAAGCCTGATTCCGATGCCTTTTACACTTCACCAGAAAGATTCCTCCACGGCTGCGCGCCTGGGCACGCTTGATTTGCCGCACGGCCGGGTTCCCACCCCCATCTTCATGCCGGTGGGAACGCAGGGTTCCGTGAAAACCATGCATCCGCAGGATTTGGAGACGCTGGGGGCCCGGATTATTCTGGGGAATACCTACCATTTGTCCCTGCGTCCCGGTTCCGCCCTGATCCGGGAAATGGGCGGCCTGCACCGGTTTTCCTCCTGGAACCGCCCCATTCTGACGGATTCCGGCGGTTTCCAGGTCTGGTCCCTTGCCAAGCTCCGCAAGATTACGGAGGAAGGGGTGCGCTTCCAGAACCATCTGGACGGCGCGTACATGATGCTGAGTCCGGAGCGTTCCATGGAGATCCAGGCGGACTTGGGCAGTGACATTGCCATGCTGTTTGACGAGTGCCCCCCTTATCCCTGCGACAGGAAGTATGCGGAAGCCTCCCTGGGCTATACGCTCCGGTGGGCGCGCCGCTGCAAGGACTGGGTGCAGGAGCACCGGCCCCGTTCCGGGGAAGGGCGTCAGCACCATTTCGGCATTGTGCAGGGGTCCGTGTATGCGGATTTGAGAAAGAGGTGCGCGGAGGAACTGGCCGCCATGGAGTTTGACGGTTATGCCATCGGGGGCGTTTCCGTGGGAGAGCCGGAGGAAGAGATGCTCCGGGCCATCGACCATTCCGCACCCTGGCTGCCGGAGGACAAGCCGCGGTACGCCATGGGGCTGGGCACGCCTCCCCAGCTATTGGAGATGATCGCCCGCGGCGTGGACATGTTTGACTGCGTGATGCCTACCCGCCTGGCGCGCCACGGCGTGGCCCTGACTCCGGACGGCCCCATGCATATCAAGAACCAGCGCTGGGCGGCGGATTCCCGCCCGATCGACCCGGAAGGGCATCCGCATGTCACACAATTCTCCCGCGCTTACGTGCGCCACCTGTTCAAAGCCGGTGAAATACTCGCTTTAAGATTGCTTTCTTTCCAGAATCTGGAATTCTATCTCCGGCTAATGGCTCAGGCGCGTGAGGCCATAGCCGCCGGCACGTTCGGCTCCTTCAAGGATTCATTCATCGCGCGGTACAAAGCAAACGACATTTTATGAATATCTTCATGTTAGCACAGGCTCAGGATGCGGCGGCCGCCGCCGGACAGGAACCCTCCAATATGTTCCAGCAGATTCTCAGCAGCCCCATGTTCATGTTTGTGATCATCATCGTCCTGTTCTGGGTGATGCTGATCCGCCCCCAGAGAAAGGCCCAGAAGGAACAGCAGGCACGCATCGCGGCCCTGCAGCGCGGGGACAAGGTGGTCACGAACGCCGGGCTGCACGGATTTGTGGAAAAGGTGAATGACCGCACCGTCTCCCTCAAGATTGCGGAAGGCGTGGTGGTTGAACTGGAAAAGAACGCCATCGTTCAAGTGGAGAAGTAAGGTTTTCCGCCTTCCGTACGTTTTCAGCATCCGCCCGTGTCGCCTGACGGCAAGGGCGGATGTTTATTTTTGAAACCGTCTTTTCCCGGCGGGGTTAATAAGAATGATCATGAGATTGCCTCACACGTTCATCCTGTCCTGTTCCGCGGTGCTGGCGTTCGGTTTTCTGCCGCCTGCGGCAGGTCAGACCGCGGCTTCCGTAGACCGCAGGGAAGAGGAGCCTGTTCCCAGGCCCGGACTGGAATGTCTTCAGGTAACCCTGCTGATCCGCCAGATGGTTCTGGACCGGTATGACAGCACAGGAACGGGCATTTTGTCCGAACAGGACAAGGCCCGGCTGGTGGAGGATGCGCGCGCTGCGCAAAGGGAAGCCCGGAAGAAGTTCCTGATGCAGTTTGACAAGGATGGGGACGGAAAGCTTTCTCCGGAAGAGTACAAGGCCTTCCGGGAGCATGTGGAGAAACGCCGCGGTTCCCGCAGGCCGGACGCCGCCCCGGACAAGCGGGGCGAGCTGCCCCCTCCTCCCCCCCCTCCCGGCGAAGGGCGGGAAATGCCCATGGTGGAAATCCGGACGGCGGCCCGGAAGCGCTTCATGGTGGCTCCCGGCCTGTTCCTGCTGACCCGGAACATGCTGATGCAGAAGTATGACGCCAACGGAAACGGCCGCATTGATCCGGAGGAGCATGCCGCTGTCATGAAGGATGCGGCGGCTCTGTACCGGGCCAGAATGAAGGAGATGATGGACCTTTACGACCTGGACCAGGATGGCGTGCTCAGCCCGGTGGAGAAGGAGCAGGCTCTGGCGGACAGCCATAAGGACAGTCCCCTGTATGCCATGGAGGAACCGGACGACATTGACCTGTTCATCCGGGCGAATATCAGTGAAGTGCTGCTGAAGGAGGCTCCCGTGAACAGCGGGGAGGAAAAGGAGAAGGGCACGGAATAATTTTATTCTTCATGATGGAGAACCCTCTGGAACCGGAACAGGCCTTCCTGCAATATCTGGAGGTGGAAAAGCAGGCCTCCCCCCATACGGTGGAGGTATATGCCCGCGCGCTGCGCCAGTTCCGGGCCTGGGCGGCCGGGGTGTTCACAGGGTGGGAAAACTGTACTCCGGACCAGATGAGGGACTGGCTGTTCCAGGAACTGAAGGATGAGGCCGCCACGGCCTCCATCCGCCTGAGGTTTGCCGCCCTGCGCAGTTTTTACCGTTTCATGATGCGGCGGCGCAGCCTGGAAGCGAGCCCGATGACGGGCGTCTCCCTCCCCAGGAAAAAGAAAAACCTGCCCGTTTTCCTGACGCTTAACCAGATGCTGGAATTGCTGGAGCTGCCGTACAAGACGCCTGTTCCTGCGAATGCCCCCGCGTGGCTTCCCTACCGTGACGCGGCTATTCTGGAACTTTTTTATTCCTGCGGGATGCGCCTGAGTGAACTGGTGGGGCTGGACGTCAGCAGCGTGGACCACCGTTTCCGGGGGGTGCGCGTGATGGGAAAGGGGCGCAAGGAGCGCATTCTGCCTGTGGGCGCTCCTGCGCTGGCGGCTCTGGAGGCCTATGCCTCCATGGCCTGCCTGCCTAAGAATTCCCCCCTGTTTGTCTCCCGTATAGGAACCCGGCTCAGCGCGCGCGCCGTTCAGATGATGCTGGACAAGTACGTGAAGCTGTCTTCCATTCCTTTCACCATTTCCCCCCACAAGATCAGGCACACGTTTGCCACGCACATTCTGGATGCCGGGGCGGATCTTCGTTCCGTCCAGGAACTGCTGGGCCATGCCTCCCTGTCCACCACTCAGATTTATACGCATGTGACGCGGGCCAGAATGGCGGAAGTTTACAGGCAGGCGCATCCCAGGGCATAAGGCCGTTTTATCCCATGACGGAAGAACTCATATTCGCAGGAATCCTGCTGCTCTCCCAGGCGTCTCCGGGCCCTGACCAGGCTTTTGTCACCCGGAGCACCCTGGCTTACGGCTTTGGCGCCGGGGTGATGGCGGCTCTGGGCATTGGAACAGGGGTGGTCGCCCACGCGGCGCTGGCTTGCACGGTGGGGGCTTCCGTTTTTCACAGCTCCCTGGGGCTGGTGCTTTTCTGTGCCGCCTCCTGCTGGATGCTGTACCTGGCGTGGAAGATATGGCCGCGGGGGAGGAAGGGCAGCCTTGCCGGGAGCGGGGATATTCCCCCGGCTTCCGGCATTTACCGGGATGCCCTGGTGACCAACCTGATGAACCCCAAGGCCACGTTCTTCTTCGTGGCCCTCTCCGCCCCGCTGCTGGAAAAGAATCATGACCCTTCCTATGCCCTGTTCCTTGGCGCATTGATCGTGGTGACTGGGACGGCGGGGTGGATTCTGTGGGCTCTGGTTTTCCGCTGGCAGCCTATCCGGTCCTTTTATGACCGGCATGCCGGAGGGGTGGATGGAGTGCTGTCTCTTGTGCTGGCGGGGTTCGGCCTCAGCATGCTGTACTCCTTCGGGCGCATGGCGGTGGAAAGTTTTTCCTGATGCGGAGATGGGAGGGAACGGCTTTTTTCTCGGAAAAATAACTCTGGTATTGACAATGACTCCATTATATCGCATACATCTGCACCCGCTGTGGGGAGCTGAACGCGCACGCATGTGAGTGACAAGGCGCGCAAGTTCCCCATTAACACCTTTTACTTATAATTGATATGGCAGTAGCAATCAGACTCAACCGTCAGGGTTCCAAGGACCGTCCTTACTATAAAATCGTAGTTGTCGACAGCCGTGCTCGTCGCGACGGCCGTTACATCGAACAAGTGGGCTCCTATGATCCCATGAAGGAAGGCGTCAACTACACCATCAACCTGGAAAAGGTTGACAAGTGGCTTGCCAACGGCGCGCAGCCCTCTGAAACGGTCAATTCCATGATCCGCAAGGCCCGCAAGGCCTAAGCCCGGTTCTTCATCATCTTTCCTGAAGGCGTTCCTCTGACGGGGACCGCCTTTTGTTGTTTCTTGCGCTGATGCGGGAGAATTGTCAGGTGGCATCCCTGCGTCGGGAATCTCCCGTACATAGAAAAACGGCCCGGCGTCACTGCCGGCGGGACTGGAACACCCTGGCGGATTCCAGAATGCCGAACGCGATCTCATGAATGTGAAGATTGGCCGTGTCAATGGTCAGGTGCGCCGTTTCCCGGTAAAAATCATGCCGCTCTTTCATGAGGCGCCCCAGCACGGCTTTGGGATTGGGCTGCTGGAGCAGGGGGCGGTTGGTGCATCTGGAAATGCGCTGGTACAGGGTGTTCACATCCGTATGAAGCCAGACGACGAAGCCCAGCTTTTTCAGCAGGTCCCGGTTTTCCGGCCTGATAGTGATGCCGCCGCCTGTTGAAATAATGCGGCTTTGCCTGGCCACCCCATGCAATTGGCGCAGAATTCCGGTTTCCAGGTCACGGAAATGTGATTCTCCATGAGCCTTGAAAATCTGCGGAATGCTCATTCCCGTCTGGTGCTCGATCATCTGGTCCGTATCCGTGAAACGAAGGCTCGTCTCCCGGTGCAATTCCTTCCCGATGGTCGTTTTGCCGCACCCCATCAGCCCGATCAGGATGATGTTTGGCAAGGATGTTGGCGCGGCCCCCTTCATGGCCTGATTGTACTCAATCCGGCGACGTGAGAAAACAACTTTTTAGCCGTATGGCCTTTTCCGTCTCCTGCTTCCGCTCCGGGCGGAATGCCGCAATGGGAAGGGTCAAGGAGGCCCGGTTTGGCAAATAGGGGAAGGCCAGGAACCTTCATGTCCGGCTGAGATGCCGCACTCCCGCGAATTTGACGGCTTCTCCCCTCCGGGGAAGGAGGTCTTACTTGACGCAGGAGCTTCCTTCAGGCAAGGATAAGGCCATGCAAACCGAAATGTTCGAGGTAGACCCCCTGTCAGACAACCGCAAGCTGTATGTTCGTGCGGCGGAAGCGCTGGCTGCGGGAGCGCTGGTGGGAATCCCCACGGAGACCGTGTATGGCCTGGGAGCGGATGCCTTGAATCCGGAAGCGGTAGCCAGAGTTTTTGAAGCCAAGGGAAGGCCCTCCTTCGATCCCCTGATTATCCATGTTCATCATGGAAAGGAGGTGGACAAATACACCGCCATTCCGGAGGAACTGAAGGAACTGGTGCATACGCTGGCCTCCAAATTCTGGCCGGGGCCGCTGACGATGGTATTGCCGAAGGCGGACATCATCCCGGACATCGTGACCAGCGGCCTGCCTACGGTGGCCGTGCGCGTAAGCGCGCATCCCGCCATGCGCGGGGTGGCGAAAGCGCTGGGCCGTCCCGTGGCCGCGCCCAGCGCCAACCGCTTCGGCCATATCAGCCCTACTTCCGCCTCCGCCGTGCAGAAGGAGCTGGATGGACGCATAGAAATGATTCTGGACGCCGGAGCCTGCTCTGAGGGGCTGGAAAGCACCATCGTGCGTCCCATGCTTGACGAGAAGGGAAAGCCCGCGCTGGAACTGCTGCGTGAAGGTCCGGTGACCCGGGAGCAGTTCCGGAACCTGGTGAAGGTGGTGCGCCGCAAGCCTGCTGTCCGTCCCGTTTCGGAAGAAGCTCCGGCGGATGCTCCGGGCCAGCTCGGCAGCCATTACGCTCCGCGCAAACCCATGACGCTGCTGGAAGCCGGGGAAGAATTCGTGCCCGTGGAAGGAGTGCGGTACGGTCTGCTCTCCTATGAGGGAACGTCTGATCTTGCCCAGGAGGGCAGTTGGACGGAAGTGGTGGCCATGAGCCCCGGCAGCGGACGGCTGGCGGAGGCTGCCGTGCGCCTGTTTGCCCTGATGAGGCAGATGGATGAAAATGAAGCCATTGACGTCATCGTGGCGGAATCCGTTCCGGAAGCCGGGCTGGGCCGGGCCATCATGGACCGCCTGCGCCGCGCCTCCGCCGCCAGGGAATGACTTGTCCACGGCTCCCCGGATATGCTACAGTCACCGCGAATCCCTTTTTGAACTTATGGCCGCTACGTTATTTGAAAAAATCTGTTCCGGGGAAATCCCTGCGGACATCGTGTACCAGGATGAACAATGCGTCTGCTTCCGGGACATCAGCCCCCAGGCTCCGGAACACCTGCTGCTGGTTCCTCGCAAACCCATTCCCCGCCTTTCCGGTGCAGGGGAGGAAGACGCCGCCCTGCTGGGCCATATGATGCTGGCCGCCGGACGGATTGCACGGACCCTCCACCTGGATGAAAGCGGCTTCCGCCTGGTCATCAACAACGGCCCGGACGCCGGAGAGGCGGTACCCCATCTGCACATGCACCTGCTGGCAGGCCGCAAGCTGGAATGGCCTCCCGGTTAGGCCGGAGCGGAATTAGCGCCGCCGGTGGGAGGGAGGGGATGTGTCATTCCTGCCCTTTTCCGGGGATGGTGCCGCCCTGTCTGCTTGTCAGGCGTGGAGTCTGCCTGTAAGATGCATTCATGAAAAGATTGCTGGTAGAGCTTGAAAACTTGCCGGAAGCGGGGAAAAAATACAGCGGTGAGCTGGATTCCGAAATCTTCGGCATCGATGATGAAGAGGTTACTTCCATTGGGCCTCTTGCTTTTGACTTGCAGGTGCAGAGATTTGAAAACGAATTATTCGTACGGGGCAATATTTCCGCTCCGTTCAAATTCCGTTGCGTGCGCTGCCTGGGCTACTTTGACTACGTGGTGGAGGTAAGCGATTTTGCCGCCTCTTTTGAAATTGACGCACAGAGTGTTGTGGACGTTTCAGACTCCATGAGGGAGGAAATAGTCCTGGATTTTCCTGCCTATCCGAAATGTGCGGACGGAGGCATGGAAAATGACTGTATGGCGAAAACTCCATATTTTGGAGTGGACAAAGAGGGGGGAACGGGTGTAAACAGTTCTGCCCCGAGCAAGAATAGCGGCGTGTGGGACGCCCTCAATGAGCTGGGGGATCATCATTAATCACCTTTTTACCAACTAAAATTATGGCAGCACCTAAGCGCAGAACGTCCAAGATGAAGCAGCGTACCCGCCTTGCCGCGCAGGCATGGCGTGCTCCGAAGCTCCGCAAGTGCCAGAATTGCGGCAGCAGCACCCCCGGTCATACCGCCTGCCCCAATTGCGGTACGTACACGACCCGCTCCGGCAAGGAAATCGTGGTGAAGGCGGAAGCGTAAGCTCCGCAGGCGCCGCATTTGCCTTGAAAGTTATCGCCGTACTGCGGCGCTACCATGTAGACCTCTCCAGCCGCTTTTGCTCCGCAAAGCGGCTGAACTTGCTTGAAGCAGGCTTTTTTTTCTGCTAACACATTTCTTCAACAAATACTATGAAGATTGCACTGGATGTGATGGGCGGCGACAATGCGCCCGATATTAACATGGACGGGGCGAAGCGGGCCCTGCAGGATTTCCCTCTCATTGAAAAAATCTATCTTGTGGGGAGGGAAGAGGTGGTGCGCAGCTCCTGTGACCGCTGGGGGCTTTCCGGTCCGCGCGTGGAAATCGTTCCCGCCGCGGAAGTGGTGGAAATGAATGAATCCGGGCTGCTGGCGGTAAGGAAAAAGAAAAACTCTTCCATGTCCGTCTCCGTGGACCTGGTCAAGACCGGGGATGCAGACGCCGTGGTCAGCGCGGGCAACACGGGCGCGGCCGTAGCGGCCGCCACCATCAAGCTCAGGCTGCTCGACGGCGTGGAGCGCGCGGGCATCGTGACCCAGCTTCCGAATGAATTCGGAGTCTGCAATGTGACGGACACCGGAGCCAATCCGGACGCCAAGCCCCGTCATCTGGTGGGCTATGCCGTTATGGCCAGCATTCTGGCGCGTTCCGTATACGGCAAGCCGATGCCCAAGGTGGGCGTCATGAGCAATGGCTCCGAGGATGAAAAGGGAACGGACTTTACCAAGGGAACTTTTTGTCTGTTGAAGCATCTGGAGGAGCGCGGCGCGCTCCCTTTTAAATTTGTGGGCAATGTGGAAGGCCATGATCTCTTTGAACATGAAATAGACGTGGCGCTGACGGACGGCTTTACCGGGAACGTCCTGCTGAAAACCTGCGAGGCCACCGCCAAGGCGTTCGGCAAATGGCTAAAGGAGGAACTTCAGGCAAACCCGCTCCGCATGATGGGAGCCGCCTGCGCTTCCGGCGCATTCCGCGCCATGAAGGCGCGCCTCTCTGCAGACTCCGTGGGGGGAAGCCCCCTGCTGGGCGTCCGGGGCGTGACGATCATTGCGCATGGCAGCTCCACCCCCGTCGCTATCCGCAATGCCCTGAGAGTCTCCATGGAAATGGTGCAGCAGGGTGTCAATCCCTTCATTGAAGAGGAGATGGCCAGGCTGGGCACTATTCCGGAGGTTTCCGAAGTGTACCCCAAATAATCAATCATGTTTCATTTTCTGAAAAAACATGCCGCAGCAGCGGCAAAAGAAGGAAAAAAACCGGAAGAGGCGGCCTCCGTGCCCCGCTCCCCCGGTGACCGCCTGGACTCCAGCCTGGCGGTATCCGTGGGCCTGTGCGTGCTGGTCTTCATCGTTCTTCAATGGATGGGCAGTTACAGCCCCCATTGGGGGAAATCCGTCTGGCACCATGTGTCGGAAGCCTTTCTGCTCTTCTCCGTGACGCTGGCGCTGATGCCCATGTACTGGCTCTGCGCCGGTTCCCTGCGCAGGAAAAACAAAACCTTTGTCGTCACGTGGGGGGCCATTCTGGTCCAGCTCCTGTTCTTTGGCCTTATCCGGCATGTGACGGCTGATATTACGTCCGACATCGGCAACGAACTCCTGTACCTGCCCTATATGATGGCACCGCTGATTGTAACGGTGCTGCTGGGGCCGCTGCTGGGCATGTTCGCCACCATCTCCATCTGCATGCTCGGTGGATTCTTCATCCTGCCGGAGCAGTACGTACCGGAAAAGCAGGTCCAATTCTGGATCTTGAGCTCCCTCTCCGGCATGCTCACCGTGCTGCTTACCCATAACCTGCGGAACCGTGCCCAGTTGCTGCGCGCGGGCTTCTTCGTGGGGCTGCTCGTCATGGTATTGTGCTGCATCATGGGCGTCATCAATCTCCAGGCGTGGGACTACAACCTGGTAGGCGTACTGGTATGCCTGGCCGTGGCGTTTGGCGTAAGCATGCTGACCAGCGTGCTGATCAGCGGCGTACTGCCTATTATAGAAGGTGTCTTTAAAATCATTACGCCCATTTCCTGGCTGGAAATGGCGGACATGAACCGCCCGCTGATGAAGAGGCTGCAAATGGAAGCCCCGGGTACCTTCCACCACTGCCTGATGGTCGCCCAGCTGGCGGAAGCGGCGGCGGAAGCCATCGGCGCCAATCCCATTGAATGCCGGGTAGCGGCCTATTACCATGACATCGGCAAAATGCAGAACCCCCTCTACTTCATTGAAAACATCATGGACGGTCCCAACCCCCATGATGAGCTCACGCCCAGCATGAGCGCCCGCATCATCATCGACCACGTTCAGGACGGGGTGGAGCTGGCCAGGGCGAACAACCTTCCGCGTCCTCTGGTGGAGGTTATTGAGCAGCATCACGGCACCTCGCTGGCCTACTTCTTTTACCGGAAGGCCCTTCAATACCGGGATGAAATTCTGAGCCGGGTGGAAAGCGGACTGGCCTCTCCGGATGATGTGCCGGAAGTGGTGGAATCCAACTTCCGCTACAAGGGCCCCAACCCCCAGAGCAAGGAAACGGGCATCGTCAGCCTGGCGGACATCGTGGAAAGCGCCACGCGCTCCATGGGAAAAATCTCCTGTGAGGAAATGCAGAAAAGGGTGGATGAACTCCTGAAGCAGAGGGTGGTGGACGGCCATTTGGACGATTGCGGCCTTACCTTCGGGGATCTCAAGAAAATCCGCAACAGCTTCATCAAGACGCTGAAAAGCATTCACCACAACCGCATTGCGTATCCTTCCCACAATCCGGAGGCAAAAATTGAAAAGCCTGTTCTTCCTGTGGTGACTGCCATGAAGGAAGAGGAAAAAGCGGAGAAAAAGGAAGGGGAAGGCAAAGCTGTTCCGGAAATCATGGAACTGCCCGATGCCGGCCAGCAGGAAAAGCCCGCAGAGGTGGAGCAGAAGGACGGGACGGATACGGAGAAAAATGAAACCGCGTCTTGAACTTTATAATCATCTGGAAGAAGGGCGTCTCAGTCCGTCCGTTGCGGATACCCTGGCCCGTGCCCTGGATGCCTGCCTCCCCGCTGTGCTGGCATTGCCTGAAGGCCCTGTGCCCGTCCTCTCCGGATTGGACGAGGTGGAAATAAGCGTGGTGGACGATGACGTGATCCGGGACGTGCACGCCCGTTTTCTGAATGATCCCACGGTGACGGACGTCATCACCTTCCCGCATGGGGACGGAATGGGAGAAATCATCGTCAGTTATGATACCGCCATCCGGCAGGCGTCGGAATTCAATGAGCCGGTTTTCAGGGAGCTCTTCCGGTACATGGTGCATGGTCTCCTGCACCTGCACGGCTACATAGACACGGAGCCGGAAGAACGGGAACGCATGTTCTCCCGTCAGGAACCGCTGGTGCGGGAATTCGGGACTGCCCTGGCAGGAATCTCTTTCCCGGATAACTGCTGACCCGGCGGCTGAAAGCGCGCTTTTAAAAGATACGGGCTTGCCAAGCCGAGATGAACTCTGTTAATCTTTTTCCGCACCATGCGTCCATAGCTCAGTTGGATAGAGCAACTGCCTTCTAAGCAGTGGGTCACTGGTTCGAATCCAGTTGGACGTGCCATCTTTCGGAACCCCGTATTCTTTTTAAGAAAAACGGGGTTCTTTCATGTGAGGGAAAAGTTTCTTTCATCGGTGGAAGCATGCCTGCAAGAACGGTGGAACGGGGCCGGAAATGGTGCAAATGTGGATGGGCGGCCTGAATAAAGCGGCATTATCCCGTGTGGCTGTCTTGCTCCGTTGTCGGAAGAAATAGCAGTTCCCGTTCTTATCTTGTGCACGGAAAAGGAGGCCTCCTGTTCTTCAATCAATCCTGTTGGGCGATGGAACTGATGGAATGGGGGCCGTAGTTAAAAAATCCTTCTGCCGTCATCACACCGGAAGGGGAGGGAAGGGCCTCCGAATGGGCGCCATACTGGATGGAAAGAAACGGCTCAGACTGGCGGGAATACTGAGGCGTTCCGGAGATGGGTCCGCGCACGGGGCTAGTGCATTCAATAGCGCATGTATTCACAGAAAGGGAACCGGGAGGCTGAATATTTTTTATTCTGCCTCCCGGGTGCAAATCTCTGGGGTTCTGATGAAACCGGAAGTTTGGAGCGGATTTGAATATTCATCCTGAACGAGTACATTTACGCACAACTCCAGAATTTTATGCATGCCGTACATGGGAAGGTCGATCTCCGGATGGCGTTCCTGAAACTTGTGGATAATGCTCATTTCCGTCTCTGAAAAAATCACGGGAATGGTATTTGATATTTGAATCTTCCAGGGTTCGCCCTCACTCATCAGCTTGCCGATGAAAAGGGACTGGGTGACGGGAATGCTGCCGCGAAAGGCAAACCAGGTGTGCACGGTGCGGACGGAAACCCGGCATTGTTCCGCCAGCCATTGGCGCGTTTTACCGTGTGTGCGGAGCCATTCCTTGATTTTAAGCTTTTCAGGATTGTTTTCTTTCTCAGAGGAAGAAGCGTTTAAATCCGCATCGGCAGCCAGCTCCGGAATGATTCGGGAAAGTGCTTTTTTCGTATTGGCCGATATTTTGCGAACGCTCATCTGTGCGTAAAACGTCTGGGGCCGGATTCCTATTTCCTCCGCCAATTGGTAGGACTTGCGTTTTTGGCATTGCAGCCATTCCTTGACCATGGTGCGTATATCGTCGTCAGACATGAATTGAGGCAGGTTATGTGATGAAAGAAAAAATAGGATGGCAGCGTTTGAAACGCTATTTTCTCTTTCCTTGGAACTGTTCCGGGATATTGAACCCTGCTTTTAACTTTTGCTCTTGATGCTGGAAAGAGCATCCAAAGCCTCACTGGCCCATTCCGGAACGGTCAAACCGTGGCGTTCCGCTTCATTTCTGAACTTCTCATACTTTTGAGGAGTAACGGGAACATAAATACTGTTCGGGTTCTTGGTCTGCACCAAACGTGCGTGTTTGGCGTACTCCTCTTTCATGATTCTGATGATGAGGCGTTGTCGTGCACGGGGAATAGGAACAGTAGAAAGCCATTTATCAACCTGGCTTTTGCTAACGCCGCAAAGATCGGCGAACTCGTCACGTGTCATCTTCGTAAGGGCAAGAAACTTTCTGATGCTGGACTTCATTTCATCCATGCGCGCATTTTTCGCATTCAGAAAAATCTGGCAAGCCATTTCTGGCATATTTTCTATTTTAGAAAATAATATTGTCTTTGTGTATCCGAAAAGGTAAATCGTTTTTCCTAAATCCAATGAAACTCAAAAAAATGTGAATCCTGGAAGCGCCTGTTTTCTTATTTTAGACGAAAAACTTCATGTTTAATATTCTTCCTTCTTCAAGGTATTTTTACCGCTGTTCCGGAAAAAGAGCGCCCGTTGGGAAAGATACTTTCTGGTTCATCTTCTTCTATTGGCTTGACGAAGCCCGTTCCGGGAGTACCGTGTTATCATGTTAAATTCCTCTTTATTCGCCTTGGGGTGTTCCGCGGTTTTTGTGATGTCTGCGGGAATGCCTTTACTGGCTGCCTCTCCTGAAAAAAAAGAAAATAAAACAGCCGCTTCTGCGGATGCTCTTCCCACCCTTTCCCTGGAGGGATTGCCGGAAGTATGGCTGCAGGGAACGCCTGTCAAGGAATGGGAAAAGGACAAGGTATACATCTTTGAATTCTGGGCCACCTGGTGCGGACCGTGCCTGGCCGCCATGCCTCATATGGAACAACTGCATCAGGCATTTAAAGACAACCCGGGCATGCAGATCATAGGAGTCAATGTCATGGACCGGAAATCTCCGGAGGCTCTGAAGGAATTTTTAAAAAACCGGCCGTCTCCCCTTACTTACACGATGGCGGTGGATGTGGATGGAAAGAGAACCAGGGAAAAATGGCTGGCTCCTATGGATGTGAACGGCATTCCGCATGCCTTTGCCGTAAAGAACGGTAAACTCATCTGGCGCGGACATCCCGTAAAACTCTCGGAAGAAATCATGCAGGCCATGTTGAAACCTGATTTTTCCGCCGCTTCCCTTCCGTCGGAAAATTCTGATGCAGGCGCCCGTGAGTGGAAGCGTTATCGGGAAGTCTCGAAAAAGCTGGGCGAGGTGGTCCGGAAAGAAGGAAAACAGGGAGCCATGGCGTTTTTAAAGCAAATCCAGGATTCAAGGGAATTTCAGCAGGATCAGATGATTCAACTGAAGATGGTCCCGTTCATCGTACTGGCGGAAAAAGGAGAATTCCAGGAAGCACAGTCGGTACTTGACAGCTTGTGCAAGGAATATCCGGACAACTACCGCGTGCAGATCAATGTGGCTGGAACCTTGATGGAGGGAAAATCAGTTCCTGCCGGCAAGATGGATGCCGCTCTGGTGGAGCGGTGCCTGAACCGTTGCATTGAAATCTCAAGGCAAGGCAACAAGGAAGCCTCCCTTCCCTGGCGTCTGATGGGTGAACTCCGGGAGCGGCAGGGCAACATGAAGGAAGCGCTTCGGGATATGGAAAAGGCGCTTTCCCTGACCTCCATCAGCAAGGCGTGGACGAAGCTGCAGCAGCTTTCGGGCAATTCGGAGACGTTTCAATCCCTTGTGGACCAGGTAGCTGCGGAAATTAAGCCGGAGCCCCCGCGGAAAATGCAGGAAATGGGGCCTGTGCAGGAAGACAAGGAATACACGCCCCTTTTCAGCAAGCTGAATTGGTTCAATCATCCCGGGCTGACGGGCTTGCCTTCTGACAAAACCGTATTTATCAGCTTCTGGAGAGGAGCTGCGAGGAACAATGGCATGTGGAGTGATGGAGCTCCGGGGAAAACGCTTGATGTAGTCCTGAAAAAATATGGTCTTCTGGACAATCCCAAGGTGAAGGCTGTGGTATTGGGTGTCATTCCGATGGATCAAAAACAGATGCAGGAATATCTGTCTGGTCCGGAAGGATGGACTGCCTACCCTGTCGGTATTCCGTCGGACCATTCCGTGATGGAACTTTTTGATTCCCTGAAGCTTAATTCGTTCCCTGCCGCCGCCGTCGTTCGTGACGGAACATTGCTGTGGGCGGGGGAAATTAAAAGGATGCCCGCGTGGGTGGCGGAAACGGCCCTCTGGGACTCTTTTGACAAGAACCGGTTTGCTGAGGAGGATGCGAAGCGCAAAGCTCATCAGCAGGCCCTGCAGGCTGTCATCAAAAAATCTTTTGAACTGCGCAAGGAAAAGAAATTTGATGAATACAGAAAACTGATTGAGGAAAACGCCGAGCGATTTGCCGATGACGGATGGTTTGCCTCTACAGTGGCGGAAGTTCAGGCGGGGAAAGCCTGGAAGGAGAAGGACTACCAAAAGGTGGCGGACATCATAGACCAGGTGCTGAAGCGTTTTCCGAAGGAAGACTCCCTGGCTTCTTACCTCCTGAAAATCCTGAATGGGTCGGATGAAATGCGTGGATACAACTATCAAGCGGCCCGGCATGCCCTCCAGATCATGAAAGACTTCAATACGCGGGATGACGGTGGTTATAATGCGGCTTGCTATCAAGTCATGATGGAAATGGCCATGGAGAAAAAAGACTACGCCCAGGCGAAAAAAGACGCTGTGAATGCACTCCGGGAATTACCCCTCATGCACCAGTATGTAGCCATGAAGAAAAAACAGGCGGAAGCTTAAGAATTCTGAAACGTTTAGGCCCCTTTCGTGATGAAAGGGGTCTTTTTTGCGGGAAAAGAGAAAAATGTAATACGTTAATAATCAGTAATATTTAGAATGCTAAAAAAATCTCCGCAAAAACGACTCGAAAAAAATTGACAAGGGAGGTGAAAATGGTAGACTTCTCGGCACGCCAACACGGCGACGGGATGAAAAGCCCGGCGGCAGGAGGGACTCGGAAGAGGGCCTGAATGAAGCTGGGG